>JAEWGX010000025.1 GCA_023388075.1 Pseudomonadota bacterium
GCGGCGCCACGGACGCGGCGCGCGCCTGGCCGGGCAGCCGCGCGTCGGCTGCCGATCGCAGCGGCGGGCGCCGCAACGAAGCGCCCGACGCCGCATCCACACGCCTGGGCGCCGCAGGGAAGGAGCAGGCGGCCGGCACCGGCACGGCAAACGCGACGCCCTCCTCGGTGCTGCCGTCGCCGCCTCCGGAGGCAGCCGGCTTCGCCGCGGCGATGGACGCGGCCGGCACCGCATCGGGGTCCGACCTGGTTGCCGACACCGGGCTTCGCGCGGATTCGCTCGGCATCGACGTCCCGGTGCAGGACGAGGCCTTCGCCGAAGCCTTCGCGCGACAGGCAACCCAACTCGTCATCCGGGGCGGCAACCGGGCGGAGATCCACCTGACGCCCCGCGACCTCGGGCCGGTACGCATCGCCATCGCGCTCGACGTGGACGCCGCCTCGCTGGAGATCGCGGCCGACCGGCACGAGACCCGCAGCGCGATCGAGGCCTCCATGCCGACGCTGCGGCAGATGCTTGCCGAACAGGGCGTGCGCCTCGCGGATTGGCGCGTCGCCGGCGAGGCCGCCGATCGCCGCCAGGCGACCGCCGGCGACGCCGGCAGCGGGTTCGGCGGCCAGGGCGCCAATGGCGGCAGCGACGGCGGGACACCGCACGGCAGCGCGCGTGGCCTGCCCCAGCCGGTCGCCGTCTCCACGGGCCGATCGCCGACCGGTCCGGGCAGCGGCGACCGCGACGGCCCGATCGCCTCGGCCGCGCACGACTTGCCGCGACCCGACATGTCGCGCGGCGGCAACCGACTCGACCTCTTCGCGTAGGTAGACGCCGTCGCGAGGCGACCCGCGAGCCGCCTGATCGCTCCATCTCCGGGCTGCTCGGGCCGGTCACGCGATAAGGCGGGGCGCAACCCCGCTCCTTCCGCGATCGCCCAAGCCGCCCGGACGCAAGAATGCTCGTCGACATCGGGGCATTCCCGATCGCCTTGCGAGACATTCGATGGCAGCAAAGCCGGCGGGCAAACCGCCAGAGACCAAGGAAACCCCGTCCAAGGGACGCGGCAAGGCCGTTCTGGTCGGCGCCGTGGTGGCGCTCCTGCTGGTCGGTGGAGTGGGCGCCGGCTGGTACTACACGCGCCCGGCCGCGGCCGGGCAGGCGGCCACGGTCACGCCGAAGCCGGCCGAGACGATCTTCGTGTCGCTGGACCCGTTCACCGTCAACCTGGCCGACGAGGGCGGCGAGCGCCTTGCGCAGGTCGGCATCGTGCTCGAGCTCGCCGGCAAGGAGTTCCATCCGGTACTGACCCGCGCCCTGCCGATCGTTCGCAACAATACGCTGCTGCTGCTCTCCTCCCAGCACGCCAAGACCCTGCTCTCGCTCGACGGCAAGCTCGCGCTGGCCGCGCAGATCGGCGCCCGGACCGCTGCCGCGCTCGGCTGGAAGGAAGACGCGGCCGCTGCGGCCGGCATGCCCAATCCGGTCGTCGCGGTGCACTTCTCGCAGATGCTGGTCCAGTAGCGATGGCCGAGCCGTTCCTCTCCCAGGAAGAGATCGACGCGCTGCTGGACGCCTCCGCCGCCGAGGCGGCGCAGGAGACTGCGCAATTGCCCCCCGAGCCGCCGCCGATGGTCGAGCCCTACGACCTCGCGCGCCAGGAGCGCATCGTTCGCGGCCGCATGCCGGCCCTCGAGCTGATCCACGAGCGCTTCTCACGCAACCTGCGCATCGGCCTCTTCAACTTCATGCGACGCAACCCCGAGGTCCTGGCCGATCCCGTCGTGGTCGGCAAGTACGGCTCCTTCATGAGCGGCCTGATGGCGCCCAGCAGCATCAACGTGATGCAGATCAAGCCGCTGCACGGCTCGGCGCTGCTGATCTTCGAGCCCGAGCTGGTCGCCTCGATCGTCGACATCATGTTCGGCGGCACCGGGCGGCCCCCGGTTGCGCTGGACGGGCGCGAGTTCTCGGCAACCGAGCAGCGCCTCATCCGGCGGATCATCGACCTGGTCTGCACGGAGTATCGCAAGGCCTGGGAGGCCTTCCATCCCTTCGAGCTGGTCTACAGCCGCTCGGAGATGCAGCCGCAGTTCGCCAACATCGCCACCCCGACCGAGATCGTGGTCAGCGCCCGCTTCGAGATCCACCTGGGCGACCAGGGCGGCGCGATGCACCTGTGCATTCCCTACACGGCCATCGAACCCATCCGCGAGACGCTCTTCTCCTCTGTCAACGCGAGCCTCCAGTCCAGCGGACGTGGATGGATGGGCGCGCTCTCGCGCGAGATCCAGCCGGCGAACGTGGACCTGGTGGCCGAGCTCGCCACGGTCGAGCTGACGATCGGCGAGCTGATCAACCTTTCCCGGGGCGACATCATCGAGATCGACTCGGGCACGAACGCCCAGCTGAAGGTCGGCCAGCTCCCGGTGTTCGAGGGCCAGTTCGGCGAGTTCAACGGCCGCTACGCGGTGCGCATCGACACCGTGCATTCCTATACCGACAAGCCGCAGGGCTGAAACCATGAGCAACGACACTCCCATGAGAAGCTCCGAGGCCACGGCGCCCGACAAGGCGGATCCCAACGCGATCGGGTCGGCACCGGTGCATCCGGATGCCGCGAGCGCGGTGCCACACGTCCTCGAACAACTGCAGCACACCCCGGCCACCGCCCCGCGGGACATCGAGCGGATCATGGACATCCCGGTGCAGCTCTCGGTCGAGATCGGCCGCACCCGGACATCCATCAAGAATATCCTCCAGCTCGCGCAGGGCTCGGTGGTGGAGCTCGACGCCATGGCCGGCTCGCCCATGGACGTGCTGGTGAACGGCTACCTGATCGCCCAGGGCGAGGTGGTAGTGGTCAATGACCGCTTCGGCATTCGCCTGACGGACGTGGTCACGCCCGCCGAGCGGATGCGGCGCCTGAACCGTTCCTGATGATGGGACGCCTCCCGAAGCGCCATCGGCGCCTGCCACGCATTCACCTGGGCATGCGATGACCTCCGCGCTTGGTTCCTTCGCGGTCCTGCTGCTCGTCATCGCGGCGATACCGCTGCTCCTGTGGCTGGTGAAGCGCCTCTCGCAGCTGCCGGCGGCGAGCAGCGGTCCCCTCACCCTCGCCGCCTCGATCGCAGTGGGCCCGCGCGAGCGCATTGCCGTGGTGAAGGTGGACGACCGCTGGCTTCTCGTGGGCATCACGGCCGGGTCCATCAACACCCTGGCCGAGCTCGCCACGGCGCCGAAGCTGCCGGCGGCGACGCGACCGCAGTTCGCCGACGTGCTGGCGCGGCTCAAGTCCCGATGAGGCATCGAATCACGATCGCGACGGTCGCGCTCTGCGCGGTCGTGGCCGCGCTCCTTCCGGTCGATGCCGTCGCCCAGAGCCTCCTGTCGCTGCAGTCGACGCAGACGGCCGGCGGCACCACCTGGTCGGTGCCGATCCAGACGCTGCTCATCTTCACGGCGCTTTCCTTCCTGCCGGCGGTCCTGCTGCTGATGACCAGCTTCACCCGCATCATCATCGTGCTCTCGCTGGTACGCCAGGCGCTCGGGCTGCAGGCCGCGCCGCCGAACCAGGTGATCGTCGGGATGTCGCTGTTCCTCACCGCCTTCGTGATGGCGCCGACGCTCGAGCGCGTCTATGTCGACGCCTACAAGCCCTACGCCGAGCAGGCGATCGAGCTCGATCAGGCGCTCGCCCGCGGCACCGGGCCGATGCGCGAGTTCATGCTGCGCCAGACGCGCGCGGGCGACCTCGATCTCTTCGCGCGGATCGCGAAGGTGCCGGTGGAAGGCGAAGCCGCGGTGGCGCCCGTGGACATGCCGATCCGCGTGCTGGTGCCGGCCTTCGTCATCAGCGAGCTCAAGACCGCCTTCCAGATCGGATTCATGGTCTTCATCCCTTTCATCCTCATCGACCTCATCTGCGCCAGCGTGCTGATGTCGCTCGGGATGATGATGGTCTCGCCGGTGCTGGTGGCGCTGCCGTTCAAGCTGGTGCTGTTCGTGCTTGCGGACGGCTGGAACCTGCTCGCCGGCTCCCTGGTGGCGAGCTTCAGTCCATGAGCAGGCGAGCCGCGGGAGGACACGCCGATGAGCCCTGAAACCGTCCTCACCCTCGGCCGCCAGGGCCTCGAGGTCATGCTGGTGACGGCAGCGCCGCTGCTGGCGGTGATCCTGCTGGTCGGCCTGGTGATCAGCATCCTGCAGGCCCTCACGCAGATCAACGAGACGACGCTCTCCTTCGTGCCCAAGCTGCTCTTCTCCGGCATCGCCCTGGTGTTCGCGGGTCCCTGGATGCTGACGACCCTCACGGACTACCTGCAACGGGTGCTGCTGGCGATACCCGGCGTGGTCAACGGCCAGCCGGGCTTCTGACCCCGGAGACGGCCCTTGCTCTCCATCGAGGAGTCGCAGCTGCTCGGCTGGCTGGCCACGTTCCTGCTGCCGTTCTTCCGCGTGCTCGGCATCTTCACCGCGGCGCCGATCCTCTCGGCCCGCTCCTTTCCGACGCGCATCCGCATCGCCACGGCGCTCCTGGTCGCGATCGTCGCCGCCCCTCTCTCCCCGACCCGGGCTTCGTTCGACGATCCGGACATCTGGCTGCTGCTCGCCGCCGAGATCATGACCGGGCTCGCCATCGGGCTGGTGGCCCGGATGATCCTGTCCGCGGTGGAGCTGGCCGGCGAGATCATCGGCCTGCAGATGGGGCTTTCCTTCGCCGGGTTCTTCGATCCCGGCTCGGGCACCAACAGCAACGCGGTCGGTCGCCTGCTCGGCACGCTGTCGCTCGCGGCGTTCGTCGCCGCCGACGGGCCCGCCCTCCTCGTCGCCGCCACGGTGCACAGCATCGAGACCGCACCCGTCGGGGCGACCGGCAGCGCCTTCCTGGCCCGGATCGACATCGGCGCGGTGGCGACCACCGTGTTCCAGCTTGGCATGCTGATCGCCCTGCCCTACATGGCGCTGCTGCTCTTTGCCAACCTTGCGCTCGGCGTCGTCTCCCGGGTGGCGCCGCAGCTCAACATCCTGGCGATCGGCTTTCCCGTCACCATCGGCGCCGGCCTGGTGCTGCTCGCGCTCGGCCTGCCCCTGATGGCGCAGCCGTTCGCCCGCGTGGTCGGCGCCGTCCTGGAGGCGATCGGCCTCTAGGCGATCGGCCACCACGGCCGGGGGCCACCTGAGCCGCGTGCCCACGGGTGCCTGCAGCGGGCAGCCCGTACAATCCGCGCCATGCCGACCCCTGCTTCCGCTGCCACGCCGACACTGCGCCCGCGCCTCGACGAGCGCGTCGACGCCGGCGTCGCGCCGCTGCGGCTGCTGACGGTGGAGGATTCGGAGCTCGACCACGAGCTCCTGCTGGCGACGCTGCGCCGCGAAGGAATCGCGGTGGATGCGCTGCGGGTGCAGGGTGCCGACGAGCTGGCCCGGGCCCTCGGCGCGGGCCCCTGGGACGCGGTCATCTCGGACCACGAGCTGCCGGGCTTCTCCAGCCTGGAGGCGCTGGACATGGTCCGGGAGGCGCAACCGCACTGCCCCTTCATCATCGTCTCCGGCGTGATGGGCGAGGACGCGGCCGTGGTCGCGATGCGCCGCGGCGCCGACGACTATCTGGTCAAGGGCCGTCTCGCGCGGCTCGTGCCATCGCTGCTCAACGCGATGGCCGGCGCGGAGGCGCGGCGGGAGCGCGAGGCCGCGCGCGAGGCGCTGGAGCGATCGGAAGCGCAGCTGCGCGCGCTGCTCGCGCAGCACGAGACGCTGATCGACGAGGAGCGGCTCGCGATGGCCCGCGAGATCCATGACGACATCGGCGGCGCCCTCACCGCCCTGCGGCTCGACATGGACTGGATCGGTCGTCACGGCGACGCCGCGAGCGCCGCCCGCGCGGCCGACGCCAAGCAGACGCTCGCGTCGGTGATGGACAGCGCCCTGCGCCTGCAGCAGCGCCTGCGCCCGGCGGTCCTCGACCAGGGCGTGGTCGCGGCGCTGCGCTGGCTCGCGGACGACTACGGCCGGCGCGCGCCCTTCGAGGTGCACTTCCGCGCGAACCGGGAGCATGCCCCGCTCGATCCGGCGGTGGCGCTGGCAGCCTACCGCACGCTGCAGGAGGCCCTCACCAACGTCGCCAAGCATGCGGGCGCGACCCGCGTCGATGTCGATCTCATGCTGGCACCGGACCAGCTCTCGCTCGAGATCGCCGACGACGGCCGCGGCATCGCCGCCGCCGACCGCCGCAAGTCCGCCTCCTTCGGCCTGCGCGGCATGGCGGAACGGGCCGAGCGACTCGGCGGGTGGGTGGAGATCGGCAACCTCGCGGCGCGGGCGGGCGATCGCGGCACCGGCACGGTGGTGCTGCTCTGCCTGCTGCTCGGACGCCGGGCGTGATCAAGGTCATCCTGGTCGACGACCACGCGCTGATCCGGCGCGGGCTTCGCGAGCTGCTCGCCGCCGAGGACGGCATCGCGATCGTCGGCGAGGCAAGCGACTACGGCAGCCTGCGGGCGCTGGTGCGCGAGACGCATCCCGACGTGGTGCTGCTCGACATCAACCTGCCGGGCCGCAGCGGGCTGGATGCGCTCGCCACGCTGAACGAGATGACGCCGGCGCCCGGCGTGGTGATGCTGTCGCAGTTCGCGGTGGACCAGTACGGCCTGCGTGCCCTGCGCGCGGGCGCGATGGGCTACCTCAACAAGGCCTGCGAACCGGAGCAGATCGTGGAGGCGGTGCGACAGGTGGCCGCCGGCCGCAAGTACGTGACACCGGACCTCGCCCACCTGCTGCTCGATGCGCTTACCGGCAACAAGCCCGCGGCGTTGCACGAGACGCTGTCGGAGCGCGAGATGCAGGTGCTGCTGCTCATCGCGGGCGGCAAGCGGCTCTCCGCAATCGCGGAACGGCTGGCGCTGTCGCCCAAGACGGTGAGCGTCTACCGCGCGCGGATCATGGAGAAGCTTTCGCTCGCGAGCAACGCCGAGCTTGCCGCGTACGCGCTGCGGCACCACCTGATCGAATAGCGCTCTCCGGCCTCAGCCGTGGGCTGCGGGATCGCGTCGGCAGACCCGGTTCTTTCCGCTGCGCTTGGCTTCGTACAGCGCATCGTCCGCCAGCGCGAGCGCCTGCGCGAGATCGCCGTCGGCCACGGTGGTGACGCCCGCCGAGAAGGTGACCTGGGATCGGATCGATGCGCCCAGCAGCGCCTTCTCCGCGAGGTTGCGCTGCAGGCGGCGCACCATCTCCACCGCCCCGTCGCCGCCGGCGCCGGGCAGCAGCAGCACGAACTCCTCGCCGCCGTAGCGCGACGAGCGGTCGTCGGGACGCAGGCCGCTTTTCAGCATCGCGGCGAACCCTCGCAGCGTCTCGTCGCCCGCCTGGTGACCCAGGGTGTCGTTGACATGCTTGAAGTCGTCGATGTCCAGCAGCACCAGGGCGAGCGCCTTGCCCTGCGCGCGGCACTGGCTCCAGGTCTCCTCGAAGGCCGCCTCGAGGCCACGCCGGTTGAGCAGGTCGGTGAGGTGGTCGGTCAGGAGCTGGGCGCTGGTGGCGCTGAGCTGCCGCGACAGGTCTTCGACCCGGCTCTCGAGCTCCTCGGCGCTCTTGCGCGACGCTTCCAGCCCGGACCGGGCGGTATCGAGGCTCTCGGTGAGCGCGCTGGTCTCCTCGATGGTCGACGCGAGGCTCGAGGCGAGTTGCTCCAGGCTGTCGACAGTCTGGACGCGGCGGGCGAAGCTGCCGAGCACCTCGCCGTACTCCTGGCTGTGCCGCGCAAGGCGCCCCATGTCGCCGAGCCACCGCTGCAGCATGTCCTTGACGCCCTGGAGCGACTCGCGGCGCAACGCGAGCAGCCTGCCATGCTCCGCGGCAGTCGCGAGCAGGAGCTGCCGTGCATGCGCCAGCTCGCCGCGGTCCGGCAACCCCTGCGCCGGGCGGACGGCCTTGCGCACCGCTTCGAACTGCGCCACCACCCACTGCTCGTCCTCCACCAGCGTCGGCACGACGATGCAGACCGCCTCGAGCAACTCCGTCATGGCGTCCATGAGGCGCGTGCGCCGATTGGCGTTGCGGATCGCCTCGGCGGCTTCGGCGGCGAGTGCCTGGCGCGCGGGTCCTGGCTGGCGCGCCGGCGCTGCCTGAGGCGCGGCATGCGGCATCGGCAGCGTGCGGGGGTCGCCGCTGCCGCCCACCGCCTCCCAGGCCGCGGCATAGTTGTCCGGCGTCGGCGGGATCCGGTTGATCGCCAGGTGGCGCAGGGCGGCTCGAGCGACGTCGGCCGCTCCGCCCACGGTCGCGTTCGAATCGCTCACGGCCTGCCCTGGATCGCGCTTTCCATATGGTGGATTCTGCAGACTCCCGCCGTCCCGGATTCACCGATCAGGGGACGATCTCCGTCGCATTTGCGCCGACGCAACGCCCGTCCCGGGGCCAAATCGAGGCAACGCCGCGGCGAATCCGCTACAGTCCTGTCTCCGAATGTTCGTCCGCCCGGGATGATTCAGCACCAGCAGTTACCCTCGTCCTTGTCGCCGCTGCCGGCCTCAGCCCCCGCTTCGACTGCCGCCGTTCCGCCGCTCGCCGCCCTTCTCGCCCGCGGCCGGCGTGCGGTCGGCGCCATGCTGTTCCCGCGCCAGCACACGGCTTCGAGCTCGAACTCGATCGCCCTCACGCTGCTCAACTCGTTGCGCGAGCCCCTCGCGTTCGTGGTCCGCCAGGACGGGCAGCTGGTGTTGAGCGGCGGCAATCCGTCGCTGGAGCGACTGCTGAGCCGCAGCGCCACCGAGCTTGCGGGCCTGCCGCTCGCGCGCGTTCTAGACGGACCCGTCGCGACCGCGCCGGATCCCGTGGACCAAGCGATGGCCCAAGGGATCGCCGCGCGCTTCCGCGGCCAGGTGGTCGATCGCTTCGGCGCCACCCGCCCGGTCACGGTACGGGTCGAGCCGGTCGGCATGTCCTCCGTCTCGGGCGTCGCGGCCCAGGCGCTGGTCTACCTGGATCCGCTCGACGCCGAAGTCGAGGGCCTGCGGGTGCTGGCCGCGCGGTACCACGACGCCCAGGAGAACCTGAAGCGGCAGGCGGTGCACCTCGGCAAGATGCAGCAGGACCTGAACGCGTTCGGATCGATGCTGTCGCACGACCTGCGGGCGCCGCTGCGGGCGATCGACGGCTTCGCGCGAATCCTCATGGAGGATCACTCGGAGCAACTCGATGCGCTCGCCCGGACGCACCTCGAACGCATCCTGGTCTCCTCGGCGCGGATGAACCGGATGATCGACGCGCTGCGCGATCTGTCCGTGCTGACCTCTCAGACGTTCTCCGCGATTCCGGTGGACGTCTCGGCGCTCGCGCGCGACGTGGTGGACGAGCTGATGCAGTCGGACAGCGAATCGAAGGCGCGCGTCTCGATCCAGGAGGGCCTCGCGGTGACCGGCGATCCGGCGATGCTGAGACTGCTGCTGCAGAACCTGGTGGGCAATGCGCTCAAGTTCTCGCGCCGGCGTCCGCTGCCCACCATCCAGATCGGCTCGATCGGCCATTCGGGCGGACAGCGCACCTTCTTCGTGCGCGACAACGGCGACGGCTTCGACATGCGCTTCTCCGAGCGCCTGTTCGGGCTGTTCCAGCGGTTGCACAGCAGCGACGATTTTCCGGGCACCGGGATCGGCCTCGCCACGGCGCGCCGCATCGTGCGGCGCCACGGCGGCGAGATGTGGGCGCGTGGCAAGGTCGGCCAGGGCGCCTGCTTCTACTTCAGCCTGCCGTCGGCCTAGGAGGCTGCGAAGCCGGCTCTCCTGCGGCTTCCCCTTCGACTTCCTCGAACTCGGCGCCGAGCGCGATGATGCCCTCGCGCAGGTGGATGAACGCATCCTCCACCCGGATACCGACGCCCTTCACGCCGAGCTCGATGTGTCGCCGCTCGCCGCCTTCGCCCACCGAAGGGAGACTGTAGACCTTCACGCCCGCGTACCCCGCCTCGATCGACTCGAGCAGCGGCGTCACCACCGCTTCCGCGGTGCCGTACACGCGCAGTGACAGGTCCAGGTACCGCGTGCGGTGGAAGAGATGCGCGTAGTGGGTGTCCAGCACCCACGCCACCATCGGCCAGGCCATAACCGGGAAGCCCGGCACGAACCAGTGATCGTCCACGCCGAAGCCCGGGATGAGGTTGACCGGGTTCGGGATGATCGCGGCCCCCTCCGGGAACTCGCCCATTTTCAGGCGCTGGCGATTCTCCGGCAGCGTCATGTCGGCGCTGCCCTTGCCTTCCCGCGCCGCGTCGGCGCAGCGCTGCGCGATCAGGCGGGCCGCTTCCGGATGGAGCAGCAGCGGGCGCCCGAGCGCGTGCGCGGCGGCCTGCCGGGTGACGTCGTCCGGCGTGGCGCCGATGCCGCCGAAGCAGAAGACCAGGTCGGGCGTCGCGAAGCTATGCTCCAGCGCCTCCGCCAGCATCTCGTGGTCGTCGCCCAGGTAGCGCGCCCAGCTGAGCGCGAGTCCGCGCTCGCCGAGGATCTCGATCAGCTTCACCAGATGCTTGTCGCGGCGCTTCCCGGACAGGATCTCGTCGCCGATGATCAGCGCGCCGACGCGGCGCACCTCGCCGGCCTGCCTGGTTTCGATGGCGTCTCGGGTCATGTGGCCCTCCGATGCCCGCCAGCGTGCCCGGTTCGCGCCGGCGAGTCAACGCGAGGCCAGCAGTTACCATGACGCCGATGGCCGAACCGTCCTTCCGCCTGCGCGAGATCGCCCTCCCCGCCTTCGGTCCGTCCGTCCTCTACGGAATGGCCAACGGCGCCATCCTCCCGGTCATCGCCTTCAGCGCCCGCGACCTCGACGCGAGCGTGGCGGTCTCCGGGCTGGTCGCCGCGCTCACCGGCATCGGCTCGCTGGTGAGCAACGTGCCCGCGGCGCTGGTCACCTCGCGCTTCGGCGAGCGCCGCGCCATGGTGGGTGCCGCGATATTCGCCGGCCTCGCGCTCGTGCTGTGCATCCTCGCGCGCCACGTGGCGATGCTCGCCGCCGGCGTCTTCATGATGGGCATGGCGGGCTCGGTGTTCGCGCTGGCGCGGCAGAGCTTCCTGATCGAGGCGGTGCCGATCACGCTGCGCGCGCGGGCGCTGTCGACCCTGGCCGGCAGCATGCGCATCGGCGTGTTCATCGGCCCCTTCGCCGGCGCCGCCATGGTCCATCTCATCGGGCTGCGCGGCGCCTACCTGGTCGCGCTGATCGCGATGGTGGGCGTGGGCTTCCTGGCGCTGGCCGTGCCGGATCTTTCGTATCGCGCGTCGGCCGCCGAAGACGGCGGTCCGAAGCCTACCATCGCCGGGATCCTGCGCGGCCATTCGCGGGTGTTCCTCACGCTCGGGTTCGGCGCGCTGCTGGTGAGCGCGCTGAGGTCCTCGCGGCAGGTGGTGATTCCCCTGTGGGCGGAGCAACTCGGCATCGCGCCCGCCACCGCCTCCCTGGTCTACGGCCTCGCGGCGGCGATCGACATGACCGTGTTCTATCCGGCCGGGCGGGTGATGGACCGGCGTGGCCGGGCATGGGTGGCGGTGCCGTCGACGCTGCTCATGGGCTGCGCGCTCATGGCGATGACCCTCACCACGGGGCTTCCCAGCTTCCTCGCCGTGACGCTCGCGCTGGGACTGGGCAACGGCATCGGCTCGGGGATCATCATGACGCTCGGCGCCGACGCCTCGCCGCGCGCCGGCCGCACCCAGTTCCTCGGCATCTGGCGGATGCTGTCGGACGTCGGCGCGAGCAGCGGCCCGGTCCTGCTGTCGGCGATCACGGCGCTCTTCTCGCTCGCCGCCGGGATGGTGACCATCGGCGCGCTGGGGCTCGCCGCGGCGGCGGTGTTCTGGCGCTGGATCCCGCCGTGGCCGGCGAAGCGATGATCGCAGCCGCCGCCCGGCGGCTCAGCGCATGTCCTTGCTGTCGAGCACCTTCGCGAGCCGCTTGGCCGAGACCGGCATCGGCGTGCGCAGCGATTGCGCGAAGAGCGAGACGCGGAGCTCCTCCAGCAGCCATCGGAAGGACTCGGCGTCCGGATCGGCCGCCCCCTTGAGCGCCCGCCGCCAGCGGTGCCAGCGCGCGAGCAGCGGCGCCATCTCCGCCATCCGCTCGCGATCGCGGGCCGGTTGCTCGCGCAGCTTGTCCAGCCGCATCCCGATCGCCTTCAGGTAGCGAGGATAGTGCGCGAGCTGCGCATGCGGCACCTGGCGCACGAAGCCCGGCGGGAACAGCCCTCTCAGCTGCTCATCGATGTCTTCAAGCGCCTCCGCCTGATCGCGCACGGTGGCGAGCCGCCGCCGCAGGGCGGCATGCTCGTCGAGCACGGCCTGCACCGTGCGCAGGATCTCCTGCGCGGTCAGGGTGAAGCGCGGCCGGCCTTCGGCGAGCCTCGCCGAGAACGCGGCTTCGTCGGTCGGCACCCCGTCGGCAAGGAAGCTGCGATCGATCGCGGCGGCGATCACCTGCGCGGCGAGCGACTCCGCGCCCTGCTCGCCGGGAAGCGTGCCGAACGCGAGCTCGAGCCGGTTGTTCCGCCGCAGCTCGCGCTCGAACGCCTTGACCGGCTCCGCGATCGCCAGGCGAACCAGGCGCCGCACGCCGTCCCGGTGGCGCAGCGCGGCGGTCGCGGGCTCGTCGAACACCTCCAGCTCGACGCCATCGCCGTGATCGACCAGCGCGGGGAAGCCGACGATCGTCTCGCCGCCCGCGGTGCTCGCCTCGAGCAGCTCCGGCAGGTCGCCGAAGGTCCAGCTGGTCGATCGACGCCCGAGTGTCACCCCCGCGGGTGCGGCGACCGCGCCCGTTGCCGGTGCGGCGGACGGCGCCGCGGTCTCGGCGGCGCCGGTCGAGGCCCGGGCCGGCACGATGGCCGGCGCGACCCTGGCAAACGCCGCCTGGAAGCTCGATTGCGCGCGCGCGCCGAGGTCCGCCCGCAGTTGCGCGAGCTGGCGGGACATCGCGAGGTAGCGGCCGTGCTCGTCCACCACGCGATAGTTCATGAAGTGGTGCAGCGGCAGGGTCTCGGGCCGGAAGTCCGCCGCCCGCACCGCCAGGGTGAGGCGGCCGCGCAGGTGCGCGACGATGGCATCGAGCAACGGCCCGTCGGGCTCGCAGGCCTCGACGAAGCCGGCGGCCGTTTCGGCGAGCGGCAGCAGATGGCGCCGGTGGCGCTGGGGCAGCGACTTGAGGAGCAGCTCCACCTTGCCGGCCAGCATTCCCGGCACCAGCCATTCGCAGCGTGCCGCATCCACCTGGTTGAGCAGGTGCAGCGGCACGACCAGGGTGATGCCGTCGTTCGCGCTGCCGGGCTCGAAGTGGTATTCCAGGGCGAAGTCGGCGCCGTGCATCACCAGGTGGCGCGGGAAGCGGTCGTTGTCGATGCCTTCGGCGTCCTTGCGCAGCAGCGCGTCGCGCGAGAGCCGCAGCAGCTCGGGATCCCGCGCGACCGCCGAGCGGTACCAGCGCCCGAGTGCCTCGGCGGTGCACACGTCCGGGGGCACCTGCTCGCCGAACCAGGCAGCGAGCGCGTCCTCGTTCACCAGCAGGTCGGGGCGGCGGATCTTGTGCTCGAGCCGCTCGATCTCCGCCACCACCGCGCGATTGTGCCGGATGAAGGGCAGCTCCTCCGGCCACTCGCCGGCCACGAGGCCCTCGCGGATCATCAGCTCGCGCGCGAGCACCGGATCGATCGGCGCGTAAGGCACCCGCCGGTTGGCATAGACGGTCAGCCCGTAGAGGACGCCTCGCTCGCGGGCCATCACCTGCCCGGCCCGCTTCTCCCAGTGCGGCTCCGTCCAAGATCGGGAGATGAGATGCGCGCCGGCCGCCTCGATCCACTCGCTGCGCACCAGGGCCACCGTCCGGGCGTAGAGGCGCCCGGTATCCACCATCTCCGCCGCCATCACCCAACGGCTGGCACGGCCCTGCGGCTCGGCCGCCTGGCCGGTCCCGTCGGGGCCGGCCTTCGTCCGGGCGGCCCTGCGGCCGACGGCGGAGCCGGGATGGATCCAGAATTTCTGCTGGTGCGCGCCCTCGTAGTGGCCGCCCTCCAGCGCGCGCAGGCCGATGTTGCCGAGCAGCCCGGTGAGCAGGGCCCGGTGGATCGCATCGCCGGGCGGGGGCGCCGGCCGGCCGCTGCCCCGCGTCATCGGCGTCATCGGCGTCTTCGGCGTCGCCGCCTGGCCCGTGCTCCAGCGCAGCTCCCGGGTGATCTCGGCCAGCTGCCCATGGACGTCGGCCCATTCGCGCAGCCGTCGCACGGAAAGAAACTCGCGCCCGAGCCGGGCAGCGAGCGCGCGATGCGATTCGCCGCGCGCCGCCCGCCCGTCCTGCTGCGCGGTCCAGTAGCGCCACAGCGCGAGCCAGGCGAGGAAGTCCGAGCGCGGGTCGGCGAAGCGCGCGTGCGCCTGGTCGGCCGCCTGCGACTGCGCGGCCGGGCGTTCCCGGGGATCCTGCACCGCGAGCGCCGCCGCGATCACGGTCACGTCGGCCAGGCAGCCGAGCTGATGCCCGGCCAGGAGCATCCGGGCGATCCGCGGATCCGCCGGGATCCGGGCGAGCTGGCGCCCGACGCGGGTGAGCTGCCGCTCCGCGTCCATGGCGCCGAGCTCGTGCAGAAGCGCGTAGCCGTCGGCGATCGCGCGCGGCGACGGTGGATCCAGGAACGGGAAGGCGACGATGTCCTCCAGCCCGAGCGAGCGCATCCGCAGGATCACCGAGGCGAGCGACGATCTCAGGATCTCGGGCTCGGTGAAGCGCGGACGCTGCAGGAAATCCGACTCGTCGTAGAGCCGGACGCAGACGCCGTCCTGCACGCGGCCGCAGCGCCCTGCACGCTGGTTCGCCGCGGCCTGCGAGACCGGCTCCACGTGCAGCTGCTCCACCTTGCCGCGGATCCGGTAGCGGCGCACCCGCGCAAGCCCGCTGTCGACCACGTAGCGGATCCGCGGCACGGTGAGCGACGTCTCCGCGACGTTGGTGGCCAGCACGATCCGCAGCGCATCGCCCGGCGCGAAGACCCGTTGCTGCTCGGCCGCCGAGAGCCGCGCGAAGAGCGGGATCACTTCCGCCGCCGCGAGCAGCCGCGAGCCGCGCCGCCCGCCGCCGGCCACGGACCGGGCCGCCGCGCGGCGAAGGTGATCGGCGGTCTCGCGGATCTCCCGCTCCCCGGGCAGGAACACCAGCACGTCGCCCGGCGCCTGCGACCAGAGCTCGTCGATCGCGGCCTCGATCGCCGACGCCAGGTCGGTCTCGTCGTCCTCGTCGGGCACGGCCGCCGCGCCGCGCGGCCGCTCGTGGGCGGCGCCCCCCGGCTCGCCGCCCGAGAGGGGTCGATAGCGCACCTCGACCGGGTAGAGCCGGCCGGACACCTCGATCACCGGCGCCGGCGTCTCGCCGTGCGCGAAGTGCCGGGCGAATCGCGCGGCATCGATCGTCGCGGAGGTGATGACCACCTTGAGGTCGTCCCGCCGCGGGCCGTCCACCAGCCGCTTCAGGTAGCCGAGGAGGAAGTCGATGTTGAGGCTGCGCTCGTGCGCCTCGTCCACGATCACCGTGTCGTAGCGGGATAGCAGCGGATCCGACTGCGTCTCCGCGAGCAGGATTCCGTCGGTCATCAGCTTGATCCGGGCGCTCTTCGACACCTTCTCGCCGAACCGGATCCGGTAGCCGACATCGACGCCCAGTGGCGTGCCCAGCTCCTGCGCGATGCGCTGGGCGACGCTGGTGGCGGCGAGCCGCCGCGGCTGGGTGTGGCCGATGATGCCGCCGCGGCCGGTGCCGGGGTCGGCACGGCCCCGTCCTGCCTCCAGGCAGAGCTTGGGGAGTTGGGTGGTCTTGCCCGAGCCGGTCTCCCCGCTCACGATCACGACCGGATGCGAGCGAAGGGCGGCCACGATGGCGTCGCGGTGCGCCGTGACCGGCAGCGACTCCACGAGCTGGCGCAGCTCGGCAGGCGTCTCGCCCGCCCCCCGCGCCCGGCCCGGATCGCGGACAATCGGGGCGGCAACAGCAACAGGCGAATTCACCGCAAAATTATAATGGCCACGAAATGAACGACCCCAAGCCGTACCCGGTCCCCCGGGCCTCGCCCGACCCGGAGGGTACCGCCGCCGCCGCGCTGCCGCCGTCGGCCACCACTCCCCTCGTGCCCAACGACCTGTTCGTCGCCTGGTTGCGGCGGGTCGCGCCGTACATCCATGCCTTTCGCGGCAAGACCTTCGTGATCGGCATCCCCGGGGAGATGATCCTCTTCGGGGGCATCAACGCGCTGATCCAGGACCTGAGCCTGCTGTCCGCGATGGGCATCCGGATCGTCATCGTGAACGGCTGCCGACCGCAGATCAACGAGCAGCTCCGCCTGCGCGGCCAGGAGGCGCGCTACCACAACGACGTGCGGATCACGGACCACGTCGCGCTGGAATGCGCCAAGGAGGCGGCCGGGGAGATTCGCCTGGACATGGAGGCCGGATTCTCCCAGGGGCTGCCCAACACGCCGATGGCCAATGCCGGCGTCCGGGTGATCTCCGGCAACTTCGTGCTGTCGCGGCCGGTCGGCATCGTGGACGGCGTGGACTTCATCTACAGCGGCCTGGTGCGGAAGGTGGACGCCCAGATGATCCGCAACGCGCTCGACAACGGCCTCATCGTGCTGCTCTCCAACATCGGCTACTCGGCCACCGGCGACGCCTTCAACCTGATGATGGAGGATGTCGCGGCGGCCACCGCGATCGCGCTCGATGCCGACAAGCTCGTCTTCGTGAGCGAGGTCGAAGGCATCCTGGATGCCGACGGCCGCGTCATCTCCGAGGTCTCGGAGGCGCAGGCCAAGCGCATGCTCGCCGACGGCAGCGTGCAGAACCCGGCGCGCGGCTACCTGCGCGCGGCGCTGCATGCCTGCGAGGGCGGCGTCGCGCGGTCGCACATCGTGCCGTACAGCATGGACGGCTCGGTGCTGCTGGAGTGCTTCCTGCACGACGGGGTCGGCTCCATGGTGGTCGAGGAGACGCTCGAGGCGCTGCGCGAGGCGACGATCGACGACGTCGGCGGCATCCTTGCCATCATCCAGCCGCTGGAGGAAGACGGCACCCTGGTCAAGCGCGACCGGGCGCTGATCGAAGCCGAGATCGCCAACTTCACCGTCATCGAGCACGACCGGGTGATCTTCGGTTGCGCGGGCCTCTACGCATTTCCCCAGGACAACATCGCCGAGATGGCCTGCCTCGCGGTCCGTCCGGAATCCCAGGGGCTCGGCGACGGCGAGCGCCTGCTGCGGCGGATCGAGCAGCGCGCCCGCGCGCTCGGCATCACGCGGCTCTTCGTGCTCACCACCCGCACGGCCCACTGGTTTCTCAAGCGCGGCTTCGTGCTCGGCAGCGTGGACGATCTCCCCGTCGCCCGCAAGAAGCTCTACAACTGGCAACGCAAGTCGCTGGTGCTGTTGAAGCATCTCTAGGAGGCTGTCCATGTCGCGTCGCGTCTTCAGCGCATCCATCGCAGGCAGCCTGCCGAAGCCCGGCTGGCTCGCCGAAACGCACCGGCTCTGGCCGCAGTGGAAGGCCTCCGGCGCGGAGCTCGAGCAGGCCAAGGCCGATGCCAGCCTGCTCTGGATCAAGCACCAGGAGGATGCCGGGCTCGACGTCGTCGGCGAGGGCGAGCAGTCGCGACAGCACTTCGTGCATGGCTTCCTGGAGCGCGTGGAAGGCATCGACTTCGGCAACAAGGTGCGCATGGGCATCCGCAACAACCGCTACGAGGCGATGGTCCCCCAGGTCGTCTCGGCCCTGCGGCTCGAAGGCCGCGTCCACGCGACCGAGGCGCAGCTGCTGCGCGCCCACACCACCCGGGCCACCAAGTTCACGCTGCCCGGGCCGATGACGATCGTCGACACCGTGGCCGACCGCTTCTATGGCGACCGCCAGGCGATGGCGATGGCGTTCGCCGAGCTGCTCAACCAGGAAGCGCTCGCGCTGGAAGCCGACGGCATCGACGTCATCCAGTTCGACGAGCCGGCTTTCAACGTCTACCTGAAGGAGGCGGCGGACTGGGGCGTGCGCGCGCTCGAGCGCGCCGTCCAGGGCCTGCGCTGCACCACCGCGGTCCACATCTGCTACGGCTACGGCATCAAGGCCAACACCGACTGGAAGGCGTCGCTCGGAGAGGAATGGCGCCAGTACGAGACCGTCTTCCCGGCGCTGGCGGCCAGCAGCATCGACCAGGTGAGCCTCGAGTGCTTCCATTCGCGCGTGCCGCCGGACCTGATGCGGCTGCTCGACGGCAAGGACGTGATGGTGGGCGTGATCGACGTGGCCACCGACGTGGTGGAGACGCCCGAGCAGGTGGCGGACACGATCGAGCAGGCGCTCGACTACGTGCCGCTGCGCCACCTCATGCCCTGCACCAACTGCGGCCTCGCGCCGATGGATCGCGACGTCGCGCTGCGCAAGCTCCACGCGCTGGGACAGGGGGTGGCCCTGGCGCGGCAACGGCTGGGGTGACGCGCGCGGGCTAGAATGGGCGCATCGAATCCGTGGAGTGTCCGATGTCGCGCATGGTCCACTGCGTCAAGCTGGGAAGGGAGGCCGAGGGCCTGGACTTTCCGCCCTACCCCGGGGAGCTTGGCAGGAAGCTCTGGGAGAACGTGTCCAAGGAGGCGTGGCAGGGGTGGCTGCGCCACCAGACCATGCTGGTGAACGAGAACCGGCTGAACCTCGCCGACGCCCGGGCGCGCAAGTACCTGGCGCAGCAGATGGAGGCGTACTTCTTCGGCGAGGGCGCGGAGAAGCCTGCGGGCTACGTGCCGCCGGACCCCGCGGCTTAGGAAGCTTCCGGCTTCGGCGCCGATCGTCCCCCGCCGCTTCTGGCCGGAGCCGAAGCGCGCTTCTCCACCACCCCGCCCTCGCCCGCCACCAGCAGCACGTCGGCCCGGCGTCGCGCGAAGATGCCCACGGTCACCACGCCAGGCCACTGGTTGATGCGTGCCTCGAGCGCATCGGGATCGTCGATGGCGAGACCCGCCGCATCCAGCACCAGGTTGCCGTTGTCGGTGACGAAACCGGCCCGCGGCGTGACCCGGGCGCCAAGGGCCTCGAGCTCGCGGCTCACCAGCCCGCGCGCCATGGGGATCACCTCCACCGGCAGGGGGAAGCGCCCGAGCGTCGGCACTTCCTTGGAAGCGTCCACCACGCAGACGAAGGTGCGGCTCGCCTGGGCGATGATCTTCTCGCGCGTGAGCGCGCCGCCACCCCCCTTGATCAGCGCGAGCGACGGATCCACTTCGTCGGCGCCGTCGACGTAGACGTCGATCGGCCCGGCGTCGTCCAGGTCCAGCACCGAGATGCCCGCCT
Source organism: Pseudomonadota bacterium (assembly GCA_023388075.1). Lineage (GTDB taxonomy): Bacteria > Pseudomonadota > Gammaproteobacteria > Burkholderiales > Burkholderiaceae_E > Lautropia. The sequence goes on from JAEWGX010000025.1 coordinate 19,341, forward strand.
CCCGCAGCAGCGCCGTGCTGCGCTCGGACGACGATACGGCCTGCGCGAAATCGGCAGCGCGCCGACCCAGCGCCTCGATGAAGAAGGCGACCGTGGATCCACTGCCCACGCCGACCACGCGGCCCGGCGTGAGGAACCGCAGCGCCGCCTCGGCCGCGGCGCGCTTCAGGTCAGACGACGATGGCATCGTGGCTCCCGGTTCCGGTGGCGACCAGCAGCCCCGGATTGGCCCGCGTCTGGCGCCACCAGGTGTCGAAGTCGGTGGCGGTCAGCGGCCGCGTGAAGAAGTAGCCCTGAACCAGTTGGCATCCCATCTTCTGCAGCGCGATCAGCTCCTCGCGATTCTCCACCCCCTCGGCGGTGATCGTGAGACCCAGCGCCGAGCCGAGCGCCACGATGCCGCGCACCACCATCAGCTGCTGCGGGTTGATCTGCATCTCCTGGATGAAGGACCGGTCGATCTTGAGCAGGTCGAGCGGCAACTGCGTGAGATAGGCGAGCGACGAGTAACCGGTGCCGAAATCGTCCAGCGCGAGCCGCACGCCCAGGTCCTTGAGCACCCGCAGCGCCGTCAGCGCCTTCTCGATGTCCTGCATCACGTCGGATTCCGTGAGCTCCAGCGTGAGCGTGCTGGGCGGAAGCTGCGTCGCCTCCAGCGCCTGGGTCACCGCCCGGGTGAGCGAGGGCTGCACCAGGTGGCGCACGTTGATGTTGACCGAGACGCTGGTCAGGCCCAGTCCGCGGAGCTGCCAGCGACGGACCTGCTGCAGCGCCTCCGAGATGGCCCATTCCCCCATCCGGAACACCAGGCCGTTCTCCTCGGCCAGCGGGATGAACGATGCCGGCGTGATGAGCTGCCCCCCGCGCATCCATCGCATCAGCGCCTCGGCGCCGCTCACGCGGCCGTTGCGGGCGTCCACGATCGGCTGGTAGTGCAGGACCAGCTCGCTGCGATCCACCGCCGTGTGCAGCGCGGACTCCAGGTCGAAGTTGCCGCGCTGGTTCTCCCCGAACTCGGGGCTGAACATCACCGACGTGTTGCCGCCCTGGCGCTTGCCGATGCCAAGGGCCACGTCCGCCTTGGCGAGCAGCATCTCGATGTTTCGACCGTGCCGCGGATAGACGGCCATGCCGATCGAGCAGCGCAGCAGCATGTCCAGGCCCTCGAACGACACCGGGCGCCGGAGGTGGGCGAAGGCGATGTCGGCGGTCTTCTCGGCCGCCGCCTGCGAGGGCAGGTTGGGGAAGATGAGCGCGAACTCGTCGCCGGAGAGGCGACCGATCACGAGGCCGGGTCGGTGGCCCTCGGGTTGCCCGTCCTCGTCGATCGACACGGCGAGGTTGCGGAAGGCGTGCTGCAGGCGCTGCGCCACTTCCACCAGGACCCGGTCGCCGACCTTCTGGCCAAGCGAATCGTTCAGGCGCTTGAAACGGTCGATGTTGACGAGCAGCACGGCGGCGCAGTGACCCGGAGGCCGCGGCTGGCGCAGCATCTCCTCGCCAGCCTGCAGGAAACCGGTCCGGCTGGCGAGGCCGGTGAGCTGGTCGCGATGCGTCTGCTCGCGCATGCTGCGCGCGCTCTCCTGCGCGAGCGACGCCATGTCCTTCACCCGGTCGAGCTGCTGGCGACTGTCGTCCAGCGCCGCCTGCGCCTGGGCGGCCCGCACCAGGTGCAAGAGTCGCTCCGAGAGCAGCGTCCACTGATGCGACTTCGGGAAGAAGTCGCTGACACCGCTCTGGAACGCCCGGTCGATGAGCGCGTCGTCGTCGCGGCCGGACAGCATGACGATCGGCACGGGGCGCGACTCGAGCTGCTCGCGCAGCCGGGCGACCGCCTGGAAGCCATCGGCGTCCGGCAAGGCGTCATCCACCAGGATGGCGTCCGCGGTGGTCCGCGAGATGACGGCGAGCGCCTTGGACAACGAGTCCGACACCTGCACGTCGATGCCCCGCTCGCCGAGGCCGACCGACACGAGATGTTGCCACGCCGGATCGTCCTCGATAAGCAACACCCGCAGGCTGGCCGATCCCGACCGCAGCAGAGAATCTGTATTCAAGACGCTACTATGCTTTGTTGAACAAGCTTCCCGGGTTCGTTCGGCGGAGACGGCTTCGGTGCCCGAGGGCCCACCGCGTGGAGGAGCGATTGGATTCGCCCCCTATTTTCCACGAATTGGGACCCCCCGCGCCCGCTATCGTCACAATGCGACATATGAAGCAGTATCTCCGTGGCCGCACGCCACCCCGGCCGGGAAGTCGGCCGATTACGCGCCCCGCCGTGCGCAGCGTCAACCTCGGCGGATGGCTGGCGCCCCTCGCCCGCCTGGCGGCCCCGGCGGCAAGGCCTCGGCGCCGCATCGCGGCCGGCAGCGTCGTGGCCGCATGCGCGCTGCTCGCCGTCGCGCCGACGGCCGCCCAGCGCGCGACCACTCCCGGCGAGCGGGCGACCACGCTCCCGCCGATCGACGACGAGCCGGAGCTCGACGAGGTCCGCTTCACCATCGGCATGGCCGGCTCGTACTCTCCCACCTACTCGGGCTCCGACGAGATGGGATACGCGCTGGCCCCCGCCGCGCGCATCGTCTGGCGCGGCTATTCGATCAGCACCTCCAGCGTCGCGCGCGCAAGCTCCCAGGCGAGCTCCAGCCGCGCCGCCGAGACCGGCCTGACCGGCCCGCTCTATCGCCGCAACGAGTTCGCGTTCGGCCTGGGCGCCTCCATCAATCGCGGCCGCGACATCAGCCAGGAGGACGCCGCCAAGGGCCTCAAGCCGCTGCGCGGCACCCTGATCGGGCGGCTGCGCATGCGCTACTACATCAACCCGGACCTGCAGATCACCGCCCTGCTGGTCGGCGACCTGCTCGGCCGCCAGGGCGGCCTGGAGCTGCCGATCGGAATCAGCTGGCATCACCAGCTCAGGCCGCGCCTGCTGCTCGCCACCGATGTCGGCATGACCTTCGCGGACCGCAAGTCCCTCGACAACAGCTTCGGCATCGGCCCGGCGGAGCAGGCCGCGAGCGGCCTGCCGCTCTACCGCCCACGGGCCGGACTGCGGGAAGTGGGTGCCTCGATCGGCCTGGTCGGCGAGCCGACCTCGCACTGGGTGTGGCTCGCGCGGTTGAGCCTGGTCAAGCTCGTCGGGCCCGCGGCCGACAGCCCGATCGTCAAGCGCACCTTTCAGCCTGCCCTGCTGGTCGGTTTCGCCTACCGTTTCACGCTGCACTGATGCGCCTGGGACTGTCCAACCTGCTCTGGACGGCCGAGTTCGATCCGGCCGCCGCCGGGCTGCTCGCCCGGCACGACATCGATTCGATCGATGTCGCGCCCACGCGCTACGAGAACGACATCGTCGCGGCCGCTCCGTCCCGATGGCGCGACATACGCCGGTGGTGGGCCGAGCGCGGCATCGCGATCACCGGGATGCAGTCGCTGCTGCACGGCACGGAGGGTCTCGACATCTTCGGCGACGCGCCGGTCCGGGAACGGACCACTGCGCACCTGCGGGCCAACCTGCGCATCGCCGTCGAGCTCGGCGCGACGCAGCTCGTGTTCGGCTCGTGGCGCAACCGCCTGCGTCGCGGCCTCGACCCCGCACGCGCGCTCGAGCGGGCGGCGGACTTCTTCGGCCCGCTCGGCGAGGAAGCCGCCGCGCTCGGCGTCTGCCTCGGCATCGAGCCGATCAGCGAACGCTACGGCAACGACTTCCTGGTCGACCACGACGAAGCGGCGGCCCTGGTGGAGCGGGTAGCGAGCCGCGGATTCGGACTGGTGTTCGACGTCGGCTGCGCCGCGCTCGCCGCGGAAGACGTGGCGGCGGTGGCCCGTCGCCACGCGCCGCTGGTGCGCCATGTCCAGATCGCGGAGTTCGAGCTCGCCCCGCTCGATGCCGCGAATCCGATCCATGCGGTGGCCGGCCCGGCGCTTCGGGCGGCATTCCCGGGTCGTGTAGCATGCGTCGAGGCGCTCGCGCCGCCGGACATGTCCCCGCAGGAGGCGATCACCCGCTCGATCGCCGTCGTCACCGAGCACTATCGTTGACGGTCCGGCGGCGGCGCCTGCGCGGCCCCGCCGCCGGGCGCGGCCGCCAGTCATGAACGCAGGAGAACGCAGGATGGACCTGAACTATTCCGCCGAGGAGGAAGCATTCCGCACCGGGGTGCGCGAGTGGCTCGAGGCGAACATACCGCCTCACCTGCGTGAGAAGGTGGTGAGCTACGCCGAGCTCGACCGCGAGGATCTCCTCGCCTGGCACCGCATCCTGGCGAAGAAGGGTTGGGTCGCGCCGGCATGGCCGGAGGAATGGGGCGGCACCGCCTGGAACGCGGTGCAGCGCTACATCTTCGAGGAGGAGTGCGGGCTTGCCGGCGCGCCGCCGCTCGTGCCCTTCGGCCTGGCGATGTGCGCGCCGGTGCTCATCCGCTTCGGCACCGAGGCCCAGAAGGAGCGCTTCCTGCCGCGCATCTATCACGGCGAGGACTTCTGGTGCCAGGGCTACTCGGAGCCGGGCTCGGGCTCCGACCTGGCATCGCTCAAGACGCGTGCCGACCGCCAGGGCGACCACTACGTGGTCAACGGCCAGAAGATCTGGACCACCATGGGGCACTTCGCCGACTGGATCTTCTGCCTGGTGCGCACCGACTTCGACACCGCGATACGCCAGGAAGGCATCAGCTTCCTCCTGATGGACATGAAGACGCCCGGCATCACCGTGCGCCCCCTGATCCTGATGGACGGCGGACACGAGGTGAACGAGGTCTTCTTCGACAACGTGAAGGTGCCGGTGGAGAACCTGGTTCACGAGGAAGGCAAGGGTTGGACGGTGGCCAAGTACCTGCTTGGCCACGAGCGCCTGAACACCGGCCGGATCGGCGGCTCCAAGCGCGAGCTGGTCGCGCTCAAGCGCCTCGCCCAGGGCCAGCGCCGCAATGGCCGGCCGCTCCTGGAGGACGCCCGCTTCGCCGCCCGGATCGCGGAGCTCGAGGTCGACCTGATGGCGCTGGAGATCACCAACCTGCGCTTCCTGGACCAGATGCGCGGCGGCCGCCCCCCTGGCGCCGAGGTGTCGATGCTGAAGATCAAGGGCACCGAGATCCAGCAGCGCCTGACCGAGCTGATGATGGATGCCTGCGGGCCTGCCGCGCTGCGCGGACCCGGAGCCGACGCCATCGTGGCGGACGGCGACGCGGACGCGGAGGCGGTCACCGCCCGCCTGGGGCTGCGCTACGGCAACTTCCGCAAGACGTCGATCTATGCGGGCTCCAACGAGATCCAGCGCAACATCATGGCCAAGATGATGCTTGGCCTGTAGCCATCGAGACACGGACGCCGCCATGGACTTCGAACTCTCCGACGAACAGCGCCAGCTGGCCGATTCGCTCGAGCGGCTGCTCGCGCAGCAGTACGACATCGAGCAGCGGCGCGCGATCATCGCTTCGGCCGACGGCTTCAGCGCCGCGATGTGGGCGCGGTTCGCCGAGCTGGGCATCCTCGGGCTGCCGGTATCCGAGCAGGCCGGCGGATTCGGCGGCGGTGCGGTGGATCTGATGCGCCCGATGGCGCTGCTGGGCGATGCGCTGGTGGTGGAGCCGGTGCTCGCGCAACTGGTAGCCGCGCGGCTGCTCGACCGGTCGCTCCCGGCGGGCGACGGCGATTCCAGGAAGGCCGCGGGTGACGCGCTCCAGGGCGCCATCACCGGCGAGCGGCGCATCGCCTGGGCCCGCGCCTCCGCCCATGACGACGGACCGTGCTCGGCCACCCGGGATGGCGACGGCTGGCTCCTGGAGGGCAGGTGCACCGGCGTGACCGGCGGCGCCGGCGCCGACTGGCTGCTGGTGGAAACCGGTTCCGGCGGGCCGGCCGACGAGGCCGACGCCGCGGTGTTCCTTCTACCGGCCTCGACGCCCGGGATCGAGCTGCGCGCGGTGCGCGCGCTCGACGACCAGCGCGTCGCGGACCTGCGGATCGGCGGCGTGCGCGCGCAGGCAGCGCAGCGCCTCGCGTCCGGCAAGGCGGCCCGGGAAGCGCTCGAGGACGCGGGCGACTTCGCCAGTGCCCTGCTCGCGGCGGAGGCCGTCGGCCTGGTGGATTTCGCCTGCCGCACCACGCTGGAGTACCTCAAGACGCGCAAGCAGTTCGGCACCACCATCGGCAGCTTCCAGGCACTGCAGCACCGCATCGTCGACCTCTTCGTCGAGCTGGAGCAGGTGCGCTCGGTGGCGGCGCTGGCTTGCTCCAAGGTCGACGCCGCGGCCGCCGGCCAGGTCAGCGCCGCCGAACGGGCCAAGGCGGTGGCGGCCGCGCGCGTGCTCGTCGGCAAGGCCGCGGACAAGGTCGCGCAGGAATCGGTGCAGCTGCACGGCGGCATGGGCATGGCCGAGGAATTGAAGATTTCTCACACATTCAAGCGGCTCACCATGCTCGCGCGGCAGTTCGGCGACGTCGATCATTTCATCGATCGCTTCGTTGCGGCCGACAGGCAACTGGGAGACAGTGCCGGCGGCTGAAATCGCTGGGGATTCGCGCGCTGCTGCAGTAATCTTGCGGAAATCGCCGCACACTGCAACATGCAATTCCAGGCTTGCGCCTACTGCGACCATCCCAATCCGGTCGGGACGAATTACTGCAACGATTGCGGGGCGGCGTTGCACCTCAAGCCGTGCCGCCACTGCGGTGCGGTTGCCGTAGCCCAGGCACGCCACTGCCCGGCCTGCCAGGCCGCCTTCCCGGTGCGGCCGATGATCGAGGTCGACATTCCGTGGGCAGTCGCCCGCCACCCCCATCCTCGGGGCGAGGCTGGCGCGACGGAGCAACCGCCGGCAACGTCGTCTCCGGCAGCGACTCATGACTCGAACACGATCGACGCGGCCTCCCCCGCGCTGCTCGCCACCAGGCGCCTGATCGAGAAGGCAAGCGAGCGTGCCGGCGAGCACGCCGCTCCCGCGGCGCTCGTCCTGCCGCCCCGGCACGATCGCGACCTTCAGGCACCAGGCCGGTCGGTGCCACGCAACCCCGACCGCGGCGACCCGGCTGCCCGCTTCGGCCCGGTCGACGCGATGCCCGTTGCCGCCCGCACCAGGACGGCGCCGCTCGCCCCTCGCGCGGCAGCCCAGCCGCGCCGCTCGCAGTCGCTGCCCGTGATCGTGCTCAGCCTGATCGGGCTGGTGATCGTCGTCGCGCTGCTCTTCCTGATCGACCACGCCGGCACTCGGGACACCGTCCGCGAGGTCGCGTCACCCCGGAAGATCCTCCTTCCGCAGGCGACGGAGGCGAGCCCACGCGCCGAAGCGGCCGCCGTGCCCGATCCGGCCGTGGCCTCCACTCCGACCGAAGCCGCGGCGCCCGATGCGACCGAAGCCGTGGCGGCCCCCACTCCGACCGAAACCGCGGCGGCGCCCGATTCGACCGAAGCCGCCACGAAGCCTGCTCCGGCCGTGGCCGCCGCGCAGCCCGGTCCGACCGAGGCAGCGGCGACGCCCGGTCCGGCCGTGGCCGCCACCGTGCTGTCCGCCGGTTCGACCGACGCCGCGCCGCCGTCCGCGCAAGCCGTCGCCGGTCCTCTCCCGGCCATGCCGGTTGCATCCAGCCTCGCCGCCGGAGGCGACCGACTCCCCGGCTCCTTCGCGGCATCCGATTCCCCCTCCACCCCGCCAGGCACCATGAGCACGACCGACTCCCTCCAGTCCGCCGGCACGCCGGCGCAAGGCGATTCCCCGTCCCCCGAGGCTGCCGCGTCCCCTGCGCGGCCGGCGTCCGCCGGGCCCGACGGGCCCGTCGTGCCAGCCGGCACCACGGGCTGCCGCGCCGAACTGCAGGCGCTCGGCCTGTGCGGCGGGGTGGCGCAATGAAGGCGCCGGTCGCAATGCGCCTCGGACTGGCCGCACTGGTCCGCTACCTGGCCGTCGCGTCATTGGCGGGATTCTGCGCCGGACAGGCGCTGGCGATCGAGTACAAGATCGTCACCGCCTCGCCGCGGGGAACCTACATCGAGATCGGCCGCGACCTGGCGAAGTTCGTCGCACCGGCTGCCGACATCCAGCTGGAGTCGCTGCCTTCGGCCGGTTCGGCGGAGAACGTGAAGCGCTTGCGCTACGAGCCGCATGTCAAGTTCGCCCTGGTGCAGTCCGACGTCTACCAGGCCTATGTGGACCTGGCGGCTTCCGGCAACCGCGAGGCCCGCGGACTGATCACGCCGCTGCGCCTGATCCTTCCGCTCTACAACGAGGAGATCTACTTCGTCGCGCGGCGCGACGCGCCGTTCGACCATGTCCACGAGATCCGGGACAAGCGCATCGCCATGGGGCCGCTGGGCAGCGGCACCGCCCTCACCTCGGCGACGCTCTATCGCGCGCTCTTCGGCGCCGGTGTCGCCGACGACAAGGCCCGCTTCGTTTCCAACGAGGAAGGACTTTCCAGCCTGGTCACGGACCGCAGCGTCGACGTCGTCATCGTGGTGGCCGGCCAGCCGGCCAAGGTGTTCTCCGAGATGAAGCCGGAGGCCCGCTCGCTGATCAAGCTGCTGCGCTTCGATCCCGGCGCGCCCGGCGGCGAGGAGGTGCTCAAGACCTACTTCAACGCCACCATCCGCCAGTCGCACTACCCCAACCTGCTCACCGAGGACGTTCCTTCGCTCGCCGTGAAGGCATTCCTGATCACCTACAACTACGAGCAGGCCCACACGCGCCAGTACCTCGCCGACTTCGCCCGGTCGCTCTGCGACAACTTCGGCCGCCTGCAGGCCGAGGGGCATCCGAAGTGGAAGGAAGTGAAGCTCGAGATGCCGCCGGTGGGCCGCGGCTGGAGCTACTACCCGATCACCAGCCGGCCGCTGCAGGCGTGCATCGGGAGTGCCACCGCAACGCCCGCGGCGGCGGCCACGGCGCCCCAGCGGCGGGATTGCACGCAGCAGGAGCGGATTCTCGGGATCTGCAACTGACTCGCTCTCGTCCCGGGTTCGGCTGATCCTTCTTCGTTGGAGAGCGCCCCGCGCCTCCCAGGCGCTTCCCAACGTAGCGCTACGCGGCAGCGAGCACCGAAGCGATCGCCACCGACAACCGCTGCCCATACGCGATGTCGAGGAACTCGTTCGGCCCGTGCGCATTGGACCCGGGCCCCAGCACGCCGGTGATCAGGAACTGCGCCTCGGGGAAGCGCTCGCCCAGCATGGCCATGAACGGGATGGTGCCGCCCTCGCCCATCCACGCGGCCTCGCGGCCGAACGCCTCCCGCGACGCCGTCTCGACGGCGCGCTGCAGCCAGGGCGCTGTCGCCGGCGCGTTCCAGCCGTTCGCAGGTGACTCGGGCTCGAACCGCACCCGCGCCCCGTGCGGCGGGTCCTGCTGCAGGATGCGACCGAGCGCGTCGGAGGCCGCGGCCGCATCCACGGTCGGCGGCAGCCGCAGGCTGAGCTTGAGCGCGGTCTTCGGTCGCAGCACGTTGCCGGCGCTCCCCAGCCCCGGCAGGTGCTCAGCGCCGGTCACCGAGAGCGCGCCGCGCCAGGTGCGGTTCAGGATCGCCTCCACCGGATCGGTCGTCGTCGGCATGACATGGGACGGCGCCGCGCCGCTTGCATGGTCGCAGCCAGCCCACGGGAACTGGCGCCAGACGGTGTCGCCGAGGATGGCACCGGCCCGTTCAGCCTGCAGCCTTCGCTCCTCGGGAATGAGTGCGGAGAACTCGGCCGGCAGGAGGCGTCCGGTCTCCGGATCGTCGAGCCGGTCGAGCAGGCGCCGCGCGACGCGAAAGCTGGACGGCACGACGCCGCTTGCGTTGCCGGAGTGCACGCCTTCGGTCAGCACCTCCACCGTCAGCACGCCGCCCACCAGACCGCGCAGCGACGTCGTCACCCAGAGCTGGTGGTAGTTGCCGCAGCCGGAGTCGAGCCCCGCCACCAGCGCGGCCTCGCCGAAGCGCGGCGCGAGCAGCTCGAGATACGCCGGCAGGTCCGGCGAGCCCGACTCCTCGCAGGTCTCGATGAGGCCGACGCAGCGGGGCCGCGGAATGCCCTGCGCATCCAGCGCCTGGATCACCGCGAGCGCCGCATAGACGGCATAGCCGTCGTCCGCGCTGCCGCGTCCATACAACCGTCCGGACTCGATCACCGGTTGGTAGGCGCCGAATCCCTCGCGCCAGCCGGTCATCTCCGGCTGCTTGTCCAGGTGTCCGTAGAAGAGCACCGATCGTCCGTCGCCCGAGCGCCCGCCGGTCGCCGGCGCCTCGAAGTAGAGGCAGGGCGTGCGGTCCGGGATCGAGACGATCTCCACTACCAGTCCGGCGATCGGCTGGGCCTGCGCCCAGTTGCGCGCGCTCGCGACCACCGCATCCAGCTCGCCGTGCGCCGCCCAGGACGGATCGAAGGCCGGCGAACGCGCCGGGATGCGGACGTACTCCACCAGGCGCGGCACGAGGTCATCGGTCCACTTCTGCGCGAGGAGGCGGGAGACTTCGGTGAAGGCCATGTCAGTGGCGCTGTTCTAGTAGATGGTGGGCGCCCCCGAGATGGCGGCAGCCAGGAGACTTCCGGCTACGAGGCGCGACGAAGGCGAAGCTTCGGAGATCCGCTGCCCTTCGACGGTGACGGACAGCTTGCCGAAATATCCCGCCGCCTCGATCTCGTGCCGGTTGCGCACGATCGTCGAGTCGACGACGAACTCCACCGCCGTTTGCTCCAGACCGCATCCCGCCAAGGCGATCGTCGCCGTGACATTGGCATGTCGGGGAAACCTTCGCGCAGCATCCGCGGCACATCCCTGGAACACGATCGCTTCCGTCGGCGTGCGTCCGGGCGGCGAACCTTCCGATGCGACAGGGTGCTGCCAAGCTGCCGGGGACATCACGAACCGGTACCGAACCCAGTCCAGTCCAAGGTAGCGCGCGCCCAGGATCGCGTCAATGCCTGCCACGGCACCGCTAGGAATCCGGATCCGGCTCTCGCCGACCCGCGCAGCATCGCGAAAGCTCGTGAGAACTACGCGATCGGCAAGCAACCCCATGGACGCGGGTACCAGATCGCAGCCCGACTGCAACACACCGGTTCCATGCGAGGCCAATGCTGCGTGCCCGGCGCACTCGATCACGACGTCGGGTCGCGTCGCTAGTAGATCCGGCAACGTCGTCACGCATCGGGGGCCTCCCGCAGGTCTTTGCCGTCTGCTGTCAGTCACCAGCGCCGCCGCAATCTCGACCCGTTCTCCCAGTTCGGCAGCGGCTTCAACGACCAGCTGGCCGATGCTGCCCAGTCCAATCAATCCGATTCGTGTCATTGGACCATGGGCACCTTGGCCTTCCGGATGACATCGCCCCACTTGGAGATCTCTGATTTCATGAACGCGTCGAACTCCGCGGGAGAGCTGCCCACCGGTTCAGCACCCTGCGCCGAAAGCCGCTCACGAACCTCCGGCAGTTGCAGCACCTTTAGGACCTCTCTGTTCATCCGATCGACGATGGCGCTTGGAGTGCCCGCCGGAGCCAACAACCCGATCCACGTGGCGGCCTCAAAGCCCTCGAGCCCGCTCTCCGCGATCGTGGGGACATCGGGTACGGCGCTCGCCCGCTTCGCGGTCCCTACCCCCAGCGCCTTGAGCTTTCCGGTCCTGAGATGCGGCACGGAGGTATTCAAAGGGTCGAACATGAAGGCGATATGCCCTCCCATCAGGTCCGTCAATGCCGGTGCGCTTCCCTTGTACGGTGAATGCACGATGTCGATGTTCGCCATCATGCCGAACAAGGCGCCGGCGAGATGATTGGAGCTTCCGCTGCCAGCAGATCCATAGGTAAGCGTCCCCGGCTTGGCCCTCGCAAGGGCGATGAAGTCGCTCACGTTGGCCACCGGAAATTCCGGATTGACGACCAGGATATAGGGCACTGTCACGAATTGGGTGACGGCGATGAAATCACCGACCGGATCGAACGGCAGCTTCGAGTAAAGTCCGGGGGTGGTAGCGTGACTCGCTGCCGGCGTGACGAACGTGTATCCATCCGGCGCCGCCTGGGCGGCGAGCGAGGTGCCCAAGGTTCCGCCGGCGCCCCCGCGGTTCTCGACAACGATCGGCTGTCCAAGCGCGTCGCCCAGCTTCGGCGCTATGGCTCGCACCACGACATCAGTCACACCGCCGGCGGCAAAGGGAACGATGAACTTGACCGGCTTGCTCGGCCAATCCTGGGCGGCGGCGTCGAGGCTGAAGGGCGCGGCCAATGCGGCGACCACTGCAATCACTGCCATCCGGTACTTCGCTAGGTTCTGCATCGGATCTCCTGTCCTCAGGCTTGGGTTTCGAACGCGCCTCTCTCACGTAACCGCTCGTAAGCCAACGACGCAATGGCGACATCTTCGAGTGCCCATCCCAGCGACTCGAAGAGCAATATCTCTTCATCGGAACGGCGACCTGGCGCATTGCCAGCCAGTATGGCACCGAGCTCGCTCGTCCTGCTCCACGGGTCGACCCCGGCCCGCTCGGCCAGCAACAAGTCTCCCGCCTCGTGACGGGCGGCCTCGACCGCTTCCACGACGATGCGTTCGCAGCGTGAGACGACAACGGAATCAAGCTCCGCCGCCTGCGGCCGCGAGGAGCCCACCGCCACGATGGTGCATCCCGGTGCCACCAGCCGTCCGTCGAACAGCGGCTCGGACGACCGGGTTGCAGTAACCAGGATATCGGCCGCCGCAACGGCGTCCTCGACCCGAGATCGTACGACTCGCGCGCCGGTCTCCCGCCCGATCCGATCGACGAAGGCATCGACGTCGCTGCGGCCAACCACATGGATCGTCGCGATCGGAAACCGCTGGGCGAATGCCCGGGCGTGACCGGCCGCCTGGATGCCGGTTCCGAAGACGGCTAGCGTTGCGGAGTCCTTGCGTGCGAGCTGCTCGGCTGCCAGCACGGATACGGCTGCGGTCCGGAGCTGGGTGAGGCTGCCGGCATCGAAGCTAGCCAGTACTTTGCCATCCTGCATCGAAAAGAGCAGGATGACGAAGCTGAAGCGCGACCGGAACGACGTGTAGACCTTGGCGCCGCAGTAGCCT
>JAEWGX010000070.1 GCA_023388075.1 Pseudomonadota bacterium
CAGCAATAGCGGACGGCAATCATGACAGTCATTCACTTTGACCGGAAGCTCGACGACGACAGCCGTCGCGAGCGGCTCTACGACGGCGACGTCTTCGTCTACTCGGCGAACGAGCATTCCATGGCGCTGGTGGAGCTGGCTCGCAAGCTGATCGCGGAGGCGTTCCCCGGCATCGATCCGCGCACGGCGCAGTTTCGCTACGACGTGAAGGAATACGCCCAGATCCTGGCGAAGCTCAAGCCCGCCTTCATCCATCATCCCGAGTGCAAGAAGATCATCCCGCGGATGCTGGCGGCCATCGGCTGCGACCTGGACCAGACGCATTTCGACATTCCCCGGATGCGCAGCTCCACCAGCAACGACTACCTGACCACCGGCATCGCGTACGCATTCCATCCGCATCGCGACACCTGGTACTCCGCGCCGATGTGCCAGATCAACTGGTGGATCCCGATCTTCGACATCGAACCGGGCAACGCGATGGCCTTCCACCCCAACTACTGGGGTCGCAGCGTGATGAACGACTCCGAGACCTACAACTACCAGGAGTGGAATGCCCGGATGCGGTTCAACGCGGCCGAGCATGTCGGCAAGGACACGCGTCCGCAGCCGCATGCCCAGGAAGAGCTCTCGCTCGAGCCGAAGACCGTCGTGGTGACGCCCCCCGGCGGCATGATGCTGTTCTCGGCGGCGCAGCTGCATTCGTCCATCCCGAACCAGACCGGACAGACGCGTTTCTCCATCGACTTCCGCTGCGTGCACCTGGGCGACCTGATCGCCCGCCGCGGCGCGCGCAACGTCGACTCCAAGTGCACCGGCTCGGCCATCAACGACTACCTGAAGGGCAGCACGCTGGAGCACATTCCGCAGGAAGTGCAGGATATCTACATGCCGGGCCATCCGCAGCCCGTGGAGGCGTAGGGTCGCCGCGCCGGCAGGCACTTCCAACGAAGAAGGGGTGGCTCGAGCCACCCCTTTTCCGTTCCAGGCAGGCGCCGGAGGTGGCGACCGCTCAGTTGTAGCGCCGGTAGACTGTCTTGGTGGGCGGGCCGACCAGCAGGCCGTCGGTGCTGCGGGCGTCGATCGCCTGCGCGTAGACGCGCGCCGCGCGGCGGATGGCCTCGACGGTGTAGTCGATGTCGTCGATCTCGTGCGAATAGCTGACGATGAAGCTCGGCGCCAGCACGCCCCAGCGGATGAGCTCCTGCAGGAAGAGCGACCGGAAGGCCTGGGACGGCTTGCCGTCGTGATCCGCGGTGGAGAAGAGCAGGTTGCAAGGCCGCCCGTTGATGCGCAGGTAGCGCTCCACGCCGGCGTCCCGCGCCGCCTCCTCGAACCCCTGCCGCAGCCGCTCGCCCACCCGATAGAGGTGCTCGATGACCGGTTCGTCACGATAGATGCGCATCGTCTCCACCGCGGCGGCGAGTGACGGATGCTCCGCGCCGTGCGTGGTGGAAAGCAGGAAGACCCGTTCGCGATCGTGATGCAGGCCGCCGAGCTCCATGATCTCGCGCCGCCCCGTGAGCGCCGACAGCGAGAATCCGTTCGCCATCGCCTTGCCGAAGCAGGAAAGGTCCGGCGTGACGCCGTAGATCGACTGGGCGCCGCCCTTGTCGAACCGGAAGCCGCTGATCGTCTCGTCCAGCATGAAGACCGCGCCGTTCTCGTGGGCGATCCGCTTCACCTTCTGCAGGAAGCCGTCCTTCGGCTCGGTGGCCCGGGCCGGCTCCATCAGCACGATCGCGATCTTGCCGGGATGGCGCTCGAAGAGCGCTTCGAGGCTCTCCGGGTCGTTGTAGCCGAAGGTCACCGTGAGCGACTTCTCCAGCGCCGGGATGCCGCCATCCATGGGCGTGAGGCCGATGAACCAGTCGTTGTAGGAGAAGAACGGGCTCTCGCTGCAGATGGCCACCAGCTCGCGGCCGGTGTAGGCCCTGGCGAGCTTGATGCCCGCGGTGAGGATGCTGGAGCCGTCCTTGGCGAACTTCACCATCTCGGCGCTGGGCACGAGCGACTGCAGCATCTGCGCGCATTCCAGCTCCAGGAGCGCCGGCCGGTTGAAGTTGTTGCCAAGCAGCATCTGCCGGTAGGCGGCCTCCACCACCGGGGCGTACGCGTGCCCCAGGGTGACCGCCCGCAGCCCCATACCGTACTCGATGAATTCGTTGCCGTCGACGTCCCAGATGTGACAACCCTTGCCGCGGGCGATGTAGCCGGGAGAGCGCTCGGGGAACTGGTCGTCGCCCTTGGCATAGGTGTGGGCGCCGCCCGGGATGACCGCGTGGACCTGGGCCCGCATGGCCCGCGACTTCTCGAAGTTGACGCGCTCCACCATCGCGACAACCGCATGATCTGCGTACTTCTTCATCTTCTCAGGATAAGGGTGCGCGGGCGCTCGTCCGTGGCACTAACGCACATTCGGTTTCACATCAGCAACTCATCCTACTTCCTCTCGCACCAGCCCGGTATGCGCCAAAGCAACGGACGCCTCGAATACGAGGTCGAACGGTAGGCCGGACATCTCCGATATCTCAAGTAAAGTCTTAAGACCATCTGACATGTTCAACACCCACAGCAGCGCCAGTTGCAAACGCTGTGCCTCGTTGTGGCCGCCGGTCAGCGAATAGAGCCCACGACGGCCCAGTTGCGGCTCGCATTTCGGGTTCAGGTTCACCAGCCGCCGGTCGCGCTCGACGATGCTCACCCCTTGAAGCAACAGCTGCAGCGACTGCTCCAGGCATTCGGGGCGCACCAGCGCCAGGTTGTCGGCGGAGGTGTGGTACTGCGGATAGCTGCCGTAGGTCGAGCGCGAGAAGCAGCCCACCGGCAGGTCGAAGCCGGGCGAGCAGTACTGCCGCTCGTCGTAGCCGTACGGCATGAACGGAATGACCTCGTGCGGCAGGCCGCTGCGGCCCAGCACGTGGGTCATGATCCGGTCGATCGCCGCATCGCCGCGGCGGCTGCGCTTGTAGTGGTAGTCCCCCGGGTCGCCGACCCCGGAGACCACCAGCCCGTGGCGGATGCGCGGGGTGATCGCCTCGCGCTGCGCCAGCCAGGTGATGACGCCGATGGTGGAGGGGGCGAACACGAAGCGGTAGGTGTAGCGACGCTCCACGTCCTGGAGCGCCCGGGCGAGCCAGGTCGCCACCGCGATGCCGGAGAGGTTGTCGTTGGCGAGCGACGGATGGCAGACGTGCGCGGAAACCAGCACCTCCTCGTCGCTCGCGCCCGCCAGGACGCACTCGCCGAATGTGAGCGAGCCGGGCGCCAGCGTCGTGTCGACGCAGACCTCGTACTCGCCCTCCCGGAGCGCCTCGAGCTGCGAATGCGCCAGGCAGAAGCCCCAGTCCTCCTTGAAGTACTGGGTGCGATAGGGAATCCAGTCAGGCCGGTCCGGCAGCGAGAAGAGTCGCGGCCGCAGCTCGGCGAGCGACATCCGCCCGCGAAACGGCGCGCTGTAGTTCACCAGGTGCAGCGTGTGGTTGGCGATGTCCACGATGCGCCGGCCGTCGGGACCGGCGATCCAGGCCTCGCGCACGGTCCATTCCGGGGGCACGGTCCAATCGAACACGGCCGTGCCGGACGGAACCTCCGTGACGGTGAGCGGTATGTGGCGCGCGATGCCGGCGAGCGTCGCGCGCACGCCCTGCCCGGTGATGCTGCGCATGAGCGGGTAGAGCTCGGCGCAGAAGTCGTGCATCGCCTGCCCGCTGCCGCGGGCGGCCTGCGGCAGCGCGGCGGCGGTGTTGCTGAGGGTTTCCATTGGCTGTGCGGCCCGTTTGGTTTGTGAGCGCCCCAAGGCGGGGCCCGCCGGGATCGCTCAGTCGTAGATCGCGACCTCGGGGATGAGCACCACGAAGCGCCCGCCCCATTCGCGGATGTGCGCCATCTGCTTCATCACCTCGTCCTTCAGGTTCCAGGCGAGGATGACGAGGTAGTCCGGGCGGGTCTCGGCGATCCGTTCCGGCGCGTGGATGGGTATCTGCGTGCCGGGCAGGAAGTGGTCCTGCTTGTGCGGATTGCGGTCCACCGTGTACTGGATGTAGTCGGAGCGCACCCCGGCATAGTTGAGCAAGGTCGCGGCCTTGGCCGGCGCGCCGTAGGCGGCGATCGTCTTGCCCTGCGCCGCCGCCTCCAGCACGAAGCGCCAGAGGCCGCGCTTGGCCTCGCGGATGCGCTCCTCCATCGCGAGATAGGGGGCGAGCGTGTCGAGCCCGGCGGCCCGCTCGCGGTCGAGCATGGCGGCGACCCGAGGCGACGCCGGCTGGGTGCCGCTTTCCGCCAGTTGGCAATACACCCGCAGCGAGCCGCCGTGGTTCGGGATCTCCTCGACGTCGAAGACCGCCAGGCCGTGGTGGGCCAGGATCCGGCTGAAGGTGAGCAGCGAGTGATAGCAGAAGTGCTCGTGGTAGATGTTGTCGAACTGGTTGCGCGTGAGCAGGTTGAGCACGTGGTGGAACTCGAACGTGGCCACGCCCGCGGGCTTGAGCAGCGCCGCGAACCCGGCGATGAAGTCGTTCAGGTCCGGCACGTGCGCGACCACGTTGTTGGCCGCCATCAGGTCCGCCGCGTGCCCCTTGGCCTTGAGCTGCAGCGCGGTCTCGCGGCCGAAGAACAGCACCTCCATCGGGATGCCGAGCTTGGCCGCCTCGGCCGCGACGTTGGCCGCGGGCTCGACGCCGAGGACCGGAATGCCCTTGGGCAGGAACCAGCGCAGCAGGTAGCCGTCGTTGGCCGCGATCTCCACCACCTTGCTCTCGCGCCCCAGGCCGAAGCGCGCGGTCATGTCGTCGGCGTAGCGCTGCCCGTGGTCGAGCATCGCCTGCACGTACGACGAGAAGTAGGCGTAGTCGGAGAAGATCGCCTCGCCGCTCTGGAACTCCTCCAGCTGGACGAGGAAGCACTCGTGGCACACGTAGGCGTGCAGCGGGAAGAACGGCTCCATCCGGTTCAGCTCTTCCGGCTTGCGGATGGCGTTGGCCATGGGCGACATGCCCAGGTTGGCGACGGTGTGCTCGAGCGGGGTGGCGCAGAAGCGGCACTTCGCCCGGGTAGCCGCGGCCGCGGTCAGGTCGCGGACGGCGGCGGGTTGCGCGTTTTGCATCGAGGCGGCAGTTGACGGAGAGGGCTCGAGGGTGGCGGTGGTCATGCAATCCGTCAGAAGATGCTTTCGCGCACGAAGATCAGGTCGTCGGCCTTCACCGGATCGTCCAGCTTCGGTTCCAGGACCTGGATGTTGCGCTCGCCGATGCGGCGATGCAGGCGCACCCCGCGGTCGGTGCCGCGCAGGGTGAGGCCGCCCCCCTTGGCGATCGCCTGCGCCACGGTCATGCCGCGATCCAGCGCGTATTGGCCGGGACGCTGCACCTGGCCGTAGACGAAGTAGTTGGGCGCCCGGTTCACGTAGATGGTGTCGCCGGCCTGCAGCACCACGTCCTTGCTCAGGTCGCCGGTGGTGAACATGTCCACCAGGTCGATCTCCAGCCGCTGCGGACGGCCGTTGCGGGTGGTCATGAGGATCACCGAGTCCGCGCCGGTGGGCGCGACGCCGCCGGCCACCGAGAGGATCTCGGAGAGCCGCATGCCGGTGGTCTCCAGCGGATAGCGGCCGGGCCGGGCCACCTGGCCGAGCACCGACACCTGCTGGCTGCGGAACTGCAGGACGTTGAGAGTCACCTGCGGGTTCTGCAGGAACTTGCCTTCCTTGAGCCGCGTCGCGATCAGGTTCTCCGCCTGCTGCGGAGACAGGCCGGCCAGCTTCACCACCCCGAGCAGCGGATACGAGATGACGCCGCTCTCGGAGATGCGGGCCTCCACCGTCAGGTCCTGCGACTGGAACACCTGGATCCGCAGGACGTCGCCGGGTCCGAGGGTGTAGTCGTTGCGGCCGCCCTGGGCCGCGGCGGTCTGCGCGGCGAGCGACAGGGTGAGCAGCGCGAGCAGCGTCACCCAGAATTTCGTCAGGCGCGAAAGAAGCATGGGTTCGGTCCTATGTTGCAGGAGGGATTCGGAGCGGCCCGGAGATTCCGGGTCGGGTTCATAGCGAAACGAACGACGTCCGCGGCGCGATGACCGGATCCGCCAATCATAGCGCCCGCGATCGCGGCACCGCGTGAAGGATGTCTCCAACGGAACGCCGGGCCGGGTTCCGCTGTCGGGCCGCCCGGGAACGGCCCGACACCGGGAAAACGGGGCCGATCACCGGGAGCGACCGCCCCCGGTGCCCAGGGCTAGAAACGGACCTGCAGGCCCAGCGAGACGATGTTCGCGTCGAAGTCCAGGAAGTCGATGTTCGAGTTGCGCTTTTCCCGGCGCAGGTCGAGCAGCGCGTTCAGGTTGCGCCGGATCTCGTAGTCCACGGTCACCCCGAACACCTGGAAGTCCTCTTCCCGCTGGTTGCCGCCGCCCTCGCCCTTGAACTTGCGATCGACGTACTGGAAGAAGGGCATCACGCTGATCTTGCCGGTTGCCTGGATGGTGGGCCGCAGCGCGAACGACTTGGCATCGGCATACGTGGCCGTGATCGCGGAGTCGTCCGGCTCGATGTCGCGGGCGAAGGAGATCAGCCACCGCACCGCCCCGCTCTGCGCGAACTCGATGTCGAAGCCGGTGGTGAGGCCGCTGAAGTCCCGGCTGCTGTCCACGTCGTAGGAGCGATCGGTGTAGCCGATGCGTCCGGCGATCCGGCTGTCGTCGGTCGGACGATAGGAGATCCGCGCCAGGATCGCGTCCTGCTTGAAGTCGCTGCTGCGCGCGCCGCCCAGGAGCGGCAGGCCGTCGGGGCCGTTCACCTGGAGCGACTTGTAGTCCCCGTCGGTGCGTCGGTAGACGAAGTCCACCTCCAGCCCCGTCCCCGGCGCATAGCGGGCGCCCGCCTCCACCGAGTTGTAGTCCGCGTCGGAATCCTCGTAGAGCGACGAGGTGTTGCGCCGGCGATCCAGGTCCCAGCCCGCGATCGCCGACCAGGACGGCGTGAACCGGATGCCCCCGTTGAGGTATACGGTTTGCCGTTCCACCTCGTTGCGGTCCACCACCGTCTGGCCGATGTTGCGGTCCTGCACCGCCGGCTGGTAGCGATAGACCCGGCCGCCCGCCCGGCCGAAGAACGGCCGGCCGATCACCCAGTCGTAGTTCAACCCAGCGTCGTAGCCGATGTTGTCGAAGTCGTCGAACTCGTTGTACTTGAAGCCCTGGACCTGGGCGCTGGCCTGCAGGCGCTGCTGGCTGATCCGCCGGTCGAAGGCGATGCCGAGGCGGCCGTTGAGGATGGTATCGCTGCGGCTGTCGCTGCCGTACGGGCGGGGATCGGCCTGGTCGGAGATGCGCAGCACGTTGCTGTCGCGGGTAATGCCGACGCCGGCGGTCAGGCTGATGACGTCGCCCTCGGCGTCCTGCGCCATCGCGACCGTGCTCGTGAACCCCGCGGTGGCCGTGCCGGCCAGCAGGAGAAGTAACCGAGTGCGACTTCTACCACGAACTAGGTAGCGATTGTTTAGTTTCATGACGATCCTGTCGTATTAATAACGAAGTGCGGAAAAGTGCCCCCAGCGGGTTCGTGCTTTGGGCGACACTCATTCATTCGAAGTCGGCGGGAAAGCGCGGCTGACGCCCACGGGATGCCGCCGGAACGGGCGTCAATTCTTCGATATGACGCGATGCCCGCACTAAGTTAGCAGCTTTTCTACAAGTCAACTACCAAGCACGACGCGTCGATGCGCGGAACGAACAGCACCTCCTTGGCTTCTTCCATCGTCCCGATCCGAACTGGAAGCCGCAGCGTTTTCACGCTCGTGAAGTCGATCGTGGATCCGATGATTGCCGTCCTCTGTCTGCTCGGCGCCACGGTCGCGGCCGGCGAGCCGCTGCGGGCGCAGGAGATGGTGCTGGCCGTGCTCACCTTCTCGCTGACCTACCCGGGCAGCGTGCCGTTCCGGATGTACCAGCCGGGCTTCATCCGCCAGCTCCTCGGCAGCTGGGGGCTGGTGATCGGGCTGCTGCTGCTCTTCGGCCTGATGATCGATGCGCTGCGCCAGTTCGACCAGAACGTCCTGGCGGCCTGGATCATCGCGACGCCCCTGATCCAGGCCTCGGCCCACTGGGTCTCGCCGCTGGCGCTGCGCAAGCTGGTCGCGCTGCGGCCCGAGCAGACCGCCATCGTGGTCGCCGCCAACAGCCTCGGCCGGGCGCTCGCGGCCAAGATCCAGGAGGATCCGCTCTCCCAGACGCGGATCATGGCGTTCTTCGACGATCGCACGCCGGACCGGCTGGGCGAGGTGCTGGAAGCGCCGGTCGCCGGCGGATTCAGCGCGGTGGCGCAATTCGTGCGGGCCAACCGGGTCGACCAGATCTTCATCGCCCTGCCGATGGCCTCCCAGCCCCGGATCCTTCGGCTGCTGGAGGACCTGCGCGACACCACCGCCTCGATCTACTTCGTGCCGGACATCTTCATGTTCGACCTGATCCAGGCGCGCGTGGACTCGGTCGGCGGCCTGCCCGTGGTGGCGGTCTGCGAATCGCCCTTCTACGGCACCACCGGGGTCCTCAAGCGCCTTTCGGACCTGATCATCGCCACGCTGGCCCTCGTCTTCACCACGCCGGTCATGATCCTGATCGCGCTCGCGATCAAGCTGAGCTCGCCCGGGCCCGTCATCTTCAAGCAGCGTCGCTACGGGCTGGACGGCTCGGAGATCAACGTCTACAAGTTCCGCACGATGCGGGTGCAGGAGAACGGCAACGTCGTGCGCCAGGCCACCCGCCACGACGACCGCATCACCCCGGTGGGCCGCCTGCTGCGGCGGACCTCGCTGGACGAGCTGCCGCAGTTCTTCAACGTGCTCCAGGGCCGGATGAGCGTGGTCGGCCCCCGTCCCCATGCGGTCGCCCACAACGAGATGTACCGCAAGATGATCAAGGGCTACATGATCCGCCACAAGGTCAAGCCCGGCATCACCGGCCTTGCCCAGGTGAACGGCGCCCGGGGCGAGACCGACACCATCGAGAAGATGGAGCTGCGCATCCGCTACGACCTGGAGTACCTGCGCCACTGGTCGCTTCGGCTGGACTTGAAAATCATCGCCAAGACCGTCATGGTGGCTTTCAGGGACCCGAACGCGTACTAGCGGGACAGCCGGCGGGACTCCACTCGGGCGACTCACCCCGGGCCGGCTTGACCCGCTGGGACAGGCTCGGGGGTTGCACCGCCAGGGCGCGACCCGGAGAAAGCCTAAAACCAATGGTCGAAAAACTTCCGATTGTTTCAGCCAATCGCGCCGATTGGCAGATTCCACTGGCACTCCGGGCGCTTGAGTGCTAATATCTAACCCGTGAGTCATTAAGATCAAGTGGGTGGAACAATCGGAACGAGGAGTCCCTGAATGAGCGCGACAACTGCACTGGTTACACGCCCCAATGCCGGCATCATGGCAGCGGTGCCGTCGCTGGGGAATCTCGATGCCTATATCGCGGCGGTCAATCGCCTGCCGCTCCTGAGCGCGGAGGAAGAGTCGGACTACGGCCGCCGCCTGCGCGAAGACAATGACCTCGATGCCGCGCGCGCCCTGGTGCTCTCGCACCTGCGCCTGGTGGTGTCCATCTCGCGCCAGTACCTCGGGTACGGGCTGCCGCATGCCGACCTCATCCAGGAGGGCAACGTCGGGCTGATGAAGGCCGTCAAGCGCTTCGACCCGGAACGCGGCGTGCGCCTGGTGTCCTTCGCGATCCATTGGATCAAGGCGGAGATCCACGAGTACATCCTGCGCAACTGGCGCCTGGTCAAGCTGGCCACCACCAAGGCGCAGCGCAAGCTGTTCTTCAACCTGCGCTCGCTCAAGAAGGACCATGCCACCCTCTCGCCCGAGGCGGTGACCGAGATCGCCGAGCAGCTCAACGTGCGCGAGAAGGACGTGGTCGAGATGGAGATGCGCATGGGCGGCCACGAGATGGCGCTCGAGCCGTCGGTGGACGACGGCGAGGACGAGTACGCGCCCATCTCCTATCTCGTGGCGGCGGACAGCGATCCCACCGAGATCCTGGAAGGGCTCGAGCAGGATCGCATGCAGACCGAGGGGATCTCGGAGGCGCTCTCGTCGCTCGATCCGCGCAGCCGGCGGATCGTCGAGTCGCGCTGGCTGCGTGACGAGGACGACGGCGGTACGCTGACCCTGCAGGCCCTGGCCGACGAGTACGGCGTCTCTGCCGAGCGCATCCGCCAGATCGAGGCGAAGGCACTGAAGAAGATGAAGGACACGCTGGCCGCCTACGCCTGATCCGGGCCCTCCCCTCCACTACCCCGAAGCCCTGCCGACGCAGGGCTTTTTTCTTGGCCACGCCAAGGTGGCGCCCTAATGGCCGCGCATGCAGCCGGCGTCCTCGATTCTGTTATGACTTGTAAGGGCGCAGGGCACGGCCCCGACCCGTCCGCCGAGACTTCGCTACCATCCTGCATCCTGCACCGGCGGAGCCCCAATGGCCCTCTTCATCGAAATCACGGCCGCGGACGGCCTGGTGTCGCGCACCCGTCTCGAGCCCGGCAACAACCGCTTCACCGTCCGCCTCGGCGACAGCTATCGCATCTTCGACGACCAGACCGGCGTGACGCCGGAGGGCGTCGCGGTCAAGCGCGTCGACAACAGCCTGGTGGTGGACGGGCTCGACACGGCGCAGGGCAACATCGCGCCCACGACGGTCGAGTTCCCGGAGTTCTACAGCGTCTGCA
Organism: Pseudomonadota bacterium; assembly: GCA_023388075.1. Lineage (GTDB taxonomy): Bacteria > Pseudomonadota > Gammaproteobacteria > Burkholderiales > Burkholderiaceae_E > Lautropia. The sequence continues at coordinate 10,715 of JAEWGX010000070.1, forward strand.
GCGCGGGCAGCCCCTGCACCCTCACCGTGGACAGCGGTCCGCAAAGCGCGCCGGTCACGGTCACGCCCGGGACACAACCGATCGGGGCACTGTCCGACGGCTCGTTCGTGCTCTATGACCGCGACTTCGCGGAGACCGCGCCCGCTGCCCCTTCGCTCGCGGACAGCACCTCGCTCAAGTACGCGGTCTACGGCCTCGGCGGCGCGGCGGTGCTCGGGCTTGCCGCCGGCGGCGGCGGTGGCGGTGGGGACGGCGGTGGCGGCGGCGGCGGGCCGGACGGAACGCTCAAGCTCACCAGCTCGCACTTCGTGAACAGCCGCACGCCGCTGATCACCGGCGAGGCGCAGCCGGGCGCGCGAATCACCGTGCGCATCGACACCGACGGCGACAACATTCCCAACGTCACCTACACCACGACGGCGGGCCCGGACTTCAAGTGGGCGGTCAACCTCGCGTCGGCTCCGCCGGAGAGCGGCGCGCTCCCACCAGGCGGACTGCCGGACGCCAGCAACGTCAGCATCACCGCCACCACCGACCAGGGCAACAGCAGCCTGCCGGTCTTCGTGCTCGCCTACGACGGCGTGCCGCCCGCGCCGGCCGTCCTGGCCGCGGTCGCCACCGACAACGTGGTCAACGCCGCCGAGAAGTCGAGCGGCGTCGCGGTGGCCGGCACCGCCGAGCCCGGGGCGACGGTCATCGTGAACTGGGGCGCGCAGGTGCGCACCGCCGTCGTGGATGCCAACGGCAACTGGCAGACGACCCCGTTCGATTCGGCCTCGATCCCTGGCGACGGATCGTCCACCATCAGCGCGGTGGTCCAGGATCTCGCCGGGAACAACTCGCCCGCGACGGAGGCGAGCGTCACCGTCAACACCGCGCCGGCACGCCTCGACAATCTCTCGGGCGTCGGCGACATCAACGCGAGCATGGCCGCCACGGGATTCTCGATATCCGGCAGGACGGACCCGAACGGCACGGTGGCCCTGAACTGGCACGGCATCGCCAAGGGCCCGGTCACCGCGGATGGCAACGGCGAATGGTCGATCCCGATCGCCGCTGCGGAGATACCGCAGGTGCCGTCGGGCAGCGTGTCCTACCAGATCGCGGCGAGCAACGTCATCGGCAACACCAATGCGGTGGGCGGCCAGGTCGCGATCGATACCGTGCCGCCGACGGTGATCTCGATCGCGCCCGTGACCGGGGACAACGTCGTCACCCTGGCTGACAACCCGGCCAGCGGCATCACCGTCAACGGCTCGGTGAACGAGGGCAACTCGAGTGTCAACGTCACCTGGGGTGGACAGACGGCCCAGGGAACCGCCGACGCCGCCGGCAACTGGGCGGTGACCTTCGGGCCGGGTAACCTCCCCCCTACCGGAAGCCATGCGGTCACGGTCGTGGCAACCGATGGCGCGGGCAATGCCTCCGCGCCGCTGGGCTCGCCGCTGGTGGTGGTCGATGTCACGCCGCCGCCTCTGACGATAGCGCCGGTCGCCGTCGACAACATCGTCAATCTCGCGGAGTCGCTCGGCGGCGTCGCCTTCAGCGGAAGCACGGAAGCGGGCGCGGTGGTCAGCGTCACCTGGGGAGGCGCCACGCTGACGGTCGTCGCGGACGGCGCGGGCGGTTGGATCACGTCGCCGTTTTCGGTCGCACCGAACCCTGGCGCGGTCGTCCAGGCCACTGTCGTGGCAACCGATGCGCTGGGCAATCCGACCCAGCAGTTCCACGACGTCACCGTGGACACCGTGGCTCCTTCGCCCGCGGTGGGAACGGTCGTGGACGTCGACAACGTCGTCAACGTCGGCCAGTTGTTCGCGGTGACCGGGGGCCCGGGAAGCGTCGAGGCCGGCAGCAGCGTGACGGTCGCCATCGGCGCCAACACGGTGTCCGCCGTCGTCGCCGCCGACGGTTCCTGGACCACTGGTCCAACGGCGTTCCTGGCTGTGGGCCTTCCCGGGATGGGCGATCTGGCTACCGTCACGGTCTCCGATGCCGCCCAGAATGCCACACCCATCGCGGTGCCGTTCACGTACGCGTTGATCGGCGCAACCGAGCCGCCGGATGCGATCGCCATCGCGTCCCTGACGACAGACGCCGTCGCGAGCGACGTCGTGTCGATCACGCAGGCGATCACGGCCGACGCCGGCTTGTCCACGGCGGCAACGATGTCGTCACTGGTGCCGCTCGAGCCGACCCCTTGATCCTGAGGGTCGGTACCATAGCGGCGCAACGAACTGGCGCTGCGACATGGCACTGACTCTCGAGATCAAGCCCGCGGAGGGGCCGCTTTCGCGGATCCGCCTGCAGCCGGGCAGCAACCGCTTCACCGTCCGGGTGGGCGACGTCTACCGCATCTTCGACGACCAGACCGGCCTCTCGCCTCCGGGCATCACGGTCAAGCGGATCGACAACAGCCTGGTGGTGGACGGCCTTCCTCCTTCCGCCGGCGAGGCGACGACGGTCGAGTTCGCCGAGTTCTACACCCTCTGCAGCGCGGGAAGCCCCTGCACGCTCGAGGTCCAGCCGTCGCTCGAGTCCGCGCCCGTTGCCGTGACACCGGCGACCGCGTCGATCGGGGCGCTGGCCGATGGCGCCTTCGTGCTCTACGACCCGTCGTACGTGCCACCCGAGCCGCCGCCGGACCAGGGCAGCTTCGATCCGCGCATGGCCTGGTACGGCCTCGGGGCGCTTGCCATCGCCGGGCTCGCCGCCGGCGGTGGCGGCGGTGACGGTGGTGGCGGCGGAGCGCCGATCGGCAACGACGGCACGCTCCAGTACACCGGTTCGCCGTTCGTCAACAGCCGCACGCCCACGCTCGTCGGCAAGGGAGAGCCCGGTTCGCAGGTGCTGGTGCGGATCGACACCGACGGCGACGGGGCGCCCAACGTCAGCTACGCCACCACCGTCGGGCCCGACTTCCTCTGGCAGATCAACCTGGCCACGGCGGCGCCCACCAGCGGCGCACTGCCCGCGGGTGGCCTCCCCGATGCGGTCACCGTGGGCATCACCGCGGACACCTCGCAGGGGCTGGTCGCCCTCGATCCGTTCGTGCTCGCGTTCGACGGGGTGCCGCCCGCGCCCGCCGTGGTGAACGCGGTGGCCACCGACAACGTCGTCAACGGACCGGAGAAGGCTGCCGGGGTCCTCGTCTCCGGCACCTCCGAGCCGAACGGCGCGGTGCTGGTGAGCTGGGGCGGCCAGTCGGTGGCCGCGGCGGTGGATGCCGCCGGGGCGTGGCAGGCGCTCTTCGCCGCGGCGACGGTACCCGCCGATGGCAGCCATCCGATCAGCGTCGTCGCCCTCGACCAGGCGGGCAATGCCGCCGAGCCCACCGTCGTCGCCGTCACCGTCGACACGGTGCCGCCGCTGCTCGGCGTCGCCTCGGTTGCCGGCGAGGCGGGGGTCAACGGCCTCGTCGGCATCGCGGACTCGGACACGGTCGCCTTCCGGGGCAGCAGCGATCCGGGTGCCTCGGTGCACGTGAGCTGGAACGGATTCACGCGGAGCACCACGGTCGGTGGCGACGGCCAATGGGCCATCGACTTCGTCGCCACGGAGGTTCCGCAGACGGCCGGCGGGGATTTCGGCTACAGCATCGTCGCCAGCAACGCGGTCGGCAACGTCGCCTCGGCCGGCGGCAACGTGCACGTCGACCTGCAGGCGCCAGAGAAGCCGGAGATCGCGACCGTGGCGGGCGACAACATCGTCACGACGACGGAGCGCGACGCCGGCGTGCAGGTCGCCGGCACCGCCGAGCCGAACGCGCGTGTCGCCGTCACCTGGGGAAGCACCACGCACCAGGTGATCGCCGATGCCGCGGGCGCCTGGCAGGTCGGCTTCGCGGCCGCGCAGTTGCCGACAGTGGCGAGCCCCGGCGCCAGCACCACGATCACCGCGACGGCTACCGACGGCGTGGGCAACGCCGGACTCCCCGCGAGCCTGCCGGTCTTCATCCAGCAACCCTTCCAGCCGCCGACGATCTCCATCGTCGCCACGGACGACGTCGTGAATCTCGCCGAGCGCAACGCCGGCGTGACCCTGAGCGGCACGGTCGATGCCAACGCACCCGGCGTGACGGTGACCTGGGGAGGCTTCACCGAGACGGATACGACGGTGGCCGGCGGCACCTGGAGCGTCACCGTGCCGACGGCCCAGGTGCCGACCGTCTCCACCAGCGTGGTCGCCGCGATCACGGGCTCGCCTGAGCTCTCGGTGTCGCGCCCGGTGACGGTGGACATCGCGGCGCCCCCGGCGCCAGTGATCGGCGTCGTCGAGGGCGACGACGTCGTGTCGGTGTTCGAACGGGCCGACGGCGTCGCCGTTTCCGGGACGGCGGAACCGGGCAGCACGGTACGCGTGACCTGGGGCTCCCCCAGCAAGGAAGACGCGGTCGGCGGCGATGGGAACTGGAGCGTGGCGTTCGCGCCTGGGGAGATCCCCGCCGCCGGCCCGGGTATCGTGACCGCGGTCGCGACCGACGCCGCAGGCAACGCCGGCGCTCCGGGCAGTCGCCCCGTGACGGTAGACCCGCCCTTCAACGCGCCGACCATCAACCCGGTGGAGGGCGACGACGTCGTGAACGCCGCCGAGCGCGCGGATGGTGTCACATTGAGCGGCACGATCCAGGCCGGCGTCAGCGGCGTGTCGGTGCAGTGGGGGTCATTCAGCGGGGAAGCCCAGATTTCGGGGACCAACTGGTCCGTGGCGGTCTTGGCGGACCAGGTACCCGGGGATGGCAACACGACGGTGGTGGCAACGATCCTCGGGACGGGGGGTGGTGCGTTCAACAGTCGCCCCGTGGTGGTGGACGCCACGCCTCCGGCCACGCCGGTCGTCGGCAACGTCTCCGACGGCGCGATCGAGCCGATCGAGCAGACCGTGGGCTTCGAGATAACGGGCACCACCGAAGCCGGAACCGCCGTTTCGGTCAACGTGAGCTTCGCGCCCGGCGGCACCGCTCTGCCGCTTCAGGCAGTCGTGATGGGAACCACCTGGACGGCGACTGTCGGCGCCTTGTCCGTTCCATCGGGTACCAGCGAAGTCACCGTGACGGCCACGGCGTTCGACGCGGCCGGCAACAGCACCCTGTCCGCGCCCGTCTCGGTTCCGGTCCTGTCGACGCTCGATGTCGATACGCTCGCGGCCTCATCGGACAACCTGCTCCTGGACGCCTTCGCGTTTCCTGGAAGCCTGGAGGCGGGCTCCAGCGCGCCCCCCCCGGCGGCCACTTCGCTCGACGCGCTGATTATTGATGACGGCCGCTGGACCTCGCCTCTCGGCTGACCGGCCGGCACGCCACCAGCGGTAGGGCTCGATCACGTCCGCGGGCTGGGCGACAACGCCAACCCGCGCGAATGGCATAGTCGGGATTGTTGACGCCCCCGAGGGTCGACACCGCGCTTCGGCACACCCTGAGCGGGCCCTAGGGGGATCGATGCCGCGCGCGCGCGCCTCATCGCTATCATGGATCCTGCATATCGACGTTCCCAGGTGATCCAATGGCGCTGGTGCTCGAGTCGCGGCACGCCGATGGGTCCGTCTCCCGGACGCCGCTTGCACAGGGCACCAACCGGATTCCGGTCGACGGATCGTTCAGCTATCGCATCATCGACGAGGCAAGCGGCCTGCCGGCCAGCGGCCTCGCCGTTCGCAGGGAAGACGACGACCTCGTGATCGACGGCCTGCGATCCGCGGGCGAAGCGGTCCGGGTGGAGCTTCCCGACTACTACGCGCTCTGCGGCGGCCCCGGCTCCTGCCAGGTGCGCATCGAAACCATCGGTGGCGCGCCGGTCACCATCGACGCCGCGACCCAGCCGATCGGCGCGCTGCCGGACGGCTCCTTCATCCTGTACGACCCCACCTTCGAGCCGCCCGTGTATGCCGGGGTCGGCGACGGCATGAGCTGGCGCCCCGCCCTCTATGGCGCCGGCGCGCTGGCGGTGGCCGGGCTCGCGGCCGGCGGGGGCGGCGGCAGCGACCCGCCGCCCAGCGCGGTGAGCGCCGGGCCGCGCAGCCCCGACGCCGAGCTCAAGGTGACCAGCGCGGCCTTCGTCAACACGCGCATCCCCGTCATCACCGGCGAAGGCGAGCCCGGCGCGCGCATCCTGGTGCAGCTCGACGGCGACGGCGACGGATCGCCGGACGTCGGCTACATCACCACGGTCGCGCCCGACTTCACGTGGCGGATCGACCTCGGGGTCGACGTGCCGGCCCAGGGCTCGCTTCCTGCCGACGGCCTTCCGGACACCAGCACCGTGCGGGTGAGCCAGAGCATCGGTGGCGGGCCGTTCGAGAGCCTGCCGCTCTACACCCTGACCTACGACGACACCCCGCCGGCGCGCGCGACCATCGATCCGGTCGCGACCGACAACATCGTCACCGCGCCCGAGAAGAACGGCGGGGTGGTCGTGTCCGGCAGTGCCGAGGCCGGCGGCAGCGTGGTGGTGACCTGGGGCCAGGTGAGCAAGATCGCCGCCGTTGGCGAGGACGGCCATTGGCAGGTGGGCTTCGCGCGCGCCGAGATACCGGACGACGGCCCGACGCCCATCACCGCCGTGGCGCGCGACATCGCCGGCAACAGCGCCGTGGCGGCGCAGGCGTCGGTCACCGTGAACACCGGCTCGTTTCCGCTTTCGATAGGCGTGGTCGCGGACGACGACCGCGTCAATGCGGCCGAAGCCGCCAACGTCACCGTGGGCGGCATCTCCGAAGCGAACGCCTCGATCACCGTCGTATGGCAGGGCGTCGTCAAGCCGACCCTCGCGGACGAGGCGGGCAACTGGTCCGTCGTCTTCACCGCGGCGGAGGTGCCCGTGAGCAGCGATCCCGCGGGCGCCTACTTCACCATTACCGCGAGCGCCGTCAATCCGGTCGGGAACGTGTCCGGCGCCCAGCGCGACGTCATTGTCGACCGGGCGGCCCCGGATCCACCGGTGATCAGCGCCGGCGAGCTCGACGGTGGCGTGACCTTCGCGGAGCGGCAGAACGGTGTCGAGGTCAGCGGGATCGCCGAGCCCGGCGCCAACGTGCGCGTCACCTGGGGCAGCGTGATCGCCACGACCACGGCGAACCCGGACTCCGGCGCATGGACCGTGGACTTCATCGCGAGCCAGGTGCCGATCGGTTCGACGACCCTGCGCGCAGAGGCCATCGACATCTCCGGCAACATCGGTGCGGCCATCGAGCGGCAGATCGTGGTGCAGCCGCCGCCGCCTCCGCCACCGCCGCCGCCACCACCACCTCCTCCGCCCGAACCGCCGCCGCCACCTCCGGCGCCATTACCTCCGCCGCCGCCCGCGCCGGAACCGCCGCCTCCGCCACCACCACCCGCGCCGGAACCGCCTCCGCCGCCGCCACCGCCTGCGCCGGAACCGCCTCCGCTGCCGCCACCGCCTGCACCAGAGCCGCCACCTCCGGAGCCGCCCCCTCCACCACCGCCGCCCGCGCCGGAGCCACCTGCGCCGGAGCCACCTGCACCGGAGCCACCTGCACCGGAGCCACCTGCGCCGGAGCCACCTGCGCCGGAGCCACCCGCGCCGGAGCCGCCCGCGCCGGAGCCGCCCGCGCCGGAGCCACCCGCGCCGGAGCCACCCGCGCCCGAGCCGCCTCCGCCGCCGTCCGAGTCGCCGCCACCTGCGCCGGAACCTGCACCGGCCCCGACCGAACCGCCACCGGCACCGCCGCCCGATTCGCCGGATGCCGCGGGGTTCCTTGCTCCGCTGTCGCTGCAGGATCTCGCCGTGGCCGGTGGAAGTGGCCAGGGCTGGGTGGGCGCGATACCGCCTACGCCGGCGCCCGGTCCGGCCTCGGATGCGCTGGGCGGGTTGATCGGGAACCTGGAGCAGCCGCACCAGAACGGCGGGCTGGGGTGACGCCGCTGGCTACCTGAGCGCCGCCGGGTAGCTGGGTGCCGCTGCGGCTACCTGGCGCCCGCCGGCTACCTGACGATGATGTCGACGCGACGGGCGCGCTGCATCGCGGCCCGCGAGGTGGCCTTTTCCGAGGTCCGTCCCGCCGCGACGATGGTGAGCCGCTCTTCCGGCGCGCCGCCCTGGCTGAGCGCCTGGGCAACCGCCTGAGCGCGCCGCCGCGACAGGGCAATGTTGTACTCGTCGGTGTGGCGCGGATCGGCGTGGCCGATGATGCGCACGCTGTGCCGGCCGAGACAGGCGCCAAGCCTCTCGAGCCGGGCGCTCTCCTTGGACGGCAGCGCGGCCGAATCGGTCCGGAAGTAGACCGACTGCGCCAGCGACCGGATGCGCTTGGGACAGCTCACCGACTTGGACGGCGCCTTGCTCGGGGCGCCTTCGGAATCGGCGAGTGCGGCCTGTTTCTGTCCACCGGACGCACCGGAAGCGTCGCTGCCGCCAAGCGTGACGCCGCCCGCGCCGCCGGGCCCACCCGTCGCGGAAGCCGCGGAAGCCGCGGCAGACGCGCCCGACGCGGCGGTCGGGGCGCCGGCGCCGGGGCCGGCGGCAGAGGAGGGGCTGGTGGGCGAGGCGCCCGCGGAGGACGAAGCACCTTTCGCGGCGGGCCCACCCGCCGCGACCGCACCGGAGGCAAGACGGCTGTCCAGCCGGTAGCCCGACGGCAGCTGCGCCTGCATCACCTGCTCGGCACTGGCCTTGTCGGCGGCACTTCCGAGGGTGCCGCGCAGGACCACCCGATCACCTTCGACGCTGACCGCCGAGATCCGGCTTTCCCGCATCACCGCGACGAGGCTGCTCAGTTGCCCCGCCCAAACGGGCGCGGCCGCCACGTCCGCCACGTCGAACCGGCCTCGCACCGGCGTTCCTTGTGCGCCGATCCGGATCGCGTTGAGCCACTGATCCCGCGTCACCTCGTTGTCCACGGTCCCGCTCACCGTGATGGAACCGTCGGCGGCACGCTCGATGGTGAAGGAGGCGGGTTTGCGATCGGCCGACACCGTCGTGCCGGAGCCCGATCCCGCGACGGCCTCGCCCTGTCCGCCGGCTGCCGGCCTGCTGCTCGCAAGCCCGCCGGGCGGCGCGGCCTCGATCACCGTGCCGGTCGACGCCGCCCCGTCCCGCGCCGGGCCCCCGGCCAGCCAGCCCACCAGCAGCAAGGCGAGCAGGACCGCCGCGGTCGCCCACTTGAAGAGCGTGAATCGCCTGACGGATTCGACCGGCTTGCCGTAGGAGATATCCATTCCGCTCGTTCGAATCGACCCCTGCGACCGTCAGCGCGTGTCGGGGCGCCCGACCGGGCCATCGGACCCGATCTCCGCTTCGTGGGGCTGCTCGCCCTCGTCGGCAGCGCCCGGGCCCTCGCCTGCCGGCGAAGTCGCCGCCGCCTCGAAGAGCGGGCCATCGGAGCTGCCCGGCTGGTCCGCCGCCTGCGGCGCCTGGGCATCGCGGCGCACTCCCCCGATCAGCTCCTCCTTCAACTGCTCGAAGCCGACGTAATCGCCGTTGAACAGCAGCGAGGCCTGCTCGGCCCAGGTGAGCGGATCGGCCAGGCCGAAGCGCGGCCCGCCGGCTTCCAGCAAGCGGGTCAGCTCGCCGAGCGATGTCTCGGACAGCCGCTCGAAGGTCTTGATGTCGGCGTTGCGCAGCAGGCTGGCGATCTTCGGGCCGATGCCTTCGATCGCCTGCAGGTCGTCCTCGCCTTCCGGCGTCTGGTACTGGCGCCGCATCAGCCCCTTGATCGACTCGAGCTCGCCGAGCAGCACGTCGGCCGTCGCGGCCTTGCGGACCAGCTCGGATTCGTTGTCGCTCAGCTCCTGCTCGCGCGCGAGGAGTCGCTGCTCCCAGTTCTGCATGGCGGACTCGCGATTGGACACGGCCGCCAGCCGACGCGTCACGTCGGCTTCGCCCGCCTCGAGCTTCTCCGTCCGCGCCGCCACGTCGGCTTCGCGCGGCTTCAGCACCTCGTTGCGCGCGTTGAGGTCCTTCTCGCGCTCGTTGAGCGTATTGCCCATCCGCTCCAGATCGGCGCGACGCTTGTCCATCGCCTGTTCCTGGCGGGCGATTTCCTCGCTGCGCTCGTCGATACGCTTGGCCTGCGCCATGAGCTCCGCGTCCCGCGCGGCGAGCGTCGCCTGCAGCTCGGTCAGCTCCGCATCGCGTTCGGCGAGCGCCTTCTCGCGTTCGTCGACGGTGGCCGTCCGGGCGGCCAGGGCAGCCTCCTGCTGCGCGATGCGCTCCGCCTCGAGGCGGGCATGGCGACGCCAGTAGCGGTAGTCGATTGCGAGCTCGATCAGCCAGCCGATCAGCAGGCCGAGCACGAGCCACACGAACCCGCTCACAGACGGTACTCCACGTCGCGTGGATTCACCATGTCGTCACCATTAATGCTGAATTCGCTCCCGAGTGGCACGCGCAGTGTGCGCACACTGGCGGGCCAGCCCGAAGTGTGCCCGATTTCCCCCGTCACTTCCACGCTCGCGAGCCCCGGGCCGCGCCGTGCCGGCCCGATGCGATGCCCCGACGCGACGCGCGGACGCCGCAACTAGAGCAGTTGCCGCAGGTCCGAGACGATCTCCTCGACCGGCTGCGTGTGACGCACGAAGAGCCTCAGCCGGCCCTCCGGGTCCAGGATGTACGATGCCGCCGTGTGGTCGACGTTGTAGCTGGAGCCGTCGCGGTTCGGCACCTTCTGGAAGAAGACCTTGAACTCGCGGGCCGCCTTGTTGATCTCGGCCTGGTCCCCGCGCAACCCGATGAAGCTCGGATGGAATGCCGGCACGTACTTGGAGAGCACCTCCGCGCTGTCGCGCTCCGGATCCACGGTAACGAAGAGCACCTGCATGCGATCGGCGTCGTCGCCGAGCTGCTTGCGGACCTCGGCCGCCTTGAGCAGCGTGGTCGGGCACACGTCCGGGCAGTGCGTGAAGCCGAAGAACAGCATCACCACCTTGCCGTGGAAGTCCTCGAGCGATACCTGCTTGCCGGTGCTCGCGTTGGTGAGCGTGAGCGCCTTGCCGTAGTCCGCGCCGGTGATGTCGGTCGACTTGAAGCTGGGCGACTTCTCGCTGCAGCCGGCCAGCAGGCCGCCGGCCAGCAGCGCGCCCAGCGCGAGGCCGGCCGCGGTGACGCGACGGCGCGAACGGAAGGGTTCAGGGGAAATCGATCGGGGACTGCTGTACATCAGAGGTAATGGTCCATCAACAGGGCGCCGAAGAGCAGGGCCAGGTAAAGGACCGAATAGCTGAACGTCTTGCGCGCAAGCGCGTCGCTATATTGGCGCCACAACTTCCAGGCATACCAGATGAACAACGCGCCAAGCGCCAGCGCGCTGACCAGGTAGAGCGGGCCGCTCATGCCGATCAGGTACGGCAGGACGCTCACCGCCACCAGCATCACCGTATAGAAGAGCATGTTGAGCCGGGTGAAGGCCGAGCCGTGCGTGACGGGAAGCATCGGCAGGCCCGAGCGGCGGTAATCCTCCACCCGGTAGAGGGCGAGCGCCCAGAAGTGGGGCGGGGTCCAGACGAAGATGATGAGGAAGAGCACCAGCGCCGGGGCGGACACGTCGCCCGTCACCGCCGCCCAGCCGAGCACCGGGGGCATCGCGCCGGAAGCGCCGCCGATCACGATGTTCTGTGGCGTTCGCGGCTTGAGCAGCACGGTGTAGACCAGCGCATAGGCCACGAAGGTCGCGATGGTGAGCCACATCGTGAGCGGGTTGACGAAGAAGTAGAGCAGGCTCGAGCCGGCGCAGCCGAGCACGGTCGCGAACGCGAGCGCCTGCCCCACCCCGACCTGGCCGCGGGCGACGCTGCGGTGGGCGGTGCGCCGCATCTGGGCGTCCGTATGGCGCTCGATCAGGCAGTTGAGCACGAAGCCCGAGGCGGCGAGCAGCGTGATGCCGCCGGTGCCTGCAAGAAGCACCTGCAGCGGCACCATGCCGTCGGTGGCCAGGAACATCCCGATCACCGCGCAGAACACCGACAGCATCACCACCCGCGGCTTGGTCAACTGGACGTACTGCCGCACCGTCCGGGAGAACGACTGGCTGGATAGCTCGGTGACGTACACGATGGCTGTGCCTGTTGCCTCGATATGCCTGGCAGTCCGGCGATGCGAACCGGCGAGCGGCGAGCCGACGCTGCGCGAACGATCGTCCCGACCGGAGGTCAGAGCGCAGGCTGGACGGGGGAATGCATGGTCGGCGTCGGAGCCGCTCGGCCGGCCGCGCCACTCCTGAAGTTTAGCATGAGGAGGAGGCCCACCAGGGCCGTCGCGCCGCCGGTATGGAGCACCGCCGCGGCCGCCGGCCAGTCCAGGAAGATGTTGGTGAGCCCGGTTACCACCTGGGCGGCGAGGACGACCAGCAGCCATCGTCCGATCCTCTCCAGGCCGGCGATGCGGCGCATCCGCCAGGCCAGCAGCCCCACCACCAGCAGCACCACGTAGGCCATCAGGCGGTGTGCATAATGAATTGCGGTGAGCGCGGGGAACGGTAATCCTGCACCATCGGCCGTCATGCCGAGCGGCCGCCACAGCTCGAAGCCGGCCGCGATGTCCATCGGCGGCCACCAGGAACCCTGGCAGGTGGGGAAGTCCTGGCAGGCCAACGTGGCGTAATTACTGCTCACCCAGCCTCCCAGGGCGATCTGGAGGAACACCAGGGCCAGCGCGAGCATGGCCCAGCCGTGAAGTCGGGCTGCCCCGGCACCCACCGCAGGCTGGGACGCCACCCGGTTGCGCTGCATGAGGAGCAGCGCGAAGAGCGCCATGCCGCCCAGCAGGTGCGAGGTGACCACCGCGGGCTGCAGCCGCAGCGTCACCGTCCACATGCCGAAGAGGCCCTGCAGGATCACCCAGGCGAGCGTCACGATCGCCAGCGCGAACGACGGCCGGCCGCCCAGGCCGTCCGCGGAGTGACGGCCGTCGCCCGCCGACCCGGGCCCGTCGCGACGCATCCGCCAGGCCATCACCGCCAGCACGATGATGAGCAGCCCGAGCCCGCTCGCGATGTAGCGATGAAGCATCTCGACCCAGGCCTTGAACACGGTGACCGGTCCGTGCGGGCGGGCCTGCGCCTCGGAGCGGATCTGGTCCAGCGCGCCGAACGGGGTGACCTTGCCGTAGCAGCCCGGCCAGTCGGGACAGCCGAGGCCCGCATCGGCCACCCGCACGAATGCGCCGAACATGATGAGGTCGAAGGTGATGAATATCGCAAGCGCCAGCAGCCACTTGAACCGCCGCGAGCGCCCTGCCGCGGCGGCATGGCCGGAAGCGATCGTCGAGACGGTCCGGGAAGCGGCCGGCCGGTCGCCGGCGTAGGAAGTGTCAGCCAATTCGGGAAGCCCTCAGCAAGCGCTGCAGGTCCTTGCGGGTGCGAGACGGATCGGGATCGCGCGGGAATCGCATCATCAGGTTCTGCAGGGGGTCGATCACGAAGATGTGGTCCGTCAGCCGCGAGTCCGAGGGAACCGGGAATAGAGGCGCGAGGTCGTCGGGGCGGGCGGCCAGCACCGTCAGGTCCGGATGGGCGCCCTGGACCTTGCCGGGCAGCGGCTTGCCGTCGGTCACCAGCAGCACCCGCGCCACCCGGTCCCGGTCCTTGCCGAGCGAGGCGTGGGTCTGGCGCATGAAGTAGAGCTTCTCCGCGCAGGCCTCGTCGCATTCGCCGGAATGGATCGCGACCAGGATCCAATGCCCGCGAAACGCCGCCAGGCCCTCGCCGTCCCTACCCGGGGCGCGCGCCTCGGACGGGTGCACCGGCCGGGTCTCGATCGCGGGAACCGGTCGCTGCGGCTCGATCAGCTCGCCGTAGTTGGTCCGGCCACTCGGCGGGAACACGTAGTACATCAGGTACGACGCCGCCACCGGCGCGATGCACACCGCGAGCAGCAGATAGAGCTTCCAGGTGCCGCGGCGCGCCGGACGGGGCGGATCGCTTCGTGGCCCTTCGGCCCGCTCAGGTGTCGTCGTGGACATCACTACCCTTCAAGTGCCGGCGCAACAGCACGCCCCAGAACACGAGGGCGGCCGCGGCCAGCGCGAACCACTGGAACGCATAGCCATGGTGGCGGTCCACCGACACGCCGGGCTGGTTCCAGTCCCTGGCGAGGCCGTCGCGGTACGCCGGCTCCACCGTCTGCCGGATGATGACCGGCAATACGGCAAGCCCGCTCCAGCGCTCGAACTTGCCGTACTCGAAATGCTGCCACAGACCGTCGCCCGGACTCGGATCCGGATCCTCGCCGAGCATCATCGGCTGCGCCAGCCGCGTGAGCGCCATGCCCTCCACCTGCACCGGTTCCGCGGGCGTCGGCACCGGCGGCAGCCGCTTGCGGTCGGCCGGATCCCGCGGCGCCCACCCGCGCAGCACCAGCACCGCGCGGTCCGAGCCGGCAAGGCGCAGCGGCGACAGGACGTGAAAGCCCGCGATGCCCTGGCGGGTCCGGTTGTCCAGGAAGATGGTGTGCCGGGCTTCGAGAATGCCGCGGGCCGTGACTCGCTTGCCGTCGAGCGCCGCCGCCGCCTGGTCGAGCCCGACGTCGGCGTCGCGCAATGCCGCGGCGATGTCCACCGGCGCGGCCGCCGCGGCGCGTTCCATCCCCGCCTGCATCGCCGCCTTCTGGTCCGCGCGTCGCAACTGCCAGAGACCGAGCGAAGCGCCGAGCGCGACCACGACGAGAGCGACGACGCTCGCCGCGAACATCGAACCGCGGCCGTAGAATGAGGTCATCTGCCGCAGCGGCAACCGGCGCGCCCTGCCCCTTCCGGCGCCGCCCGTCCCGTCCGAGCCGCCACCGTGAAACCGCTCATCATCCTCGTCTTCGTCATGATCTTCGCGAGCCTAGCGGGCGCGGGCTTCTTCATCCTTCGTGACCGGGGCCGTACCCGCAATGCCGCCTGGGCGCTGACCGCGCGGATCGGCCTCTCGGTCGCCCTGTTCCTCTTCATCCTCTTCGCCCATTGGATGGGCTGGATCCAGAGCGGCGGCCTGCCGGTCGGACGCTGACACCGGCGCGAGCTCTCCAGGAACGCGAAGGCCGCCGAAGCGGCGGCCTTCGTGCATCGGTCAAGCCGCCGGGGCGGTCACAACCAGTAGACCACCACGTAGAGCAGCAGCCACACCACGTCCACGAAGTGCCAGTACCAGGCCGCGCCCTCGAAGGCGAAGTGGTTCTCCGCGGTGAAGTGGCCCCGCATCATCCGCAGCATCACCACCGTCAGCATGACCGCGCCCACGGTCACGTGGAAGCCGTGAAAGCCCGTCAGCATGAAGAACGTGGAGCCGAACACGCCCGACCGCAGCGTGAGGTTGAGGTCCCGGTAGGCATGCATGTACTCGTACGCCTGGAACCCCATGAAGATGGCGCCCAGCAGGATGGTCACGAACATCCAGAAGATGGTCTTGCCCCGCTGTGAAGCCTTCAGCGCGTGGTGCGCGATGGTGAGCGTGACCCCGGAGGTGAGCAGCAGCGCCGTGTTGATGGTCGGGATCGGCCAGGGGCCGATGGTCTGGAACGGCTCGATCGTGCCGGCCGGGCCGGTGTTCGGCCACGACGCGCCGAAGTCCGGCCACAGGAACTGCTTGTGGTCCAGGTCTCCCAACCAGGGCATGCTGATCGCGCGGGCGTAGTAGAGGGCGCCGAAGAACGCGGAGAAGAACATGACCTCGGAGAAGATGAACCAGGCCATGCTCCATCGATAGGAGCTGTCCACCCGCTGGTTGTACAGGCCACCCTCCGACTCCCTCGCCGCATCGCCGAACCAGTTGTAGAGGACGTAGATGAACGTCACGACGAAGGCGCCGAAGACCCAGGGGCCCCACGCGGTGCCGTTGACCCAGCCCACCATCCCGAAGCCGAAGAGGAACAGCGCGATCGAGCACAGGATCGGCCATCGGGACGGATTCGGTACGAAGTAGTACGGCGCGTTGCTGGTCTGCGCGCTTGCGCTCATGAGGATCTCCTGGATTAACCTTGTCTGTCTCGTGTCCGTCCCGGCCTACCCGCCGCCTACCGCCCAGCGCACCACCAGCAGCAGGATGCCGATGAAGGCCACGAAGCAGACGATGGCGACGGCGATCAGATGCAGGGGATTCAGCTTGGCGATGTCGCTCTCGTGACCTCCGCGCCCGCGGATCCCGAGCATTCCCCAACCCACCGCCTTCAGGGTGTGCAGCAGCGAACCCGGCCGGGCATGCGGACGGTCCGCTGCCGGCGAATCCTTGGCGTCGGGACGATGCTCCGCGATCATGTCCGCCCGCGGCCGATGGACGAGCCCGGCGCCTTGCCAACCTGGCCGCCTACCTCGAAGAACGTGTAGGACAGCGTGATGGTGCCCACGTCCTTCGGCAGCGCCGGGTCCACCACGAACACCACCGGGAAGCGGCGGCTCTCCTTGCCTTCGAGCAGCTGCTGCTCGAAGCAGAAGCATTCCAGCTTGCGGAAGTAGCGGCCGGCCTGCTGCGGCGCATAGCTCGGGATCGCCTGCCCGGCCATGGCGTGGTCATACGTGTTGACCAGCTCGTACTCCACCGTGATCAGCTCGCCGGGGTGCACGTCCATCGCGTTCGCGGCCGGCTTGAAGCGCCACGGCCCGTGCGAGTTGCTGTCGAACTCGATCGAGACGGTGCGGCTCAGGTCGACCTGCGTGCTCTTCGCGAAATTCGCCGCCCCTTCGTCGCGGCGCGTGAGCGAGTTGATGCCCGTGACCTCGCAGATCGCGTCGTAGATCGGGATCATCGCCCAGCCGAAGAAGAACATCACCACGGCGAACAGCCCGAGCCGGGCGGGCATCGGGAGGTTGCGCAGGGATCCGACGGATCGACGATCTGGACTGGGTTGCTGCGTGGACATGGAAGGGCGTTCGGACCTCTCGGGCGGTTGAAGGTTGTCGTCGGTTGAAGGTTGTCGTATCTGGCCGGTGGTTGCGGTGGGCGGGCGATCAGTTGGTCAGGATGCGCTTCACGATCACGCCGACGAAGAAGGCCAGGGCGATCGAGGCCAGCACGAGCGCGGTCCGCAGGTTGCTGCGGCGCCTCTGCTCCTCGCGCGCCCGGTTGTCCATGCGATCGCTCCCGCCGGGCTTACTTCACCACCGGCGGCGTCTCGAAGGTGTGGAACGGCGCCGGCGACGGCAGCGTCCACTCGAGGCCGTGCGCGGCCTGCCAGGGATTGTGCTCGACCTTGCGGCCACCCTTGATGCACTTGATCACCGCGGCCAGGAAGATGAGCTGCGACAGCCCGAAGCCGAAGGCGCCGATCGTGACCATCATGTTGAAGTCCGCGAACTGCATCGGATAGTCGGCATAGCGGCGCGGCATGCCGGCCAGACCGAGGAAGTGCATCGGGAAGAAGGTGATGTTGAAGGTGATCATCGTGGTCCAGAAGTGCCACTGGCCCAGCTTCTCGTCGTACATGTGGCCGGTCCACTTCGGCAGCCAGTAGTAGGCACCGGCGAAGAGCGCGAACAGCGACCCCGCCACCAGCACGTAGTGGAAGTGCGCCACCACGTAGTAGGTGTCGTGCAGCACGATGTCCAGCGGCGCGACCGCGACGATCACCCCGGTCAGGCCGCCGATGGTGAACACGAAGATGAAGCCGAGCGCGAACAGCATCGGGGTCTCGAAGGTGAGCGAGCCCCGCCACATCGTGGCCACCCAGTTGAAGATCTTCACGCCCGTGGGCACCGCGATCAGCATGGTCGCGTACATGAAGAAGAGCTGCCCCACCACCGGCATGCCGACGGTGAACATGTGGTGCGCCCACACGAGGAAGGAGAGCAGCGCGATCGCGGCGGTGGCGTACACCATCGAGCTGTAGCCGAAGAGGCGCTTGCGCGAGAAGGTGGGGATGACCTCCGAGACGATCCCGAACGCCGGCAGGATCATGATGTAGACCTCGGGGTGGCCGAAGAACCAGAAGATGTGCTGGTACATCACCGGGTCGCCGCCGCCGGCCGCGTTGAAGAAGCTCGTGCCGAAGTGGCGGTCGGTCAGCACCATGGTGATGGCGCCGGCCAGCACCGGCATCACCGCGATCAGCAGGTACGCCGTGATCAGCCAGGTCCAGCAGAACATCGGCATCTTCATGAGCGTCATGCCCGGCGCCCGCATGTTCAGCACCGTGGTGATGATGTTGATCGCGCCCATGATCGAGCTCGCCCCGGCGAGGTGGACCGCGAAGATCGCCATGTCCTGGCCGGGGCCCATCTGCACCGAGAGCGGCGCGTACATCGTCCACCCCCCGGCGGGCGCGCCGCCCGGCGCGAAGTAGGACCCGATCAGCAAGGTGAAGGCGGCAACCAGCAGCCAGAAGCTGAAGTTGTTCATCCGGGCGAACGCCATGTCGCTCGCGCCGATCATCATCGGGATCTGCCAGTTGGCGAAGCCCACGAAGGCCGGCATGATCGCCCCGAAGATCATGATCAGCCCGTGCATCGTGGTGAGCTGGTTGAAGAACTCCGGGTTCAGGTACTGCAGGCCGGGCTGGAAGAGCTCGGTGCGCAGCAGCAGGGCGTTGATGCCGCCGACCATGAACATCGCGAAGGAGAACCACAGGTACAGCGTGCCGATGTCCTTGTGGTTGGTGGCGAACACCCAGCGCCGCCACCCGTGGGGGTGATCATGCGCGTGGGCATCGTGCCCGTGAGTCTCCTGTTGTCCGATCACTGCGCTCATCATTCGCTCCTGAATACCTTCCGCCGGCGCCGAGCGCCGGATCGACCTACTTGCGCTGGGACGCCACTTCCTTCGGCTGCACCAGCTTCTGCTCCGCTTCGTTGCCCCAGCTGTTGCGGGTGTACGTGATGACCGCCGCGATCTCGGTGTCCGAGAGCTGCGCGAACGAGGCCATCGCCGTCGGGGTGCCGTTCTTCACGACCCCGTGGAGCAGGATATCGATCTGGTCTTCCTTGGGACCCAGGACCTTCGGCGACTTGGCCAGCGCCGCGAACGCGCCGGGTACGCCCTGGCCGTTGGCCTGGTGGCATGCCACGCAGTTGGTCTGGTAGACCTTCTCGCCGCGCGCGACGAGCGCGTCGAGCTCCCATTCCTTGTTGGGATCCTCGGCCTTGGCCAGCATCTCCTTGTGCTTCTCGTCCACCCAGGCGGCGTAGTCGGCCTCCGACTTCACTTCCACGACGATCGGCATGAAGGCGTGGTCCTTGCCGCAGAGCTCCGTGCACTGCCCGCGGAAGGTGCCGACCTGGTCCGCCCTGAACCAGAGATCGCGCACGAAGCCGGGAATCGCGTCCTGCTTCACGCCGAAGTGCGGCACCGTCCAGGCGTGGATCACGTCGGCCGCGGTCACCACGACCCGGACCTTCTTGTTGACCGGCACCACCAGCGGGTTGTCGACCTCCATCAGGTATGTGGGGGACTTCGCCTCGGCGCCCTCGATCTGCTCGCGTGGCGTGGAGAGGTTCGAAAGGAACGAGATGCCCTCGCCTTCGCCCTTGAGGTAGTCGTAGCCCCACTTCCACTGGTAGCCGGTGGCCTTGACCGTGAGGTAGGCGTTGGACGTGTCCTTCTGCGCGATCACTTCCTGGGTGGCGGCGGCGCCCAGGCCGACCACGATCAGGAACGGGATGATCGTCCAGGTGATCTCCACCGCGGTGCTCTCGTGGAAGTCCGCGGCCACCGCGCCCTGCGAGCGGCGGTGCCGCAGGATCGACCAGAAGATCGCGCCGAAGACGATCACGCAGATGATCACGCTCACCCAGAGGAGGATGTCGTGCAGCCAGTGCTGGCCGCGCGCGATGTCCGTGGCCGGCGCGGGCAGGTTGAGCTGGTAGCGCGCCGGGCCGCCCGGCATGTCCTCGATCGCCGCCGCGGGGGCGGCATGGAGCAGGGCCTGAAGGGAAACCAGCGCGGCGAGCGGCATGCCGCGCAGTGTCGTCAAGGCCCGGCCGGCCGGTCCGCCGATACCGGAGGCCATCCGTGCCAGGCCGGCGGGCTTGCGCTTGTCGCCGTTCACCGGCCCCTGCTCGTTGATGAAGACCATTTTCTTGAGTTCCGCCCTAATTCGAAATCAGTCCGTGCGTCATCGATCCGCGGCTCATGCGGCCCTGCTCGCCAACAGGAGATGCGCCTTGATCTCCCTCGCCAGGCGTTCCCGTGCCGGCCGGGGCACGAACCTGCCGACTTCCAGCGCCTGGCCCGGCAAGGCCAGCCCGATCAGCGGATCGCTGCCCATCCCGGCACCGGAGGCGGGGTAGCGCACCTGCGCGAGCGCCGGATGCGTCTGCCGCCGAAGGAGCCGACTTCCATCATTCAACTCGATAACCAGCGCGTCGGGCCCCACGACGATGCGTTCGTAGTCGCCTGCATGTCTCGCATAGGCAACAAAAGTGACCGCCAACGCGACCACTTCCACCACCGCGAACAACAGGATCCACCACGCACCTGACCAGGCAAAGACCGAAGCGACCACCAGCGACACCACCGCCAGGGAGCCCAGCAGCGAGCCGAACTGGCATGGCGAAAGCGAGCAGTTGCGTTTCAGCGTCCACTCATGCGGCGCAAGCGCCATCAAAGCATCCTCACCAGCCAACGACCTGCCACCGACTCAAGGCCCCGGATTGTCCGGTATCGCAACAGAAGATTATAGACCCGGTTCCATGGGTCTCCGGCGCGGCTGGAAGTGGATCGGCGCGAGCCCGTCGGCACGACGCTTCACCGCGGGGCACCAGGCGTGACCGTAGACGAGCTCGATCGAGAGCCGCAGCCCGCCCGACGCGTCGTGCGCCGCCCGGGCCGCCGTCGACCCCGGCTCGGGAGCGTCGTCGCGCGCGAGCAGCCGCCGCGCGTCCTCCGCGAGCCGCGCCGGATCCTCGTAGGTGAGCGTGAGGCGCTCCACGTCCATCACCGGATCCGCGAACCCCGTGGAGGCCAGCGCATCGCCCCAGTCGTGCATGTCCTGCAGCGACGGCCAGCCCGGCTCGGGCGCCGCCGGTCGGAGCTCCTTCAGCGTGTCGACACCGAAGGCGGAGAACATCAGGAGGCCGCCCGGCCGGATCACCCGATGCCACTCCGCCACGGCGGCGAGCGGATCGTCGAACCAGTGGGCCGCCAGGTTCGACCACACCATGTCGATCGAGTCGCCGGCAAGCGGCAGCGCGTGGGCGTCCGCGGCGAACCAGATCGGCTGCGTGGCCGGCAGCGGCTGCGAGCCACCCACGCCCAGGCGCTGGAAGAGGCGCCGCGCGCCTTCCACCAGCCGGGCCGGCGAGGCGCCGCCCGGAGCACCCTCGGCGCCGGGCGCGCCGGCGGCCACCGCAAGCGCCCGCTCCGCGCAGTCCGTCCCGATCATCCAGGCGCCGGGATAGCGGACGGCCAAGGTGGCCAGCGACTGCCCCGGGCCGCAACCGACGTCGAGCACCCGCTTCACCGGATCCAGCTTCACCAGGTCCAGCCGCTCCAGCATGCGGCGCTCGACCTCGCGATAGAGGAAGTCGGCGCGGTCCCGTGGCGTCGGATGGGCATTGAAGCGCGCCCGCACCGTCGCCCGGTCTAGTCCGCTCGGCTTCAGCATGATGCCGGCCAGTATAGCCAGCGGAGCAACATCGACCGATGAGCGATGGCCTGCCTCGTCCTTCGCTGCGGCCGCTGGCCGGCTGGGTCGCGCGGCTGCGCGCCGCCGCGGCGGCGCACCGGTCGGCGCTGGCTCCGGTGGCCGGCGCGTGGCGCGCTTCCCGGCTCGGCGCGGAGCTGCTCGGTCAGGTGCTGCCGCGGGCGTGCCTGCTCTGCGAGGCGCCCTGCGGCGACGCGCCGCTGTGCGGTCCCTGCTCGGTGTTCCTGCCGGGTGCGGGTCGCCCGCGCTGCCGGAGCTGCGCGCGGCCCTGGGCCGCGTCGGCGCGCTGCGCCACGTGCCGGGAGGCGCCGCCCGCCTTCGCGCGCACCGTCGCCGCCGCGGACTACGTGCCGCCGCTGGATCGCGCCATCACCGCGCTCAAGTTCGGCGGCCGCACCGGCCTCGCGCCGGCGCTCGGTGCCCTGCTCGCGGATGCCTGCCGCGCCGATGGTGACGACGTGCTGTCGCAGGTGGACCGCGTCGTTCCGGTGTCGTTGTCCTCGGCGCGGCTGGCGGAGCGCGGCTTCAACCAGGCGCACCTGATCGCGGCGGCGCTGCTGCGCCGGACGCGGCCGGCCCACGTCCGGCTCGCGCCGGGACTGCTCGTCCGCCAGCGGGACACGCTCGCGCAGTCGCGCCTGCACGGAGCGGCACGCCGGGCCAACCTCGACCACGGCTTCGTCGCGCGCCCGGAGGTCGCCGGGCTGCGGATCGCCGTGGTGGACGACGTCATGACCACCGGGGCGACGCTGGAGGCGGCGGCGATCGCGTTGCTCGGGGCGGGGGCGGCGCAGGTGGTCAATCTGGTGGTGGCGCGGACGGGGAGGCGGGGCG
>JAEWGX010000033.1 GCA_023388075.1 Pseudomonadota bacterium
CTCCCGCAGCTCGCGCTTGAGCAGCTTGCCGTTGGCGTTGCGCGGCAGCGGTTCGGCGCTGACGGTAAAGGTCTCCGGCACCTTGTAGTCGGCCAGGCGCTCGGCGCAGAACGCCTTCAGGTCCTCCAGGTCGATCGCGCGGCCTTCGCGCGGATGGATGAAGACGTGCACCCGTTCGCCCAGGACGGGGCACGGCCGCGCTACCGCCGCCGCCTCGAGGACGTCGGGATGCCGGCACAGGGTGTTCTCCACCTCCACGCTGAACACCTTGTAGCCGCCGCGATTGATCATGTCCTTGCGACGATCCAGCACGTGAACGAAGCCGCCGGCATCGACACGACCCAGGTCGCCGCTGTGCCAGTAGCCGGCGGTGAGGTTCGCCGCCGTCGCCTGGGGGTCGTTCCAGTAGCCCTGGACCACCATCGGTCCCTTCAGCCAGAGCTCGCCCACTTCACCGGACGGCAGCTCGTGGGCGTGCTCGTCCATCACCACCACCTCGGCACACGGCAGCGGGAGACCGACGCTGTCCAGGTGTTCGCGGGTAAGCCTGGCCGGCATGATGGTCGCCGGCGAAGCGGTTTCGGTCGCGCCGTAGCAGTTGGACAGCCGCAGCGACGGCAGTTGCCGCGCGAGCCGATCGATGGTCGCCGGCGGCATCGGTGCGCCGCCGTAGCCGCAGACCTGCCAGGCGGAGAGATCGTGATCGGTGAAGTCGTCCTGCAACAGGCAGAGGCCTATCATCGCCGGCACCAGGATCGTGAAGGTCATGCGTTCCCGCGCGGCGAGCCGCAGGAAGTCCGGCGCCCGGAAGTTCGACGCGATGATGAGCGTGCCGCCCAGGCCCAGCGCCACCATCATCAGGCCGACCAGTCCGGTGACGTGGCTGAGCGGCACGGCCACCAGGCCGCGCACCTCCTCGTCGAGTCCGAGCACCGCTTGGTAGTGCAGCACCGAATGGATGACGTTGAAGTGGCTGAGCATCGCGCCCTTCGGCAGCCCGGTGGTGCCGGAGGTGTACATCACCACGGCCACCGCTTCCTCGCTCACCGCCTCGCAGCGCGGCAGTGGCGCATGCGACTGCAATGCCTCGAAGGCGCCCGCATGGCTTGGCGGTACGCCCGAGAGCAGTCGATGCCGCAGTGCCGGCACGTCGCCCGCGTCCGGCCAGCGGTCCCGCAGCTCGGCATCCGAGACCAGCACGCAGGCGCCGCTGTGGGCGAGGATGTAGGCGATGCCGGGCCTCTGCTCACGGATGCCGATGGGGACGAAGACGGCGCCAAGCGCCTGGGTGGCGAAGAAGGCGACCACGAAGCTCGCGTGATTGCCAAGGAGCGCCGCCACCCGGTCGCCCTTGCCGACGCCCAGTGCCCGCAGGCCGGACGCGGCGCGCAACGCCTGCTCCTCCAGCTCGCCCCAGGTGTGCCGTCCCGCCTCGCTCACGACCGCTTCCCTCTCCGGATTGCGCGCGGCCGCCTCCCGCCAGAGGGCGTTGAGGTCGGCGGGTCGCGGATGGAAGCACCGCACCACCCGGTCGCCGAAGTGGCGTTCGAGCCGGGTGCTCATGGGGCGTTGTAGTACGCTGCGGTCGATCCCAGGCTCTCGCGCGCCTTCGCGAGCTCCGCCCGCGCGACCGCGCGCAGGTGCACCTCGTCCGGGCCGTCGAAGAAGCGCATGGCGCGTCCCCAGGACCAGAGGTAGGAAAGCGGCGTATCCGGCGTGATCCCCATCGCGCCGAAGACCTGCATCGCCCGGTCCAGGACGCGGGTCTGGAGCTGCGCCGCGACGAGCTTGATCGCCGAGGCGTCGACGTGGGCGGACCGGTTGCCGAAGGTGTCCATCTTCCATGCCGCCTGCAGCACCAGCAGGCGCGCTTGGTCGATCTCGACCCGCGAGTGGGCGATCCAGTCCTGCACGTTGGCGAAATCGCTCAGGTACCGCCCGAAGGTGCGACGCGAAAGCGCACGCTCGCACATGAGCTCCAAGGCGAGCTCGCACTGGCCGATGGTGCGCATGCAGTGATGCACGCGTCCCGGCCCCAGCCGGGCCTGGGCCAGCCTGAAGCCCGCGCCCTCCTCGCCCAGGAGGCTCGAGCCCGGCACGCGCACGTCGGTGTAGGTGACCTCGCAGTGACCTTCCGGGGCGAGGTGATGCATGATGGGGACGTTGCGTACGATGCGAACGCCGGGCGTGTCGAGCGGAACGATCACCATCGAGTGCCGCGCGTGGCGCGGCGCATCGGGGCTTTCGTCGGTCACGCCCATCACGATCGCGAACCGGCAGTTCGGATGCAGCGCATTGCTGGTGAACCACTTGCGGCCGTTGATGACGTACTCGCCGCCCTCGCGACGAATGACGGTCGCGATGTTGGTGGCATCCGACGATGCGACGTCGGGCTCCGTCATGGAGAAGCAGGAACGCATCTCGCCCGCGAGCATCGGCGCCAGCCACCGCTCGCGCTGCTCGGGCGTGGCGAAGAGGTGAAGCAGCTCCATGTTGCCGGTGTCCGGCGCGTTGCAGTTGAAGACTTCGGACGACCAGTAGAGCCGCCCCATGATCTCCGCGAGCGGCGCGTACTCCAGGTTGGTCAGCCGGGTGCCGGGTTCGTCGTCCCGCAGGCCCGGCAGGAACAGGTTCCAGAATCCCGCCTCGCGCGCGAGCGCCTTGAGCGGCTCCACCACCGCGGTGGGATGGCGGCCCGTGGCCGCCACCTGCTCGTACTCCCGGTTGCGCGGAAGCACGTGGCGATCCATGAACTGGCGCAGGCTGCGCTGCCGCTGCAGGGTGTCTTCGTCGTACTGGAAGTCCATGGTCGCCTCCTGCATGCCATCGTGGGACGCCGGCCGCATCCCGTCAAGGTTGCGAGGGTATCAACCGTCGCCTGCGCCGGTGCCCCCTGCCCCGCGCCGGCGGGGCCGCAGGGCCGGCAGATGCCGGCGCAGCGCACGCCAGCGGCTGGTCGGCCGTTCCGGATCGAGCAGCGCGCTCTCCGCGAGCACCCGCTCCGCCACTTCGTTCAGCGGGGGCGGCTCGAACGGCACCAGGGAGCGCCCATCGGAGCGCAGCCTCTCGATGGCCGTCACCAGCGAACCCGACGAACCCTCGATCGCCGCCACCACCCGATCCGTGGTCTCGCCCAGGTGTTCGGCAACCAGGTCGTTACGCAGGGCGACGATAGCCGCGCGGGTCTGCGCCGCATTGACGGCATCGGGCCTTACCTCCACCGCCAGGTCGCATTCGGTGTCGAAGCCGAGCGATCGGTTGTTGAGGTTGGAGGAACCTACCTTCAGCAGCCAGTCGTCCACCACCATGACCTTGGCATGCACGTAGATCGGCTGGCGCCCGGCGGTCACGGGCGTGTAGATGCGGAAGCGATCGTGCCGGTCTCCCTCACGGATCAGCCGCAGCACCCGAGCCCGCGACGAACCCATCACCTCCTCTTCCAGCCAGCCGTCGGCGGACTCGGGGTTGACCACGACGATCTCCGGACCGTCCGCCTCCCACAACCGCTCTGCCATCGCCTCGGCGATCCTGCGCGAGGCGAAGTACTGGCTCTCGATGTAGATGGTGCGACGGGCATGCCGGATCGCCGCGAGGTACAGCGCCTCGATCTCGTGGATCCCTTCGCGCTCCTCGTCCCCGGGCGCGGTGCGCGCGATCGCGACATCGACGTCGCGCAGCGTCGGATCCAAATCCGCCGGCCACGGGCTGCGCGACGTCGGCGGCGGCTCGATCGGCTCCCCGGTGGCGTGCCGCCAGCGCTCGCGCGCGAGATCGCCGAGCGCGCGTGCGGCCTCGCCGTCCACCGCCGTGGAGACGTCGTGCCAGGGCCCGTATCGTCGCTTCGTCGTGGGACGGCGGCGGTCCGGGTCGTCGTCGCGATGTTCGCGGGTGTCCCAGCGGTCCGCGGTCATGTCGATGCCACCACAGAAGGCCAGGGCATCGTCGATCACGACGATCTTCTGGTGATGCGCGGCACCGACTGGATGCGCACCGTCCAGCTTGAAGTGGATCCGGTCGTGCGACATCCAGTCCAGGATGACGAGCGGCGTCGTGCCGCGACCGAGCTCCTTCAGCGTCCCCAGGTCCCAGCGCAGGATGTGGACCTGCAGCGCCGGCCGGTTCTCCACCACCCAGCTCAGGAAGCGACCCAGGCGGTTGGGCACCTGGGAATCCCGGTCCGGACGCGCGAGCTGGATGCGGGTATCGAAGTCCCAACCGACCATGAGCAGGCTGTGGCTCGCCTGCTGGGCGGCCTCCCGGACCACGGTGAAATAGTCCGCCGCGTCGACGATCACCGCGAGACGGTCGGCGCGCACGATCCGCCAGCAGGTCTCGCCTGGACGGAGCAGCGCGGGCCGCTCGCCGGAGATCATGCCGGGAGCACCTCTCGGTGGCAGGCCAGCACGTCGTCCAGCGCCCCGAGGAAGCGGTCCACCTCCGCCTCGCCGAACGGCAGCGAGAGGGCCACCAGCCCTCGCCGCGCGGTGTAGACGTCCCGCTCGAGGAGCGCGAAGTACAGCAGGTCGCGCACGCGGGCATCGCTGCCCACCAGGTCCGCCGGCCGGCGCAGGCGTCGGTCGCTCGGATGCAGGTTCATGAGCGAACCCAGCCCGCTCGCCTGCAGCGCAACGCCGTGCTCTCGAAAGCGCCGGTTGCATTCCTCGCGCAAGCGGTCGCCACGCCGGTTGAGCGCCTCGATCGCGTCCGCGGTCCACAGCGTGCGCAGGCCGGCGAGCCCGGCCGCCATGGAAAGCACGTTGTTGTTGAAGGTGCCGGCGTGGCCGAGCGCATCGCGCCGGCGGGGATCGAAACGGAGCATCACGTCGCGCCGGCCGCCGAAAGCGCCGAAGGAGAGTCCCCCGCCGAAGTACTTTCCGATCGTCGTCAGGTCCGGCGTGATGCCCAGCAGCCCCTGGCGCCCGGCGGACGAAAGCCGCGAGGTCATCACCTCGTCGAAAACGAGCATCGCGCCGTAGCGGTCTGCAAGCTCGCGCAGCCCGCGCAGGAACGCGGCCTCGCCCGGTATGCAGCCACCGGCGCCCAGCATCGGCTCCACCAGGATCGCGGCGAGCCGGTCTCCTTCCCGCTCGGCGATTTCCATGGTGCCCTCCAGGTCGTTGTAGGGGGCGAGCAGCCACTCGTGGGGCACGTTCACCGAGGCCGCGGCTCCGCCGAAGGCAAGCACGCCCCCGTGGTAGGCGCCTTCGAAGACCAGCACCTTGCGCCGGCCGGTGTGGGCAATCGCCGCGGCGATCGCGAGCAGGTTCGCCTCGGTGCCGCTGTTGGTGAAGCGCAGCAGCGGCATGGATGGGAAGCGCGCCGCGATCTCGGCCGCGAGCTCGACCTCGCGGCGCGTATGCGACGACAGCGAGAGACCATCGCCGAGCGCGGCGACGATCGCGTCCCGGATCGGCGCGGGCGAGTGGCCGTAGAGGCCGGCGGTGAACTCCCCGAGCGCGTCCAGCAGGCGGTGACCGTCGGCGTCCCACAGCCAGCATCCCTCGCCGCGCACCATGGTGAGGGGGAAAGGTTCCTGGAAGAGCACGCTGCGCGTATTGCCCCCCGGCAGCACCTGCGTCGCCCGCTGCAATTGCCGCTCGCTCTCGGGGTTGCGCTCGCGGTAGTGCCTGACCAGGTCCGCGACCGCGGCGTCGAGGGTCGTCATTTAAAGGGTCCTCATCGGGAAGCTGCAGGGTTATCCTACAGGCCGTGCAGTCCTTCGACACGGCAACCCCCCGGACAGCCACACAGCGGCTCGCCACCACCTGCTGCATCGCCGGCGGCGGGCCGGCCGGGATGATGCTCGGCCTGCTGCTGGCCCGCGCCGGCGTTGCGGTGACCGTGCTCGAGAAGCATGCGGACTTCCTGCGGGACTTCCGCGGGGACACGATCCATCCATCCACGCTTGCGGTGGTGGAGGACCTGGACCTGCTCGACCGGTTCCTGGCGCTGCCCCACCAGCGGGTGGAAACGCTCCATGCCGACGTCTACGGACACGAGCTGACCATCGCCGACTTCCGGCACCTGCCGGTTGCAAGCCCCTTCCTGGCGCTGATGCCCCAGTGGGATTTCCTCGATTTCCTGGCCCGGGAGGCAGCACGCTGGCCCGGGTTCCGGCTGCTGATGGATACCGAGGCCACCGGCCTGATCGAGGAGGATGGGCGGATCACCGGCCTTCGCGCCGAAGGCGCGCAGGGGTCGCTCGAGGTGGCGAGCGACCTGGTGGTGGGCGCCGACGGCCGCACGTCGGCCGTGCGGGCCGCGGCCAGCCTTGCCACGGTGGAGCTCGGCGCCCCGATGGACGTGCTCTGGTTCCGGTTACCACGCGACACGCATGGGGTGGTGCGTCAGACCGGCGGCTACGTCCGGCCGGGACTCTTCCTGGTGACGATCGATCGCGGCGACTATTGGCAGTGCGGATTCGTGATCGCCAAGGGCAGCCTCGCGGAGCGCAAGGCTCGGGGCCTCGATGCGTTCAAGGACGACATCGTGCGCACGGCACCGTTCCTGGCGGAGGCGACTCGCGAGTTGCGGAGCTGGGACGAGGTCAAGCTGCTCACCGTGCAGGTCGATCGGATGCCGCGCTGGTACCGTGACGGCCTGCTGTGCATCGGCGACGCAGCCCACGCGATGTCACCCGTCGGCGGTGTCGGCATCAATCTCGCCATCCAGGATGCGGTGGCCGCCGCCAACCGGCTGGCCGTGCCGCTGCGCGAGCGGCGGGTCGGCAACGACGATCTCGCGGCGGTCCAGCGCCGGCGTGAATGGCCCACCCGGGTTACCCAGCGGATCCAGATCGCCGTGCAGAACGAGGTGCTGGCGCCGGTCCTCGCCAGGGGCGCGGATGGGAGCGCGAAAGATCCGCCATCGCTTCCGATGCCGTTGCGCCTGTTGCAGCGCTGGCCTGGGCTGAACCGGGTACCGGCCCGGATGGTAGGCATGGGCGTGCGGCCGGAACGCGTGCGCAGCCCCGCATCCGGGTAGGTCGGACATCCGCGGGGGACGGGCCGCGAGGGTACCTGGGCGACGCGCCGGCGCGGGTAACATCCCGGCATGGAAGAGACGACCGCGAGATCCGACGCCCCGCCTCCGCTCGCCGGCCTGCGCGTCCTCGAGCTGGGCCAACTCATCGCCGGCCCGTTCGCCGGCAAGACACTGGCCGATCTCGGGGCGGAAACCATCAAGATCGAGCCGCCCGGCACCGGCGATCCGCTGCGCAAGTGGCGCCTGCTGCACGACGGGACCTCGGTGTGGTGGGAAGTCCAGTCGCGCAACAAGCGCTCCGTCGCGGTCGACCTGCGCAAGGCCGAAGGCCAGGAGATCGTGCGCCGGCTGGTCCGCGATACCGATGTGCTGATCGAGAACTTCCGACCGGGCACGATGGAGCAGTGGGGCCTTGGCTACGAGGCGTTGTCCACGATCAACCCCGGGCTGGTGATGTTGCGTATCTCCGGCTACGGGCAGACCGGCCCGTACAAGGACCGCCCGGGCTTCGGTGTCGTGGGAGAGGCGATGGGCGGATTGCGCCATCTCACCGGCGAGCCCGGCCGGGTGACGGTGCGGGTCGGTGTCAGCATCGGCGACACGCTCTCCGCGCTGCACGGCACCATCGGGGTCCTCGCGGCGCTGCGCGCCCGCGACCACAACGGCGGACGCGGCCAGGTGGTCGACGTGGCGCTCTACGAGGCGGTGTTCAACTGCATGGAGAGCCTGCTGCCGGAATACAGCGCCTTTGGAGTGGTCCGGCATGCCGCCGGGAGCTCGCTGCCTGGTATCGCGCCGACCAACGCCTATCCCTGCAGCGATGGCTGGGTCCTGATCGCCGGCAATGGCGACAGCATCTTCCAGCGGCTCATGCGGGCACTCGGCCGCGAGGATCTCGCCACCGACCCGGGCCTTGCGGACAATGCCGGCCGCGCCGCCCGCGTGGAGGAGCTGGACGCCGCGATCGCCGCCTGGACGTCCCAGCACACCGTCGCGGCCACGCTCGAGGTGCTGGACGGCGCGCGCGTGCCATCCGGCCGGATCTACACCATCGAGGACATCGTCGCGGACCCGCAGTACCGCGCCCGCGATATGCTGCTGCGTACCCGCACCCAGGCGGGGCTGGAGTTGGACGTTCCGGGCATCGTGCCGAAGCTGCTCGGCACGCCCGGAAGACTGCGCCTGCCCGCTCCCCGGCTCGGTCAGCACACCGACGAAGTGCTGCGGGCGGCCGGCTTCGGGGCGGACGAAATCGAGGCACTGAGGGCGGATGGCGTCATCCAGTGACCCCCGCCGGCAGGCCGGCGAGGTCTTTTTCCGACAGGTTGCGCCTAGGGGGAGGCCCGGATAACCCCTGCCCTTGGAATGTGCAATGATCACGGATCTGGTGCAATCGGGCTGCATTCGCGGCCTGGCACCGGATCGGCCATGCTCACCCGTGGCCGGTCAGGCAGGCCATCGACCGATCGGAACGTCTATCGACAGCGCTTCGGCATCCAATGCGATCGCAGGACGCATCGGTCGCCGCGGTCGCGGACAAGCCGCGGTGGCCATCACCAACGAGAGGAGTTTGCAGGTAATGAAAGAGAAGATTGCCAAGTCCGGTCTCGCCGCGACGGTGAAGTCGGTGTTCTCGCGGCGCAAGTTCTTCCGGCGGGCTGCCGTCGGGACCGCCGCCGCCACCACCGCCATGGCGTTCCCCGCGATCGCGCGGGCCCAGGGACCCATCAACTTCCGGTTCCAGAGCACCTGGCCGACGGTCGACATCTTCCACGAGTTCGCGGTCGACTTCACCAAGAAGGTCAACGACATGACCGGCGGCGACCTGCGCATCGAGATGCTGCCGGCCGGCGCGGTCGTTCCCGCCTTCGGCCTGCTGGACGCCGTCTCCAAGGGCACCCTGGATGGCGGCCACGGCGTGCTCGGCTACAACTACGGCAAGCAGAACGCGCTCGCGCTCTTCTCCTCGGGCCCGGCCTTCGGCATGGATGCCAACATGATCCTGGCCTGGCACAAGTATGGCGGCGGCAAGGAGCTGCTCGCCAAGCTCTACGATTCGATCGGCGGCAACGTCGTGTCGTTCCTGAGCGGGCCGATGATGACCCAGCCGTTCGGCTGGTTCAAGAAGCCGATCACGAAGGCCGAGGACCTGAAGGGCCTCAAGTTCCGCACCAACGGGCTCGCCATCGACCTGTTCACGGAGATGGGCGCGGCGGTGAACGCGCTCCCGGGCGGAGAGATCGTGCCGGCGCTCGACCGCGGCCTGCTCGACGGCGCGGAGTTCAACAACGCCAGCTCCGACCGGCTGCTCGGCTTCCCGGACGTCTCCAAGGTCTGCATGCTGCAGAGCTTCCATCAGTCCGCCGAGACCTTCGAGATCATCTTCAACAAGGACAAGTACAACGGGCTGCCCAAGAAGCTGCAGGCGATCATCGAGAACGCCAGCGAGGCCGCGTCCGCGGACATGTCCTGGAAGGCGATCGACCGCTACTCCAAGGACTACATCAACCTGCAGAAGGACGGCGTGAAGTTCTACAAGACGCCGGATTCGATCCTGCGGGAGCAGCTGGTGGTGTGGGACCGGATCGTCGCCAAGAAGGCGGAGACCAACCCGCTGTTCAAGGAGATCGAGGCCTCGCAGCGTGCCTTCGCGGCCCGCGCCATGGCGGTCGACATGGACTACAACAACAACCGGCGCCTCGCCTACAACCACTACTTCCGCAAGAGCTGAGCCTACGCCGGGCTCGGGCCGCCGGCTCCGTGCGACCGGCGGCCTCCTCGAGAGCCCGACGTCGAAGCAGGCATGGCGCCGCCGTGCCTGCGGGGTGTCACCCCCACCCCTTCCCTCCGGGCCCGTTCAGCGGGCCCTCTTCCCCTGGTTCCCGTTCTGGCCACACTCGCAGGCTGATCCCACCATGCAAGGCATCCTGGTCGCCGTCGACCGTTTCAATACCCGGATAGGACAGCTCTTCGGCTGGTTCGTCCTCGCGCTGACGCTGTTCGTCTCCTACGAGGTCTTCTCGCGCTACGTCCTCGGGCAGCCGCATTCCTGGTCCTTCGATTTCATGAACATGCTCTACGGCACCCTCTTCATGATGGGCGGTGCCTACACGCTCGCCAAGAACGGCCATGTCCGCGGCGACGTCCTCTACGGCTTCTTTCCGCCACGGCTGCAGGCCGGGCTCGACCTCGCCCTCTACATCCTCTTCTTCTTTCCCGGCGTGATCGCCATGTTCTGGGCCGGCTACTACTACGCCGCCGAATCCTGGGCCATCAACGAGCATTCGAACATCACAGCGGACGGGCCGCCGATCTATCCCTTCAAGGCCGTGATCCCGGTGGCCGGGTTCTGCCTGCTGATGCAGGGCGTGGTCGAGGTGATTCGCTGCATCGCCTGCCTGCGGCAGGGCAACTGGCCGCCGCGGGACGAGGACGTCGAGGAGGTGGACGTCGACAAGCTGAAGGACATGGTGGACGTCAAGGACGCGGACATCGAGAAGCTCGACGACTACGTCACCGGCCAGGCGGCGCAGGGGTCGACGCGATGAGGAAGGAGATCTGGTTCGGGCTTTCCATCCTCGCGGCGGTGGTCATCGCCATCGCCGTCCTGTTTCCGTCGCCGGCGGACATGACCAACGGCCACCTGGGGCTGCTGATGCTCGCCCTGATCGTGGTCACGATCATGCTGGGCTTTCCCACGGCGTTCACGCTGATGGGCATGGGCGTCATGTTTACGCTCTTCGCCTACCGCAACATGGGCTGGGACCTCGCCATCCAGCAGACGCTGGACCTGATGGTCCTGCGCACCTATGCGGTCATGACCAACGACGTGCTGATCGCGGTGCCCTTGTTCATCTTCATGGGCTACCTGGTCGAGCGCGCCAACCTGATTCAGAGCCTGTTCCAGGGCATGCACCTGGCCATGGCGCGCATCCCGGGATCGCTCGCGGTCGCGACCATCGCGACCTGCGCGCTCTTCGCCACCGCGACCGGCATCGTCGGCGCGGTGGTCACGCTGATGGGACTGCTGGCGCTGCCTGCCATGCTGCGCGCCGGCTACGGCGTGCAGTTGTCGGCCGGCTCGATCACGGCCGGCGGCTGCCTGGGGATCATGCTGCCGCCCTCGGTGCTGCTGATCCTGTATGGCGCGGTGGCCGGCGTCTCGGTGGTGAAGCTGTATGCGGGCGCCTTCTTTCCGGGGTTGATGCTCGCAGCGATGTACATGCTCTATGTCATCGTGCTGGCGAAGCTTCGCCCGAACCTCGCCCCGCCGCTGTCGGAGGAGGATCGCAAGGTCCTCCTGCCGGGCTTCGCGCAGCGGCTCAAGGACAACGTTGGCGACCGGGCGGTGCCGGCCCTGCTGGCCGGGCTGCGTGGCCGCGGCGATGCCGGCGTCTCCTTCGCCCGCCTGCTGTTCAATCTCTTCATTGCGCTGGCGCCGGCCATCCTCTTCGTGCTGGTCTTCTCGTCCAGCTACGTGAGCGTGACGGCCCCGGTGGTGGAGGCGGAGTACGAGCTGGAGCAGATGGGCGGCTTCACCAGCTTCGACGACGCCTCGAGCGACAGTGGCGGGTTGCAGGAGCCGCCCGGCTCCGGCCTGCAGGAGCCCGAGGCGGCCGAGGAGGCGGTTCCGCTCGGCGCCGAAGCCCCGCCTGCCGCGCCGGCGGACCCGGCCGCGGAAGCGCCGTCGGACGAGCCGCAAGGGCAGCCGGCACCGCTCGGCTTCTGGATCGCGTTGGCGGTGGCCGGCGTCGCCCTGCTGGCCTTCTATGCCCTGCTCAGCTTCGCCCGGCTGGAGATCTTCAAGATCCTGCTGAAGTCGTTCTTCCCGCTGACCCTGCTGATCCTGGCGGTGCTCGGCAGCATCATCGTCGGCCTGTGCACCCCGACAGAAGCGGCCGCCCTGGGCGCGCTGGGCGGCATCCTTCTCGCGCTCGCCTATCGGCGGCTCAGCTATCCGATGGTGCGGGAGTCGGTGTTCCTCGCCACGAAGACGAGCGCGATGGTGTGCTGGCTCTTCATTGGCTCCAGCATCTTCTCGGCCGCCTTCGCGCTGCTGGGCGGCCAGGAGATCATCAACAACTGGGTGATGGGGATGGACCTCACCCCGGTGCAGTTCATGATCCTCGCCCAGGTGGTGATCTTCCTGCTGGGCTGGCCGCTGGAGTGGACCGAGATCATCATCATCTTCATGCCGATCTTCCTGCCGCTCCTGGTCCATTTCCAGATCGATCCGCTCTTCTTCGGACTGCTGGTGGCGCTCAATCTGCAGACGGCGTTCCTGTCGCCGCCGGTGGCCATGTCCGCCTTCTACCTGAAGGGTGTCTCGCCGCCGCACGTGACGCTGAACCAGATCTTCCTGGGAATGCTCCCGTTCATGGCGATCCAGGTCGTCGCGATCGTGGTCCTCTACCTGTTCCCCGGTATCGGACTCTGGCTGCCGAGCGTGCTGTACTGAGCGAGGGAAGGCCGGCGGCTCGGGCCGCCGGCTGCGGGTCGCCCGTGGCGACGGCCCGCGCGCCGGGCGCTAGCGCGCCGGGCGGTCGGCGGTCCGGTCCACCGCGACGACCGGACGCTTGCCGAGCTCGATCCGCGCGATGGCGCGCCGGTGCACCTCGTCCGGCCCGTCGACGATGCGCACCGTCCGCTGGTGCGCATAGCCTTCGGCCAGCCAGAAGTCCGCGGTGACGCCGGCGGCGCCATAGGCCTGGATGGCCCAGTCGAATATCTTGCACGACATGTTGGGCGCAACCACCTTGATCATCGCGATCTCGGCGCGGGCCGCCTTGTTGCCGGCCACGTCCATCATCCGCGCCGCGTTCAGCGTGAGCAGGCGCGCCTGGTCGATCATGCAACGCGACTCGGCGATCCGTTCGTGCCAGATCGACTGGGTGGCAAGTGGCGCGCCGAACGCCACCCGCGACTGCAGGCGGTCGCACATCGCCTCGAGCGCCCGCTCCGCGGCGCCGATCGAGCGCATGCAGTGGTGAATACGGCCCGGGCCGAGCCTGCCCTGCGCGATCTCGAAGCCCCTGCCCTCGCCGAGCAGGATGTTCTCCGCCGGCACGCGGACGTCGTCGAGCGCGACCTCCATGTGGCCATGCGGCGCGTCGTCGTAGCCGAACACCGTGAGCGGACGCAGCACCTTCACGCCCGGCGTGTCGCGCGGCACCAGGATCATCGACTGCTGCGCGTGACGGGCGGCCTGGGGATCGGTCTTGCCCATCACGATGAAGATTTCGCAGTTCGGATGGCCCGCGCCGCTCGAGAACCACTTGCGCCCGTTGATGACGTAGTCGTCCCCGTCGCGACGGATGCTGCACTCGATGTTCGTGGCGTCCGACGAGGCGACGGCCGGCTCGGTCATGAGGAAGGCGGAGCGGATCCTGCCCTCCAGGAGCGGCGCGAGCCAGCGGGCCTTGTGCGCCTCCGTGCCGTACCGCTCGATCGTCTCCATGTTGCCGGTATCGGGCGCGGAGCAGTTGAACACCTCGGCCGACCACATCACCCGGCCCATGACCTCGCAGAATGGTGCGTAGGCAAGGTTGGAAAGGCCTTCGGGCACCCGCTCCGAGTGCGGCAGGAAGAGGTTCCACAGCCCCGCCT
The DNA here is from genome assembly GCA_023388075.1 of Pseudomonadota bacterium. Lineage (GTDB taxonomy): Bacteria > Pseudomonadota > Gammaproteobacteria > Burkholderiales > Burkholderiaceae_E > Lautropia. Next base: position 13,591 of record JAEWGX010000033.1, read on the forward strand.
TGCGCGCGAGCGGCTTGAGCTCCTCGACCACCGGAACGGCGCGCCAGGGGTTGCCTTCCCGGCGCATGGCGAGGAGCTCCCCTTCGTGGCGCGCCTCGTTCGGGTAGATGTGCTCGTCGAAGAAGTCCTTCAACCGCTGCAGCAGATCGGCCGTCCGGGGCTCCTGGTCCCACAACATCGCGTTTCTCCCTCTTCCTGTGTGAATCGTCCGCGCCCGATGCGCGGCGATGCGGCACCCGGTCAACCCGCCGGCGTCAGCACGTCGAGCCCGCCCATGTAGCCGCGCAGCGCCTCCGGCACGATGACCGAACCGTTCGCCTGCTGGTGGTTCTCCAATACCGCGACCAGCGTCCGGCCGACGGCCAGCCCGGAACCGTTCAGTGTGTGGACCAGCTCGGGCTTGCCGCTGCCGCTGCGGAACCGTGCCTGCATCCGCCGGGCCTGGAAGGCCTCGCAGTTCGATACCGAGGAGATCTCCCTATAAGTGCCCTGCCCGGGCAGCCAGACCTCCAGGTCGAATGTCTTCGCCGAGGCGAACCCGAGATCCCCCGTGCACAGCGCCATCACCCGATACGGCAGGTCGAGCGCCCGCAGGATCGATTCGGCATGGCCGACCATCTCCTCCAGCGCCGCATAGGAGCGATCCGGCGTCGTGATCTGCACCATCTCGACCTTGTCGAACTGGTGCTGCCGGATCATGCCCCGGGTGTCGCGGCCATAGGCCCCCGCTTCCGAGCGGAAGCAGGGCGTGTGCGCGGTCAGCCTGAGCGGCAGGAGGTCAGCATCCAGGATCTCCTCGCGAACGAGATTGGTGAGGGATACCTCGCTGGTGGGGATGAGGTAGAAATCCGCATCGCCCGCGGTGCCGTCCGGACCGGCTCCCTCCGTGTCCGGTCCCTGCCCACCGCGGCGCACGCTGAACAGGTCGTCCTCGAACTTGGGCAGCTGGCCGGTGCCCCGCAGCGTGGCCGGGCCGACCAGATACGGCGTATGGCATTCCTCGTAGCCGTGACGCCCGGTGTGCGTGTCCAGCATGAACTGCGCGAGTGCCCGATGCAGCCGGGCGACTCCGCGCTTCATGACGACGAAGCGTGCGCCCGAGAGCTTGGCCGCGGATTCGAAATCCAGCCCGAGCGGCGTGCCCAGCGCCACGTGATCGCGGGCGGGGAAGTCGAGCTCCCGCGGGGTGCCCCAGCGACGCACCTCGACGTTGTCCGCCTCCGACTTGCCCACCGGCACCGATTCGTGCGGCAGGTTCGGGAGCACGAGCAGGAAGTCCTCCAGCGCAGCCTGCGCCTCGCTCATCTCGACGGCTGCCTGCTGCTGCTGCTCGCCGATCGAAGCGGCCTCGGCGAGCAGGGCGTCCGCGCTCTCCTTGCGGGCCTTGGCCTGGCCGATCTGCCTGGAAAGCGCATTGCGCCGCGCCTGCAGGTCTTCGGCTCTCCCCTGGGCGGACTTGCGCCGCGATTCGAGCTGCTGGAAATGGTCGAGGTCGAACTGGAAGCCCCTGTCCTGGAGCCGGCGTGCCACTTGTGCGGCGTCGCGCCGCAGGAGCTGGTTGTCGATCATCCCGGCATGATAATCGGTGAGAACCACGGCGGGCGCGCCTGCGGCCGGCGAGGCCGAGGGGCGATGCCTCGGCCGCTGCGCAGGCCGTATCTATAATCGCGGCACCTCCAGACGGCCTTGCCGGCGCCTGGATGCCGTGGTCGCGACGGACGCCTGGTTCCGGCGGCACGACGCCACCGCCAAGGCCAACCCCGGGAATCCATGAAGCCGTCCACCGTATCCCTTCTTCGCCGCCGCTTCCTCGCCCTCGGGGCCGCCGTCCTCCTGCTCGGCGCCTGCGCCACCCGTCCGGACCACAGCGCCTACCCGCCAATCGTCTTCGTCCACGGCAACGGCGACAGCGGCGCCCTCTGGCAGACCACGGTGTGGCGCTTCGAGTCGAACGGCTGGCCGACCGAACGCCTGCATGCGATGGACGTGCCCTATCCGCTCGCGCGCGACGAGGACAATCGCGAGCAGCCGGGTCGAACTTCCACGACCGAACAGCGCGATCACCTCGCCGCGGAGGTCCAGCGCGTACTGGATCGCAGCGGCGCGGAAAAGGTGATCCTCGTCGGCAACTCGCGCGGCGGACTGACCATCCGCAATTACGTGCAGCACGGCGGCGAGCCGTTCGTCAGCCATGCGATCCTGGCCGGGACGCCGAACCACGGCATCTGGGCCGTGAAAGGCATGCGGGAGAACAACGAGTTCTCCGGCACCGGGCCATTCCTCACGGCGCTCAACGCGCCCAAGAACGACCGCGGCGACGAAGTGCCGCAATCGGTCCGCTGGCTGACCCTGCGCTCCGACAACAACGACAAGTACGCCCAGCCGGATGGCCTCTGGATCGGCTCGCGCGGCCAACGCACCAACGTGGACCACACCGGGCCGGAGCTGCGCGGTGCGACCAACATCGTGCTCCCCGGCGTGGACCACCGCGAGACGGCCTACTCGCCGGCCGCCTTCGAGGCAATGTACCGCTTCATCACCGGCGAGGCACCCCGCACCATCGACATCGAGCCGATGCCGGAGATCGTGCTGAACGGCAAGGTCTTCGGCCTGGGGCTGGATCCGTCCGATCCGTCATCCGGCAGTTTCGTGAACAACCTGCCGGCGGCCGGCGCCACCGTGCAGGTATTCGAGGTCGACCCGGATACCGGCGAGCGACTGGGCGAAGCGGTGCATCGCAAGCGCGTCGGACGCAACGGGCGCTGGGGGCCATTCGACGCACGGCCCGACGCGAGCTACGAGTTCGAGGTGACCGCCGACGGGTACCCGGTCAACCACGTGTATCGCAGTCCCTTCCCCCGCTCGAGTGGCCTGATCCACCTGCAACTGCGCCGCATCACGATCGACGACGACGCGCGCTCGGTGATCAGCATGACCCGACCTCGCGGCTACTTCGATGCCCAGCGTGACAGGATGAGCTTCGGCGGCATCAGCCCGCCGCCCGGCGTGCCCCCGAGTGGCGCCGGCATCGCCACGTCGCGCCTCAAGTCCACCGACGACGCCATCCGCAGCGTAGCTGCGGAGTTCAACGGCGAGCGCATCGTGGGGCGCACGTGGCCGGCGGATGGGCACATGGTCGTGCTCGAGCTTACCTACTGACGACGGCGGGCGCCGTCGTCGCCCGGGCCACGACCGGCATCACGCAGGGTCGATTTCCGTCTCGATCCGGATACTGCCCACGCGTGCCTTCGCCATTCCTTCCACAATGGCCGAGGTTCGGCCGTAGTGGTCCGTCAGCGCGCTGACCGCGTCGTCGGCCCGCCCTTCCACGAACGCGTCGAAGATGGCCATGTGCTCGGCGTGCTCGTTCCGGCGCTGGTAGCTGCGATCGACCGCAATCTGGCGGTAGCGATAGCTCTGCCGTCTCCGTCGCCGAACTGGAACGGCGCCCACCTCTGACACCCACTGGGACCCCCGTAAAGGGTGACTCCCCGTGCTCCTTAGCGGTCTCGGGGCGCGGCTTCGTCTCGGCGCGCGGCTTCGTCCAGGTCGGCGAGATGCCGCATCTTCTCGGCGATCTTGGCCTCCAGCCCGCGGGCAACCGGCTTGTACCAGCCCGGCTCGACGATGCCCTCCGGCAGGTATGTCTCGCCCGCCGCATACCCCTGCGGCTCGTCATGCGCATAGCGGTACGTCTTGCCGTAGCCGAGCTGCTTCATGAGGCGCGTCGGCGCGTTCCTCAGGTGCGGCGGAACCTCGCGTGACTTGTCCTCGCGCACGAAGGCGCGGGCCGCGTTGTAGGCCATGTAGCCGGCGTTGCTCTTGGCCGCCACCGCCAGATAGATCACGGCCTGGGCCAGTGCGAGCTCGCCCTCGGGGGACCCCAGTCGCTCGTAGGTGAGCGCGGCGTCGTTGGCGAGCTGCATCGCGCGTGGATCCGCAAGGCCGATGTCCTCCCACGCCATCCGGATGATCCGTCGCGCGAGATAGCGCGGATCGGCGCCGCCGTCGAGCATGCGGCACAGCCAGTAGAGGGCGGCATCGGGGCTGGAGCCGCGCACCGACTTGTGCAGGGCGGAGATCTGGTCGTAGAAATTGTCGCCACCCTTGTCGAAACGCCGCGCGTTCAGGGTGAGGGCCTCGCGCAGGAAGTCGGCATCGACGCGCGCGGTGCCGGCCGCGCGTGCGGCCGTGTCCGCCTGCTCGAGCAGGTTGAGCAGCCGCCGCGCGTCGCCGTCCGCGTAGCCGACCAGGGTCGCCAGCGCGGGCTCCTCCAGGTCGAGGTGCGGCAGCGCGCGGGCAAGTGCCCGGCGCGCCAGCGCGCCCAGCTCGTCCTCCCCGAGCGACTGCAGCACGTGCACCTGCGCGCGCGAGAGCAGCGCCGAGTTCACCTCGAAGGACGGGTTCTCCGTGGTCGCTCCGATGAAGGTCACCAGTCCGGACTCGACGAACGGCAGCAACGCGTCCTGCTGGCTCTTGTTGAAGCGGTGGATCTCGTCGATGAAGAGGATGGTGCGCCGTCCCTTCGCGAGGTTGCGCTCCGCCTCCTCCATGGCCGCGCGGATGTCCTTGACGCCGGAAAGCACCGCCGAGAGCGCGATGAACTCGTAGCCGAAGGCGCTGGCGGTCAGGCGGGCAAGCGTGGTCTTGCCAACGCCCGGCGGGCCCCACAGGATCATCGAATGCGGCCGGCCGCTCTCGAAGGCGAGGCGCAGCGGCTTGCCTGCCCCGATCAGGTGCGACTGGCCCACCATCTCGTCCAGCGAACGCGGCCGAAGCGCCTCAGCGAGCGGCGCCGACGGCAGCACCGGGAAGAGCGGATCGGTATCGGCGGTGGCTGTCACTGGGTGGCGGCGGGTCCGATCAGTCGATCACTCGATCACGTCGACGCCGGGTGGCGGCGTGAAGACGAACGCATCTTCCGGCACCGGTTCGTTGCGGCTGATGCGCGTGAAGGTGAAGCGGCTCAGCTGGCCGAACGCGTCGGTCACTTCCATCTGGAGCGGCAGGCCGTCGCGCAGGCCGACGCGGATGCGCTCGAACCCGCTGTCGGGCAGCTTGGGCGTCGCCTCCACCCAGTGCAACCCGTCCCGCTCGCCCTTCTCTTCCAGGCGGAACGCCTCGCCGATGTCGCCGCCGCCGAAGAGCACCGCGGCCGGCGTGGCCCGGATGACGTCGCCGGCCGCGCGGATCGTCACCTGCTTGAGGTCCTTGTCGTAGAAGTAGAGCTTCTTTCCGTCGGTGACGATGAGCTGCGCGTACGGCTCCTGGATGTCCCAGCGGAACCGGCCGGGCCGGGCAAACGAAAACACGCCGCGCGAGACCGGCGCGGCCTGGCGAGACTTGCGCTGAAGCTGCTGGGTGAACTCGCCGGTGGCCGAGCGCGTGGACTCCGCGAACGCACGGAGCTGCTCGATGGCACCCGCCGCCGCGACCGGCGCTGCCGGCAGCATGCTGCCAACGAGCGCCCCCGCCGCGACGACGAGCAGGCTGCGACGCCGCGGCAGGCGGGAGGGAGGACAGGCGCTTGGAATGGGCTGATTCATGTACGACGTCAGGAGGGACGGTGCGGACCGGCCGCACCGGCAGTCCCTAGCTTAACCGGAATGCGCGCCGAGGGCCCCGCAGGCCCCGGCAGGCCCCGGGACGCCAGGGCCTGCCCGGCCAGCGGGCCGGTCCCGGTAGCGGCTGGAATCGGCGCCGGACAGGAAAGGGATCCGGACGCGGAAACGGCCGGCCAGGCGCCTAGTCGTCGTCGCGCGCCGCGCCCGCCGGCACCAGGATCTCCCGGTTGCCGTTGCCCGCCATCGCGGATACCAGACCGGACTTCTCCATCTGCTCCAGCAGCCGCGCGGCCCGGTTGTAGCCGATGCGCAGGTGCCGCTGCACCAGGGAGATGGAGGCGCGACGATGCTGGAGCACGACCGCCACCGCCTGGTCGTACATGGCGTCGGATTCGCCATCGATGCCGGCCTCGGAGAGCGTCTGCGAGAGGCCGCCGAAGCCGACCGCGCTGCCGGTGTCCGCCTCCTCGGGCACGCCGCCCTCGAGGATGCCCTCGATGTACTGCGGCTCGCCGCCACGCTCCTTCCAGTTGGCGACCACCTTGTGCACCTCCTCGTCGGCCACGTAGGCGCCGTGGATCCGCTGGGGCAGGTTGGTGCCGGACTGCATGTAGAGCATGTCGCCCTGCCCCAGCAGCGTCTCGGCGCCCATCTGGTCCAGGATGGTCCGGGAATCGATCTTCGAGGAGACCTGGAAGGCGATGCGGGTCGGGATGTTGGCCTTGATGAGGCCCGTGATGACGTCGACCGAGGGCCGCTGAGTGGCCAGGATGAGATGGATGCCGGCCGCACGCGCCTTCTGCGCGAGCCGGGCGATCAGCTCCTCGATTTTCTTGCCGACCACCATCATCAGGTCGGCGAGCTCGTCGATCACCACCACGATGGTCGGCAGGTGCGACAGCGGCTCGGGTTCGTCCGGGGTAAGCGAGAACGGGTTGGGAATCAGCTCCTCGCGCTTCTCGGCCTCCGCGATCTTGGTGTTGTAGCCGGAGAGGTTGCGTACGCCGAGCTTGCTCATCAGCCGGTAGCGCCGCTCCATCTCCCCCACGCACCAGTTGAGCGCATGCCCGGCCTGGCGCATGTCGGTGACCACCGGCGCGAGCAGGTGAGGAATGCCCTCGTACACGCTCATCTCCAGCATCTTCGGATCGATGAGGATGAGGCGTACCTGCGCAGGATCGGACTTGTAGAGCAGCGACATCAGCATCGCGTTGATGCCGACCGACTTGCCCGACCCGGTGGTGCCGGCCACGAGCAGGTGGGGCATGCGAGCGAGGTCGGCCACGACCGGATGCCCGGCGATGTCCTTGCCGAGCGCGAGCGTCACCGCGGAGGTGCTGCTCGCGTAGACCTGCGATCCGATGATCTCGGAGAGCCGCACCGCCTGGCGCCGCGGGTTCGGCAGCTCGAGCCCCATGAGGTTCTTGCCGGGAATGGTCTCCACCACCCGCAGGGAGATGACCGAGAGCGCCCGCGCCAGGTCCTTCGCCAGGTTGACGATCTGGCTGCCCTTCACGCCCGTGGCCGGCTCGATCTCGTAACGGGTGATCACCGGGCCGGGATAGGCGGCCACCACGGCGGCGGACACGCCGAAGTCCGAGAGCTTCTTCTCGATCAGGCGCGACGTGTACTCCAGCGTCTCCTGAGAGACGGTGGTCTCCATGTTGTCCGGCGGCTGGTCGAGCAGCGCGAGCGGCGGCAGCTCCGAATCAGCCGGCAGGTCCGAGAAGAGCGGCACCTGCCGCTCGCGTTGGGCGCGCTCGGACTTCTCGACGCGCGCCGGCCGCTCGATGCGCAGCGGCTCGGGATCGACGTCGATGATCTGGCGCAGCACCTCGACCGACTGCTCGCGGTTGTTGGCGGCCAGCTCGCCCAGCCGTCGGTCCTCGCGCGCGCTGATGAGCCCGCGCACCCGCACGATCGTGGCCTCTAGCCAGGCTCCGACGCGCTCGAACACCGTCAGCCAGGAAACGCCGCTCGCGAGGCTGAAGCCGATCGCGATCATCAGGAGCAGCGCGAGCGTCCCGCCCACCGCGCCGAGCTGCTCGTGCACCGGCTGCGCCACCAGCGCGCCCACCAGCCCACCGGGGGCGAGCGGCAGCGTGGCCTCGACGGTGTAGAGTCGCGCCGCCTCGAGGCCGGTGCAGCCCACCAGCATGACCACGAAGCCTACCCAGCGCTCCCAGGCGAAGCGCACCGCCTCGGGCCCCTTGTCGTCCAGCGCCTCCCGGTGAAGCGCCCGATAGCCGGACACCACCCGCATCATGAGGAAGCCGGAGAAGAGGTAGGCGGACAGGCCGAACAGGTACAGCATGAAGTCGGCGATCCACGCGCCGACTCGGCCGCCGAGGTTCGCGGTCTGGCGCGTCACCACGGCATGGGACCAGCCTGGATCGCGCGGATCGAAGCTCACCAGCACCAGCAGGAGGAAGAGCGCGAGAAAGCACAATCCGATCCATCGCGCCTCCCGCAGCAGCCGTATCGCCCGGTCCGACAGCCCCGCGCTGCGCCCCATCCAGCCCTGCGGCGCGGTGACCGCGCTCGTGTTACGCGACATCTGCAACCACTCCGATTCAGCTTAGGTAGTTGCTGAGCTTCTCGCGCAGCATCAACCGGCCTTCCGGCATCGGGACGATATATCCCTCCACCTCCAGCCCCTTCATCACGCGCGAGACCATCTCGCGCGAGGCGCCGATCATCTTGGCGATCTCCTGGCGCGGCAGCTTGTTGCGCACGATACGCTCGTTGCCGACCATCTCGGAGAAATCGAGCAGCACGCGCGCGACCCGGCCGTACACGTCCAGCAACGCGAGCGTCTCGATCTTCTTGTCGGCCTCGCGCAGCCGCTTCACCAGCCCCTTCATGATCCGCATGCAGATCTCGGGGCTGGACATCAGCATGGCCTTGAAGCCCTCCTTGTTGATCGACATGAAGTCGCAGGACTCGATGGTGATGACGCTCGCCGAGCGCGGGGCATCGTCGATCAGGCTCATCTCCCCGAAGCACTCGCCCGGGCCGAGCACGGCAAGGATGACCTCCTTGCCTTCGGTATCCGAACGCTGCACCTTGGCCCGTCCGGAGAGCAGCACGTAGAGCGACTGGGACGGCTCGCCTTCGGCGACAATCGTGCGACCCTTGGGAAAGCTGCGTCGGACGCTGCCGGCGGCGAGGCGCTCGATCTGGGAATCCGTCAGGCCGGAGAACAGCGGCACTCGCTTCAGGAAAGCCTTGTTTTCGTCTTGAGCCATACCAACCTCGAGGATTGAATCCCTATAATTTTGCCCTACTTAGAAGCAAATCCTGGCGCCTGCAGTAGCAGTTTCCGCTAAATGGCTGATTT
>JAEWGX010000020.1 GCA_023388075.1 Pseudomonadota bacterium
TCGCGAGAAGCCTTCATCAGGAGACATTCCATGCAGCAGACCGTCAAGCTGACAGTGAACGGCAAGCCGGTTTCCGTCACCGTCGATTCCCGCACCTTGCTGGTGCAGCTCATCCGGGAGAACCTGGGGCTGACCGGCACGCACGTGGGCTGCGACACCGCCCAGTGCGGGGCTTGCACCATCCACATGAACGGGCGCGCCATCAAGGCCTGTTCCATCCTGGCACTGCAGGCCGACGGCGCCGAGATCACCACCATCGAAGGCCTGTCCGTCGGTGGCCAGTTGCACCCGATGCAGGAAGCGTTCCGCGATTGCCACGCGTTGCAGTGCGGATTCTGTACCCCGGGCATGGTGATGAGCGCCGTGCAACTGCTGCAGGACAATCCGAAGCCGACGGAAGCCGAGATCCGTGAAGGGCTCGACGGCAACATCTGCCGATGCACCGGCTACCAGAACATCGTGCGTGCGGTCCGCCAGGTGGCTGACGGCGCCAAGGCGCCGGTGCAGGCCCAGACCGCCAGCGCCTGACACACCGGAACGGGACGCCGCGGACACGCGTCCGCGCAAAGGAGACATCAATGACCGACCTGTCGAACTCACCGATCGGCAAGCCACTCACGCGCCGCGAAGACGCGCGCTTCCTCACCGGCGCCGGCCAGTACACGGACGACGTGACGATGCAAGGCCAGACCTACGCGGTCTTCCTGCGCTCGCCGCATGCCCATGCCCGAATCCGCGGCGTCGATACCAAGGCGGCGGCGGCGGCCCCGGGCGTGGTCGCCGTCTTCACCGGCGCCGACCTGCAGGCGGCGAAGGTCAACGGCCTGCCGTGCGGATGGCTCATCCACAGCAAGGACGGCACGCCGATGAAGGAACCGGCGCATCCGGTGATCGCGCACGAGAAGGTCCGCCACGTCGGCGACCAGGTGGCCCTGGTCATCGCGGAAACGGTGGTGCAGGCCAAGGACGCGGCCGAGCTCATCGAGGTGGACTACGAGGTGCTGCCCGCGGTCGCCGATACGGCCACCGCCGCCGGAAACGCCACCGCGGTCCACGACGACGTGCCCGACAACGTCTGCTACGACTGGGGCCATGGCGACGCCGCCGCGGTGGACGCGGCATTCGCGCGTGCCGCGAAGGTGTCCACGCTCGAGTTCGTCAACAACCGGCTGATTCCGAACGCGATCGAGCCGCGGGCCGCCAACGTCACCTACAACCGCTCCGACGACAGCTACACGCTGTACGTCGCGAACCAGAACCCGCACGTGGAGCGCCTGCTGATGTGCGCCTTCGTGCTGGGACTGCCGGAGTCCAAGGTCCGGGTGATCGCCCCGGACGTGGGCGGGGGCTTCGGCTCCAAGATCTTCCTCTATCCCGAGGAGACGGCGATCCTCTGGGCGTCCAAGCACGTCGGCCGGCCCATCAAGTGGACCGCCGAGCGCAGCGAGTCGTTCCTGACCGACTGCCACGGCCGTGACCACGTCACCAAGGTCGAGCTCGCGATGGACGAGAAGGCCAACTTCCTCGCGCTGCGGGTGGACACGATCGCCAACGTCGGCGCCTACCTGTCCACGTTCGCCTCGTCGGTGCCGACGATCCTCTACGGGACGCTGCTGGCCGGACAGTACAAGACGCCGGCGATCTACTGCTCGGTCAAGGCGGTATTCACCAACACCGCGCCGGTCGATGCGTACCGCGGCGCGGGCCGCCCGGAGGCGACCTTCGTCGTGGAGCGCATCGTCGAGCGCGCCGCGCGCGACATGAAGATGGATCCGGCGGCCATCCGGCGCCAGAACTTCATCACCGAGTTCCCGTACGCCACGCCGGTTGGCCTCACCTACGACATCGGCGACTATGGCGCGACGCTGGACCGCGCGCTCGAGATCGCGGACGTGGCGGGCTTCCCGGCACGCAAGGCGGAGTCCGAGCGCAAGGGCAAGCTGCGTGGCCTCGGCTACTCGTGCTACATCGAGGCCTGCGGGCTCGCGCCCTCCAACATCGCCGGCGCGCTCGGTGCCCGCGCCGGCCTGTTCGAGGCGGGCGAGGTACGGGTGCACCCGACCGGCACCGTGACCGTGTTCACCGGCTCGCACAGCCACGGGCAGGGCCACGAAACCACCTTCGCCCAGGTGGTTGCCGGCCGGCTCGGCATCCCGGTGGAAAGCGTGGAGATCGTCCACGGCGATACCGGGCGCATTCCGTTCGGCATGGGCACTTACGGCAGCCGTTCGCTCGCGGTCGGCGGCACCGCCATCGTCAAGGCGGTGGACAAGATCATCGCCAAGGGCAAGAAGATCGCCGCTCACCTGCTCGAGGCCGCGGATACCGACATCGAGTTCGAGGACGGCGAGTTCAAGGTGGCCGGCACCGACAAGAAGCTGCCGTTCGGCCAGGTGGCGCTCACCGCCTACGTGCCGCACAACTTCCCGCTCGACAAGCTCGAGCCGGGCCTCAACGAGAACGCCTTCTACGATCCCACCAACTTCACCTATCCGGCCGGCTCCTACGTCTGCGAGGTCGAGATCGACAAGGACACCGGCCGCGCGACGGTGGCGCGCTTCACCGCGGTGGATGACTTCGGCAACGTCATCAACCCGATGATCGTCGAAGGCCAGGTCCAGGGTGGCATTGCGCAAGGCCTCGGCCAGGCGATGATGGAAGCGGCCGTCTACGAGAAGGAGTCCGGCCAGCTTCTCACCGGCTCGCTGATGGATTATGCGATGCCCAGGGCGCAGGACCTGCCGAACTTCGACATCAGCACCTGCGTCACCCCCTGCACCCACAACCCGCTCGGCGTGAAGGGCTGCGGCGAAGCCGGCGCGATCGGCTCGCCGCCGGCCTTCATCAACGCGGTGACCGATGCGATCGGCAGCGAGGACATCGCCATGCCCGCGACGCCCGAGCGCATATGGCGCGCCATCCACAAGACTGCATGATGAATCTGCCCCAACGCCCGCTACGCTCGCTGCCCCCGAAGGGGCACGTCAGTGGCTTCGGGCGGCCGGGCGCCACTGACTAGGAGACCCCTTCATGTACGCATTCGAATACAAGCGGCCAGCCTCGGTGAAGGATGCGGTCGGAGCGGCGGCCGGCGATGCGCGCTACCTCGCGGGCGGCCAGAGCCTGGTGCAGTCGATGAGGCTGCGGCTCGCGTCGGCGCCCACGCTGGTCGATCTCGGCGGCATCGCGGACCTGCGGGCCATCCAGGTGGACGCAAGCTCGGTCACCATCGGGGCGATGGTGACCCACGCCTCCGTGGCCCGCTCGCGCGAGGTCGCCAACGCGATCCCGGCGCTGGCCGAGCTGGCCGCCGGGATCGGCGATCCGATGGTGCGCAACATGGGCACCATCGGCGGCTCCATCGCCAATGCGGATCCGGCCGCGGACTATCCGGCCGCGGTGGTCGCGCTCGACGCCACCATCAGGACCGACCGCCGCAGCATCGCCGCGGGCGATTTCTTCAAGGGCCTCTTCGAGACAGCGCTCGAGCCGGGCGAGATGATCCAGTCCGTCAGCTTCCCGATCGTCAGGAAGGCGGCATACCAGAAGCTGCGCCAGCCCGCCTCGCGCTTCGCGCTGGTGGGCGTCTTCGTCGCCAGCGGACCCAACGGGCCCCGCGTCGCGGTGACCGGGGCCGGGCCGACGGTGTTCCGGGTCGCCGAGATGGAGAAGGCGCTCGCCTCCAACTTCTCGGCCGACGCGGTGAGCGGGATCAAGGTGCCGGCGGCGGGCCTCAGCAGCGACCTGCACGGCTCGGCCGAGTATCGCGCGGCGATGATCTCGGTGATGGCCGCACGCGCGGTGGCGGCAGCCGCCGCGCGCTGAGCGCGCGCGGCAAAGACGCGGCATCGTTGGGGAGCGCCCGGGAAGCGGCGAACCGCAGGGCGCCCATGCACGCGCAGGCGCCGGGCGCCGGCCCACGCGAACCGGACCGCCTTGCTACACTCCCCCCATGCCGCCCTCCTCCGTCGACGAAGTCACCGATCTCCTCGCTCGCGGAAGCTACCTCGCCGACCGCCGCCTCTCCACGGCGCTCTTCCTGAGCCTGCGACTGCAGCGCCCCTTGCTGCTCGAAGGGGAGGCCGGTGTCGGCAAGACGGAGATCGCCAAGGTGCTTGCCAGCGCCCTGGATACGCGGCTGATTCGCCTGCAGTGCTACGAGGGCCTGGATGTCACGCAGGCCGCCTATGAATGGAACGTCGCCCGGCAGATGCTGGAGATCCGGCTGGGCGAGGCGAGCGGCGCCGCCCGCAGCGACGACTTCGCCCGCTCCCTCTATCGGCGCGAGCTCCTCATCGAGCGGCCGCTGTTGCAGGCGCTCACGCAGCCACGGCCGCCGGTGCTCCTGATCGACGAGCTCGACCGCGCCGACGAGCCGTTCGAGGCATTCCTGCTGGAGATCCTCTCCGAGTACCAGATGAGCATCCCGGAGTTCGGGACGGTGAAGGCCGTGCAGCCGCCCATGGTCGTCATCACCTCGAACCGCACGCGCGAGATCCACGATGCGCTCAAGCGTCGCTGCCTCTATGCCTGGGTGGACTATCCGGACGTGGCGCGAGAGCTTGCCATCGTGCGGCTCAAGGCATCGGGGGCGAACGAGCGCCTCGCGCTGCAGATCGTCGAGTTCGTGCAGCAGGCGCGGCGGCTCGACCTCTTCAAGGCGCCGGGGGTGGCGGAGACGATCGACTGGACCAACGCCCTGATCGCGCTGGACGCGATCAGCCTCGACCCCGATACGGTCAACGACACCCTCGGTGTGCTGCTCAAGTACCAGGACGACATCGCGCGGATGCAGTCGGGCGACGTGGCCCGGATCCTGGAAGAGCTCCGCGCGCGCGCCCTCCTTGCCGGCGAGTAGCCTGCGGGCGGCGAAGGGAGCATCCGCCATGGCCCCGGGCGGCAGCGGCAACCACCATATCGTCGACAACATCGTCCACTTCGCGCGAGTGCTGCGCGCGGCCGGGTTGCCAGCCGGGCCCGACCGGGTGCTGCGCGCGATCGAGGCGATCGAGCTGGTCGGCGTCACCCGTCGCAGCGATGTCCACGCGGCGCTCGCCGCCGTCATGCTGGACCGGCACGAGCACCAGGCGGTCTTCGATGCCGCCTTCGAGGCCTTCTGGCGCGACCCGAAGCTGCTCGAGCGGCTGATGTACCTCGCCCTGCCCAAGGTGAGCGGTCGCGCCGAGCCCGACGCGCAGGCCATGCGGCGCCTGCAGGAGGCGCTCGCCACCCGCCCGCCCGGCGCGCCGCCGCGCGCGCCCGAGGAAGGCAGCGAGGAACGCTTCGAGGCGACGCTGACCTGGTCGGATCGCGAACGGCTGCAGCACGCGGACTTCGCGACGATGACCAGCGACGAGTTCGCGCAGGCCAAGCGCCTGGCGCAGGCGATGCCGCTGCCGCTCACGCCCCTCGTCACCCGCCGTCACGTGCGCGCCGCATCGGGCCGCCCCGACCTCAAGCGCACGCTGCAGCGCTCGCTGCGGGCCCCTGACAGCCTGATACCCGCGTGGTCCGCGCCCAGGCGGCGACCGCCGCCGCTGGTCGTGCTGCTCGACATCTCCGGCTCGATGGAGCGCTACACCCGGCTCTTCCTGCACTTCGTGCACGGCCTTTCGCAGCGGCACACGGTGCACACGCTGGTGTTCGGCACGCGCCTCACCAACATCAGTCATTGCCTGCGCCACCGGGACCCGGACCTGGCGTTGCAACGCGCCGATGCGATGGTGCAGGATTGGGGTGGGGGCACGCGCATCACCACCAACCTGCGCGCCTTCAACCGGCTGTGGGCGCGGCGGCTGCTGACCGGCAACGCCGCGATGCTGCTGGTGACCGACGGCCTCGACCGGGACGAAGGCGGCGACCTCGCGCGCGAGGCCGCCCTGCTGTCACGCTTCGCCCACCAGCTCGTCTGGCTCAACCCCTTGCTACGATTCGAGGGATTCGCCCCGAAGGCGGCCGGCATCCGGGCTATCCTGCCCCATGTCGATCGCTTCCTGCCGATGCACAACCTGGCAAGCCTTGCGGACCTCGGCCGCGCGTTGCGCCTCGCAACCGGCCCGCGTCAGGCCGGAAGGTCAGCCACCAACACGGAACTGCGACATGAACCTGCAAGGTGAACGACTCATCCCGGCGTCGGTCGAGCGAACCTGGACCGCCCTGAACGATCCGGACACGCTGAAGGCCTGCATCGCCGGCTGCGAGTCCATCGAGCGCACGGAGGAGAACCAGTACCTGTGCACGATGGCCGTCCGGATCGGCCCGGTCAACGCGCGCTTCAAGGGCAAGCTGCAGCTCACCGACATCGTGCCGATGGAGTCGTACCGCATCAACTTCGACGGCCAGGGCGGTGTCGCCGGCTTCGGCAAGGGCCACGCGGATGTCCGCCTTGTCGGCGAAGGCGATGACAGTACACGGCTTGGCTACAAGGCCGATGCCCAGGTCGGCGGAAAGATCGCGCAGATCGGGTCGCGGCTGGTGGAATCGGCCGCGGCCAAGATCGCCGACGATTTCTTCAAGGCGTTCGAGGCTCGGATGCGCGACGGGGCGGGCGATGCCGACGGGTCTCCCGGCGCGGGCACGCAGCCGGGCTCGGCCACGGCTCCGCCTGCCGGGCCCGACGCAGGTGGCGCGGCGCCTTCCGGCGGCGCGGCCGCTTCCAGCGGAGCGGCCAAGTTCGCCGCGGCGGCGGCCGGGAACGCGGCTG
>JAEWGX010000043.1 GCA_023388075.1 Pseudomonadota bacterium
ACCCGGCGATCCTGCTGTTCTGCTGCATCGGGGCGTATTCGGTCAACAACAACACGTTCGACGTGTTCATGACCATTCCGTTCGCGATCCTGGGCTACGCCTTCAAGAAGCTCGACTGCGAGCCGGCACCGCTGCTGCTCGGCTTCGTGCTGGGCAAGCTGATGGAGGAGTACCTGCGCCGGGCGCTGACCATCTCGCGCGGCGACGCCACGGTGTTCTTCACCCGGCCGCTGTCACTGGTGCTGCTCATCATCGCGGCGGTGTTGCTGGTCCTGGTGTTCATGCCCGCCATCGCCAGGAAGCGGGACGAGGCATTCCAGGAGGAGTGAGCCGGAAAGGAAGAAGGCGCCTTGGCGCCCGGAAATCCGGTCGCCAAGGCGCCTTCGTTGGGCGAAAGGCCCGGTTACGCGACGAGATTCTGGGGAACGCCCTCGTCGGCGTTGAGCGCGACCAGGTTCTGCGGCACGCCCTCGTCGGCTTTCATTGCCACCAGATTCTGCGGGACGCCTTCGTCGGCCTGCAGCGCGACCAGGTTCTGGGGAACGCCTTCGTCGGCTTTCAGTGCCACCAGATTCTGGGGAACGCCCTCGTCGGCTTGCAGCGCGACGAAGTTCTGCGGCACGCCCTCATCCGAGTTCATATAGGCGGCGGACGCTCCGGCAGCCACGGAGGCTAGTACGGCAGCGGCGATCAGGGATTTGCGGAAGTTCATGATTGGGCTCCTTCACGATTCGTTGGTGGTCGCTGTCTTGGCTCTTGTGCGCTACAGCATGACTACAATGTACGAGCCCTCTCGTATGGAATAAATGGGATCAAACAGCAAAGACTGTTTCACCCATATCAATAATATCCGCTTACTCCCAGCGTCCAATGAGGTTGGCAGCCCTGCCTTCGGATGCGGCCTCGCAGCAAAAATGCTTCAGGCCACCGGGAAACGGCGGCGCAGATCGCTCACCTGCTCCCCCGTCAGGCAACGGCACGGCTGGCCGCGCAGCATGAGGAAGAGGCGCGCGGTGGCCTCGAGCTCCTCGACGGCGTCGCAGGCGGCCGACAGGTCGCTGCCGGCGACGACCGGGCCGTGGTTGGCCAGCAGCAGCGCGTGATGACGCCCGGCAAAACCCCTTACCGCGTCCGCCAGATCGTGGTCACCCGGAGGAAAGTACGGCACAAGCGGCAGCGTTCCGATTCGCATGACGTAGTACGCGGTGAGGGGCGGAAGCACGTCGGCCGGATCCACGTCGGCAAGCACCGAGGCGGCCACCGAGTGGGTGGAGTGCAGGTGGACCACGGCGCCGGCGGAGGCGCGCTCCTGGTACATCGCCAGGTGCAGGAAGGCTTCCTTGGAGGGCGGATCGCCGGCCACCACGCGTCCCGCCGCATCCAGCCGCGTGATGCGCGCGGGATCCAGCGAGCCGAAGCTCGAGCCCGTCGGCGTGACCAGCAGCTCGTCGCC
This sequence comes from Pseudomonadota bacterium, assembly GCA_023388075.1. GTDB lineage: Bacteria > Pseudomonadota > Gammaproteobacteria > Burkholderiales > Burkholderiaceae_E > Lautropia. The sequence continues at coordinate 1,454 of JAEWGX010000043.1, forward strand.
GAGGCGCACGCTGATGTTCCCGGTACTGCCATGGGTGAGCCCGCGATCGAACAGTGATCGGGCGACTCGCGCGATCGCATCGCGAGCGCGGTTCTCCTCGTCGTGAATGATGCTCGTACCCAAGGCGCGCCACCCTCCTCCTATACTCCCGGCATGGTAAGAGTTCTCGCCTTCGATGTGTTCGGCACCGTGGTGGACTGGCACGGGTCCATCGTTCGCCACGTGCAGCGCATCGGGCTCGACGTGGAGCCGAACGAGTTCGCGCTGGCCTGGCGCGCGGGATATGCGCCGGCGATGGAGAAGGTCCGCTCCGGCCAGCTCGGCTGGAAGCGGATAGACGAGCTGCACCGCATGATCCTCGACGAGATCGTGGACCGCTTCGGTCTCGACCTCGACGATGCGGCCCGCACCCGCCTCAACCTGATCTGGCACCACCTCGACCCCTGGCCGGACTCGGCGCCCGGCCTGTGGCGGCTCAAGGCCTCGTTCACCATCTGCACGCTCTCGAACGGCAACATCGGCCTGCTCACGGACATGGCGAAGCATGCGGCCCTGCCGTGGGATTGCATCCTCTCGGCCGAGGTGTTCCGTCACTACAAGCCGGATCCGCAGACCTACCTGGGCGTCTGCGATGTCTTCGGGGTGAAGCCCGAGGAGATGCTGATGGTCGCCGCGCACAAGAGCGACCTGGAGGCGGCGAGCGCCTGTGGCTGCCGCACGGCGTACATCGAGCGGCCATACGAGTTCGGCACCAGCCCCGAGGCGCTCGCGCGCAAGGATCTCGCGCGCGACCCACGCTTCGACTACCACGCGGTCGACATCCGCGATCTCGCCCGGCAGCTCGTTCCCGGCGGATGATGCGTATCCCGGCTCGCGCCGGGATGAAGCCGTCCGCGAAGCCGCCCGCCTCCCTTTCCGGCCTGCGACGGCCGCCCGCGACGGCCTGCCCGGCATGATCGCTACAATCCCCCTCGGGGCAACGCCCGCCGCCTCGGGCTTCCCCGCCCCGCGGGGCAGCCATTGCCGGGCCCCCGAGATCCCCCTGAAGCAACCCTCATCTGGAGAACGCCATGACCGCGCGCAGCTACGACCCCGTCCCCTCGCAGAAAGTCGCCTTCATCGGGCTGGGGGTCATGGGGGGGCCGATGGCGCGGCACCTGCTCAAGGCCGGCCATGACGTCACTGTCTACAACCGGACCGCGTCGAAGGCCGAAGCGTGGGTCAAGGAGAATGCCTCCGGCGACGCAGCCTCCCGCGGACGCAGCGCCCCCACGCCGCGGCAGGCCGCCACCGGCGCGCAGATCGTCTTCTGCTGCGTCGGCAACGACGAGGACCTGCGCAGCGTCGTGCTGGGCCCGGACGGCGCCTTCGCCGGCATGACCAAGGGCGCGGTGTTCGTCGATCACACCACGGCGTCGGCCAATATCGCCCGCGAGCTCGGCAAGGCGGCAGAGGGGTCGGGCATCGGCTTCATCGATGCGCCGGTCTCCGGCGGCCAGGCCGGCGCCGAGAACGGACACCTCACTGTCATGTGCGGCGGCGACCAGGCCACCTTCGATCGCATTCGCCCGGTGGCCATGGCATTCTCCCGCGCCTGCACGCTGATCGGCCCGACCGGTTCGGGGCAGCTCGCGAAGATGGTCAACCAGATCTGCATCGCCGGACTGGTGCAGGGCCTGTCCGAGGGTATCAACTTCGGCCTCGCCTCCGGCCTGGACATGAAGCTGGTGCTCGAGGTGATCGGCAAGGGCGCGGCCCAGTCCTGGCAGATGGACAACCGTGGCAAGACGATGGTGGACGACCAGTTCGAGTTCGGCTTCGCGGTGGACTGGATGAGGAAGGACCTGGGCCTCTGCCTCGACGAGTCGCGGCGCAACAAGGCGCCGTTGCCGGTCACCGCGCTGGTCGATCAGTTCTACGGGGACGTTCAGGCGCTCGGCGGCAACCGCTGGGATACCTCGAGCCTGATCAAGCGGCTGCGCCGCGAGGGCTGAGGCTGCGCTACTGGAACCCGCGCCGCCAGCGCGCGCCGGCTTCCAGCAGCGCGACGAGCGCGTCGCGATCGCCGCGGCGCATGGCCGACTCGATCGCCTTCATCTCCTGACGGAACCGGGCCGCGGCGGCAAGCGCCGGCCCCACGTTGGAGAGCAGGATGTCCGCCCACAGCTCCGGCGACGAGGCCGCGGTCCGGGTGAGATCCGCCAGGCCCGGGCCGACCAGCGCCGCCGGCACGTCGTCGCGGCCGACGGCGGCAGCGAGGCCGAAGGCGATCGCGTGGGGCCAGTGGGAGACCTGTGCATAGAGCCGGTCATGCTCGTCCGCGGGCAGCTGCATGACCCGGGCACCGATTCGTTCCCAGATGGCGGCAAGGAGCGCGACCGCGTCCGCGTCATTCTCCGGCAGCGGACTGAGGACGACGGCGCGATCTTCGAAGAGCGAAGCGTCGGCCGCTTCGGGCCCTGAGCGCTCGCTTCCGGCTATCGGATGCGAAGGGACGAACCTTGCCACGTGCTGCCCCAGGCGCTCCCGCGCGACGCGCACCACCGGCATCTTGACGCTGGAGAGATCGGTGACGAGCATGCCGGCCCTCAGCGACGACGCGATTCGCTCCAGCAGGTCGCAGTTGGCGGAGACCGGTGCCGCGAGCACCACCGTATCGCAGCCGGCCACGGCCGCCTCCGGTGAGGCCGCGATCTCGTCCACCAGCCCCAGGTCGCGCGCGCGCGCCGCATCGCCGGTGGAATAGCCCACGACGTCCAGGCACAGCCCGTGGCGCTTGAGCGCGGCGGCGAAGGAACCGCCGATCAGGCCGGTGCCGAGCAGCGCGACGCGCCCGAGGCCCCGAGCGGGCGTATCGGCCATCAGCCGGCCGCCCTGGCCTGGCTCGCCGGCCCGGCGGACAGGCCGTCGAGCGCCTTCTCCAGCGCGGCGAGCAGCGCGGCGTTCTCCTCGGGCAGGCCGACCGTGGCCCGCAGCCATTGCGGCAGTCCGTAGTTGCCTACCGGCCGGACGATGACGCCGGCGCGCAGCAGCCGCTCGAAGACGACATCCGCGGGCCCGACCTTGAACAGGATGAAGTTGCCATGGGACGGGACGAACTCGAGCCCGAGACGGCGCAGGCCGTCGCCGAGCTGCGCCAGTCCGTCGCGGTTGACCCGGTAGCTGCGCTCGAGGAACGCGGTATCACCGAGCGCGGCCACCGCCGCCGCCAGGGCGAGCGAGTTCACGTTGAACGGCTGGCGGACGCGGTTGATCAGCTCGGTGAGCGGCGGCTGCGCGACGAGGAATCCCACCCTCAGCCCCGCGAGCCCGTAGGCCTTCGAGAGCGTCCGCGACACGACCAGGTTCGGATGCTCGCGCACCCACGCGATGGAGTCGTAGCGCAGATCCGGGGGCAGGTATTCCGTGTAGGCCTCGTCGAGCACGACCGCCACGGTGGCCGGGACGCGACGCAGGAACGACTGCAGCTGCGCCGCACCGACGAAGGTGCCGGTCGGATTGTTCGGGTTCGCGATGAACACCACCCGCGTATCCGCGGTCACCGCGTCGGCCATCGCCTCGAGGTCGTGCCCGTACGCCACCGCCGGCACCACCACGGCCCGCGCGCCCAGCGCCTGCGCGGCCAGCGCGTAGACCGCGAAGGAATACTCCGCATAGACGATCGACTGCCCCGGCGCGCACACCGCGCGGGCCACCAGCTCCAGCCCGTCGTTCGAGCCGTTCCCGAGCGAGATCCAATCGGGCGGCACGCCGTGCCGGCGGCTGATGGCGGCCTTGAGCTCGAAGCCGTTGCCATCGGGATAGCGCGCCAGCTCGTCGAGCGCTCGCCCTACTGCCGCGCGGGCGCTCTCGGGCATGCCGAGCGGGTTCTCGTTGGAGGCGAGCTTGACGATCCGTGCCGGATCCAGCCCGTACTCGCGCGCCACCTCCTCGATCGGCTTGCCCGGACGGTACGGCGCGATGGCCTTGACGTAGGCCGGTGCGCCGTCGACCGGGGAAGCGGCCTGGGTCGGATCTGTGGAAGCGGGTTTCGATGTCATGGCTGGAAGGGATGCGTCTTGGGGATGAGGGTCAGGCCGGCGTGTGCTCGTACGGATACGAGCCCAGCAGCTTGAAGAACGCGGCCTGGGCGCGAATCTCGCCAAGGGCGGCCGCCACGGCGGCATCCTGCTCGTGGCCGATCAGGTCGATGTGGAAGTAGTACTCCCAGTTCCCCTGCCGGGCGGGGCGGGACTCGAAGCGCTTCATCGAGACGCCATGCCGCGCCAGTGGCTCGATCAGGGAGTGCACGGCCCCCGCGCGGTCGGGAACGGAGAGGATGACCGAGGTCTGGTCGCGACCGGTGGGCGGGCTCCGGTAGCGCCCGATCACGAGGAAGCGCGTCCGGTTGAGCGGATCGTCCTGGATGCCCGAGGCGATCGCCTCGAGGCCGTAGAGCTCCAGGGCGAGGTCGCCGGCGATCGCGGCCACGGTGGCGTCCTCCGCCGCGAGCCGCGCCCCTTCGGCATTGCTCGCGACCGGTACGCGCTCCAGTTGCGGGACGTTGCGGTTCAGCCAGTCGGTGCACTGGGCCAATGCCTGGGGATGGGCACATACCTTGCTCACTGCCGAAGCTTCCCCACCCAGCGACATCAGATTGTGGCGAACCCGCACGGTCACTTCGCTTGCGATGAGCAGCGGACTCGACAGGAACAGGTCGAGGCTGCGGTTGACGGCGCCTTCCGTGGAATTCTCCACCGGTACGACGCCGAAATCCGCGGCCTCGGCTTCGGTCGCGCGGAACACCTCGTCGATCGTGGGGCACGGCAGGCCGTCGACCTCGGCGCCGAAGTGCTGACGCATCGCCTGCTCGGAGAAGGTTCCCGCCGGACCCAGGTAGGCCACCTTCAGCCGGTGCTCGAGGCCGCGGCAGGCCGACATGATCTCCCGCCAGATCGCCGCGACCGCGCCGGGCGGCAGCGGCCCGGGGTTGGCGGACTGCAGTCCGGCGATGACCGCCGCCTCCCGCTCCGGCCGGTAGACCGGCGAGCCCTCGCGCTTCTTGATCTCGCCGACCTCGAGCGCCCGCCGCGCCCGCTCGGAGAGCAGCTCGAGCAATCGCCGGTCGATGTCGTCGATCGCGTCCCGAAGCCTGTCCAATCCGTCCGCCGCCATTGCCCTTCTCTCCCTTGCCCCGTGTCCCTGCCTGCGCGGCGATCTTCGATCGGCTCGCCGCGAACTATGTCACACGCCTGTCAGCCGTTGAACCACAGAATGCGTTGCAACGACATACCGGCATGAAAAGACTCTCTCTCCTCGCCTCGGCCATCCTCCTGTCCCTGGCCACGACACCGACGCTCGCAACCGCTCCGCTGCCGAAGCCGACCGAGGACGCCTACGCGCTCGCGTCCCAGGCGCTTGCGGCTGCCGCGCTTCCTTCGGCGACGGCCGCGATCGCGGTCTTGCCGGCGCCGATCTCCAACGCAAGCCTTGCCGGCACTCTGGCGCCGGCGGCGGAGTCGCAGTTGAAGGTGGCTTCGATCGGCAACGTCCTCGGAACCGGCGGCAGCGGCGCATCCACCTCGGCTCGTCAGCCCGCGAGCGAGGCGCCCGGCGGGCGCCTGCCGTCCACGCCGGTCGCGCTCGCGGCCCTGCTGCTGATGATCTGCATCCTGATCGGCCGCCGCAACCGCCCGGAAGACATCTAGTCCGATTCGTCCGAACCATCGGCCGGGTCGGCTTCCTCCTCGTGGTCGGCTTCCAGTAGCTGCGGACCCTGCAGCGACGGGGCGAGGTCCGCGCCGCGCTCGGCCACCGCGTCGGCCACGATGCTGTCGGCCGCTTCGGTCTCCACGATCCGCTGCACGCCGGAAAGCGTGTCGCCGTCCTCGATATCGATCAGGCGCACGCCCTGCGTGGCGCGGCTGAGCACCCGGATCTCCGAGGCCCGCGTACGCACCAGCACGCCGTTGTTGGTGATCAGCATGATCTCGTCGCTGTCCTCCACCAGCACCGCGGCAACCATCTTGCCATTGCGCTCCGATGCCTGGATGGCGATCACGCCCTTGGTGCCCCGGCTGTGCCGCGGATACTCGTTCACCGGGGTGCGCTTGCCGAACCCGTTCTCGGTGGCCGTGAGCACGGTCTGCTGCCCGCCGTTGGCCACCAGCATCGCGATCACCGCCTGGCCCTCTTCCAGCGCCATGCCGCGCACGCCACGGGCATTGCGGCCCATGCTGCGCACGTCCTCCTCGCTGAAGCGCACCGCCTTGCCGGCGTCCGAGAACAGCATCACGTCGTGCCCGCCGTCGGTGACCGCCACGCCGATGAGATAGTCGCCTTCGTCGAGGTCCACCGCGATGATCCCGGCCTTCCTCGGATTGGAGAAGTCCGCGAGGGAGGTCTTCTTCACCGTCCCCTGGCTGGTCGCCATGAAGACGTAGTGGTCCTCGTCGAACTCCCGGATGGGGAGCACCACCGTGATCTTCTCGTTCTCCTGCAGCGGGAACATGTTCACGATCGGGCGTCCCCGGGACGCGCGCGAGCCTTGCGGCACCTCCCACACCTTGATCCAGTAGACGCGGCCACGATCCGAGAAGCACAGGATCATGTCGTGCGTATTGGCGATGAAGAGCTGGTCGATCCAGTCGTCTTCCTTCGTGCCGGCCGCCTGCTTGCCGCGGCCGCCGCGGCGCTGCGCCCGGTACTCCGAGAGCGGCTGGCTCTTCACGTAGCCGGTGTGGGACAAGGTGACCACCATGTCCTGCGGCGTGATCAGGTCCTCGGTGTCGAGCTCGCTGGTGTTGCGCTCGATCTCCGAGCGCCGCGGATCCTTCTGGCGGTCGCCGAACTCGTCGGCCACGCCGCGCAGCTCGTCCCGGATGATCGCGGTGACGCGCTCCGGCCGCATCAGGATGTCGATCAGGTCGAGGATACGGTCGATGACCTCGCGGTACTCGTCGACGATCTTCTCCTGCTCGAGGCCCGTGAGCCGCTGCAGCCGCATCTGCAGGATCTCGCCGGCCTGGGTGTCGGAGAGCCGGTAGGTACCGTCCGCCTGCAGGCCGACGCCGGCCTCGACGTTGTCGGGCCGGAGCGCCGCGGCGTCGCCGGAAGCGCGCGCCACCATCTCGGCCGCCGGACCGGCGGCCCAGGACCGCTCGAGCAGCCGCTCCTTCGCCACCGGCGGCGTGGGCGAGGCCTTGATCAGCTCGATCATCTCGTCCACGTTGGCCACCGCGACCGCGAGGCCTTCCAGCAGGTGGCCACGCTCGCGCGCCTTGCGCAGGTCGAAGACGGTGCGGCGAGTGAGCACCTCGCGCCGATGCGAGAGGAAGGCCTCCAGCACCTGCTTCAGGTTCAGGAGCCGCGGCTGGCCGTCCACCAGCGCGACCATGTTGATGCCGAAGCTGTCCTGCAGCTGGGTCTGCTTGTAGAGATTGTTGAGGATGACCTCGGCGTTCTCGCCGCGCTTGAGCTCGATCACGACCCGCATGCCCTGCTTGTCGGATTCGTCGCGGATGTCCGAGATGCCTTCGATCTTCTTCTCGTTGACCAGCTCGGCGATCCGCTGCTGCAGCACGGCCTTGTTGACCTGGTACGGAATCTCGTCGATGACGATCGCCTGCCGGTTGCCGCGGTCCATGTCCTCCATGTGCGTGCGGGCCCGGATCACCACCCGGCCGCGACCCGTGCGATAGCCCTCGCGCACGCCGGAGAGGCCGTAGATGATCCCCCCGGTGGGGAAGTCCGGCGCGGGGATCTTCTCGATCAGCTCGTCGATCGAGCAGTCCGGGTTGTCCAGCAGCAGCATGCAGCCGTCGACCACCTCGGCCAGGTTGTGCGGCGGGATGTTGGTGGCCATGGCCACCGCGATGCCCGTGCTGCCGTTGATCAGCAGGTTGGGGATGCGCGCGGGCAGCACCAGGGGCTCGCGCTCGGAGCCGTCGTAGTTGGGTCCGAAATCGACCGTCTCCTTGCCGATGTCGGCCAGCATCTCGTGCGCGATGCGCGCGAGCCGGATCTCGGTGTAGCGCATCGCCGCCGGGCTGTCGCCGTCGACGGATCCGAAGTTGCCCTGGCCGTCCACCAGCATGTAGCGCAGCGAGAAGTCCTGCGCCATCCGCACGATGGTGTCGTACACCGCCGTGTCGCCGTGCGGGTGGTATTTACCGATCACGTCGCCGACGATACGCGCGGACTTCTTGTAGGCGCGATTCCAGTCGTTGTTGAGCTCGTGCATCGCGAAGAGCACGCGGCGGTGAACCGGCTTCAGCCCGTCGCGTACGTCCGGCAACGCCCGCCCGACGATCACGCTCATGGCGTAGTCGAGGAAGGAGCGCTTCATCTCCTGCTCGAGGCTGATCGGGACGGTTTCTTTGGCGAATTGATCCATGGATCTGTGGGCGTGCCTGCGGCGTTGGCTAAATCGTTGAATTTTAAACCATTCAGCCTGTGCTCTAATTCCACCCAAGGCATCGCGCCGGGCGGACGGCCGCACCGGCCGCGGCGCGACCGCGAACCCGAGAGCCATGCACCCTGCCGCACCCGAACAACTGATCCGGCCGCGCTGGATCGCGCCGGTGACCGACGGCTCGCCTGTCCTCGCCGAGCATGCGGTGCTGGTCCGCGACGGAGCGATCGCGGCCGTCGGCCCGGCCGCGGAGCTGGCGCACGCCCATCCCGCTGCCACCGCCGTGGAGCTTCCGGGACATCTGCTGGTTCCGGGCTTCGTCAACGCGCACTGCCATGCCGCCATGACGCTGCTGCGCGGCGCGGGCGACGACCTGCCGCTCGAGTCCTGGCTCGCGGAGCGCATCTGGCCGCTGGAGCGCGCCCTGGTGAGCGACGCGTTCGTGCACGACGGCACCGTGCTCGCCTGCAGGGAGATGCTCCTCGGCGGCGTCACCTGCTTCAGCGACATGTACTTCTTCCCGGAGGCGGTCGGCCGCGCCGCGCTCGCGATGCGCATGCGGGCCGTGCTCGGCATCGTCGTCTTCGATTTCCCGAGCCCCTACGGAGCCGGACCCGGCGACTACCTCAGCAAGGGCCTCGCGCTGCGCGACGAGCTGCGAGACCAGGCGCGCCTCTCGTTCAGCCTGTCGCCGCACGCGCCCTACACCAATAGCGACGAGACGCTGCGCAGGATCGCGAGCCTTGCCGCGGAATTGCAGTTGCCGGTGGCGACCCACCTGCACGAGACCGAACGCGAGGTGAAGGAGAGCCTTGCGCTGCACGGCGAACGGCCGATCGCGCGACTCGAGCGACTCGGCCTGCTCGGGCCGGAGTTCATCGCCATCCATGCGGTGCACATGAGCGACGAGGACATCGCGCGACTCGCCCGCGCCGGTGCCTCGCTGGTCACGTGCCCGCACTCGAATCTCAAGCTCGCGAGCGGCATCGCGCGGGTTGGCGCGATGGCCCGCGCGGGCATCAACGTCGCGGTCGGCACCGACGGCGCCGCGAGCAACAACCGGCTCGATGTGCTGGCCGAGTCGCGCCTGGCCGCGCTGCTGGCCAAGGCCGAGACCGGCGACGCTGCCGTCTTCGACGCCCACCAGGCGCTGCATGCGCTCACCCGTGCCGGCGCCCAGGCGCTGGGGCTCGCGGACCGGATCGGCAGCATCGAACCGGGCAAGCGCGCGGACCTGGTCGCACTGGATCTGTCGGCGCCCGAATACGGGCCGGTTCTGGACCCGGTTGCAACGCTCGTTCACGCCGCTGGTCGCGAGGCTGTAACGGACGTCTGGATCGACGGCGAGCGTGTTGTTACGGAGAGACAAATCGCCAATTCGCTGTCGCGTGAAGCCGTCGGAACCGTAGTTCGCGGAAGTCCGCTATGGCACAATCGGCTAGGCGAATTCGTATCGGGTCGTGCGGTTTGATCTTCACGGTATTTCGATACTTATGGTTCACCGCACTTTGTCCAGGTCTTCTTCAGTTCGAAAGAATCCTGT
>JAEWGX010000095.1 GCA_023388075.1 Pseudomonadota bacterium
CGCCGGAAGGGGGCGGGCCGAAGCCGGCCCACCAGGACAACTTCTACTTCGGGCCCAACGACGCCGAGGGCGTGGTCACCGCGTGGATCGCGCTCGACGACGCGACGCTGGAGAACGGCTGTCTCTATTTCGGCGAGGGCACCAATCTCGGCCCGGTGTACGCGCACGAGGCGCCGCCCGGAGAGCCGTACAACCTGCAGCTGCCGCAGGCCATCCTGGATCGCCAGCCGATGAGCCCGGCGCCTGTCACCTGCGGCGGCGTGTCTTTCCACCATGGCAACACGTTCCACCAATCCGCGGCCAACACATCAAACAAATGGAGACGGGCTTGCGCGCTTCACTATGTGAATCGAGCTACCTTCTTCGCGCATCCGGCTCTTCCATACGAGGACGACCTGCGACTACAGATCAGATGAAGGCTTCCTCGCTATGGACAGATTCACTCGGGAAGGCGGGAATCAAGTGCGTCCCTGAGTCCGTCTCCAAGGAAGTTGAGTGAGATTGCGGTCAAGAAGATCGCAAGGCCCGGGAAGATGCTCATCCACCAAGCGTCCCAGTACTCCATCGAAATCGCCAGCATCTGGCCCCAGGTCGGCGTTGGCGGTTCGGCGCCGAGCCCCAGAAACGCTAGCGAAGATTCGGTTATCAGGGCGGAAGATGCCTTGAGAGTCGCGTAGATGAGAACGTTGCCTGCAATCCCAGGCCAGACGTGTCGGACGATTACCCGTAAGTCGCTCATGCCGAGTGCACGCGCTGCGTGGACGTAGTCGAGCTCCCGTACTGTGAGCACCTGACCGCGCACGAGCCGAGCGAAGCCGGGGACATTCACGATGGTTATCGCAAGCATCGCGTTGACAAGATTAGGGCCGAGTACCGCGATGATCCCGAGGGCAAGTATCAATAGGGGAAAGGCGAGCAGGACGTCCATCACACGCATCAGTGCGTCGTCTACCCGACCGCCGACATAGCCCGCCAGCAGCCCTATTGCGGTCCCGGTCAAAAGAGCAAGCGCGATTGAGACTGTGACGACCTGTATGGAGACGCGCGCGCCATAGATCAGTCGAGACAGTAGGTCGCGTCCGAGTTCGTCCGTACCGAGAAGATTGCTGGCACTCGGTGGACTCAATACCGCATCGTAGTTCGGCAAGAGCGGATCATGAGGTGCGAGCATTGGCGCCGCAATTGCGGCCAGCGCGACGAGGGCGAACAGCACGAGGCCAGTGGCGCCGACGCGGTGCCGCAATACGCGGGCCAATGTCGTCAGATAGAGGTTCGGAGTGCGCGCTCGGACTGCGATCGGAGAGGTTTGGATCAGCATGGGCTGCTACAGTTTGATCCGCTTGTCGAGAGATACGTAGATCAGGTCGGTCGCGAGATTCACCAGCAATACGCCGGCAACGATGACGAGTATCCCACCTTGGACCGGTGCAATATCTCGCTCGAAGATTCCTTCCACCACCATGCGCCCGAGCCCCGGAAGTGAGAACACAGTTTCGGTAACTACCGCACCACTTATCAAAGTGCCAGCCTGCAGCCCCACGACGGTAACGACGGGAACCAAAGCGTTTGGAAGTGCATGGCGCCATAACACCTGAGCTTCGCTCGCGCCTTTGGCATATGCCGTTCGGGTGTAGTCTTGCGTAAGCGCCTGCAGCATGGCGGCTCGCGTCTGCCTCATCACCAGCGCGGCCATCGACGTACCGATTGTGATGGACGGCATCACCATCAGCTTCAGGTTGCCGATCGGGTCCTCGGTGAACGGTATGTAGCCCGATGGGGGAAGCCAGCCGAGCCAAAGCGAGAACGTCAAGATCAATAGGATGCCCATCCAGAAGTAGGGCATCGCAAGACCCGCGAGAGCAATCAGGCTGGCGATAAGATCGGTTGCCGTATTGCGTCTGGCGGCGGCAACGACACCGAGCGGGACACCAAGTGCTACCGCAATCAATGTCGATAGCAGCGCGAGTTCGGCAGTGACAGGGACTCGTTGCAACAGCATTTGAGCAACTGGTTCCTGTGTCCTGAGGGACACGCCGAACTCGCCAGTTAGCGTGTTGGCGAGCCATCGCAGGTACTGAATTGGGAGCGGCTGGTCCAGACCGAGCGCTTTGCGGGCAATCTCGCGCTCTTTGGCACTAGCTTGGTCGCCGAGAAGCGCCAGGGTGGGATCGCCTGGCAATGCAAGCAGGATCATGAAGACAAGAAAACTCATCATCACCGCCACTGGCAGCATGTGCAGCAAGCGCTGCGTGACGTAGCGTTTCATTCCCTGTCCTTCTTCGTCACGAAGTGGGAGGCCTGGCGTGTACGCGGATGTGCGGCCGCGGCTAGGTAGTAACCAAATGGTGAGTTAAGCTAACTCAGCATATGTGCGAGGTCAACCGTCCTAGCGCTGTGATGCGCACGAATCCTGGCTTTCCGAGCGGCGATCCTGCTTGGGTGCGCTCGCCTAGGCCATTTTTATTCACTGGGTGGTTACAAAAATCTGGGACCCATGCTAATTTTGCTTCGTGCGAGGAAGCAAGTCCTGCACGCGGATGCGGGCCGCGGAGAGTCCGCCACAGGAGGAGAAGCAGATGGTAAGAATCGGACTAACGCTGGCGTCGGCCGCGGCCGCATTGATACTGATGGTCACAACGCCAATGGCTGCTACAGCGGCGCAGCAGATCAATCGTGGCGGAAGCTTGCAGATAATCCTGGATCACGAACCGTCGAGCCTGGATCCAATCTTTGGCAACAATCCGAACAATGATCGGCGCTATTACAACCTCTTCGCTGAGAGCCTGGTTGTTCAGGATCAGAAGGGCAACTTCCGGCCGCGATTGGCGACTTCGTGGGAGTGGTCCACCGACTCCAAATCGATCGATCTGCAGTTGCGAGAGGGAGTGAAGTTTCAGGACGGCACGCCTTTCGATGCCGATGCCGTCAAGTTCAATCTCGAGCGCGTGATGTCGCCTGAGGTCAACGCCCGGGCTCGGCAGTACGTGACTGACGTGGACCGGGTTGAGGTGCTGGATCCGCACCGAATCCGCATCGTGCTGAGGCGACCTTCGGGTGCGTTCATGGCAGTGCTCGCGGGCGTAGCCGGGACGGTCGTCTCTCCGACAGCGCTCAGGGAGCGCGGGGCGGAGTTTGCCCGGCGGCCGGTGGGGACTGGGCCGTTCAAGATCGACTCCTGGACGAGTGGTCGCATCAATGCAGTGCGCTTCGACGACTACTGGGGTGGGAACGCTGCAGGGGAGAAGCTGCCGTACGTCGATCGGGTCGAGGCCCGCGTCATCACCAATAGCGCAGTGAAGCTGGTCGAGCTGCGAAGCGGCAATGCGCAGCTTGCCGACGCGATCCAGGTCAAGGACTTCGATCAGGTCGACCGCACGCCGGGGCTTGAGCTCGTCGATACGCTGCAGGGTATCGGACAGTTCATCGCCTTCAACAACACGAAGCCGCCCTTTGACAATGTAGAACTTCGCAAGGCCGTGTCGCTCGCAATCAATCGACAGGCTATCGAGAAGGTCATCTCGCGGGGTCAAGGCGTTGCGCTTACTGGCATCGAGCCACCGACGTCATGGGCCTTCTCCCCGGCGTTGAAGGGGCACCAGTACGATCCGGACGCTGCGCGCGAGGCGTTGTCCAAGTCAGGTTTCAAGGGACCGCTGTCAATGGTAGTGATCCAGCGGGATCCGGACACGCAGATTGCGCAGATGGTGCAGGCCATGCTGAAGCAGGTAGGCATCGAGATGAGAATCGAGGTTCTCGAGCGCCAAGCCTGGGTGGATCGAACCTTGAAGCATGACTACCAACTCGGCATATATCGCGCCAGCATGCCGCACCCAGATCCGGATATTACCTACAGCATCTTCTATGGCCATGACGCGCGGCAAAACTACTCGGGTGTGGCGAATCCGGTGATCTGGGATCTCATCGAAAAGGCGCGTGCCGAGACCGTTCAGGAGAAACGTCGCGACCTCTACGTCAAGATTCAGGAGACTCTACTTGCCGACTACAACCAAGCATACCTCGTCTGGCGTCCAGCCAAGGAGGTTCGGCGCGTAGAGGTGCACGGACTAGACCGAGAGTTTGCAGGGGCTTGGCTATACGAAGGCATCTGGCTAGGGAAGTGAGAGGCGAGTATCCCGGGGGCGTGTTCAAGTGTCGTAGTGTGCAAGGGGGCATCATGTCATTGAAGGAATTGGAGCCGGTTGTTGGATGCGAGGCATGGACACCGGCGGAACTCGCCCGGGACCGCTCCTGGGAGCTTATGGTGGACGATCGGGCGCGTGAAGAACTGCTAGCCAGCTTTGAGCAGATGAAGGCCGCCGGCGGGGAACTAGCAGCCCTCGGGCGCGAAAGCTTTCCGCTTGGCGTGGCGTCGAAGGCTCTCGTCCGGGAGGTGGTTCGGGGGGTGCGGGACAACCGGGGCTTCGTGGTCCTGCGTGGATTGCCCACGGTCGGGATGTCTGTCGATGACGCGAAGCTGTTTACTTGGGGCTTCTCCCAATGGGTCGGCACTTGCCTGAGTCAGAACAAGGCCGCGGATCTCGTTGCCGTCGTGATGGACCACGGCCAGAAGAAGGGTGTACCCCTCGAGCGAGGCTACGGTACGAACAAGGAACTTGAACTCCACATCGATCTCACCGACGTCGTCGGCCTCCTTTTCTTGCGGCAGTCGCCTGCGTCTCCCCCAACTTTGATCTCAAGTTCGCTGACTGTCTTCAATTCGTTTCTCCGCGAGCGGCCCGATCTGCTTGCGCGCGCGATGCGGGGATTCCACTGGGACCGGCTTGGTGAGCACGCTCCGTGGGAGTCGCCGATCACGCCATATGAAGTGCCGATCTTCTCCGTTAACAATGGTAAGGTCTCATGCCGCTACAACCGGCACTGGACGATGTCTGCTTATCGGCGGATGAACCGGACGCTCGATTCGCTCGAGCTCGAGGTATTCGACTTCTTCGACAGGGCGGCGCGTGCGTGTGCATTCGAGATCGGCTTGAAGTCCGGGGACATGTACTTCGCGAGCAATTTCACCGTAACTCATGGCAAGCGCGGTCACGAGAGCGACCCTGACGATGCTGAGACCAAGAGGGTTCTTCTGCGAGTCTGGCTCAACATTCCGCACATGAGGGAAGTCTCGGACGAGGAAGTAGTCCGTTGGGGTTTGATAAGGCATGGCAACCTCGGCTGGACCGGAAGCGAGTTGCTAAAGGGCCTGCATCAGTCGGGCGGTAATGTTCGTTCTCTCCTCAAGATCGACGCAGTGGTCTGATCTGAGAAGCATGGCGGCAGGAAGCTATCGATCATGATGGATCAATGGGGTTCGGCGTCCGCTTCGCAGCAATCTGCGGAGGAGGTCGTCGTTGACATCCGAGATCTTGTTGTGAGCTTTGGTGCCGGCGGGCGTTGCGGCAGAGCGGTCGATGGCCTCAGCTTGCAGTTGCGCCGAAACCGGACCGTCGCGCTGGTCGGTGAATCCGGCTCGGGCAAGTCGGTCACCAGTCTTGCGCTGATGGGTCTTCTGCCGCGCGGGCAGTCCCAGTGCCAAGGATCGATCTTGTTTCGGGATCGAGCCGGCGTCGTCCACGACTTGCTCAAGCTCGATGCGTCGCGGCTCCGTGCGTTGCGGGGAGACCAGATTGCGATGATCTTCCAGGAGCCAATGACCAGTTTGAATCCGATGCATCGGGTTGGGGACCAGATCGCCGAGGCGATTCGGCTTCACCGAGACATCGGTCGCGACGAAGCGCTTCGACTTGCCGAGCGCATGATCGCCCGAGTCGGATTTCCTGATCCGAAGGCCCGCATGGCAGCCTATCCGCATGAGCTTTCGGGCGGTATGCGGCAGAGAATCATGATCTCGATGGCGCTTGTATGCGAGCCGGCGGTGCTAATCGCGGACGAGCCCACGACGGCGCTGGACGTGACGGTTCAGGCCCAGATCCTTGAAGAGATGCGTCGGCTGCAGGCAGAGATGGCTGCAGCAATGCTCTTCATCACCCATGACTTGGGAGTCGTCGCGCAGATTGCCCATGATGTTGCGGTGATCTACGCGGGGCAGATTGTAGAGACCGGTCCAGTGGAAGCGGTGCTAGAGCGACCGGCCCACCCGTATACTCGGGCGCTGCTCGCGGCAGTCCCTCGTCCGGACCGACCTCGCGCGGCGCGTCTCCAAGCTATTCCGGGAATCGTGCCCGATATCCATGCGATGCCCAACGGATGCCGCTTTCAGCCGAGATGCGCGGCTGCTGCGACTTCCTGTGCCGAGCGCACTCCGTCTCTAGAGTCGATCGATAGGGTACGAACCGTGCGATGTGTTCGCTGGCAAGAACTGAATGCAGCGTGACGTGACGTTCGCGGAGCGCTCGGCCCAATGGCCGGAAGCCAATGGAAGCTCGAGGCCAAGTGAAATGGCGGACCTACTGCAGGCAGAGGGGCTAGCCCGGGAGTTCAAAACGAAGGCGGGCACGCTGCGGGCGGTCGACGACGTTTCCCTGTCGATCCCGCGAGGGAAGGTGCTTGCGCTGGTTGGGGAGTCCGGATCGGGCAAGACCACGACGGGTCGGCTTATCCTGCGACTGTTGGAGCCCACTCGCGGAAAAGTGCTGATCGATGGAACCGACTTCCTCTCGCTGCGCGGAAGGGACCTTCGACGGTTCCGCCGTCGCATTCAACCCGTCTTTCAGGACCCATTCGCGTCGCTCAGTCCGCACATGCGCATCGGCGACGCACTGGCAGAAGCTCTCGTTGTCCAGGGGCTTGGCGGCAGCCGCCGAGAACGCGAGGAGCGTGTCCAATCAATCCTCGAAGTGGTTGGCCTGAGTGGAAACTGCGGCCATCGATATCCTCACGAGTTCTCGGGCGGCCAGCGACAGCGCATCGGCATCGCCCGCGCGCTGATAGTCGAGCCGGATCTGGTGGTTGCCGACGAACCGGTATCCGCTTTGGATGTTTCGATCCAAGCGCAGATCATTAACCTGATTGAAGATCTCCGCTCGCGACTCGGGCTGACAATGCTGCTGGTTGCGCATGATCTAGGCGTCGTTCGGCATGTCGCGGACCATGTCGCGGTGATGTATCTCGGACGGATTGTGGAGATAGCGCCGACTGAGATGCTCTTTCGTTCCCCACGCCATCCATATACTCGCGCGCTCTTGTCGGCATCGCCAATTCCTGAGGCCCGGTCGGGATCGGGTCGCATCGTATTGGAAGGGGAGATCCCAAGTCCGATTTCGCCGCCGTCTGGTTGCGCATTCCGAACCAGATGCCCACATGCGTCAGACGCATGCGCAAGCCAGCGGCCGACACTGGAATCCCTAGGGCAGAGCCATCAGGCCGCGTGCGTGCGGGTCGAACAGTTCTGAGTGCTCGAAGCCGCAGATGAGTAGCGGTAACCTTGCGACTGCTGTGGCACAATCTATTAACCACTTAGTTACTACGCGATAGCCGCGGCGTCCGGCGGCGCATTTGGCGCGACAAGGAAGAACTCATGGCCAACAGGAAACTCGGCATCGTGATGCACGGCGTCACCGGCCGCATGGGAATGAACCAGCACCTGATCCGCTCGATCAAGGCGATCCGGGAGCAGGGCGGCGTGCGGCTCGCCAACGGCGACCGGGTGATGCCGGATCCGATCCTGATCGGCCGGGGCGAGGAGCGCATGGCCGCGCTCGCCCGCCAGCACGGCATCGAGCGCTGGGGCACGGACCTGGACAAGGCGCTCGCCAACAAGGAGGACACCGTCTTCTTCGATGCCGCGACCACGCAGATGCGTCCGTCGCTGATCAAGAAGGCCGTCGCGGCCGGCAAGCACGTCTACTGCGAGAAGCCCTCCGCGACCAACCTCGCCGAGGCCACCGAGATCTACGAGGCGGCCCGCCGCGCCGGCGTCAAGCACGGGGTGGTGCAGGACAAGCTCTGGCTGCCGGGGCTGCTCAAGCTCAAGATGCTGATCGATTCCGGCTACTTCGGCCGCATCCTCTCGGTGCGCGGCGAGTTCGGCTACTGGGTGTTCGAGGGCGACCTGCAGCCGGCGCAACGGCCGTCCTGGAACTACCGCAAGGAGGACGGCGGCGGCATCATCCTGGACATGCTCTGCCACTGGCGCTACGTGATCGACAACCTGTTCGGCTCGGTGAAGAGCGTCTCGTGCCTCGGCGCGACCCACATCCCGGAGCGCCGCGACGAGAACGGCCAGCCCTATGCGGCCACCGCCGACGACGCCGCGTACGCGACCTTCGTGACCGAGAAGGGCATCATCGCCCACTTCAACAGCTCCTGGTGCGTGCGGGTGCGGCGAGACGACCTGCTCACGCTGCAGGTCGACGGCACCCACGGCTCCGCGGTCGCGACCCTGCGCGAATGCCGCACCCAGCCGCGGGTGAACACGCCCAAGCCGGTCTGGAACCCGGACCTGCCGCAGCCGATCGACTTCTTCGACGGCTGGCAGATGGTGCCCGAGACCACCGTGTTCGACAACGCCTTCAAGGCGCAGTGGGAGCTCTTCATCCGGCACCTCGAAGAGGACGCGCCGTTCCCCTGGAACCTGCGCGAGGGCGCGAAGGGCGTGCAGCTGGTGGAGGCGGCGCTGAAGTCCTGGGAGGAGCGGCACTGGATCGACCTGGGGGAGCTGCCGGCGTAAGGCCGGAGCCCGCCGAGCCCGGTGCGTCGTCGCTGTGCACCGGTCGACCTACCCATTCGAGGCGAATGCCATGCCTTCACTGATGCTTCCCGATGCCAGCGGCGTGCTGCGCACCTTCAAGCTGTCGGAGCCCCGGGGCTTCCCGCAGACGGTCCAGGGTGCCTTCAACCGCGTCGCCTATTCCGCGGCCCACGTGGTCGCGGATCCGCTCTCGCCCGCCGACCCGTGGATCAGCGCGGCCGTCGACTGGGATGCCACCATCGCCTACCGCAGGCGCCTGTGGGCGCTCGGCCTCGGCGTCGCGGAGGCGATGGACACCGCGCAGCGTGGCATGGGCCTGGACTGGCCCACGTCGCTGGAGCTGATCCGCCGCTCGCTGGATGCGGCGAAGGACCATCCCGGCGCGTTGGTCGCCTCCGGCTGCGGCACCGACCACGTGCTGGCCAGCCCGGCGATGGGCGTTGACGAGGTGATCGCCGCCTACGAGACCCAGATGGAGGCGATCGAGGCGCTCGGCGGCCGCCTCATCCTGATGGCAAGCCGCGCGCTGGCCGCCTGCGCCAGGTCGCCGGAGGACTACGGCCGTGTCTACGACCGGCTGCTCACGCAGGCGCGCGAGCCGGTGATCATCCACTGGCTCGGCGACATGTTCGATCCGGCGCTTGCCGGCTACTGGGGCCATGCCGACCCGATGGCCGCGATGGACGTGGCGGTGGACATCCTCAACCGGCACGCGTCCAAGGTCGACGGCGTGAAGATCTCGCTGCTCGACAAGGACAAGGAGATCGCCATGCGCCGGCGGCTTGCCCCCGGCATCCGCATGTACACCGGCGACGACTTCAACTTCGCCGAGCTGATCGCGGGCGACGAGCAGGGCCACTCGGATGCGCTGCTCGGCATCTTCGATGCAATCGCACCGGCCGCCTCCGCGGCGCTGTCCGCGCTCGGGGCGGGCGACACCGCCCGCTTCCACGACATCCTCGGGCCGACGGTGCCGCTGTCGCGCCACATCTTCGGCGCGCCCACCCGCTTCTACAAGACCGGCGTGGTGTTCATGGCGTGGCTGAACGGCCACCAGGACCACTTCGTGATGGTCGGCGGCCAGCAATCCGCCCGCAACCTGCTGCATCTGGCCGAGCTCTTCCGGCTCGCCGACGCGGCCGGCCTGCTGGAGGACCCGCCGCTCGCCTGCACGCGGATGACGCAGCTGATGGCCACGCAAGGGCTGGACGCGGGGGCGGCCCGATGAGCAGCCCGGCTGCCGGCACCGCAGCGGCTTGGCAGCGCGCCGCCGGCTCGGCGCCGCCGCCCGCGGCGAAGCTCTCGCTCAACACGGCGACCGTCGGCCGGCAGTGGAGCCTGCGCCAGATGATCGAGGCGTGCGCCCGCCACGACGTGCGCGGCATCTCGCCGTGGCGCGACAAGCTCGCAGAGCTCGGCGTCGAGGAAGCGGCGCGCCTCGTCCGGGCGAACGGGCTCGCGGTGACCGGGCTCTGCCGCGGCGGCATGTTTCCGGCGGCGGACGCGGCGGGCCGCCAGGCCGCGCTCGACGACAACCGTCGCGCGGTGGACGACGCGGCCACGCTCGGCGCCCACTGCCTGGTGCTGGTGGTGGGCGGCATCGTTCCCGGCACCCGCGACCTGCCCGGGGCGCGGCAGATGGTGATCGACGGCATCGGCGCGCTCCTAAACCATGCCCGCGCATGCAAGGTGCCGCTCGCGATCGAACCGCTGCATCCGATGTACTGCGCGGACCGCGCCTGCGTCAACACCATCGACCAGGCACTGGACATCTGCGACGTGCTCGAGCCGCGCGCTGCCGGCCAGGCGCCCTCGGGCGCGATCGGCGTCGCGGTGGACGCCTATCACGTGTGGTGGGATCCGAACCTGGCGCGGGCGATCGCCCGCATCGGCCGCGAGCGCCTGCTCGGCTACCACATCTGCGACTGGCTGGTGCCTACCAAGGATCTGCTCAACGATCGCGGCATGATGGGCGACGGCGTGATCGACCTGCCCGCCCTGCGCGCCCTGGTCGAGGCCCAGGGTTACCAGGGGATGCACGAGGTGGAGATCTTCTCTCATCACTGGTGGCAGCAGGACCCGGACCTGGTGATGCGCACGATCAAGGAGCGGCACCAGGCCTGCAGCTGACCGCGTTCCGGCGGCGTTCACGCCACCGGGCAACGCGGCGTCCGGTCGCGACGTCACGGGAGCCGGCGCGCCTCCCCGGTTTCGAGGGCAGCGATTGTCCTTGTTCCGACTCCGCGGCAATGTTGCCGCAACTGAAACAATGCATTGCCCCCGATGCGGGTTTCGGTCTCCGGGTTTCGCCCCAAGCTAGGGGGGATTACCACGGAGGAGTTATCAATGATCCGCCTGCGCAAATCCGAAGAACGCGGTTTCGCCGACCACGGTTGGCTCAAGTCGTACCACAGCTTCTCCTTCGCGGACTACTACGATCCGGCGCACATGGGCTTCGGCAACCTGCGCGTGATCAACGAGGACCGCGTGGCCGCCGGCCAGGGCTTCGGTACCCATGGTCATCGCGACATGGAGATCATCAGCTACGTGCTCGAGGGTGAGCTGGCGCACCGCGACACCATGGGCAACGTGAAGACGATCCCGCCGGGCGACATCCAGCGCATGAGCGCCGGTGCCGGCGTTCAGCACAGCGAGTTCAACCACTCGAAGGACCGGACGACGCACTTCCTGCAGATCTGGATCCTGCCGAAGTACCGCGGCATCGAGCCGAGCTACGAGCAGAGGACCATTCCGGCCGAGGAGAAGCGCGGCAGGTTGCGCCTGGTGGCCTCGCCGGACGGCGCGTCGGGCTCGGTGAGCATCAACGCGGATGCGCGGATGTACGCCGCGCTGATCGATGGTGCCGAACGGGCATCTCTCACGGTCGATCCCGGGCGCAAGGTCTACGTTCACCTCGTGCGCGGCGAGCTCGAAGTCAACGGCGAGCGCCTGAAGGGCGGCGACGCGGCGATGATCGAGGACGAAGCCGAGGTCGGCCTGTCCGGCGGTCGCGATGCCGAAGTGCTGGTGTTCGACCTGGCGCCCTGACACCTTCCGCTGCCGTCGGCAGCATGTCATTTCAAAGAGGAGAGTTAAGTCGTGTCCAAGGTTCTGGTTCTCTACTATTCGTCGTACGGTCACATCGAGACGATGGCCAAGGCGGTCGCCGAAGGCGCACGCGAGACCGGCGCGACGGTCGACATCATGCGCGTCCCCGAGCTGGTTCCACCGGAGGTCGCGAAGTCCTCCGGCTACAAGCTCGACCAGGAAGCGCCGGTGGCAAGAGTGGAGCAACTCGCGGAGTACGACGCGATCATCGTGGGCACGGGAACGCGGTTCGGCCGCATGGCCTCGCAGATGGCGAACTTCCTGGACCAGGCGGGCGGGCTGTGGGCGCGCGGCGCGCTGAACGGGAAGGTCGGCGGCGCCTTCACCTCCACGGCGACCCAGCACGGTGGGCAGGAGCTCACGTTGTTCTCGATCCTGGCCAACCTCATGCACTTCGGCATGATCACGGTCGGCCTGCCCTACAGCTTCCAGGGCCAGATGACGCTGGACGAGATCACCGGCGGTGCGCCCTACGGCGCGACGACGATCGCCGGCGGCGACGGCTCGCGCCAGCCTTCGGAGAACGAGCTCGCCGGGGCTCGTTTCCAGGGGCGGCTGATCGCGGAGGTCGCCAACAAGCTCTTTGCCCGCTGACCTTCGGGCGCGGAGGCCGCCCGCCACGGCGGGCGGTTTACTTTCCCGATTTTGCCCCCATCTGAAGGGGGCACCATGGAACCCTTCCTCGCCTTCTTCACCGACCACGGGTCGGCTACCGTCTTCGTCGCCGTGCTCCTGGAGCGCCTGGGCGCGCCGATCCTTGCATTCCCGTTCCTGCTCCTCGCAGGCGCGGAGGGCGTTGCCGACCCGCGCTTCCTCGGGCTCGTCTTCGTCGCGGCAACCGTGGCGTCGCTGGTGGCCGATTACGCCTGGTACGTCGCCGGCCGGCGCTGGGGCCGCTCGATGCTCGGCCTGCTGTGCCGCGTCTCGCCCTCGCCGCAGGGATGCATGAGCCGAAGTGAAGGCGCGTTCGCGAGGCGCCGCGCGCTGACGCTGGTGGCCAGCAAGTTCGTTCCCGGCCTCTCGCTGGTGGTGCCGCCGCTTGCCGGCGCGGTGAAGATGAGCGCGCGGACCTTTCTCGCGGTCGACCTGGCGGCCAGCGCCTTGTGGTCGGCGGTGGGGGTCGGGCTGGGCATGGTATTCCACGCGCAGGTGGAGCAGGCCATCGCCTTCATGGAGGCCTGGGGAAGCACGGCCGTGCTGACGTTGCTCGCTGCCCTTGCAGCCTGGCTGGCGTGGCGAGCGGGCCGTGCCGTGCTTGCCGGCAGGTTGCTGGCAACCTTGCGGTCGCGCCCGGAGCTGCTTTCCGCCCTGGACGCGAGCCTGCGGCTACTGCCCCGGCGCCGTAACCTGCCCCCGGTCCTGGCCCGCCTGATCCGGCGCGCGGCCTATCGCGGCATCGAGCGGCCCTCGGCTTCGCGCCTCCCTGCGCATCGCGTGCTACCTTAGCTGGTCGCGAGCGGGTGACGGCGCATGCCGCCGGACCGGCGTCGCGTCGACAGGAGTGCGCATGATCAAGGTCCTCGGACTGTCCGGCAGCCTTCGGGCGGGCTCGTACAACACCGCACTGTTGCGCGCGGCCGCCGCCATGGTCCCTGGCGACGCCACTCTGGAGCTCGCCACCCTGCACGGCATTCCGCTCTACGACGGCGATGCGGAGGCGCGCGATGGCATCCCCGCCGCCGTGCAGGCGCTGAAGGAACACGTCGTCGCCTGCGATGGACTGCTGCTTGCCACCCCCGAGTACAACAACGGAATGCCCGGCGTGCTGAAGAACGGCATCGACTGGCTGAGCCGACCCTCCGCCGACATCGCCCGCGTCTTCCGCGACCGGCCGGTGGCGGTACTGGGTGCCTCGCCGGGAGGCTTCGGCACCATCCTCGCGCAGAACTCCTGGTGGCCCGTGCTGCGCACGCTCGGCATGCGTCCGTGGTTCGGCGGGCGCATGATGGTCTCCCGCGCCGGCGCGGTGTTCGACGAAGCCGGAGAGATGGTCGACGAGCGGATGCGGGCGCAACTGCAGCAGTTCGTGGAAGGCTTCGTCGCAGCGATACGGGCGGGCGCATGACCCGGTCCGCGGCTCCGTGGAGGAAAGCAGGATGACCCGGCGTGCGCAGCATTCGGACGGATCGGCCTGGCCGCCATTGCCGCTCGCTTCCTGGCAGGACACCTTCGAGACGCTTCACATGTGGACGCAGTTGGTGGGCAAGACGCGACTCGCCCTGGCGCCCATGGAGAACCACTGGTGGCAGTGCACGCTGTACGTGTCCGCGCGCGGGCTGTCGACCGGTCCCATGCCGTCGGGCCCGAGAGTCCTCGCGGTCGATTTCGACTTCATCGACCACCAGCTCACGATGGGCACGTCCGATGGCGACAGCCGTCGGCTGCCGCTGGTCGCCGAGTCGGTCGCCCGCTTCCACGCCCGCTACATGCAGGCGTTGCGCGAGCTCGGCTTCGAGCCGCGAATCCTCGGCCGCCCGGTGGAGGTGCAGGAAGCGATTCCGTTTGCCCAGGACGAGAAGCACGCCGCCTATGACCGCGACGCGGTGCAGCGCTGGTGGCGGGTGCTGGTGCAGGCGGATCGCGTCTTCAAGCGATTCCGCGGCGGCTTCCTCGGCAAGCAGAGCCCGGCGCACTTCTGGTGGGGCAGCTTCGATCATGCGGTGACCCGCTTCTCGGGTCGCACGGCTCCACGGCATCCCGGCGGGGCGCCCAACTGCGCCGACCACGTCATGGTGGAGGCCTACTCGCACGAATGCAGCAGCGCCGGCTTCTGGCCGGGTGGCGGCCCGACCGACGAAGCGGCCTTCTATGCCTATGTCTATCCCGAACCGGAAGGCTACGGGGCGAGCCCCGTGGAACCCGCTGCGGCCTGGTACCACTCCGGGGCACGCGAGTTCATTCTTCCTTACGAAGCGGTGCGCAGCGCTCCGGATCCCGACGCCGTCCTGCTGCAGTTCCTGGAAAGCACCTACCGGGCGGCGGCGGACTGCGGCGGCTGGGATCGCGCCGCCCTGGAGCGCACGGTGGTCAGCGCCTGATCTCCAGGTCTTCCGCGCCCAGATAGATCCGGTTCCAGCTCGGCGAGATCACCAGCTCGTTGATGCAGACACGCGCTGGCGCGGTGACGGCGTAGGCAATCGCCTCGGCGACGTCCTCCGGTTGCAGCATGCGGGCAAGGTCCGGTTCGGGCACCGGTACCGGGCGCGAACGCAGGATCGGCGTGGCCACCTCTCCAGGGCAGAGCAGCGTGGCGCGGATGCCGTTCTGGCCCTCCTCGTAGTTGAGACTCTCCACCAAGGGGCCCAGCCCCATCTTGGTGGCACCGTAGGCGGCGCCGGCGAACGGCAGGTAGCGCCAGCCGGCCCAGGAGGAGACCACGACGATCGTTCCGGCTCCGGCCTCGCGCATCGTCGGCAAGGCGGCGATCACGCAGTTGGCGACGCCGCCGAGGTTGATCGCCGCGACCTTGGCGAACCCTTCCGGCCGCAGCTTCTTCCAGGCGCGGTCCGGGACGTTGGTCCCCGCGCTGGCGATCAACGCGTCGATCCGGCCGTGCCTGGCGACGATGGCCGCCGCGGCCTGCCCGGCCGCCTCGGCGTCGGCCACGTCCAGCGGCTCGATGCTCGCACGCCCGCCGGGCAGGGCGGCGACGGCGTCCTCCAATGCCTTTGCCCTCCGCCCGGACAGCACGACAGTCCAGCCAGCGTCGCCGAGCGCCCGTGCGGTGGCGAAGCCGATGCCTGTGGCCCCACCGGTGATCCAGGCCACTCGTCCCGCGTTCGATCCGGTCATGTTCTCTCCCTCTTGCGCGCCTTGGGCGGCGCTATTGCCTCGCGCTGATGAAGCCGATCCGCGCGAGCCCTGCCTTGGAAGCATCGGCCAGCGTCTGCGCGACGAAGCGGTAGGCGACCGCACCGTCGGCACGCAGATGCAGGTGAGGCTGCGGATCGCGCCGCGCCGCCTCGGCGAAGCGGACCCCGGCCTCGTCCCGGCTCACCGGTTGGCCGTCCCAGTAGAGATTACCCGATGCGTCGATCGAGAACTCGATCGTGTCGGGCCGCGTCTCGGTTGCGGCGGCATTGGTGCGCGGCAGCTCGAGCGGGACCGAGTTGGTGAGCAGCGGCGCCGTGACGATGAAGATCACCAGCAGCACGAGCATCACGTCGATCAACGGCACCATGTTGATCTCCGACATGGGGGCGCTGGCGCGGTTGGCATCGAAGCTCGCGAAGGCCATGGGCTGCTCCTACTTGAACGTGGCGATGTTGGCGCCGGTCGTGTCGACCGAGCGCAGCTCGTCATGGGGCGACAGCATGCTGTCGGCGGCGCGGAGGTGGTTGTTGCCGCGCAGCGACTGCCCCGAGGAGAGGAATGCGAAGAGCTCGAAGGCGAAGGCGTCGAGCTTCGCGGTGAGCACCCGGTTGCGACGCGTCAGCCAGTTGTAGCCCATCACCGCCGGCAACGCGACCGCCAGGCCCAGGCCGGTCATGATCAGCGCTTCGCCCACCGGCCCCGCCACCTTGTCGAGCGAGCCGGATCCGCTCATGCCGATCGCGACCAGCGCGTGGTACACGCCCCAGACCGTGCCGAACAATCCGACGAAGGGGGCGGTGGCGCCGATGGTGGCGAGAATGGTCAGGCCGTTCTCGAGCTGGACCGTCTCCTCGTCGAGCACCTTCTTGATCGTGCGCGTGAGGAAGTCCTGCGCGGTGCCCGCTTCCTCCAGCTTCGAGGAGCCGTAGCGCGCATGGTGCGCCTGGGCGTGCATCGCGTGCGCGGTGAGGTGGGAGAAGGGGTCGCGCACGCCGTGAGTGGTGATCTCGTCCTGCACCGCCTGCAGCGAGCTCGCGTTCCAGAACATCTGCAGGAACTTCTCGCTGCGCCTGCGGCGGATCATCTGCGAGATGCCTTTCGAGACGATCAGCACCCAGGACACCACCGACATCAGGAGCAGGATGGCGAGCAGCAGCCTGCTCACCAGGTCGCTCTGCGCGAGGAAGTGCCCGAAGCCGAGCGTTACCGGTTCATTCACGATCAGTTCTCCAGGTCGAACACTATAGGGATCAGCACCCACACCCGGCGCGGCGTACCGTCCTCGGTGTAGGGCTGGAAGCGGGCGGCGCGCACCGCGGCGAGCGCGCTCCCGTCGAGCCGTGCATGGCCCGAGGACGACTGAACCTCCGCCTTGGCCGGGCTGCCGCGCTCGTCGATCAGCACGCGGACGACCACCCGCCCGGTTTCGCCCAGGCGTCGCGAGTACGACGGATAGATCGGCGCGGGCTTCGACAGGTAGCGCACCGCCGTCGACGGAACCGTCCGCGGCTCCGCAGGGGGCGCCGGGGCCGGCGGAGGCGGCGCGGCCGGCGGTGCCGGGATCGGCGCGGGCGTTGCCTGCGGCGCGTGGGGCGCTGGCTCGACCGGTGCCGGCG
>JAEWGX010000112.1 GCA_023388075.1 Pseudomonadota bacterium
TTCATCCACGTGAGCGGTTGCAGCAGGTGGACATCGGCGTTGCCGATGCGGATGCGGCCGGTGTTGCCGAGGAACTTGGCTTCGCGCCGCAGCGAAGCGGCATGCCGACGGGCGAGTGCCTCGAGGAAATGGAAGCCGGCGTTGTGCCGGTCGTGCTGATGCTCGGGCGTGGGATTGCCGAGTCCGACGATCAGTCGAGGCGGGGCCATGGCGAGGTGATCGGCTTCCAGGGGACGGGCCTGCCGCCGCGGGCGGCAGGCCGGTTCGCGGTTGCCCGCGGACGGTTACTTCTTCGCGGCAGGAGCCGGCGCGGCAGCAGGCGCGGCGGCGGCAGCGGCCTTCTCCTCGTCTTCCTTGTTGTCCGCCACCGTGCCCATCACCATCACGGCGGTGGCGATCACCGGGTCGGTGCCGGCCGGGACCACCGGCGTCACGCCCTTCGGCATCTTGACGGCGCTGAGGTGCAGCGACTGCTCCAGGGTGATGCCGCTCAGGTCGACCTCGAGAGAGCTGGGCAGGTCCGCCGGCAGGCAGCTCACCTCGATCTCGGTGAGCACGTGGTTCACCACCGCCTTGTTCTCCTTGACCGCGGGCGAGATCTCCTGGTTCATGAAGTGGAACGGCACCTTCATGGTGATCTTCTCGTCGGCCGCGACCCGCTGGAAGTCCACATGCAGCACCTGCGGCTTGTACGGATGCCACTGCACGTCGCGCAGCACGACCTGCTGGGTCTTGCCGTCGATCTCCATCTTCAGGATGGACGAGTGGAAGCCCTCCGCCCGGAGCGAGTGGTAGAGCGGGTTGTGGTCGAGTGCAACCTGCACCGGCTTGGCCTCGCCACCATAGACGATGCCCGGCACCTTGGCCGCGCGGCGGAGGCGGCGGCTCGCACCCGACCCCGTCTGGTTGCGCATTTCGGCGATCACTTTCATCGCGGTTTCCTTCAAAAGAGCCCCTCTGCCCGCGACCAGGCGAGAAGGGCGTTGCACGCCTGCCCGCGGGATGCGGGCAGGTCGAAAGTCATGGGTGCCGGCCTGCGCCGGTGCTCGACGCGCCCTCGAGGCGCGAAGCGCGCCATCCTCCCCCAGGGAGGAGAGCGCCACCTTCGGGCGGCCGGGCGGTGGTGCTCATTCCATGAAAAGCAGCGAGACGGAGTCGGCGCGGTTGATGCGCAGGATGGTCTCGCCGATGAGCTGCCCGCAGCCTATCACGCGGATCTTCTGGCACGCCTGGCCTTCCTCGCTGAGCGGGATGGAATCGGTCACCACCAGCTCGTCGAGCTGCGATTCCTCGATTCGCTTGACCGCGCCACCGGAAAGCACCGGATGGGTACAGTACGCCACGACCTTGACCGCGCCTTCGCGCTTGAGCGCCTCGGCCGCGCGGCACAGCGTGCCGGCCGTGTCCACCATGTCGTCCATCAGCAGGCAGCTGCGGCCCTTCACCTCGCCGATGATGTTCATCACCTCCGAGACGTTGGCCTTCGGCCGGCGCTTGTCGATGATGGCCAGGTCGACCTCCAGCCGCTTGGCGAGCGCCCGGGCGCGAACCACGCCGCCGACGTCGGGAGACACCACGATCACGTTCTCGAGCTTCTGCCGGGCGATGTCCGACAGCAGGATGGGCGCGGCGTAGATGTTGTCCACCGGGATGTCGAAGAATCCCTGGATCTGGTCCGCATGCAGGTCCATGGTGAGCAGCCGGTCGACGCCCGCCACCTGGAGCATGTTGGCGACCACCTTGGCGCTGATCGCCACCCGGGACGAGCGCACCCGGCGATCCTGCCTGGCGTAGCCGAAGTAGGGCAGGGCCGCGGTGATCCGCCCGGCCGACGCCCGCCGCAGCGCATCCACCATCAGGAGCACTTCCATCAGGTTGTCGTTGGTGGGCGCGCAGGTGGACTGGAGCACGAAGACGTCCTTTCCACGGACGTTCTCCAGGATCTCCACCATCACCTCGCCATCCGAGAACTTGCCGACCACCGCCTTGCCGAGCGGCAGGCCCAGGTGGGCCGCGACGTCCCCGGCCAGCCTCGGGTTGGAGTTCCCCGTGAAGATGGCCGGCCCTTCCGACCGCAGGTTGGCGAGCGGGTCGGCGTTGGAGCGGTAGGAGGCCCTGAGCGAGAAGTTCATCCGGATACGGGGCGCGGGCCCCTGGTCTGGGGCGCGCGCCCGAAACGATGGCTGGGGAGGAAGGATTCGAACCCTCGCATGCCGGAATCAAAATCCGGTGCCTTAACCAACTTGGCTACTCCCCAGTGGATGCCGGGACACGCCCGAAACGACGCGGACCGTACCGACATTCTGAAGCAAAACCCGCCGCGCGGTCTCCCGCGCCGCTTCCAAGCTGTCCAGCGCGGCGAAGACGCAGGCGCCGGACCCGGTCATGCGGGTGACGCCGCGAGCCCCGACCGTGGAGGAGACCGCAGCAGAGAGCGCCTCGAGCGCCGCGGCAACCAACGGCTCGCGTGAAACCACGATCTCCTGCAGGTCATTGCGGCCGGGGAGCACTCCTCGCGCCGTCCCTGGAGCTGCAGTCCGGGTATGCACCGATGTTCGCTTGGAAAAGCCCGAGATTGTGAGCGGTTTGGTGCTTCGTGTCAATTTCGGATCGCGAAATACGGTCGCCGTCGCCACCGCGACCGGCGGCATCACCAGCACGAACCAGCGCGGCGGAAGATCCACCGGCCGAAGCCGCTCCCCGATCCCGGTCGCATAGGCGTTGCGGCCGTAGACGAAGACCGGCACGTCCGCGCCGAGGGTCAGCGCGACCTGCCGCAGGCGCTCCCGGCCGAGCCCGAGCGACCACAGCCGGTCGAGCCCGAGCAGCACGGTGGCCGCGTCGGAGCTGCCGCCGCCGAGGCCGCCGCCCAGCGGGATGCTCTTCGCGAGGCGGATGTCGACGCCGAGCCGGCAGCCGGTGGCCGCCTGCAGCGCCCGCGCCGCCCGTACCGTCAGGTCGACGTCGGCGGGGATGTCCGCCGGTGGGTCGATCCGGTGGATCTCCCCGTCCTCGCGGCGGCGAAGGTCGATCCGGTCCGCCAGGTCGACGAGCTGGAAGACGGTCTCGAGCAGGTGGTAGCCGTCGGCCCGGCGGCCGGTGACGTGCAGGAAGAGGTTCAGCTTGGCCGGCGCCGGCAGGTTGCGCAGCTCAGTCAGCATCGAGCAGCAGTCGCACTTCCACCCGCTGGGTGCCTTCGTGCCAGACGAGATCCCAGCGCCCGCCGTCGCGTTCGATCTGCCAGCCGGCATCGAGGGCGCTGACGTGCCTGCCATCGGGGGAGCGGTGGACGACCCGCTCGAAACGATCCGAGAGCCAGTCCGGAAGCCGCGCCGCCGGGACGCGGATGCCGATGGCGCGCTGGAACACTTCCTCCAGCGTGGCACCGGTGGCTTCCTTGCCGTCGGACGTGCGCAGGCGCGCGGATTCGCCCTCGAGCTGCTCGGCGCGCGCGATCGTCTGCCCGAACGGCGAAAGCAGGTCGACCGTGAGGCGCGAGGCGTCCTTGTAGAGCTCGAAGCGGCCGCTCGCGGATTCGCGGCGCGTCTCCGGCAGGCTGGTCACGTAGGTGGTGGTGAAGCGACCGGAGAGCTCGAGCGGCTGGGTGGTCTCGCCAACTGCCTGGCGGACCGGTCCTTCGGCGGTGGTCGCGCAGCCGGAGAGGACAGTGGCAGCGGCCAGGCCGGCTGCCGCGACGAGGACGCGAAACGACATGGGACGAACCACCGGGCTGCCGCCGCAAGTCGCTCAGAGAGAGACGTTCAGCCGCGCGAGCGTGCCGCGCAGGACCTCGTTCTTGGGCTCGCGTCCGGACGCCTCGCGCCAGACCTTCATCGCCTCGTCCCGCGCGCCGGTGGTCCAGAGCACCTCGCCGAGGTGGGCCGCCACCTCGACGTCCGGCTTGGCGGCATAGGCCTCGCGCAGGAACTGGAGCGCCTTCTCCATGTCGCCCAGGCGGTAGTAGACCCAGCCGAGGCTGTCGATGATCTGCGGGTCGTCCGGCATCAGGGCGATCGCCTTCTTGATCAGCTCCAGCGCCTCGGGCAGGCGCTGGTTGCGGTCCGCGAGCGTGTAGCCGAGCGCGTTGTAGGCATGGGCGCTGTCGGGCCTCAGCTCCATCAGCTTGCGCAGGCTCTTCTCCATGACCGCGATGTCGTCGATCCGCTCGGCGGCCATCGCGTGGTCGTAGAGCAGGTCCGGCGCGTTCGGATCCTTGGCAACCGCGGCGTTCAGCAGGTCGAAGGCGTCCTGGTAGCGCTTGGCCTCGCGCAGCACCTGCGCCTCGGCCGAGATCAGCGCGAGGCGCTCGCGCTGGTTGCGCGGCGTCGTGTCCTTGATCAGCTGGCGGGCCTTGTCGAAGTCGCCCTCGCGCGCGGTCAGTTGCGCGCGGCGTGATACCGCGCTGATGTAGAGATCACCGCCCTGGATCTGCTCGAGCCAGGTGATCGCCTCCGCGGTCCGGTTGTTCTCCTCGGCGATCTGCGACAGGAAGAGGTAGGCGGGCGCGTTCTCACGGGTGAACGACTCGGGCAGCTCCACGTAGCGCTTCAGGTAACCCTGAGCGGCCGCGACGTCCTTGGCCTGGTAGCTCGCCTGGGCAAGGGAGTAGAGCACCTGCGGATTCTCCGGGTCCTGCTGCAGCACGCGCTCCAGCGTGGCCCGGGCCTTGTCGAACTGATCCTCGGAGAGGTAGAGCCGGCCGAGCGCCAGGCCGACCATCTGGTTGTCGGGAGAGCGGCGCAGGAAGCCCTCGAGCTGGGACGCGGCGCGCGGCCCGCCGTCGGGCAGTTCCTGGGTGTACTGCGCGGCGGCGATCGCGGCGCTGGCATCCTTGGGCGCGAGCTCCGCCGCGGCCAGTGCCTCGGTTGCAGCCGCTTCCTTCTGGTCGGCGGCGGCGGCCACCGAAGCGCGCGCCATGCGGGCCGCGACGACGTCGAGGTCGGGCTGGCTGATCCGCTGCAGCAGCGCCCAGCCTTCCTTGCGATCCTGGATGCGGGTGAGCGTGCGCTGCAACTGCAGGTAGGTGTCTTCCAGCTTGCCCTGCTCGCGGGCCGTCGCGAGCCGCCGCGTGAGCGCGGGCTCCACGTCCTTCAGCTTGCCGGTGGCGAGCTGGAGCGTCTCGACCGTCTGCTGCGATTCGGTGGAGGCCGGGTCCAGCTCCGACCAGAGCTTGGCCGACGCCAGCGCCTGCTCGAAGGCTCGCCCGGCGAGGGCGATCTCCGTGGCTCGGCGCGCGAGGCGCGCATCCCGGGTGCGCACCGCGAGGTCCTGGTAGGTGGCGTAGGAGGTGCTGAGCTGCTGGCGCTGCAGGCCGATCTCCGCCGCGAGGATCTTGAGGAGCAGCGGCGGGGTCAGCGCGATGTTGGGCAGGCCTTCAGGGCGATAGGTGCCCTGGACGGGGCCGCCGCGACCGCGCACCGCCACTTCGTCCGGCGATTCCGACGCCTGGCCGGTGACGGTGGGCGTGGCACCGCCGCGTGGCGAGCGGTCCTTTTCCTTGGCCGCGGCATCGGCGCGGGCAGGCGCATCGGCGTTGCCGCCAAGGGCGCTGCATCCGCCGAGGGAGACGCCGAGCACGGCGCCGAGGACGAGAGCGAACAGCCAGCCGGGGCGAGCCTTGCCACTGCCCGCCGCTTCCGAGCTTACTTGTAGTCGCATTTGATCATGGTAGGGTGATTTACACTCCGCGGCAACCAAAGGCGTCACGCATCCCCGGGCCTGTTCCGGGCCGTGCGCCGGTCTTCGAATCAGGCAGGAAGGGAAGGAAGTGCCCGAGCTCCCGGAAGTGGAGATTGTATGCAGGGGGCTCGACGAGTCCTTCGTCGGCCATCGGGTGACAGGTGTCGTCCGGCGCTTCGATCGCCTGCGCTGGCCGGTGCCGGAGGCGCTGGGCCCGTCGATCCTGGCCGGCCCGGCGGAGAGCGCCGGCATCCTGCGCTCCGTCGCCCGTCGCTCCAAGTACCTGCTGCTCGGCTTCGACTCGGGCACGGTGATCATCCACCTCGGGATGTCCGGGACACTCAGGCGGCTCGCGCCGGGCACGCCGCCCAAGCGGCACGACCACCTGGACTTCGTCTTCGAGGACCGGATCCTGCGCTACAACGATCCGCGCCGGTTCGGCGCCGTGCTCTGGTCGGGCGAGAGCGCGCAGGCCACGGCGACGAGCCATGCGCTGCTGCGCGACCTCGGCGTCGAGCCTTTCGGCGATGCGTTCTCCGGGCGGCTGCTGCACACGGCCACGCGCGGCCGCACCGCCTCGATCAAGCAGGTGCTTCTCTCCGGCGCGGTGGTGGTGGGCGTGGGGAACATCTACGCCTGCGAGAGCCTCTTTCGCGCCGGCATCCGGCCGACCACGCCGGCAGGGCGCATCGGCCTGCCGCGCTACGAGCGGCTCGCGGCGGCGATCCGCGAGACGCTGACCGAGGCGATCGCCGCCGGCGGCAGCACCCTGCGCGACTTCGTCGCGAGCACGGGGCACGCCGGCTGCTTCCAGTTGCGCTGCTTCGTCTACGGCCGCGCCGGCGAGCCCTGCCGCGTGTGCGGCACGCCGATCCGCCTGATCCGCCAGCAGCAGCGCGCGAGCTTCTTCTGCCCCACCTGCCAGCGCGGCTGAGCGTTCGCATCCGTCCGGCCACGCGCGCCGGGCCGCATCCGTGCGCCGCGTGCGCCGGGCGCCAGGCGCGCGCCGCCGTCCGTCGGTTGCAACCAACCAGGCGTTGGTTGGTTAGCCACGGCAGGCGGCGCCTGCTCGGGACGCTTGTGTACACTCGCCCGATGAGCCTGATCAGCGATCGAATCGAGGCCTATGGCCGCTGGCGCAGCGACCTGCTCGAGGCGGTCGAGCGCTACCGCACGTGGCTGTCGCAGTCGGAGCTTTCCGATCCTCAGTTGCAGTCGCGGCTCGCGCGGATCATGGACAACCTGCGCGACGACCGCATGTCGGTCGCCTTCGTCGCCGAGTTCTCGCGCGGCAAGTCCGAGCTGATCAACGCCATCTTCTTCGCCCAGTATGGCCAGCGGGTGCTGCCGTCCTCGGCCGGCCGCACCACGATGTGCCCGACCGAGCTGCTGTACGACCCGCAGCGCCCCACCGGGATCCGGCTGCTGCCGATCGAGACCCGCCTGGAGGACGCCACCATCGCCGCCCTGCGCCAGGACGAGTCGAAGTGGTGCTTCGTGCCGGTGGATCCCAGCGACGTGGAGAGCCTGCGCTCGGCCTTCGAGGCGGTGCGCGAGACGCGGCGGATGTCCGCGGCCCAGGCCGCGGCGATGGGCATGTACGACGAGGGCGACGAGGAAAGCCCGTATCGGCCCGATGCCGACGGCATGGTGGACGTCCCGAGCTGGCGGCATGCGGTGGTCAACATCCCCCATCCCTTGCTCGAGCTCGGCCTCGTCATCATCGACACTCCCGGGCTGAATGCGATCGGCTCGGAGCCGGAGCTCACGCTCAACCTGATCCCGAGCGCGCATGCGGTGCTCTTCGTGCTGGCGGCCGATGCCGGCGTGACCCGCACCGACATCGAGATCTGGCGCGACCACATCAATCCGGCGCATCGCTCCGGTCGTTTCGTGGTGCTCAACAAGATCGACGGTCTCTGGGACGAGCTCAAGCGGGAGAAGGAGATCAACCTGGAGATCGCGAGCCAGGTGGCCTCCGTCGGGCGGCTGCTGGACCTGCCCACCGCCCGCATCTATCCGGTATCGGCGCAGAAGGGCCTGGTGGCGAAGATCCAGCACGACCCGGCGCTGCTCAGGCGCAGCCGCCTGTCCGAGCTGGAGCACGCGCTTTCCGAGGAAATGATCCCCCAGCAGCAGGCGATCGTGCGCGAGCAGGTGCGTCGCGAGTTCGACGAGACCGCCAACGTCACGCTCGGCGTGCTCTCGGCCCGGCACCGCAACCAGGTGGAGCAGGTCTTCGAGCTCAACGGCCTGCGTGGCAAGAACAAGTCGGTGATCGACCAGATGTCCCGGCGCATCCGCGCCGAGCGCACGGAGTTCGAGAAGAGCCTGCGCCAGCTCCAGGCGCTGCGCAACGTGTTCGCCCGCCATTCGCAGGAGCTCTTCTCGCACGTCGGGCTGGACAACCTCAAGCGCCACGTCCGCGACTCGCGCGACCTGATGCGGGCGAGCAGCCTCTCCACCCAGTTGCGGGACGGCATGTCCACCCTGATCGCCGCGGTTCGCACGGACTTCGAGGAAGGCGACCGGCTGGTGCACGAGGTCACCGCCATGATGACCGCGATGTACCAGGGCTTCAGCCGCGACTACGGGCTGACGCTCGGCGCGCCGCTCGCGTTCTCCATGCGCCGCTACTTCGCCGAGATCGAGCGCATCGGCCAGCTGCACCAGCGGCAGTTCGGCGTGATCAGCCTGCTCACCGTCAACAAGAGCGCGCTCACCCGGCGCTTCTTCGAGTCCGTGGCGGCCCGGCTGCGGGAGCTCTACGACACCGCGGTACGCGAGCTGGAGGCGTGGCTGCGCGCGCTCATGACGCCGGTGGAGAGCCAGGTGAAGGAACACCAGGCGCAGTTGCGCCGGCGGCTGGAATCGGTGCAGCGGGTGATGGACGCGAGCGAGTCGCTCGACGCCAAGCTCGCCGAGCTCGACCAGGCCAAGGCACGCATCGACCAGCAGCTTGCCATCCTGCGCGAGTTGATCGAGCAGGTCGGCGCCGTCATGGACCGGCGCGTCGCTCCGGCGCCGGAAGCCGAGCTGGCTTGAAGCGCCGGCCGGGCCGGCGGCAGACCGCAGGCGAGCCTGGTGCCGTCGCCGCGGTCGGCCTCGCGGCCGACGTGATCGCCTGGCAACGCGCCCATGGGCGCCACGCGCTGCCCTGGCAGCAGGGCACCGATCCGTACCTCATCTGGCTGTCCGAGGTCATGCTGCAGCAGACCCAGGTCGCCACCGTCATTCCCTACTACGAGGCCTTCCTCCGGGCGTTCCCCACGGTAGCCGATCTGGCGCGCGCTCCTGCCGACCGGGTCATGGCGGCATGGAGCGGACTCGGCTACTACAGCCGCGCGCGCAACCTGCAGGCCGCCGCGCGCCTGGTTGTCGAGCGCCACGGCGGCGTCTTCCCAGCCGAGGCGGCCGCGCTCGAAGCGTTGCCGGGGATCGGCCGATCCACGGCGGCCGCGATCGCGGTCTTCGCCTTCGGCAGCCGCAACGCCATCCTCGATGGCAACGTGAAGCGCGTGTTCGCGCGCGTGTTTCGCATCGAAGGGCATACCGGCGAGGCGGCGGTCGAACGCCGCCTCTGGGCGCATGCCGAGGCCGAGATGCCGCCGCCAGGGGCGCCGGTCGCCGACCTGCGCGCCTACACGCAAGGCCTCATGGACCTGGGCGCGACGGTCTGCACCCGGAGTCGTCCCCAGTGCCCGCGTTGTCCGCTGCACGCCCGTTGCGCCGCCTACGCGGCGGGCGTGGTGGAACGACATCCGGCGCCGCGACCGCGCCGCGTGATTCCGGTGCGCGAATTCGACCTGCTGCTGGCGATGCGCGGCCACTCGGTGCTGCTGCAGGAGCGGCCACCCACGGGGATCTGGGGAGGCCTCTGGAGCCTGCCGGAGCTGGACCGGGCCGCGCCCGAGGCCGGTCTCGCCCGCGCCGGTCTCGCGCTTCCCCGCGAGCCGTTGCAGGAGGTGGCCCGTTTCGAGCACGCCTTCACCCACTTCCGCATGAAGGCGAGGGTGTGGGGTGCCGAGGTGGGCGCGGAATCGGATCATCGCGCGACCGTCGTCGCGCGCGACGGCCCGCCGCTGCACTGGCTTCCGATCGACGAGGCCGCCACGGCGCCGCTGCCGCGACCCGTCAGGACGCTGCTCGAGACGCTGTCGGAGCCGATCGGGCGGGCGTGAACGCCTGCCACAGGGAGGCGCGTCGGCGTCGCGGCAGGGGCCGATAGAATCGGGCGACGGGCCAGGAAGCACCATGGCCCTGGACACCAAAGCCGGAGGACGTGTGGAAGGACGACCTGCAACGCGCCGGGGCGGCGCGAGCGCGCCGTACACGGAGGCGGCCGACATCGAGCCGCTGCGCGAGTTCATCAGGCGCATGACCGAGCTTGCTTCCCGAACGACGGAGGAGGCGCAACTGCTCGAGGGCGGGCGTGGGCTCCTCGCCGAGTTGATCGCGGACAGCCGCTGGCTGCCCGAGGCGTTCGCGCAACCTCATCCCGAGTTCTACCAGCAATACCTCCTGCATTGCGATCCGCTCGAGCGGTTCAGCCTGGTGAGCTTCGTCTGGGGCCCGGGCCAGCGCACGCCGATCCATGACCACGGTGTCTGGGGCCTGATCGGGATGCTGCGGGGCGCGGAGACCGGACAGCGCTACCGCGTGGGCGACGATGGCCGGCTGCAGCCCGAAGGTAGCGAGACGCGGCTGGAGCCCGGCGACATCGAGGCGGTCTCTCCCACCCTTGGCGACATCCACCGCGTGGCCAATGCCTGGCCCGACCGGGTCTCCATCAGCATCCACCTCTACGGGGCCAATATCGGTGCGGTGGCGCGCCACGTATTCGATCCGGACACTGGCGAGGCGAAGCCGTTCGTCTCGGGCTATTCCTCCCCCGTGGTGCCCAACCCGTGGGATCGGTCTGCGCAGATCCGGGCCGCCCTGGCGGCCGGGCGTTCCTGACGACGCGCGCGGATCTAGGCACGGGCCGGAGCGGGATCGCCCCGGCACGGCCGATCAGTCGACGGCCTCGTCTGCGACCTGGTTCCGCAGGGTGCCGATCCCGGTCACCTCCACCTCGATCACCTCGCCGGCCCTGACGTACCGCGGCGGATTGCGGCGCGCGCCCACGCCGCCGGGCGTGCCCGTGGAGATCACGTCGCCCGGTCGCAGGCGAGTGAACGTCGAAACGTAGTGGACCAAGTAGTCGAGGTCCCAGGCCATGAGCGAGAAGGGGCTGTGCTGCATGACCTCGCCGTCGAGTCGCGTGGTCAATACCATCTGCCGCGGGTCGCCGATCTCGTCGGTCGTTACCAGCCATGGCCCCATGGCGCTCGATGCATCGAAGTTCTTCCCCGCGGCGACGCTCTGCTTCTGCCAGTCCCGCGCCGAACCGTCGTTCACGATGGTGTAGCCGGCGATATGCGCGAGTGCTGACTCGCGCGGGATGTGGCGTCCTTCCCTGCCGATCACGATGGCGATCTCGCCTTCGTAGTCATACATCTCCGAGGCGCGCGGCTTGATGAGCGCCTGCCCGTGTCCAACCAGTGACTGGGGCAGCTTGTTGAAGAGGGTGGGAAAGGGAGTCGCGTCCTTGCCGGTTTC
This sequence comes from Pseudomonadota bacterium, assembly GCA_023388075.1. Taxonomy (GTDB): domain Bacteria; phylum Pseudomonadota; class Gammaproteobacteria; order Burkholderiales; family Burkholderiaceae_E; genus Lautropia. The sequence goes on from JAEWGX010000112.1 coordinate 11,281, forward strand.
TTCCTGGTGGGCCTTGTAGGACCAGCCGAGCGCGAAGATGCGGGCGTCGCTGCGCGAGATGACCGGCAGGAACGCGACCTCGCTCACTGGAGTTTCGCGCGCTCCCGCTGCCGTGCGCTCGTTCGACACTTCCTCCAGGTAACGGCGCGCCTCTTCTAGATGGTCGCCGGCGAGCAGCCCGGCGATGTCGCTGCAGCGGCCCGCGAAGTGACCGCCCAAGTCATGGAATACGTCCCCGACCACGGCGCCGAATGTCTCACCGCCCGCTACTGCTATCGTGCAAAGCTTCATCGCGCCTACCCCTTGCTCGCGAAGTCGATTGTGCTGCGCCGCTCCATGATCTTCCAGGCACCGTCCAGCCGGACGAGCCGGTCGTGGTAGCGACCCATAACCGTGGGAACACCGAGGGGTGCCGGCGGCTTCCCGCCTTCCGGGAACTGGTGGCGAAACACCAGCACATAGGACTCGACCACGGCGTGGCCCGGCGACAGCAGCGTGGTGCGCAGGTTCGTCATCATGTGGCGCACGATCGCGTTGGCAGGGCGGCGCGCCATCCGCTCGCGCAGGTCGTTCAGGCCGCAGATGTCCCCGTCGTGCCGCGCCCATAGCGCATCCGGTGCGAAGTAGCGTTCCATCTCCTCGTGCTCGAACGCATCGAAATGCGCGGTGAACCTCAGGACGACGTCTTCGCAGGCGAGTCGGTCGGATTCGCTTGGATCCGCCATCGGGGTGCTTGTCATAGGGCTGTCTCCGGGTTAGGTGGGGTCGCGCCAGCCTCGTCGTGGCCGGCAACGCGGCGCAGCAACGCGGCCACGTCGACCGGCGGCTGGTCGCCGCGCCAGGCAACGTGTCCGTCGGGCCGCACTAGCACGAAGCGACGCTCGTAGAGGCGGGCCACCTGCGCATCTCCCAGGGCTTGGAAGCTGACGGGAATCCCGAGCTCGCGGCCTGCGTTGACAAAGAGCGCTTCGTCGCGGTCCGCGTCGCCTTCACCCGTGCGGATAAGGGTGAAACCGGCGCCGAATAGGTCCAGGATGGAGCGTCCATCATCGAGCATCACGTGCGGGGCGCGAGAGCCGGGCCGGCTGGTCGGGACGTAAACCTGGGGGTCGTCCGGCGGCGAAGGGGTGCCATCCGGAATGCAAACTGGCGATGACTCGTAGCGGTAGCCCAGGTGGATGCCGGTTGCCGCGAAGTGCTTGGCACCTTCCGCGATGCCCCGGGCGATCTCGCTTCGGGCGCTCGCCCCCAGCGTGTCGGGGGCTTCGGCATCCTGCGCCCGGGCGAAGGCCGGCCGGATCTTCCGGTAGTTGTCGGCTGCTTCGGTGGTGTTACGCACCGCGACCGGGTGCCTCTCGGCATGGTAGCTGTCCAGCAAGGCCGCGCCTCCCCAGCCGTCGATGACCGCGGCGAGCTTCCAGCCCAGGTCGACCGCGTCCCCGATCCCGGTGTTCATTCCGAAGCCGCCGGTTGGAACGAAGAGGTGCGCCGCATCGCCGGCGATAAATACCCGGCCGATCCGCAGTCGTTCGGCCACCAGTTGGTGGGCTTTCCAGGGCTGCACGGAAAGGATCTCGCATTCGATGGGTTCGTCGAATGCGGCCTGGATGGCAGCAAGAGGCCGGATCGAGGAGACCGACTCGCCGGGCGCGACGCTGCGCTGAAAGGTGAACGTATCGCGCCCGTTGATCGCGATAAACACACCAGGGGATTCGCGATTCATCGCCCAGTAGAGCGTGGCTCGCCCCAATGCATGCCGTCGCATGAAGTCCGGCGAGCGGAAATGCACGCCGACGAACTGGCCCAGGTCAGCCTCTCCGTCGAGACTGACGCCGAGCCGGGCCCGCACCTCGCTGCGCCCGCCGTCGCACGCGACGAGATACCGGCAACGCACGAGCAGAGACTCTTCCGTTACGCTTTGCGTCAACCGCGCGGTGACGCCGTCGTCGTCCTGGGTGAAATCGTCGAGCCGCCAACCGAAGCGGACGTCCACCGCGTCGAATGACCGCGCAAAGTCGAGCAGGACCGGCTCGAGATCGCTTTGGGCGACCGATGTCTTGAAGTATCGGGACTGTAGCAGGTCCGGCAACTGGCTCAGTTTCGCGGCCGACGGGGAGCGGCAGTCCTCGTAGGAGGGGAAGCTGAAGCGGAAGATCTCGCGGCGCGCGAGCCGGGTGGTGAAGACGATGTCCACCGGGTAGTCGAGCGGCAGGCCGGCCCGCGCGACCCTGTCGGCTATGCCCCAGCGATGGAAGTGCTCCATCGTGCGGGACGCCACGACGTTGGCCCGGGGATGCTCGTTGATTCCGGGGCGCTGTTCGGCAAGGATGCAACCGGTGCCGCGCAATCCCAGCTCGCAGGCGAGGGCGAGCCCTACCGGGCCGCCGCCCACGACGAGTACCGGAACCTCGATCATGAATCGGTCGGATCTTTCGGCGGGCCTTCGGCACGGACCGGCGAGCCCGCCGTCATCGTCGCGTCGATATCGAGCGGGTAACCGATGGGATTCTCTTCGAAGGGTGGGTCCATCTTGCCGATCTGCGCGATGGCTTCCTCCATGGATCCATAGGCTTCGGACCAGAACTCCAGAAGGTTGCCGTCGGGGTCGCGGACATAGATCCCTGTGCCCAGACGATGGTCGATCGCCTTCACGAAGACCGAGTCCGCGTCCCTGGCCCGTCGCAGCAACGCGAGTGATTGCTCGAAGCTGCCGCAATCGATGGCGATGTGGTACAGGCCAACGCGCGGCGGATCGAGGTCGGCGAACCCGGCGGGGGCCTGTACCAGCGCGAAGTCGTGATGCTTGTGGCCGAAGCTCAGCGCCGCGAACCGGCCTTGTGCCGATGCGTTGACGGTCATGCCAAGCACGTCGCGGTACCAGGCAACGGATCGGTCCAGGTTCCTGCAATAGAGCGCGACATGGGTCACGTGCATGGTCGGAGGGCGGCTCTGATCCGGCATGGGGGCTCCACTTTGATGGCGAGAAAATTGTACACAGTTTGGTGGATATTCCGGCGATATTGCCGCTATCATGCCGATCCATGGCCAAAACTGTATCCAGTTGATGACCGACCTCAAATCTCGAAGCCGTCAGGTGGAGCGGGTCGTCCTGCGCCTGCGTCAGTACATCCTGGAAGGGCGCTTCGCGCCGGGCGAGCACCTGGCCGAGATACCGCTTTCCGCGATGCTCGGCATGTCCAGGACGCCCGTGCGGTCCGCGCTTGCCGTGCTGGAGCGCGAAGGTCTGCTGGTAAGCGCCCCACGCCGCGGCTATTGCGTGCGGGAGATCACCGTGGACCAAATCTTGGACGCCTTCGAGGTGCGGGGCGCGCTCGAGGCGCTTGCCTGTCGCCTGGCGCTCGAGCGCGGCCTTCCTGCGCAGACGATCGCCGCGCTGCGTGAATGCATGGAAGAGGGTGAGTCGCTCCTGGCCGTCGGGCGCTTCGACGAGGCGGGGGCAACCGCCTGGGGTGCGATGAACTCGCGCTTCCACGCGGAGATCGTCAACGCCGCGAACAACCAGCCGCTGGAAGACGCGCTGGAGCACAACGCCCGCCTGCCCATGGTCGCCGCCGGCGCCATCGCGTTTCACGCCGGCAACCTGGACGCCGCCTTCGAACTGATGAAGAGGGCGTTCGAGGAGCATGTGGACATCCTCGATGCGCTGCTGCGCGGCCAGGCGGGCCGCGCCGAAGCACTGGTGCGCGAGCACGCCTACAAGAGCCGTCGCAACCTCGAGGTTGCGCTGAAAGAGGTCCGCGCCACCCCGTCCAGGAGGGACGTGGCGCGCATTCCCGGATTGAAGCTGATCGTCGGTTAGTCGCGCTGGCGGTGCCGTCACTCACATATGACAAGGAGGAGAGAATCATGCGCTTAAGCCGCTTCAGGGCCGCCGGGCTCATTGCGGGCACTGCCCTCGCGCTGGTATCGCAGGCAGCAGTCGCGCAGACCACGCTGCTGCTGAACGTCTTCATGCCGCGCACGCACCACTTCTTCACGGATGTGTTCGAGCCGTGGGCGAAGCAGGTGGCCTCCGCCACGGAGGGGCGCGTGAAGATCGAGTTCTCGGGTTCGTCACTGGCGCCGATCCCGCGGCAGTTCGACATGGTCCAGAAGGGCATAGCCGACCTGACGATCGACCAGACGATCTTCAATGCGAACCGGTTCGAGCTGGTGAAGGTGGCGGAATTCCCTTTCACGAGCGACAACACCGAGGCACTCTCGGTTGCCCTCTGGCGCACGTATGACCGCCACTTCGCTAAGGCGAACGAGTACGACGGGGTCAAGGTGCTAAGCTTCGTATCCACGGGCGCGAGCCACTTCTGGACCTCGAGGAAGCCGGTGGCGCGGCTTGCCGATGCCCAGGGGCTGAAGGTCCGCATGAGCGGGGTGTATACCCGGGAGCTCGCGCGTGCACTCGGCATCGCGCCGATCGCCGAGCCGGGGCCGAAGGCCTACGAACTGGTCTCCAATGGCGTGGTCGACGGATCGGTCTTCAGCGTCATCGACATCGTCAACTTCAAGCTCTCGCGCGAGTTGCCGCACGTGACCATGATCCCTGGGGGCCTCTACAGCGCCGGCTTTGCGCTGATCATGAACCAGGCCAAGTGGGACGCACTCCCCAAGGCCGACCAGGATGCCCTGATGTCGGTCTCGGGCGAGGCGTTCGCTCGCATGTCCGGCAAGGCCTGGGACGCCGCCAACACCAAGGCGATCGGAGACCTTCGCCAGGCGGGCCTGAAGGAGGCGCGACTTTCGGAAGCCGAGCTTGCCGAGCTGAAGAAGCGCCTCGCACCGATCGAGGACGGATGGCTCGCCGCTGCCGAGCGCAAGGGCGTCGACGGCAAGGCCGCGCTTGCGTATTTCCGGGAGCAGATCGCCGCGGTGGAAAAAGGCCGGTAGATGCAGGCTGCGTCCCGCGCGCGGCGTTCCCCGTCGCAGCGGCTGTTGGAGATTGCTCTGGCCTTGGCCATGCTCGGGATGATGGCCGTCACCTTCGTCGACGTGGCCGGCCGCTTCGTGTTCGCGAGCCCCATCGCAGGCGCCTCGGAGCTGATCCAGGTGCTGATGGCAGCCGTCATGGCCGCGGCGCTGCCGCTCGTGACTCACTCGCGCCAGCACATCACGATGGCGCTCTTGAGCGGTGCTATCCGGGGACGCGCCAAGCGCCTGCTCGATTGCGCCATCATGGCGACTAGCGCGGTGGTGCTGGGCGCCCTTGCCGCGCTGCTGGCCCAGCAGGCCCAGTCCCTGCAGCAGGCGCGGGCGTCGACGATCTACCTCGACCTGCCCATTGCACCGTTTGCATGGGCACTGACGGTTTCGACAGCCATCGCTTGCGTGATCGAGCTGGCTGCCCTAGTCGGCGCGCTGCGTCGCGCACGGTAGCGGGGTTCCTGCATGACCCTCTCCCTTGCAGGGATCGCATTCCTACTTCTCACCGCATTCGCGGGGGTGCCGCTCGGTTTCGCCATGCTGGCCGTCGGGTTCATCGGGTTCAGCGTCGCCCGCGGATGGGCTCCAGCCCAGGAGACCGTCGGACAGGTCGTGCTAGACCTGGCCATGAGCAGCGAGTTCTCGTCACTGCCCCTGTTCATCCTGATGGGCGTATTCATCCATCGCTCCGGGATCGCCGACGAGCTCTACGCCGCGGCCCAGTCGTGGCTTGGCCATCTGCGAGGCGGCCTTGCGATGGCGACGATCCTTGCCTGCGGCGGGCTCGCGTCGGTTTCGGGCAGCTCGCTGGCGACCACCGCCACCATGGCCCGCGTCGCCATGCCGCCGATGAAGCGGTACGGTTACGCGGATACTCTCGCTGCCGGCTCGATCGCCGCCGGCGGGACGCTGGGGCTGCTAATACCACCGAGCATGTCGCTCCTCGTCTACGGCATCCTCACCAACCAGCACATCGGCAAGCTGTTCATCGCCGGCATCGTTCCGGGGTTGCTTCTCATCCTGCTCTTCGTCGCGACGATCGCTGTGATGACCCGGCTGCGCCCCGACCTGGCAGCGGTCGCACCGCGCGCCTCGTTGAGGACGTCACTCGCGCTGACCGCCCGGGTCTGGCCAGTGCTCGGCCTGTTCCTAGTCATCCTGGGCGGCATCTACCTGGGGGTCTTCACCGCCTCCGAGTCAGGCGGTATCGGTGCGGTCGGCGCGCTCGCGTTCGCCCTGTCACGCCGCAATCTCGACTGGACCGGGCTGGTCGACTCGCTCGTCGAGGCCGGTTGCACCACTGCCATGCTGTTCACCGTGGGGTTCGGCGCGCTCGTCATCAACAACTTCGTCAACATCGCCGGCATGACCGGCGAGCTGGTGGCCTGGATCCGCGCGCTGGAGATCTCGCCGCTTGCGGTGATGCTGGTGCTGGTGGCGATCTACCTCGCTCTCGGCACCGTCTTCGATGGCATTGCGATGATCCTGTTGACGGTGCCGCTCTTCTTTCCCGTCGTGGCGGAACTCGGCTACGACCTGATCTGGTTCGGGGTCCTGGTGACCATCCTTGCGGAGATTGCCGTCATCTCACCACCGGTCGGTATGAACGTCTTCGTCCTGCGGGCAATGTATCCATCGCTCGACCTGTGGACCGCTTTCCGGGGCATCTGGCCATTCTTCGTGGCCGACCTGGTCCTGGTGGCGATCGTAATAGCGTTCCCCGCCGTGGTGCTCTGGCTTCCGAGCCTGATGTAGGGGCGGCGGCGGTACCCCGGAGGCTGTCGGGTTGGAAAGGCGGCCTCCTAGAGAATCTTCTCCTTCTCCAGGAACTGCTTCACCAGATAGAGCCGCGTGAGCGGCTCGTCCAGCTCCATGAGCTTCTGCTTGGCCCGGGGCGGAATCGGCAGGAACTCGCACAGGCGGTTGGACACCCAGCTCGCGGACTCGTAGCAATAGGGACGCGCGACGAGCCGCCGGTCCTGTCGCGGCTCCTCCTGCTCCAGCTGGGCGATGATCTGCTTCACCAGGTCGCGGCAGCAGTGCAGGTCCCGGGGCACCGGCACGTCGGGGTCGTCCTCCAGCACCTCCACGTCCGCCCGAATGAGCGCGTTGCGCTCGACGCGATGCTCGCGGATGCGAAAGCGCCGCACCCCGACCACCCGCACGTGCAGGAGCCCGAGCTGCTGCATGTCCCATTCGGTGATGCGCGCGAGGCATCCCACCGGTTCGTGCTCGGCGGGCTCGCCGGTCTCGGCGCCGCGGGTGATCTGGCAGATGCCGAATGGGCGATCCTCCTTCATGCACTCGCGCACCATGTCCATGTAGCGCGTCTCGAAGATACGCAGCGGCAGCACGCCACCCGGGAAGAGGATGGTGGAGAGCGGAAAGATGGCCAGCCGGTTCAAGGCGTCTGGGTCGGAATCGCGGCTTGCGGCCGCACTGCCAGCGCGCGATGGCGGACCAGTACCCGCTCGGTGGGCAGGAAGCGGCGCGCGAGGGCCTGGACGATGTGCACGGAGCGATGCTGTCCGCCGGTGCAGCCGATCGCCACGGTGAGGTAGTGACGATTCTCCTGCACGTAGTGGGGCAGCCAGTCCTCCAGGAAGCGGCTGATGTCATCCACCATCTTGGCCACCTGCGGGATGGCGGCGAGGAAGTTCGCCACCGGCTCGTCCAGGCCCGTCAACGGCCGCAGCTCCGCGGTGTAGTACGGGTTGGGCAGGCAGCGGACATCGAAGACGAGGTCCGCATCCAGGGGAACGCCATGCTTGAAGGCGAAGGATTCGAAGAGCAGGGTGAGCGTGGCGCGGTCGGTCTGGACCACGTCGCGCACCCACTGGCGCAGCGTGTTGGGGTGCAGGTCGCTGGTGTCGATCGAGACGCCGAGGTCCTCGATGCCGGACATGATCTCGCGCTCGTGCTCGATCGATTCCGACAGGGTCGGCCCGAAGCTGTCGGAAGTGGGCAGCGTAAGCGGATGGCGCCGCCGCGTCTCCGAGTAGCGCTGCACGAGGACGTCGGTGCGCGCATTGAGGAACAGCACCTTGACGTCGTGCTCCTGCTCGCGCATCCGGGCGACGGCATCGCGCAGGCCGGCCAGCGACTTCCCGGTCCGAGCGTCGATCGATACCGCCACCTGACTCCTCCCCTCCTGCTCCAGTGACATCGCCACGTCCAGAAGGTACTGCACCGGCAGGTTGTCGATGCAGAAAAAGCCCGCGTCCTCGAGGACATTGATGGCCAGCGACTTGCCCGAGCCGGAGATGCCGGTCACGATGATCAGTTGCACGGGCTCATTCCATGTCCGCCTCCGCGGCGCCGGATTCGCTGATCGCCTGCTGCTGGCGGCGGACGAACTCGCGGGTGGTGTCGATGCCGCGCAGCGCGAGCACCGTGGTGCGCACCGCGGCTTCGGTGAGGACGGCCAGGTTGCGGCCGGCGGCGACCGGGATCGCCACCTTGCGCACCGGCACGCCCAGGATGTCCTGCGTGAGCTCCTGCAGCGGCAGGCGCTCGTACTGGTCCTCCATCGTGCTGCGACGGACCAGGTGCACGATCAGCTTGAGGCGCATCTTGCGCCGCACCGCGGTTTCGCCGAACACCGTCTTGATGTCCAGCAGGCCGAGCCCGCGAACCTCCAGCAGGCCCTGCAGCAGCGGCGGGCAGCGGCCCTCGAGCTGGTTGGGGCCGATGCGGTCGATCTCCACCACGTCGTCGGCCACCAGGCCATGGCCCCGGCTGATGAGCTCCAGCGCGAGCTCGCTCTTGCCCAGGCCCGAATCCCCCGAGATGAGCACGCCCATGCCGAGCACGTCCATCAGCACGCCGTGCATCGAGGTGCTGTCGGCCGTGTTCTTGGAGAGGAAGTAGCGCAGCGATTCGATCACCCGGCCACCGGCCATCTCGGTGGCGAGCAGGGGCTGGCCTTCGCGGTCGCAGCGTTCCACGAGCGACGCGGGCGGCTGCAGCCCGTTGGCGAGGATGAGCGCGGGCGGCCGGGCGGCGAAGAGCTCGTCCTCGACGCGTGCCTTGCGGTCCGGGTCGAGCCGGTCGAAATAGGCGATCTCCTCGGGGCCGAGCACGCTCAACCGCGACGGGTGGATCAGATTGAGGTAGCCGACCTGGTCGACCGTGTTCCTGTCAGGCTCCCCGACGGTGCGCGTGCCACCCGAACGTCCCGCGACCCAGTGCAGGCCGGTGTGGCTCTGCTGGGACTCCACGAACTCCAGGATCGTCATCGGCATCTCGGCACCTTGCAGGCTTCGCCCTGCTTGAAGGATAACCGCTGCGGAAAGCATTCCGTACTCCAGTGGCGGCCGACTTCCAACGGAACGCCGGGCCGCCCGAACTTTCGCCGACCCCCTGGCAGGGTGCCGGCCGCGGGGGGCAGGCGGGGCGTGGCGCGCGCTGCGGGCGCGTTCAAGCGGCCGGTCGGAACGGCTCCCAGTCCGAGAGCGTGCGGAAGATCGCGTTCGGGTCCGCGCCCGTGAGCAGGTTCTCCCGCACCTTGGCGTCCGAGAGAATCTCGGCGAGTTCCGAGAGGATCTCCAGGTGCTCCTCGGTGGCGTGCTCGGGCACCAGCAGGACCACCAGCAGCCGCACCGGCTGCCCATCCGGCGCCTCGAACGGCACCCCTGTCTGCGCACGCAGCACGGCGATCAGCGGCGACTTGAGGCCCTTGATGCGACCGTGCGGGATGGCGACCTCCTGCCCGAGCCCGGTGGAGCCGAGCCGCTCACGCGCGAACAGCGAATCGAACACCTTGTTGCGCTCCATGCGGTGCTCGTTCTCGAAAAGCAGCGCCGCATGCTCGAGCATCCGCTTCTTGCTCGTGGCCGGGACATCGAGAACGATGTCCCGTGGTGACAGCAGCTTGGAAATCCGGTTCATCCGTTAGCCTATCCTTCCGGCAAGAGCCGGGAAGCGACCCTATGTTGCGTCGCACAGGAGATTATAGGCAGCAGGCTGCGGGCCGCGAAGGCCGTCGGGCGCATCGGTATCACGATGCCCATAGTGTCGGCTTTCGAAACGGGTTGGTGTGGTCATGGGATTGCGGGCCAGCTTCCCGTCGGGGGCCGACCCGGAGGATCGGCCGGCGCAGCCCCCTGCCGATGACAGCCGGGGCTGCGGCAGCGCCGTCGGCCTCAGGTCGTCGCCTGCTGGTAGTGCTTGATGGATTGGTTCTGGTAGCCGTAGCGCTTCTGCTTGTGCTTGATGACCTGCCGGTCCAGTTTGTCGATCAGGCAATCGATGGCGGCATAGAGATCCGTATCCGAGGATTCCGCGAAGAGATCCTTGCCTGCCACGTGCAACGCGATCTCGGCCCTCTGCCGGAGCTTGTTGTCCACCGACAGGATGACGTTCACGTCGATCACCTGGTCGAAGTGATGGCGTATCCGGTTCAGCTTGCTGGTGACGTACTCTCGGAGGGCGGGCGTTACGACGAGGTGGTGACCGCTGATCGAAAGATTCATGCCTTGATACTCCTGTGGGACTTCTGGGACCAGGCGACCAGCGACGCCGAGCTACAGGGCCTTGCGTTGCGACACCGGTGGCAGCTTGAGCGCCTCCCGGTATTTCGCGACGGTCCGGCGAGCCACGACGATTCCCTGTTCACCTAGCACTTCCGCGATGCGACTGTCTGAAAGTGGCTGGGTGCTGTCCTCCTCGTCGATGAGTTGCTTGATGAGGGCGCGGATGGCCGTGCTGGAGGCGGCGCCGCCGCTCTCCGTGGCCACGTGGCTTCCGAAGAAGTACTTGAGCTCGAGCGTACCGTACGGCGTCAGCATGTACTTCTGTGTCGTCACTCGGGAAATGGTTGATTCGTGCAGGCCGACGGCCTCCGCGATCTCGCGCAGGACCAGGGGCCGCATGGCGACCGCCCCGTGGCTGAAGAAGGCATTCTGACGATCCACGATCTCCTGGGACACCCGAAGGATGGTCTCGAAGCGTTGCTGGACATTCTTGACCAGCCAACGCGCTTCCTGCAACTGCGATGACAGGCTATTGGTCGAGGCTGTCCTATTGTCGGTAGCCGCGGCGTCGGCCGCGACCCGGGGCGCGGCAGGGGCGCGCTGGTTCTTCAGGATCCGGGCGTAGAGGTCGTTCACCCGCAGGCGCGGGATCACCTCCGGGTTCAGGAAGGCACGCCAGCCTTCGCGAGTCCGGCGCACGACGACGTCGGGCACGACGAAGAACGGGCTGTGCTGCGCGAACCGGTTGCCTGGCTTGGGGTCGAGCGACTGGATCAGTTGGCGGGCATCGCGGAGCGCCTGCTCGTCGCAGCGCAGCAATTTGAGCAGCTTGCCGAAATCCCGCGCCGCCAGCAGGTCGAGGTGCTGCTCGACGATGCGGCGGGCGGTCTCGACGGTGCGGGGCGACGCCCCGAAGCGCTGGCCCGCCTGAGGCAGTTGCAGCAGCAGGCATTCCGGTACGGAGCGCGCCCCCACGCCGGCCGGGTCCAGGCTGTGCAGCAGCCGCAGGGCGGTGCGCAACTCGTCCGGATCCACCTCGAGCTCCGCCGGCAGCGCCGCGGCCACCTCGGCGAGGTCCGTGCGCAGGTAGCCGTCCTCCTCGAGCTCGTCGACGAGCAGCTCCACCAGCGCCCGATCGCGGGCCGTGCAGCGTGCCCCGGCGAGCTGCTGCATGAGGTGCTCGCGCAGGCTGGTGCCGGTGGTGGCGGCGTGCTCCTTGCCGCGGTCGTCGTCCGGATCGTCGCCGCTGCCGCGCCCGCCGCCCTCCAGGGACCAGGCGTGGGCGAGCTCCAGGCCCGACCCGTCCATCGCCTCGGCGCCGTCGACACCGGCCGCCTGCGCCTCGGCGCCAGGAGTTCCGCCAGGATCGGCGGCGAACGGATCCCCGACGGGCCCGCCGGAGTCGTCCCCCGGCGAGGTGCCGTTCAGGCCGCCCGCGAAGCCCTCGTCCCCGGTCGCCGGCTGCAGGCTGCCGTCGTTGTGCAGGCGCACGACGGCGCCATGGGGGTCGTCATCGCGCTCGAGCAGCGGGTTCTGGGCGAGGATCTGCTCGATCTCGCGGTTGAGCTCGAGGGTGGAGAGCTGCAGCAGCCTGATCGACTGCTGCAGTTGCGGCGTCAGGGCCAGATGCTGGCTCTGGCGCATCTGCAACGAGGGCTTCACCGATCCAGTCCTTCAAGGGGCGCCCCCTGCCTGCGCGGGCGCAGGTTCCATGAGGAAAGCAGGGAAACCGGGGGCGGCCCGGCGTTTCCCTGGACCCCCGTGCCGCGCCCCGGGAGGCCATGCCGCCCGAGCCGCTACATCCGGAAGTCTTCGCCGAGGTAGGCCTTGCGGACCCGGTCGTCCTGGACGATCTCGTTGGGGCGCCCGGAAGCAAGAACGATACCATCGTTGATGATATAGGCGCGATCGCAGATTCCCAACGTCTCCCGCACGTTGTGATCGGTAATCAGGACCCCGATCCGGCGGTTCTTGAGCAGGGTGACGATGCGCTGGATCTCGATCACCGCGATCGGATCGACGCCGGCAAAGGGCTCGTCGAGCAGGATGAAGCGCGGGGAGGTGGCAAGCGCCCGGGCGATCTCCACCCGCCTCCGCTCCCCGCCCGAGAGCGACATCGCCGTGTTGGACCTGATGTGGTCCACCTGCAGCTCCTTCAGCAGGTTCTCGAGGTGCTCCTGCTGCCGGCCCCGCGCGAGCGGGCGGCCCTGCCGGTCGCGCTGCAACTCCAGCACCGCGAGGATGTTCTCCTCGACGGTGAGCTTGCGGAAGACCGAGGCCTCCTGAGGAAGGTAGGAGAGGCCGATCCGGGCGCGGCGGTGGATCGGCAGGCGGCTGATCGATTCGCCGTCGAGCTCGATGGTGCCGCCGTCGCTCGGCACGAGGCCCGCGATCATGTAGAAGCAGGTGGTCTTTCCGGCCCCGTTGCGGCCGAGCAGGCCGATCACTTCGCCGCTCGTCACTTCCAGCGAGACGTCGCGCACGACCAGCCGGCCGCCATACGACTTCATCAGGTGCTGAACGTTGAGGCGGCTGGCCCGGTCTCCTTCCAACTCCGATAGGCTCCTGAGCGCGGCGGCCCGCTATCGCGCGGCGGCAGTGCGCCTGGGCTCGAGGCCGGCGGCCGGGCGAAGGCTGGTCGGCGCGCCGGGCGGGCACTTTGCCGCGCCCTGGCCCGCGCCACCGGACTCCGGCCGCGGCTGGATGATGATGCGCACCCGGCCGGACGAGGCGCCCGGCGCCTTGCCGTCGACCTCGACCTGCTCGGTGCGGGCGTTGTAGACGATGACGCCGCCGGTCACCTCGTCGATCGCCACGTCGCACTCCAGCCGCTTCACCAGGCTGTCGCCCACCAGCCGCAGCGTCTCGTTGCGGCTGTCGTAGTGGATCTCGTTGGCGAAGCCCTCGATGACCTGCTCCAATCCCTCCCGCTTCTGCCGGAAGCTCGCCCGCTTGCCGGTCGCGACCGCGGTCTGGCCCCCGCCCTGGAACTGGCGCAGCACCATGCGGTCGCCGCGGATGACGATGGTTCCCTTGGTGAGCACGACATTGCCGGTGAAGACGGTCGTCTGCTTGGCGTCGTCGTATTGCAGCTTGTCCGCCTCGATGTTCGTCGGCTGGTCGCGATCGGCCCGTTCGGCCTGCACGGGCAGGCAGAGCAACGCGAGCGCGACGGCGAGTGCTGACGTAAGCTTTCGGTGCATGGCAGGGTAGGAGGACGGCCTCCTGGGGTGTACGGCGCCGCCGACGCCGCGACGGTTCAGCGGCTGGATGCCGGCGGTTGCCCGCTCCCCTCCGTGCGCTCGCGCGGCGCGATCAGTCCCCTGACCCGAGAGTCTACCTGCAACTGGCGCGTCTGACTGTCGAGACGCATGCCAATCCCGGTGAGCACGTCGCCGCCCATCTCGATGCGCACCGGTGCATCCGACCAGACGACCTTCTCCTCGAACAGCACCGTGGCGGCGCTGGTGAGGACGATCAGCTCCGGCGAATCCTGCGTCGGGTCCCGCACGATGCGCACGTTGCCGATCAGGTCCGCCTTCTCGCCGGTGTCCGGGCTGAGCCCCGTGCGGGCCGTCACCCGGATGGCCGGACGATTGTCGGTCAGGGTCACGACATGGGGCTCGTCGAACTCGATGGTGCGGTCGTCCGGATAGTGGCGCATGTGGATCGCCTCCACCCTCACCGCCGGGTCCCCGGCCGCGTTGGCCTTGAGCAGGCGCAGGTTCTCGACGAAGTAGTCCGGCTCGTGGGTCACCGCGCGTGGCACCGAAGGCCGCGCCAGCCGCTCGGCCTGCTGCGCGAGGAAGTAGCTGAGCATCCCGAGCCCCACCAGGATCAGGATCGACGCGGCGGCGGCGAGCCGGTCGAAGAGACGCGGGTTCACCGGTCGCCGGGCCGGTCAGGGGCATCGGCCGCATACCGCGCGAGCAGCTCCGCGCGCCGGCCCTGCGCGTCCAGGATGAACATCGCGAGCTCGCGCACGGCGCCGCGGCCGGCAGGCAGGGTCGACACCCAGTGCGCCGCCGCGATGACTTCCGGAGCCGCGTCGGCCGGCGCGGCGGCCAGGCCGCAGCAGGCCATGACCGCGAGATCGGGCCAGTCGTCGCCCATGTACGCCGCGCGCGCGGGCTCGATCCCGACCTCGTCGCAGAGCGCCCGAAGCCGGGCGCGCTTGTCCTTCACGCCCTGGTGCACCCGGCCGATGCCGAGCTCGGCCGCGCGCCGCTCCACGATGGCGGATTGCCGCGCGGTGATGATCGCGATCTCGATCCCGGCCTGGCGCAGCAGGTTGAGGCCGAAGCCGTCCCGCACCGAGAAGGGCTTGGCGATCTCCGCGTCGCCCCCGATCAGCAGCGTGCCGTCGGTCAGCGTGCCGTCGACGTCGAGAGCGAGCAGGCGAATCTCGCGGGCGCGGTCGGCCCCGGGCGCGCTGGTCATACCACCTTGGCGACCAGCAGGTCGTGGAAGTGCAGCGCACCGGCGAGCGCGCCGTCCGCCGCGACGACCAGCAACTGGCCGATCTTGCGCTCCTCCATGATGCGCACCGCCTCCGCGGCGAGCGCGTCCGGGGCGATCACGACCGGCGAGGCGGTCATGACGTCGCGGATCCCGACGTTCGCCGGATCGATCGGGCCCTCCTTCTCCAGCATCCGGCGCAGGTCGCCATCGGTGAAGATGCCGTGCACGCGGCGCCGGTCGTCGATCACCGCGACCATCCCCATGCGCTTTCGGGTGATCTCGATCAGCGCGTCCGCGAAGCGGCTCTCCACCGGCACCGTGGGGATCTCGTCGCCGGTGCGCATGACGTCCGACACCAGCGTGAGCAGCCGCCGCCCGAGGCTGCCCCCGGGGTGCGAGCGGGCGAAGTCGGCGCTGCCGAAGCCGCGCGCATCCAGGAGCGCCACCGCGAGCGCATCGCCCAGGGCGAGCGCCGCGGTGGTGCTCGCCGTCGGCGCGAGGTTGAGCGGGCAGGCTTCACGGCGGGCGCCGGCGTAGAGATGGACGTCCGCATGGCGGGCGAGCGGCGAGTCGGCGTTGCCCGAAAGGGCGATCAGCCGCGCGCCCTGCCGCTTCACCAGCGGCACGATCGTGAGCAGCTCGTCCGTGCGACCGGAGTTGGAGAGCGCGATGAAGACGTCGTCCTGCGTGACCATGCCGAGGTCGCCGTGGCTCGCTTCCGCCGGATGCATGAAGAATGCGGGGGTGCCGGTGGACGCGAGCGTGGCCGCGATCTTGCGCGCGACATGGCCCGATTTGCCGATGCCGCTCACCACGACCCGGCCGCGGCAGGCGAGGATGAGGCGGCATGCCGCGGAGAAGCGCTCGTCGATCGTGTCGACCAGGTCCAGCACCGCGCCGGCCTCGATGCGCAGGACCTCGGCGGCGCGTGCCTGCAGGCGCTCGTCAGTGACGTCTTCGGCGGACATCGGTCGAGTATAGCGGTCGGGTCGTGCGTCGCCGGGGCGGGGGTGGCGTGCGTGCGGCGGGGCCGATGATCGAGTGATGCGAAGGAGGCGGGGGGCGGGGCTCCGTTACCACACCGTCCGCCGCCCCCGGCCCCGGACGGTAGAATCCGCCGTTTACCCCGGATCACGCCGCGCGCGCAGCGGCCGCCTCGCGCCATTTGGAAAACGACATCTTCCTCTCCGTCGAGTCGCTAGACTTCGGCTACACCGATCGGCTGGTGCTGAAGAACATCGACATGCACTTTCGCCGCGGGGCGGTGGTGGCGCTGATGGGCGGGTCGGGTTCCGGCAAGACGACGGTGCTGCGGCTGATCGGCGCGCTGTTGAAGCCGCGACGCGGCCGGGTGGTGCTGGACGGGGTGGACGTGCATTCCCTGGATCGCGACGGCCTGCTGGCCGCGCGTCGCAAGATGGGGATGCTCTTCCAGCAGGGCGCGCTCTTCACGGACCTCACGGTCCAGGAGAACATCGCGTTCCCGCTGCGCGAGCACACGGACCTGTCCGAGGATATGATCCGTGACCTGGCGCTGATGAAGCTGCACGCGGTCGGGCTGCGCGGGGCGGCGAACCTGATGCCGTCGCAGATCTCCGGCGGCATGGCCCGGCGGGTCGCGCTGGCGCGCTCGATCGCGCTCGATCCGCCGCTTCTCATGTACGACGAGCCGTTCGCGGGCCTGGATCCGATCTCGCTCGGCACGATCGCGCACCTGATCCGCAACCTGAACCAGGCGCTCGGGGCGACGACACTGGTGGTGACGCACGACGTGGCCGAGAGCTTCTCCATCGTGGACTACGCCTACGTGATGAGCGCCGGCGAGGTGATCGGGCACGGCACGCCGCAGGACCTGATGGCCTCGACCGATCCGCGGGTCGCCCAGTTCCTGAAGGGCAAGCGCGACGGCCCGGTGCGGTTCCACTACCCGGCGCCGCCCATGGCCGAGGAGCTCGGCCTGTGATCGACGACATCGCGAGGCTCGGGTCCTGGGCTCTCGGCCGCCTCGCCGTCCTCGGTTTCGCGCTGCGATTCCTGCTGCGGCTCGCCTGGCTTTCGCTGTTGAGCCTGCGACGGCCGGACCTGATCATCGAGCAGCTCTACTTCATCGGCAACCGGTCGCTCTCGATCATCACGGTCTCGGGGCTCTTCGTCGGCTTCGTGCTCGGGCTGCAGGGCTACTACACGCTGGAGCGCTACGGCTCGGAGGAGGCGCTGGGCCTGCTGGTCGCGCTTTCGCTCAGCCGCGAGCTCGGGCCGGTGGTATCGGCGCTGCTCTTTGCCGGGCGGGCGGGCACGTCGCTCACCGCCGGGATCGGCCTGATGAAGGCCGGGGAGCAGCTCGACGCAATGGAGATGATGGGCGTCGATCCGATGGGCCGGGTGCTCGCCCCGCGCTTCGTCGCCGCGCTGATCGCGATGCCGCTGCTCGCCGCGATGTTCTCGGCGGTCGGCATCTTCGGCGCCTGGATCGTCGGCGTGCAGATCATCGGGGTGGACGCGGGCTCGTTCTGGTCGCAGATGCAGGCGGGCGTTGACATCCGCAACGACATCGGCAACGGCGTCATCAAGAGCATCATCTTCGGCGCGATCTGCGCCTTCATCGCGCTGTTCGTCGGTCACGAGGCCACCGCGACACCCGAGGGGGTGTCGCGCGCCACCACGGACACGGTCGTAGCATCGTCGCTCGTCGTGCTGGGCAGCGACTTCATGCTGACCGGGTTGATGTACGGCGGCTTCTAGCGGGGCGACCCGGCACCGCACACGGGAAACTGGCATGGTCATGAATCGACGTTCGACGGATATCCTGGTGGGGCTCTTCGTGCTCGCCGGGATCGCCGCGCTCTTCTTCCTCGCGCTTCGCGCCGCCAATCTCGGCACGTTCGTGGTGAACGACGGCTACGAGTTGCGCGCGCAGTTCGACAACATCGGCGGCCTGAAGGCGAGGGCGCCGGTGCGCAGCGCCGGAGTGGTCGTCGGGCGGGTGGACTCGATCGGCTTCGACACGGAAACCTTCCGCGCCGACGTGCGGCTGTCGATGGATTCCCGCTACCGCTTTCCCAAGGACTCGTCGGTGAAGATCCTGACGGCGGGGCTGCTGGGCGAGCAGTACATTGGCATCGAGCCGGGGGCCGAGGAGAAGACGCTCGGCAACGGCGACACGGTGCAACTCACGCAGTCGGCCGTGGTGCTGGAGAACCTGATCAGCCAGTTCCTCTACGGCAGGGCGTCCGAAGGCGACGCCAAGTGACGGCCGCGCGCGCGGAGACGCCCTCGTCCCCAGGGTGGCCGCGGCGGTTGCGTTGCCGGCCGCTCGCCGCCGGCTGCCTGGTCGCGGTGGCGCTCGCCTCAGGCTGCGCCACCACCGGCGGCGGGACCAATCCGGCCGACCCGCTGGAATCGTTCAACCGCGGTGTCTACGAGTTCAACGACACGATCGACCGCGTCGCACTGAAGCCGCTGGCCCGGGGCTACCGCAAGGTCGTGCCCGAGCCGCTGCAGCTCATGGTGCGCAACTTCTTCGGCAACCTCGGCGACGTGGTCACGGCCGCGAACAACCTGCTGCAGGCCAAGCCCCGGGCGGCGCTGATCGACTTGTCCCGCGTGGTGATCAACTCCACCCTCGGCTTCGGCGGCGTGGCGGATGTCGCGACCGACATCGGCCTGCGGGGCCACGACGAGGACTTCGGCCAGACGCTGGGCTGGTGGGGCGTGCCGAGCGGACCCTACCTGGTGCTTCCGTTCTTCGGGCCTTCCACCTTCCGTGACGCGCCATCGCGCTTCGTCGACGCCAAGAGCCACCCGCTGGACTGGTCGGACCCGTCGGTGCGCGTTCGCAACTCGCTCCTCGGCCTCTACATCGTGAGCGGCCGGGCCGACCTGCTCGATGCCGAACGCGTCGTGGAAGGCGCGGCGCTGGATCGCTATTCCCTCATTCGAGACGGGTGGTTGCAACGGCGTCGCCAGGCGGTGTACGACGGCAACCCTCCGGACGATCCCGATCCGGATGACGATGATTCCTGGTACAAGGAGGACCTGGAGGCCGAGGAACCGGCCGCTGGTGGGGGCGGAACGGAAAATCCTTCCGGAGGTTCCGAAGGCGGCCCGGACCCGGGCGGGAAGTGAAGCCGTCTCGCGTCGCCCCTGGGTTGTGGTTTGTTGCACGCGAGCAACGAAGCGAAACGTCCGGGTGGGATAATGGCGACAGTGCCGCCTGCGCCGTTCGGGCTGCGGGCGCGACCTTTCCGGGAGAGTCATGAAGCGAAAGTTCCTCCATCTCGTCGCAGTCCTCGTCACCGCGGTCGTCGCGTTGGCCGCCGGCACGTCCGCCGCGATCGCGCAGCAGGATCCGAACAAGTTCATCGAGGACTTGTCGGAGAACGTGATCCAGCAGCTCAAGTCCGACAAGGAGATCCAGGCAGGCGACCTCAAGCGGGTGAGCGAGCTCGTCGACACCACGCTGATGCCGCACGTGAACTTCGAGCGCATGACCGCGCTGTCGGTGGGTCGGGCCTGGCGCCAGGCGACCCCGGAGCAGCGCAAGCAGCTCATGAGCGAGTTCCGGGTGCTGCTGTTGCGCACCTATGCGAACGCGTTCACGGCGGTGCGCGACCAGAGCATCCGCATGAGGCCGTTCCGCGGCGAAGCCGGCGCCGACGAGGTGATCGTGCGCAGCGAGATCGTCCAGCCGCGCGGCGAGCCGATCCAGCTCGACTACCGCCTCGAGAAGGCGGGAGACGACTGGAAGATCTACGACGTGAACGTGCTCGGCGTATGGCTGGTCCAGACCTATCGCAACCAGTTCGCGCAGGAGATCTCCGCGGGCGGGATCGACGGGCTGATCAAGAGTCTCGCCGACAAGAACAAGTCGTTCGCCAAGTGAGCGGGCAGCGCAGACAGGCGAGGTCGCATCCGCGGCAGGCGATGGCCGGCGCAAGGGTGGGAGGATAGGGTGCGCGCGATCGCCGTGCCGGCCCGGATCGACATGGCCAGCGCCCCGGCCGCGCTCGCGGAGCTGTCGCGCGCGCTGCGCGCCGCCGCCGGCCCGGGACAGGACGGCGAGATCGTCCTGGATCTCTCGGGCATGACGCAGTTCGATTCGAGCGCGCTCACCGTGCTGCTGCAGCTCGCCCGCGAGCGCAGGCGGCAGGCGGCTTCGGGCGCAGGCGCGCCGGGGTCCCCCGCGCTTCTCGTTTCCGGCGCGCCGATCAAGCTGCGCGAGCTTGCGGAGCTCTACGGGGTGGACGAGCTGCTTTTCGGAACCGGCTCCGTGGCCTGACAGAGCGGGGGCAGGGAACAGGTGCCGCCGGAGCCCTCGAGGTTTCGGCGGCTTGCGTTTTGGCGGGCCCGGCGGTCCGCGGCGGACAGGCGAGAGCAGGGAGGATGGGCAACGGCATGGCGGCAGCCATCGAGATCGATTCGGTCACCAAGCGCTACGGGTCGCTGCAGGCGCTCAAGGGCGTCTCGCTGCGGATCGAGAAGGGCGAGTTCTTCGCCCTGCTAGGGCCGAACGGCGCCGGCAAGACGACGCTCATCTCGATCGCGGCGGGACTTGCCCGCGCGACCAGCGGATCGGTGAAGGTCATGGGCTACGATGTCGTGTCCCAGTACCGCGACGCGCGCCGGCAGCTGGGCGTGGTGCCTCAGGAGCTGGTCTTCGACCCCTTCTTCTCGGTGCGCGAGACGCTGCGCATCACCTCGGGCTACTACGGGGTTCGCCGCAACGACGACTGGATCGACGAGATCCTCGAGAGCCTCGGGCTCGCCGACAAGGCCGACGCCAACATGCGCACGCTCTCCGGCGGGATGAAGCGGCGCGTGCTGGTCGCCCAGGCGCTGGTGCACCGCCCGCCGGTCATCGTGCTGGACGAGCCGACCGCCGGCGTAGACGTGGAGCTGCGCCAGTCGCTCTGGGCCTTCGTGCAGCGGCTGAACGACGACGGCCATACCATCGTGCTGACGACGCACTACCTGGAGGAGGCCCAGCAGCTTTGCGAGCGCGTCGCCATGCTGAAGGCCGGGCGCATCGTGGCATTGGACCGCACGGCCAACCTGCTCAGGCGGTTCTCGGCGGGGGCGCTGACGCTCTCGCTGGCCGATGCGCCGCTGCCGCCCGGCCTGGCCGAACGCGTCGTGCCGAGCCCGCCGGACGATCCGCGGTTGCGGCTGCACATCGACGACTACGAGGAGATCGAAGGCATCCTGGCCGCGCTGCGCCTGGCCGGTTGCCGCATCGAAGAGATGGAGATAGCGCATACCGACCTGGAGGACGTGTTCGTCAGCCTGATGCGGGACGGAACCTCCGACGCGACGGAGGCCAACTCGGTTGCCCCCGCCCCGGACGAAGTCGACACCGCGGCCGAAGAGTCCAGCGGGGGCGCTCGCGCGGAATCCGTCCTCGACCGTGTCCGGAGGTGACCTGATGGACGGATTCAGGACGCTCTTCTACAAGGAAATGCTCCGTTTCTGGAAGGTCGGCTTCCAGACGGTGGCCGCGCCGGTGATGACGGCGCTCCTCTACCTGCTGATCTTCTCGCACGCGATGCGCGGGCGGGTGGAGGTGTTCGAAGGCGTCTCCTACACCGCGTTCCTCGTGCCGGGCCTGGTCATGATGTCGGTCCTGCAGAACGCCTTCGCCAACAGCTCCTCCTCGATGATCCAGAGCAAGATCACGGGCAACATCGTGTTCATCCTGCTGCCGCCGCTGCGGCCGGTCACCATGTACGCCGGCTATGTGCTCGCCTCGGTGGTGCGGGGGCTCGCCGTGGGGCTGGGCGTGTTCATCGTCACCGCGGCCTTCTTCGAGACCCACTACGAGCAGCTCTCGTGGGCGATCGTGTTCGCGCTGCTCGGCAGCGCGATGCTGGGGACGCTGGGGCTGATCGGCGGCATCTGGGCCGACAAGTTCGACCAGATCGCCGCCTTCCAGAACTTCCTCATCATGCCGCTCACCTTCCTCTCGGGGGTCTTCTACTCGGTGCACTCCCTGCCCCCTTTCTGGCAGGCCCTGTCGCAGCTCAATCCGTTCTTCTACATGGTGGATGGCTTCCGGCACGGCTTCTTCGGGCAGTCGGACGTGTCGCCCTGGCTGAGCCTCGCGGTGGTCTCCACCGCGCTGGTGGTGGCCGCGGCCGTCGCCCTCGCGATGCTGCGCTCGGGCTACAAGCTGCGCGGCTAGGGGCTCCCGGAGCCGCGCGGCCAGCGCTCTCGGCCCGGTCCCCCCGGGCGGGCGCGAAACGGTGGCCCGGGCCGGTCCCGGTACAATCTCGGGCCTCTCTCAATCTGTTCACGCTGCGGACGCGTCCTGGAAGCGAGCTGCCCAGGGCCTTCCGGCAAGGAGATTCCAATCCGTGGTCACCCCTGAAGACGTCAAGCGCTATATCGCCGAAGGCCTCGCCTGCGAGCACCTGGAGGTGAGCGGTGACGGTCATCACTTCGAGGCGGTCATCGTGAGCACGGCCTTCGAGGGCAAGCGGCCGATCGCGCGCCACCAGCTGGTGTACGCGGCGCTCGGGGATCGGATGAAGGCGGAGATCCACGCCCTCTCCATGAAGACGCTCACGCCGCAGGAGTGGCAGCGCTCCGCCGCCAACTGAAGAAACGGTGAACGCATGGATCGTCTGAGCATCGTCGGCGGCCTTCCGCTGCGCGGCGAGGTGGAGGCGTCGGGCGCGAAGAACGCCGCGCTGCCGATCCTCTGCGCGAGCCTGCTCACCGCCGATGTCCTCGAGCTCGCCAACGTGCCGCGACTGCAGGACATCGCCACCACCGTGCGGCTGCTCGCGCTGCTCGGCGTCTCGGTAGAGGCCAGTGGGGATCGCATGTCCCTGGACGCCTCCGGCGTCTCCAGCACTCGCGCGCCCTACGAGCTGGTGAAGACGATGCGGGCGTCCATCCTCGTGCTCGGACCGCTGCTGGCCCGCTTCGGCGAGGCGCGGGTATCGCTGCCCGGAGGCTGCGCGATCGGCCAGCGCCCGATCGACCAGCACATCAAGGGCCTGCAGGCGATGGGCGCGCAGATCGAGATCGAGCAGGGGTACGTGGTCGCGCGGGCGACGAAGCTTCGGGGCGCCCGCATCGTGACCGACATGGTCACCGTGACCGGCACCGAGAACCTCATGATGGCCGCCTGCCTCGCCGAAGGCGAGACCCTGATCGAGAACGCTGCACGCGAGCCGGAGGTCGTGGACCTCGCCCAGGCGCTGATCGCGATGGGCGCGCGCATCCGCGGCGCCGGCACCGATCGCATCTGCGTCGAGGGCGTGTCGAGACTGCACGGCGGCCGCCACCGGGTGATGCCGGATCGCATCGAGACCGGCACGTTCCTCTCCGCGGTCGCGGCCTGCGGCGGGGATGTGGTGGTCCGCGGCGCGCAGCCGCGCACGCTGGATGCCACGCTCGAGAAGCTGGCGGAGACGGGCGCCACCCTCTCCCAGGGTGACGACTGGATCCGCCTGGAGCAGTCGCGCCGCCCCGCCGCGGTGACCCTGCGCACCGCTCCCTATCCCGGCTTCGCCACGGACATGCAGGCGCAGTTCATGGCCCTCAACTGCGTGGCCGAAGGCACCGGCGTGATCACCGAGACCATCTTCGAGAACCGCTTCATGCACGTGCAGGAGCTGTTGCGCCTGGGCGCGGACATCCGCATCGAGGGCAACACCGCGGTCGTGATCGGCACCGCGGCGCTGTCGGGCGCGACCGTGATGGCGACGGACCTGCGGGCCTCCGCCGGCCTGGTCATCGCCGGTCTCTGCGCGCAGGGGCAGACGGTCGTGGAACGGATCTACCACCTCGATCGCGGCTACGCCCGGATGGAGGAGAAGCTCGCGGCGCTCGGGGCGCGGATCGAGCGACTTTCCTCGCCCCCGGTGCCGCGCTTCGGCCGCCGGGCGGGCGACCGGGCGCAGGACATGGAGGGCGAGGCGCGGGACCTGGAGGGCGAGGCGCAGTGAACCCGACCACCGCGACGGCGGACCGTCCGGTCATCACGCTGGCTCTTTCCAAGGGCCGGATCCTGGACGACACCGCGGTGCTGCTCGAGCGCTGCGGGATTCCGCTCGATCCGGCCATCGCCGACTCGCGCAAGCTGATCCTTCCGACTCCGGATCCGGGCCTGCGCCTGCTGATCGTCAGGGCCACCGACGTGCCGACCTACGTTCAGCACGGCGCGGCGGACATCGGCATCGCCGGCCGCGACGTCATGCTCGAGCACGGCGGCGAAGGCCTGTACCAGCCGGTGGACCTCGGCATCGGTCGCTGCCGCATGTGCGTCGCGGCGCCGGCCGGATTCGACTACGAGAGCGCGGTGCGTCGCGGCCAGCGCCTGCGGGTGGCCACCAAGTATGTCGAGGTGGCCACGCGCCACTTCGCCCGCAAGGGCGTGCACACCGACCTGATCAAGCTGTACGGCTCGATGGAGCTCGCGCCGCTGGTCGGGCTCGCCGACGCCATCGTCGACGTCGTCTCCACCGGCGGCACGCTCCGGGCGAACAACCTGGTCGAGGTGGAGGAGATCATGCCGATCTCCGCCCGCCTGATCGTGAACCAGGCGGCGCTCAAGATGCGGCAGGCCGCGATCGCGCCGCTGATCGCCGCGTTGGAGCGGGCCGCCGCCCAGGACGCCACGCCATGACGAGCCGCTCCCCGACCATCAACCGCCTGGATTCGGCCCAAGCCGGCTTCGAGGCGCGGCTTGCCCGGCTGCTGGCGTGGGAGCCGGAGCAGGATGCCGGCATCGTGCGCACGGTGGAGGGGATCGTCGCGGACGTGCGCAGGCGCGGCGACGAGGCGCTGCTCGAGCTCACGCGGCGCTTCGACCGGCTCGGGATCACCGACGCCGCGGCGCTGCGTCTCGATCCGGCCATCCTCCAGGACGCGCTCGACACCATCCCGGCGGCTCGGAGGGAAGCGCTCCAGCAGGCAGCCGATCGCATCCGCCGGTACCACGAGCGCCAGAAGAGCGGCTCCTGGGTCTACGAGGAGGCCGACGGCACGCGGCTCGGGCAGCGCGTGCTGCCGATCGACCGGGTCGGACTCTACGTGCCGGGCGGCAAGGCCGCGTATCCGTCGTCGGTGCTGATGAACGCGATTCCGGCGCAGGTCGCCGGCGTGCGCGAGCTGGCCATGGTGGTGCCGACGCCCGATGGCGCGCGCAACCCCATGGTGCTGGCCGCCGCCTGCCTCGCGGGCATCGACGAGGTGTACACGATCGGGGGCGCGCAGGCGGTGGCCGCGCTCGCCTACGGTACCGCCACCATCCGCCCGGTCGACAAGATCGTCGGCCCGGGCAACGCCTACGTCGCGATCGCGAAGCGCCAGGTGTTCGGCACGGTGGGCATCGACATGATCGCCGGCCCCTCGGAGATCCTGGTGGTCTCCGACGGTACCGTCGCCGCGGACTGGATCGCGATGGACCTGTTCTCCCAGGCCGAGCACGACGAGATGGCGCAGGCGATCCTCATCTCGCCGGACGCCGCCTTCCTCGATGCGGTGGCCGCGGCGATCGACCGGCTGCTGCCGACCATGCCGCGGGCCGCCGTGATCGGCACCTCGCTGCGCGATCGCGGCGCGCTGGTGCGGGTGCGCGACCTCGACGAGGCGGCCGACGTGGTCAACCAGGTCGCGCCCGAGCACCTGGAGATCGCGGTGCGCGATCCGGAGCCGCTGCTTGCCCGTATCCGCCATGCCGGCGCGATCTTCCTCGGCCCGTTTTCCTCCGAGTCGCTCGGCGACTACTGCGCCGGTCCCAGCCACGTCCTGCCGACGATGCGCACGCCGCGCTTTTCCTCGCCGCTCGGCGTGCCGGACTTCCAGAAGCGCTCGAGCCTGATCGAGGTTTCGCGCGAAGGGGCGCAGCGCCTGGGCCGGATCGCGGCGGTGCTCGCCCGCGGCGAGGGACTCGAGGCGCATGCCCGCAGCGCGGAGTACCGGCTCGATGCCGCGGCGCCGGCAGCCGGCGCGGCCACGGAGGGCGAAGGAGCCGGCGGCGGCGATCGCGGTGACGCTGCCGCGCGGGTCGCGCGACTGGTGCGCGCCGACGTGCGCGCCATGTCGAGCTACCACGTGCCGGACGCGCAGGGCCTGGTGAAGCTCGACGCGATGGAGAATCCCTACCGCCTCCCGCCGGAGCTGAGGGAAGCGCTCGGCCGGCGGCTCGCGGACGTCGCGCTCAACCGCTATCCGCAGCCCACCTACGCGCGGCTCAAGTCGCTGCTTCGCAGCCGCTTCGGCATACCCGACGGCGCCGGGATCGTGCTCGGCAACGGCTCGGACGAGCTGATCAGCATGCTGACCACGCTGCTCAACGTGCCGGGAGCCGCGGTGGTCGCGCCGGTGCCCGGCTTCGTGATGTACGCGATGAGCGCGCAGTTCGCCCACATGCGTTTCGTCGGGGTGGATCTCGCCGACGACTTCTCCCTGGATTTGCCGGCGATGCTCGCGGCGCTGAAGGCGCACCGGCCGGCGCTCGTCTACCTCGCCTACCCGAACAACCCCACGGGCAACGCCTTCGATCCGGCGGCGATCGAGGCGATCCTGCGCGCGGCGCCCGGCCTGGTCGTGCTGGACGAGGCCTACGAGCCGTTCGCCGGCGACACCTGGATGCCGCGGCTGGCCGAGTTCGGCAACCTCGCGGTCATGCGCACGGTCTCCAAGATCGGGCTGGCCGGGGTGCGGCTGGGCTACCTCGCCGCCCATCCGGCGTGGACCGACGAGCTGGAAAAGGTGCGCCCGCCGTACAACGTCGGGGTGCTGAACGAGGCAGCGACGGAGTTCGCGCTGGAGCATGCGGCGGTGCTGGCAGGGCAGGCGAGCCGCATCGTCGAGGCCCGCGAGGCGCTTGCCGACGAGCTGCGCGGACTGCTCGGCCGCGGGCTGGCGGCGGTTTTTCCGTCCCGCGCCAACTTCATCCTGGTGAAGGTGTCGGCGCAGGGCGCAGCCGTCGCGCAACGCATGCGGGATTCGGGGGTGCTGATCAAGGACGTCGGTAGAATGCACCCGGCGCTCGCCGATTGCCTGCGGCTTACCGTCGGCACCGCCGAGGAGAACCGGCAGATGCTGGCGGCGCTGACGCAGGCGCTTGCCGCGACTCCCGCAGCCGGATGAACCGCCGTCCCGACACCTCTCCCGGAGCCGACATCTCCCCACCACGCATGCGCAAGGCCGAAGTCACCCGCAACACCGCCGAGACCAAGATTCGTGTCTCGCTGGACCTCGACGGCATCGGCAGCACCCGGCTCGCCACCGGGGTGCCGTTCCTCGACCACATGCTGGACCAGATCGCACGCCACGGCCTGGTGGACCTGGAAGTGGAAGCGGACGGCGACCTCCACATCGACGCGCACCACACCGTGGAGGACGTCGGCATCACCATGGGGCAGGCGCTCGCCCAGGCGCTGGGCGACAAGCGCGGCCTGCGTCGCTACGGGCATGCGTACGTGCCGCTCGACGAGGCGCTGTCGAGGGTGGTGATCGACTTCTCGGGCCGCCCCAGCCTGCACTGGCGGGTGGACTTCGTCCGGGCGATGATCGGCCGCTTCGACGTCGACCTCGCCCGGGAGTATTTCCAGGGGCTGGTCAACCACGCGCAGATCACCGTGCATGTCGACAACCTGCACGGCGACAACGCGCATCACCAGTGCGAGACCATCTTCAAGGCATTCGGGCGGGCGCTGCGGATGGCCGCGGAGATCGATCCCCGCGCGGCCCAGTCCATTCCGTCGACCAAGGGCACGTTGATCGGATAGTGAAGACGATCGCAGTCGTCGACTACGGCATGGGCAACCTGCGCTCGGTCGCGAAGGCGCTCGAGCACGTGGGCCCCGGTTCGCGCGTGGTGGTCACCGGTGACGCCGCGGTGGTGCGCGCCGCCGATCGCGTCGTGTTCCCCGGCCAGGGGGCCATGCCCGACTGCATGCGCAACCTCGCCGCCCACGGGCTCGACGAGGCGGTGAGACGCGCCGCCGAGACCCGACCCTTCCTGGGCGTGTGCGTGGGCGAGCAGATGCTGTTCGAATGGAGCGAGGAAGGCGACACGGCGGGGCTCGGCATCATTCCGGGCCGCGTGGTCCGCTTCGAGGCGCAGTCGATGCGTGCCGCCGGGCTGAAGGTGCCTCACATGGGCTGGAACCGGGTGCGCCAGGTTCGCGAGCATCCTCTCTGGGACGGAATCGCCCAGGACGACTATTTCTATTTCGTGCACAGCTACCATGTCGTGCCGTCGGATCCCGCCGTCTCGACCGGGATTTGCCGCCACGGCGTGGACTTTACCTGTGCCATAGCGCAAGCTAACATTTTCGCGACACAGTTCCATCCAGAGAAAAGCGCGGCCAGCGGCCTGCGCCTCTACCGCAACTTCGTTCACTGGCAGCCCTAGAACAGGTTCTAAGGACTCCCGGCCATCCCTGGCCGATCACCCCTGACAAGCCCATGCTGTTGATACCCGCGATCGATCTGAAGGACGGACGCTGCGTCCGCCTGAAGCAAGGAAACCTCGAGGACGAGACGGTGTTCTCCGAGGACCCCGGCGAGGTGGCACGCCATTGGGTGGAGATGGGCGCCGAGCGCATCCATCTCGTGGACCTGAACGGCGCGGTCGCCGGAAAGCCGCAGAACGCCTCGGCGATCAAGGCGATCCTCGATGCCGTCGGCGCCGAGGTGCCGGTGCAGCTGGGCGGCGGCCTGCGCTCGCTGGAGACGATCGAGCGCTACCTGGACGACGGCATCGCCTACGTGATCATCGGCACGGCGGCGGTCAAGAGCCCCGGCTTCCTGCACGACGCCTGCAACGCGTTCCCCGGCCAGGTGATCGTCGGGCTCGACGCGCGCGACGGCAAGGTGGCCACCGACGGCTGGAGCAAGCTCACCAAGCACGACGTCACCGACCTCGCCCGCAAGTTCGAAGGCTACGGCGTCGAGGGCATCATCTATACGGACATCGGGCGCGACGGCATGCTCACCGGCGTCAACATCGACGCCACCGTGAAGCTGGCGCAGGCGGTCAGCGTGCCGGTCTACGCGTCCGGCGGCGTCACCGACCTGGAAGACATCGACAAGCTGCTCGCGGTGGAGCATGAAGGCATCGAGGGCGTCATCCTGGGACGCTCGCTCTACGAGGGCACGCTCGATTTCGCCGCGGCACTGGAGCGCACGGGCGTTGTCTGAAGCGGTCGGCGACGTCTCGCGCCTCACCCGGCGCATCATCCCGTGCCTGGACGTCACCGCCGGGCGGGTGGTGAAGGGCGTGAATTTCGTGGACCTGCGCGATGCCGGCGACCCGGTGGAGATCGCCCGGCGCTATGACGGCGAGGGCGCGGACGAGCTGACGTTCCTGGACATCACGGCGTCGTCGGACCAGCGCGACCTCATCCTCGGCATCATCGAGGCGGTGGCCGAGCAGGTCTTCATTCCGCTGACCGTGGGCGGCGGCGTGCGCAGCGTGGAGGACGTCCGGCGGCTGCTCAACGCCGGCGCCGACAAGGTCTCCATCAACACCGCGGGGATCCTGCAGCCGCAGCTGATCGCGGACGCGTCGGCGAAGTACGGCGCGCAGTGCATCGTCTGCGCGATCGACGCGCGCGCGACCGGCCCCGGGCGCTGGGAGGTGTTCACCCACGGCGGGCGCAAGGCGACCGGCCTGGACGCGGTGGACTGGGCGCGGCGGGTCACGGAGCTCGGGGCCGGGGAGATCCTGCTCACCAGCATGGACCGCGACGGCACGCGCGAGGGATTCGACCTGGCGCTCACCCGGGCAGTGGCCGACGCGGTGCCGGTGCCGGTGATCGCGTCCGGGGGCGTCGGCCGGCTGGAGCATCTCGCGGACGGCGTGATCGAGGGCGGGGCCGACGCGGTGCTCGCGGCGAGCATCTTCCACTTCGGCGAATTCACGGTCGGCGAGGCCAAGCAGCTGATGGCCGCGCGCGGCATCCCGGTGCGGCCGCTTCCGAGCGAACGCCGGACCGCCCCAGGCCCGGTCGGCTCCCCCGCGGGGCCCGACGCGCAAGCGGCGGGCAGAGGCGCGGTCTCGTGACCGCCGCGACCGATGCCGCCGACGCCGGCGCGCCCGGAGACTGGCTCGACGCGATCCGGTTCGATCGCGACGGCCTGGTGACCGCGATCGCCCAGGAGGCGGACAGCGCGCGTATCCTGATGGTCGCCTGGATGAACCGCGACGCGCTGGCCGAAACCGCGCGCACCGGCCGCGCGGTTTATTGGTCGCGCTCGCGCCGGCGGCTCTGGCGCAAGGGCGAGGAATCCGGCAACGTCCAGACGGTGATCGAGATCCGGACCGATTGCGACGGCGACGTCGTCCTGCTGCAGGTGGCGCAGGGCGGCGGCATCGCCTGCCACACCGGACGCCATTCCTGCTTCTTCAACCGGCTGGAGAAGGGCCGCTGGGTGGTGACGGACCCGGTGCTGGCCGACCCGGCCGAGCTCTATCCGGGCAAGCGGTGAAGAGGACGCCGCCGGCAGGGGGCGCGGCCACGCCGCCGGACCGATCCGCCGACGCCCGGGAGGCGGCCGCGAGCCCGCTGGACCGCCTGGCCGAGGTGATCGAGTCCCGTCGTGGCGCGGACCCCGACAAGAGCTATGTCGCCCGCCTGCTCGCGCGCGGCGAGGACGCCATCCTGAAGAAGATCGGCGAGGAGGCCACCGAGACCGTCATGGCCGCCAAGGACCGGCGGCCCGAGCGAATAGTCTCGGAGACGGCGGACCTCTGGTTCCATACGCTCGTGATGCTGGCACACTACGGCCTCGGGCCTCGGGAGGTGATCGCCGAGCTGCAGCGGCGCGAGGGCCTCTCCGGCCTGGATGAAAAGGCCGCGCGCGGCGCGCGGAATAAGGTTCCCCCGGAGTGAGCATGCACCAGGAGAAGGATTGTCTGTTCTGCCGCATCGCCCGCGGCGAGGTTCCCAGCAAGAAGGTATACGAGGACGACGACCTCGTCGCTTTCCATGACATCAATCCGGCCGCACCGGTCCATTTCCTGGTGATCCCGCGCGCCCACCTCGTGAATCTCTATGATGCCGACGAGTCCCAGGCGCCCCTTCTCGGCCGGCTCTTCGGCGTCCTCGGCAAGCTCGCCCGGGAGCAGGGATGCAACGATGGCTTCCGGGTGGTTGTGAACAACGGTCGGGTGGGACGGCAGGAGGTGTATCATCTTCACATACATGTCATGGGCGGCCCCGAGCCGTTGCGGTCCGGCCGCTGAATGATGGGGGTTGAAATATGGGTTCAATGAGCATCTGGCACTGGCTGATCGTCCTCGTGATCATCATGCTGGTGTTCGGTACCAAGAAGCTGAAGAACATCGGCGCGGATCTCGGTGGTGCCGTGCGCGGCTTCAAGGAAGGCGTCAAGGAGGGCAGCGCCGAGCCGGGCGCTCCCGGCCAGCAGGACGCCAAGACCATCGACGTCGACGCCAAGCCGAAGGCTTGAGCGCCGCCCCGGCGGCACGGAAGAAGCCATGCGAGCGGCGTCGAGCCGCTCGTTTCGTCTGTGCCGTCGCGGTGAGCTCCGCCCTGCATAGGCGCCCTGCATAGGTCATGTTCGACATCAGTTTCACAGAGATGCTGATCGCGGCGATCGCCGCCCTGGTGGTGATCGGCCCGGAGCGGCTTCCCCGCGTCGCGCGGCAGGCTGGCGAATGGGTCACCAAGATGCGACGCTACGTGGACGACGTGAAGTCGGATTTCAATCGGCAGATCGAGCTCTCGGAGCTGCGCGATCTCAAGAAGAACGTCGAGGACGCCGCCCGCTCCATCGAAGGCAGCGTGGGTGGAGCGGTGAACGACATGAAGAGCTCGTTCGAATCGGTGCAGCAGTCGCTGGACGTCGGCGACGGCTCCGGCACGCCGCTGTCCGAGCCCGAGCCGACCACCAACTGGGACGAGATCTACGCCGTGCGCCGCACGCGCGAGCGCATCAAGGACCGCCGTATCGAGCGTGAGCGCGAACGCGGATTCAAGCGGCCCCGCCGCCAGACGTTCCGCTGATGCTGGGCTTCGGCAGGAGGGGGACGGCCCCCCAGCAGGAGGACGACGAGAGCTTCGTGTCGCATCTCGTCGAGCTGCGCAGCCGTGTGATGCGCGCGCTCGTCGTGGTGCTGATCATGTTCGGCGTGTGCTTCTACTTCGCGCCGGACATCATGCGGTTCCTGGCGATCCCGCTCAACAAGGCGCTCCCGGAGGGCTCCAAGGCGGTCTTCATCGCGGGCGAAGGCGCCTTCTTCACGCTCACCAAGATCGCGTTCCTCACCGCCATCCTGGTCTCGCTGCCGTGGGTGCTCTATCAGGCCTGGGCCTTCGTCGCGCCCGGTCTCTATGCGCACGAGCGCCGCTTCGCGCTGCCGCTGGTGATCTCTTCGGTCGTCTTCCTGGTGATCGGGATCAGCTTCGCCTACTACTTCGTCCTGCCTGCCGCCTACCACTTCTTCTTCGCATTCGCGGAGCGCACCGGCGCGGACGTCATGCAGGACCTGCAGCGCTACTGGGACTTCACGCTGGCCATCTTCTTCGGCTTCGGGATCACCTTCGAGGTGCCGGTGGTGGAGATGCTGCTGGTCAAGCTCGGCATGGTCACCACGACCCAGCTGCGCGAGGCGCGCCGCTACGTGGTCGTCGGGGCCTTCGTGGTGGCGGCGGTGCTGACGCCGCCGGACGTCCTGTCCCAGTTCATGCTGGCGATCCCCCTGATCCTGCTTTACGAGCTGGGAATCTTCCTCGCCGGATTCCTCACGGCGCACAGCCGGGCGCCGGACGAGGAAGAAGAGGCGGCGACGTAGGGAACGTCCCTCGAATCAGCCTCTTGCCCGGGCCCCCGCCATTGCAGGCGGAGCCAGGGTACCCCCGCCTCTGCCGCGTCAGCGCCCCACCGGGGCGGGCTTCGGATCGGGCCGGGTGCCGATCACGATCGGCAGGTCCACCTCCTCGGTATCGCGCAGGAAGCGGAAGCGCGCGGTGCTCCCGGGCGGCAGCAGCGCGATCATGTTGAGCATCTGGTTCACGTTGCCGACCTGCTTGCCTTCCATGCTGACCAGGATGTCGCCGACCTTCACGCCGGCCTTTTCCGCAGGCCCGCCGCGCATCACGCCGGCGATGATGGCGCCGTCGCGCCGCGGGAGCTGGAATGCCTCGGCCAGCTCCGGCGTCACGTCCTGCGGTTCCACGCCGATGTAGCCGCGGATCACCCGGCCGTGGCGGATGATCTGCGTCATGACGTCCTGCACCGTGGACGAGGGTATGGCGAAGCCGATGCCGAGCGAGCCGCCCGTGCGCGAGTAGATCGCGGTGTTGATGCCGATCAGCCGCCCAGCGGTATCGACCAGCGCGCCGCCCGAGTTGCCGGGATTGATCGCCGCGTCGGTCTGGATGAAGTTCTCGAAGGTGTTGATGCCGAGCTGGCTGCGGCCGAGGGCGGAAATGATGCCCATGGTGACGGTCTGGCCGACTCCGAACGGGTTGCCGATCGCGAGCACGACATCGCCCACTTGGGCACGGCCCTCGTCGCCGAACTCGATCGCGGGCAGCCCGGTCCTGTCCGCCTTGAGCACCGCGAGGTCCGTCTCCGGGTCGCTGCCGACGAGCCTGGCGGCGATCCGCTGGCCATCCGCGAGCACCACCTCGGTGTCGCCTTCCTCCTCGAGCACGTGGTGGTTGGTGAGGATGTAGCCGTCGGCGGTGGCGATCACCCCGGAGCCGAGGTTGGAGAAGAGGTCGCGGCGCTCGGGCAGCTCGCCGGGACGCCGGGAACGCGGCTCCGGCGGCGGCTCCGCGGTGCCCTTGCGCACCCGGTCCCCGGTCAGGATGTTGACCACGGCCGGGGTGGCGCGGCGGGCGGCGTCCGCGTATGAAAGAATGCGATCGGACGCTGCCGACGGGGCCGCGCCGTCGCGGGCGGGCGCGGCAGCCCGTTCGCCCGAGCGGTCGGCCACGGCCGGCGCCGGCAGTCGCGCCGCGGGATGGCCCGGCGCGGGGGACAGCGGGGCAGGCAGCCACTCGGGACGCAGGGTGGCCAGCACGAAGAGCACGGCCAGCCCTATGGTCACGCCCTGGGCGAACAGCAACCAGTACTTTTTCAATCCGCAGGAGCTCCTGAGCGCGGGACCGAGGAAGGAAGGGATGAGCGGTATGGTCGGAACGCCGGATCTGGTGCGCTACCTGGACGAGCTGCTGGGCGCAGCGGCGATGAAGGATTATTGTCCAAACGGTATGCAGGTGGAAGGCGCGTCCGTCGTCTCACGGGCGGTGTTCGCGGTGACCGCGAGCCTCGCGGTGGTGGAGCAGGCCGCGGCCGCCGGGGCGCAGGCCCTGGTGGTCCACCACGGCTGGTTCTGGCGCGGCGAGGACCCGCGCGTGGTCGGGACCCGCCGTCGCCGGCTCGCCGCGCTGCTTGCCGCCGACATCAACCTGATCGGCTATCACCTGCCGCTGGACCTGCACCCGGAGTTGGGCAACAACGCCCAGCTCGGGCGGCGGATGGGTTGGCCGATCGAGTCCACCGGCGGCGAGGGCGGCCTGATCGCCCTCGCGCGCCTGCCGGCGCCGGTTTCCGCGCAGGAGCTGGGCGCGCGGCTCGAATCGGCGCTGGAGCGCGCGCCTCTCCTGGTGGGGGATCTCGCCCGCGATATCCGCCGCGTCGCCTGGTGCACGGGCGCGGCCCAGGACATGCTGGAGGAGGCGGTGGCCCTGGGCGCCGACGCCTTCGTGAGCGGCGAGATTTCCGAGCGAACCACCCATCTCGCCCGGGAGGCGGGGGTGGTATACGCGGCGGCAGGCCACCACGCCACCGAGCGGTTCGGCATCCAGGCGCTGGGCCGGCATGTTGCCGAGACCTTCGGCATCGAGACCGTCTTCATCGACGACCCGAATCCGGCCTGAGCGCGCCCGTGCCCGTCGGGCGCGCCGGCACGCCGCTGGCGCAAGGCAGGCGAGCCGGCGCAGATGGCGCCGCGCCCGCCGGCTGCCGGTCAGCCGCGCTGCCGCTCAGCCGCGTTTGAGCGAGTCCCGGATCTCGCGCAGCAGCACCACCTCCTCGGCCGGCGGCGCGGGCGGCGCGGCGGGCTTCTCGGCGATGAACATGCGCTGGGCTCGATTGAACAGCCGCACCATCTGGAAGATGATGAAGGCGAGGATGATGAAATTGAGCAGGACGGTGATGAAGTTGCCGTAGGCGAAAAGCGGCACGCCGGCCGAGGTCAGGGCCTCGTAGGTGCGCGGCACCCCCTCCGGGAGATCCGATGTCAGGGGGATGAAGTAGTTGGAGAAGTCGAGCCCGCCGAAGATCGCGCCCACGATGGGCAGCACCAGGTCCTTCACCAGTGAATCCACGATCCGGCCGAAGGCGGCACCGATGATGACACCGACCGCGAGGTCGATGACATTGCCGCGCATCGCGAATTCGCGGAATTCGGACATCATTGACATGCTTCTTCTCCTTCGATTGACATGCTTCTTCTCCTTCGACCCTGCCGTCCCGGCGGATCCGGCGAGTATCGACCGCGGGGCCCGGTCCAGCAAGGCGGCGTGGCGCGGATGGCAACGGGGTTGCGCGGCGGAGCGTGCCCGCGTGGCGGTGCATCATGGCCGTCCGTTATACTTTCGGGTTGTCACAGCCCGCCATTTCCCCATCCCCGAGAGGTTTTTCGATGTCCGAGACCTACGATCCGACCATGGATTCGCTCCGCCGGAGTGCGCTGATCTCCACGTGCACGGTCGGTGCGGTCGGGGCAGCCGGGGTTGCGGTTCCGTTCGTGGTGAGCTTCCAGCCGTCCGAGCGGGCCAAGGCGGCCGGGGCGCCGGTCGAGGCGGACATCGCCGGCATGCAGCCCGGCGAGCTGCGTCGGGTGGAGTGGCGCGGCAAGCCGGTCTGGGTCGTGCGGCGCACCCCGGAGATGGTGGAGAGCCTCAAGCAGACCGAATCCGAGGTGCTGGATCCCAAGTCCGAGGGGTACTACCAGATCCCGACGCCCGAGTATGCCAAGAACCCGGCCCGGGCCATCAAGCCGGAGTACCTGGTGGTGGTGGGCATCTGCTCGCACCTGGGCTGCTCGCCAAGCGAGCGCTTCCAGCCCGGGGCGCAGCCTTCGCTGCCGGCCGACTGGCCTGGCGGCTTCCTCTGCCCCTGCCACGGATCGATGTTCGACATGTCCGGCCGAGTCTTCCGGAACATGCCGGCCAACGCCAACCTGGACGTGCCGCCGCACATGTATCTCTCCGACACGAAGCTCGTGATCGGCGAGGACGAGAGCACCAAGGCCTAGGGACGGGTGCCGCCCGTTTCGGGGCGGCTGCATCGGGCGCCGCGCGGGGCGCGCCAGGAAAAGAACGAGACGACCCCATCACCGCGGCCCGGATCACGGGCGCACCCGCCGGGGTTGGAGTCAGGACCAGAGAATCAGGACATCGTCATGGCAGCAGAGAAGCAGGTGGACACGAAGGGCATGCTCGGCTGGGTCGATCAGCGTTTTCCGCTGAGCTCCTCCTGGAAGGCCCATGCCTCGGAGTACTACGCCCCGAAGAACTTCAACGTCTGGTACTTCTTCGGTTCGCTGGCCGCGTTGGTCCTGGTGATCCAGATCGTGACCGGCATCTTCCTGGTGATGCACTACAAGCCCGATGCCGAGAAGGCTTTCGCTTCGGTCGAGTACATCATGCGGGACGTGCCCTGGGGCTGGCTCATCCGCTACATGCACTCCACCGGCGCCTCGGCGTTCTTCATCGTCGTCTACCTGCACATGTTCCGCGGCCTGCTCTACGGCTCGTACCGCAAGCCGCGCGAGCTCGTCTGGATCTTCGGCTGCCTGATCTTCCTCGTGCTGATGGCCGAGGCGTTCTTCGGCTACCTGCTGCCCTGGGGCCAGATGTCCTACTGGGGGGCGCAGGTCATCGTGAACCTGTTCGAGGCCATCCCGATCATCGGACCGGACCTCTCCGTCTGGATCCGCGGTGACTATGTCGTGAGCGACGCCACGCTCAACCGCTTCTTCGCCTTCCACGTGATCGCCATTCCGCTGGTGCTGCTCGGACTGGTGGCCGCGCACATCCTGGCGCTGCACGAGGTCGGCTCCAACAATCCCGACGGCGTCGAGATCAAGGAGAAGAAGGACGCGAAGGGCCGGCCGCTCGACGGCATCCCGTTCCATCCCTACTACACCGTCCACGACATGTTCGGCGTGGCGATCTTCCTCGCCATCTTCGCGGCCGTGATGTTCTTCGCGCCGGAGATGGGCGGCTACTTCCTCGAGTACAACAACTTCATTCCGGCCGATCCGCTGAAGACGCCTGCGCACATCGCACCGGTGTGGTACTTCACGCCGTTCTATTCGATCCTGCGCGCCACCACGGAGGAGTTCGTGAAGTTCGGGCTCCTGCCGTTCCTCCTGGTTCTGCTCGCGCTCGTTCTGCTCACCGCGCGCAGCGGCCTGGCCAAGGTGGTGGCCACGGTGGTCATCGGCATCATGGCCATCGGCTTCTTCGCGATCGACGCCAAGTTCTGGGGCGTGGTGGCGATGGGCGCGTCGGTGATGGTCTTCTTCGCCATGCCCTGGATCGATCGCAGCCCGGTCAAGTCGATCCGCTACCGCCCGGAATGGCACAAGGGCGTGCTCGCGGTGTTCGTCGTCTCCTTCCTGGTTCTCGGCTACTTCGGCGTGCAGCCGCCGTCTCCGGTCGCGAATCGCCTTTCGCAGGTCTGCACGATCCTCTATTTCGCCTTCTTCCTGTTCATGCCGTGGTGGAGCGCCATGGGCAGGTTCAAGCCGGTGCCGGACCGTGTCGTGTTCGCGGCCCATTGAGAGAACGAAGCATGAATGCACTGGTATCCATCCGCCGCACCATCGGGATCCTGGCCACCGCTGCCTTCTGCCTGCTGCCCGGCGCGCAGGCCGCCGAGGGCGGGGTGGCGCTGGACCACTTTCCGCAGAGCAAGCTCACCAACCTGCCCTCGCTGCAGGACGGCGCGAAGACGTTCGTCAACTACTGCCTGAGCTGCCACAGCGCCTCGATGATGCGCTACAACCGCCTGCGCGACATCGGCCTGTCCGAAGACCAGATCGCCAACAACCTGATCTTCACCGGAAAGAAGGTGGGGGATCTGATGACCGTCGCGATGCGGCCGGAGGACTCCAAGGAGTGGTTCGGGGCGCTGCCGCCGGACCTCACCGTGGTCGCGCGGGCGCGTTCCTCGGGCGCCGGCAGCGGCGCGGACTGGCTCTACACCTTCCTGCGCACCTTCTACCGGGACGGGACGAGGGCGCTCGGCTGGAACAACGCGGTCTTCCCCAACGTCGGCATGCCGCATGTCCTGTGGAAGCTGCAGGGATCGCGCGGTGCCGTCATCGAGGAGATCAAGGCGGAGAACGGCGATGCCGGAAACGGGCACGGCTTCACCCGCACCACGATCACGCTGGACAACCAGGGATACCGTTCCGAGAAGACCGAGAAGATCGAGGGCGGGCATCCGCACGCTGGCAGCACGATGACGCTGACCTCGGCCCAGGGCGGCAGCCTGTCGCAGCCGGCCTATGACGAGCTGGTGGCCAACCTCGTCGCGTACATGACCTACATGGCCGATCCCAGCGCCGCTACCCGGATTCGCCTCGGGGTCTGGGTGCTGATCTTCATCGGCGTGCTGATCATCCTGACCTGGTGGCTGAACCGCGAATACTGGAAAGACGTCACGTAGCGCCCCCGAACCCCACCGACACGGAGGTGAGCCGGTGTCGGCTCACCTTCGTCATTTCAGGAGATCCTTCCCATGATGGTTCTTTACTCTGGCACCACCTGCCCGTTCAGCCAACGCTGCAGGTTCGTGCTGTTCGAGAAGGGCATGGACTTCGAGATCCGGGACGTCGATCTCTACAA
Organism: Pseudomonadota bacterium; assembly: GCA_023388075.1. Classification (GTDB taxonomy): domain Bacteria; phylum Pseudomonadota; class Gammaproteobacteria; order Burkholderiales; family Burkholderiaceae_E; genus Lautropia. The sequence continues at coordinate 50,009 of JAEWGX010000112.1, forward strand.
CAAGCCCGAGGACATCTCGATCATGAACCCGTACGGGCAGGTGCCGATCCTGGTGGAACGGGATCTGATCCTGTACGAGTCCAACATCATCAACGAATACATCGACGAGCGCTTTCCCCATCCGCAGCTCATGCCGGCGGACCCGGTGATGCGGGCGCGGGCGCGGCTCTTCCTGTTCAACTTCGAGCGCGAGCTGTTCATCCACGTGCAGCAGCTCGAGCGCCGGGACCACAACAAGGACACCGGCAAGATGATGGACCGGGCTCGGATGCAGATCCGCGACCGGCTCACCCAGCTCACGCCCATCTTCGTGAAGAACAAGTTCATGCTGGGCGAGGAGTTTTCCATGCTCGACGTGGCGATGGCGCCGCTGCTCTGGCGGCTGGACCACTACGCGATCGAGATGCCCAAGACCGCCGCGCCGCTGATGAAGTACGCCGAGCGGATCTTCTCGCGTCCCGCCTATATCGAGGCGCTGACGCCTTCCGAAAAGGTCATGCGCCGTTGAGGCTGCAGTCCTGGCTGCGTGGCCCGGGCAGGCGGCCGAGCGCAACGGAAATCCGGAGGCCCTGATGGCCGAAAGCTCAACCAAGCCCTACCTGATCCGCGCGCTCTACGAATGGTGCTGCGACAACGGCTACACGCCGTATCTCGCCGTCGTCGTGGACCGACACACCCTCGTGCCGCGCCAGCACGTGAAGAACGGCGAGATCGTGCTCAACGTCTCGCCCATGGCGACCAACCACATGCAGATGGGCAACGAGCTCATCGAGTTCCAGGCCCGCTTCAGCGGCGTCGCGCAGCAGCTTTCCATTCCGGTCGACAACGTCGCGGCGATCTATGCGCGCGAGACCGGCCACGGCATGGCCTTCGAGGTGACCCGGCCAGAGCCGGGCCGGGAGGCCGACGAGGATGCGGCGCCGAGAGGAGCTGAAGGTGGTTCCGCCGCCGAGCCGGCCGTGACGGGGGCCGAGGAAGCGGGGCAGGCCGCCTCCCCGGCGCAGGACATCGGGGCCGCCGGCCGGGCGCCGGCAGCCGCGCGCAAGCGCGCCGGCAAGAGCGAAGGCGGTGCCGACGTCATCGCCTTCGCCTCGCCCGCGGGTGGCCGTCGCAAGGGCGAGCCGACCGCGAGGAGCGGGGCCCCGGGCAAGGGCCGCACCGCGGTGAAGCAACCCGAGGGCGGCGAAGCCGAGGCGCCGGCGGCCGAGGCAACTCCAGGCGCGGATGCCATCGATCCGCCTCGCGGCGGGCCCGCCGTCGAACCTGCCGGTGACGGCAGGCAAGCGCAGCCCGAGGCCACCGAGCGAGGCGTCAACGGCAACGCCGGGGCGCCGTCCGGGCATCCGCATCCCGACGACCGCGACGAACCGCCTCCGTCCTCCGGGGGCAAGGGCACCCGGACGCGGCTCACACGAGTCAAGTAGTCGCAATAGAATCGGCATGGCAACCCATGCCAAAGCCGGCTTAGCTCAGTTGGTAGAGCAACCGCCTTGTAAGCGGTAGGTCATCTGTTCGAGTCAGATAGCCGGCACCAGTTCGGATCATCGACAACAGGCGCGGCGCATGCCGCCACCAGGAGACTCCCATGCTTCGCTCGTTCGTGTCGCTGGTCCTTTCCGCCGCCAGCATGCTTGCGGTGGCGCAGGATTTCCCGAGCCGCCCGATCTCGATCGTCGTGCCGGTCCCGCCGGGCGGGATCGTCGACATGGCGGCACGGCTTGCCGCCGAGCCGCTCACCAAGGCGCTGGGGCAGTCGGTGGTGGTGGAGAACCGCGCCGGCGCGAGCGGCAACATCGCCTACCAGCTGGTCGCCGCGGCCAAGCCCGACGGCTACACGCTGCTCGCGTCCTACTCGATGTACCACGTCGGCAATCCGAGCATGTTCTCCAACCTGCGCTGGAGCGCCGAATCGTTCAAGCCGGTCGGCATGGTGGCGGTCGCGCCGAACGTCGTGGTGGTGCACCCCTCGGTCCCGGTCCATGACCTGAGGGAGCTGGTCGCGTATGCGAAGCAGAATCCCGGCAAGCTGAATTACGCCTCGCAGGGCAGCGGCTCGATCCCGCATGTCGGCACGGAGCTCTTCAAGCAGATGCACGGTGTCGACATGGTGCACGTGCCCTACAAGGGATCCGGGCCCGCCATCCAGGATGTGCTGTCGGGGCAGGTCCAGCTCTTCGTCACGACGCCGCCCTCGGTGCTGGGACATGTGCAACAGGGCAAGCTGCGGGCGATCGCGGTGGCGAGCGACCGGCGCCATCCGCAGCTGCCGGACGTGCCGACCTCGGCGGAGCAAGGGATGCCGGACTTCAAGCTCGACGCCTGGGTGGCGCTCTTCGCGCCGTCGGGCACCCCGGATGACGTGGTGGCCAAGCTGTCCGAGGCGCTGGCGTCGAGCCTGGATTCGCCGGAAGTGCGAAGCCGCGCGGAGCAGGGCGGCGTCACCGCCCGGCCCATGCGCTCCGCGGAGCTCGCCCGCACGGTCGCGGACGACACGGCGTACTGGTCGAAGGTGATCAAGGCCGCCAACATCAAGGCTGACTGACGTCCCGACGTCTCAAACCGAGTTCCAATGGAGCGAGCAGCTATCTGGCCAAGAGGGAACTCGGGTGATCGCTAGGAAGGAACGCGGGTGGCTACGTCGATCGCCGCGGTGCTGGCGGTGCGCGACGGGCGCGCCGCGTTCGCCCAGCCCATGGCGGGGGCGGGCAGGGTGCGGGAGTCGACACTGACCGCTCCGAGGCGGCTGTAGAGCGCAACCAGGCTGTCGTACTGTCTTCCCATGCTGTAGTGACGCTCCACCAGCTCGCGGCAACGCTTGCTCATCGCGCCCAGCTGGACGGGCGAGAGCTGCGAGTACTGCTGGAGGAGTGCCGCCAGGCCCGCGACGTCCCCGGACTGGAACAGCGAGCCGGTACGGCCGGACTCGACCATCTCCGGGATGCCGCCGACCGAGGATGCGACGACCGGCCGCCCCATCGCATAGGCCTCGAGGATGCTGAGCGGGGCGTTCTCCACGGCCTCGGCCGGCAGGACGACGGCTCGGCAGTCGGCCACCGCCGACCAGAGCGCATCACCGCGCAATGCGCCGGTCCACTCGACCTTCGCACCCAATCGCGCGGCCATCGCTTTCAGCGACTCTTCCAGAGGGCCGGTGCCGACGACGCGCAGACTGACGCCGGCCTTTGCCGCGGCCTCGAGCAGGCACTCCAGCCCCTTGCCCTCCGCGAGACGGCCGAAGAAGAGAAAGTGCTCGCCTGCGGGCCTGGACTTCGGGAAAGTGTCCAGGGCCACGGCGTTCCGGATGAGCGAGAAGCGGTCGCGATTCCAGCCCCAATCCACGAACCGGTCGATCAGGTACTGGCTGGGCACGACGAACTGGTCGACGTTGTCCGAATACAGGCCGAGTGCGCGGTGGAGCGCGCTTTCCGCGAACGCGAGAAAGCTCACGGCCGCCGAGCCCTTCAGGCACCGCTTGAGCAGGACGTTGTGGACGGCATTGGGTTTGCATGCCTCGCAATGGGCGTTCCCCTGCCACATCGAATGCGCGGGGCAAAGCAGCTTCGTGTCGTGAAGCGTCATCACGACGGGGATTCCCCGCTGCTTTGCGGCGCGCAGGACCGAGGGCGAGAGATGGTGATAGACGTTGTGCGCATGCACGACGTCGGGCTTGAAGTCGTCGATCAATCGGCCGATCCTGTTGGCGGCCTCTCGTGAGTACAGGACCTTGCGGCTGGCGGCGAGCTTTGCAGGCAGCGACCTGAGCGAGGCCAGCTCGATCTCGCTGGCGAAATACCGGGACCAGGGCGACGGCAGGTTGTCCGGGTGGTGCATCGCGAACTTCGCGACTTCCCAGCCCCGACCGGCGAAGAATGCCTCCTGATCGAGGCACGCGACGTCCGCCCCGCCTCTGCGATAGTGATAGGAATTGATCGTCAACAAGCGTCCGGTCATGCTACCTCCTGAGCGTTCTGAGTCCCTGGCTCGGCGTAGTCAACCGGCGGTCTCGGCGTTTGCGTTTCGCCCTTACGTTATTCTTGCGTCAAAAGGGAGGGGGGCACTGTGCGCAATGTCATGGCGAGACTCTTTTCACTCGAGCAGTGGGGAGTCGGATGGGCCCGGGCGGACATCCTGGACTTCGTCGAACGGCCGGGAGACGTCGATTTCACCTGGCTGTTCCGCCCGTCGCGTGACGAATTTCTCGCCGACCCCTTCGGATTGGAGCGTGACGGCAAGCTGACGATCCTTGCCGAGCACCTGCGATGGGGTGAGCCGGGGACGATCGTCACGGTCGACGTCGCGAACGGCTCCGGCATTTCCGAGGTGCTGAATACCGGCAGGCACCTCTCCTATCCGTTCGTCGTCGAGGACGATGGCAAGCGGTGGATCTGCCCCGAGCAGGCCGAGGCCGCTCGTGTCGCGCTGTACCGGCTGCTCGACGACTCGCGAGTCGCGGCGACGGCCGAGATCGAGTTGCTGAACCTTGCCCTGCGCGATCCGACCCTGCTGCGCCGGGACGGCCGCTGGTGGATGTTCGGCACGGTGGAGCCCTCGGCCAACACGCAGGAGCTGATGCTGTTTCACGCGGAGGATCTCGCGGGCCCCTGGCAGCCGCACCCGATGAATCCGATCGCGTCCGGGTTCGCCAACTGCCGGCCCGCCGGTCGCATCATCTCCCGCAACGGCCGGCTGTTGCGGCCGGCGCAGGACAGCTCGGTGACCTACGGCGGCGCGCTGGTGCTCAACGAGATCGTCAGCCTCACGCCGGCGGAGTACCGGGAAAAGGAGCTCCGTCGCATCTTCCCGTCGGAGCTGCCCGGCGCCGCTGCCGACGGCCTCCATCATGTCGACTACACCGAGTCCTACGTGCTGATCGACAGCAAGGTGTTCCGGTGGCACCCCCTGGCGTGGTGGCTGAAGCTTCGGGAGAAGCGGCGGCAGCGGGCCCTGGCGGACGCCTCCTGACCTGAGCGGGCGGCGGCGACGTCCGCAGGCGCCGCGTCACCGGTCCGGTGGCCGTATGGTCTCCGGTCGCAGGACGCCTTGCGCGCAGAGCTGGAGGAGCAGCGCCTGCGCCCGCGTGCGGATGCTGCTGTCGATGATGAACGCCAGATCCCGCGGGTGGTCGACATCCCGCGAGATGCCGGGAAGCTCGACGACTTCCGGTTCGATCCCCAGGGCCCGCGCCGCTCTCAGATGGTGGGTGAAGCTGTCGGCGCCGTAGCGAAGCGGGACCAGGCCGGGCGGCGCGCAGACCACGGCGTTGGAGCCGTCCCGGTCATGGGAAGGAACAATGGTGAAGCGGCGTTGGGAAGGGGAGGCAGCGAGGGCGTCGAGCTCGTTCGCGGTGACCAGGGGGACGTCGGCCGGTAGCATGAGCGCCGCTTCGACGCCTTCGTGCGCCAGGCTTCGCATGGCGGCATTGGCCACGGCGGTGTGCCCCTCGGTCGCTGCGTCCTCGATGATCCGCAGGCCGCGCGCCCGCGCAACGCACTGGGCGAACGGATCCGCCGTGAGCAGGGCGATGCCGGCCAGGCCGGGTGTCGACTGCACGGCATCGAGCACGTCGAGCAGCATGGCCTGGGCAAGGCGGGAGCGATCGGGCTGCGAGAGCACGCCCGCAAGCCGCTGCTTCGCCTGGGAGAGGTCTTTGACTGGCACGCAGGCCCAGAGACGGTTGCTCATGTTCGCCCACCCGAACGGACCGGCGAACGCCGGTCCTGCCCTTGGCCACTTCCATCAGCCGCCGAGCGACGACCGTGCTCAGTCGATCCGGTACTTTCGCAGCTTCTCTTCGTTCACGGTGATGCCCAGACCGGGGCCATCCGGAACCACCAGGTGCCCGTTCTCGTAGACAAACGGCTCCTCGATGATGTCGTCCATGTACTTGCGGCCGGCCGTCTGCGTGCGTTGCGTCTGCGCGGTCGACGTCACCGGTATCGTGCCCGCCAGCGTGACCTCGGGGCAGGACGCTGCGAGATGCAGGTTGGCGGCGTTGCCGATCCCCATTTCACCCGACCCGTTGATGTCGCTCTGCATGCGATGGGCGCCGGCAACGGTCAGGAGCCGCTTGGCCTTCCACAGCCCGCCCGGCTTGGTGTAGTAGGTCGAGATGTACTGCGCCGCTTCCAGCCTGGCAATCCGCACCACGTCGCGTTCGGTCCAGACGCTCTCGTCGGCCATCACCGGCACGGGGCAGCGTCGCGCCACTTGCGCGAGCTCCTCCACGCCGTCGACCAGCTGCTCCGCGTAGGCGATACCCGCCGACTGCATGCGCACGATGGTGTCCACCGCCTCCTTCCAGGAGCGATAGCCCTGGTTCGCGTCGACGCGGATGGCCACCTTGTCTCCCACCGCGCGGCGAACCGACTCCACCAGCTTCACGTCGCGATCCGGATCAACGCCGATCTTCAGCTTCAGCGTGAGGATCCCCTCCTGCGCGACCCGGACGGCCTCGTCGACGGCGACATCGATGTCCATGAGACCGATGCTGTGGGCAAGCTCGACCCGGTCCCGATACTTCCCTCCCAGGAGCTGGTAGACGGGCAGCGAGAGCGTGCGACCGACGGCATCGAGGATGCCGACCTCCAGTGCCGCCTTTGCATAGGAGTGGCCACGCACCGCGCGATTCATCGCTTGATGCACGAGCTCCAGGCGGCGAACGTCGACGCCCTCGAGCGCGGGCACGAGGTGCGACGCGAGCATCGAGACGACGGTTTCCGGCGTCTCTCCGTACCGGCTGCCGTCGTCGCCTCCCCAGGTCTGGATGGGTTGGCATTCGCCCCAGCCGACGCAGCCATTGGTCAGGCGCACGCGGACCACGACATAGCCTCGTCCGGCCGCCGCGGTCAGCCCGGCCCAGAAATGGGGGCGGCGCGTGGGCAGGGCGACGACGAACGTCTCGACGCTTTCGAGCGACAGCTCCTCGCTCACTTTCCTACCTCGATCAGGGAGTCGTTGTTGACGATGGTTCCGGTGATGTGCTCGAACCCGTTCGCCGTGATGGTGTACATGTCCTCGGTGTGGAAGCCGGCGTCGCCGGGCAGCATGTACAGGGGCTCCATCGTGAACGTGAAGTTCGGCGCGAAGACGATGTCCCGCGAGTCCGTGATGTAGGGCTCCTCGTGAATCGTCTGGCCGATGCCATGGCCGAGGAAGCGCAGCGTCGGCTCGATCCCGTGGCCGCGGCATACCTGCACGTACTTGAGGTAGAGCTCGCGTACCGCGAGGCCCGGGCGCAGCATCGCCTTGCATTGCTCCCGTGCGTCGATCAGCCGTGCGTAGATGTCGCGGTGCCGATCCTGGGGCTTTCCGACCACGAGCGTCCGGGTCACGTTGGAGCGGTAGTTGTCCAGGTCGCCCAGGACTTCGATCCGGACGATGTCTCCGGGCTCCAGCTTCTTGTCCGTTGTCCCGCAGTTGGTCACCGAGCCGTTCACTCCGGATCCGACGCGGTACTTCACGTTGGTGGAACCGCCTTCGATCATTCCCGTCATGAGCTGGCTCGCGATCTCGAGCTCGGTCATCCCCGGACGGATCCGGGCGAACACCTCCCGCATGACGGATTCGGTCAGCTCGCCCACTCTGCGCAGCGTGGCGATCTCCTCGGCGGTCTTCCGCATCCGCGCCTCGAAATAGAGGTCCTTGCAGGCCACGAAGCGCGCGTCGGGCAGTCGTTCCTTCAGGCGAAGGAAATCCTGGGCCGGCAGGAAATCCATCTCGATCCCGATCGTGCCGCCGGCGGCGCCGGCCTCGATCAGCGCGTCGGCGAGGAGGTCGGCCGCGTCCTGGTTGAACTGGTCATAGGGCCGCACGTCCTTGAAACGCGAGCGCGCCTTGGCTTGCGCTTCCTCGACCGAGACCACGATCTGGCACGCGAAACGCTCTCCGGCGAGCACGGAGATGGTTCGCCGGAACCGGTTGGTGGCGTGGCTCGGGACCAGGAAGCCCGCGGTGTAGGTGACATTGTCCTGGGACAGCGCGACCAGCGCATCCATGCCGGCAGCGCGCGCCGCCTGGCGGAGCCGCGCGAACACTTCGTGTTCCGCCACGGCGCCTTCACTGACTGAAGCATTCATCGGGGATTGGATCCTTGAAAGTCGAGTGGCAATGAGATCACAAGATCACATCTACTGCCAAGTGTTCCGATATGCGTAACAGACGCATAATTTCTTGCATCGTCCAGGAAGTTCTGGCATCGTGCGCCCTGGTCGCCAAGAATGATTCTTTTCGGCCTGGTTTCATCTGTGATCACAGCGGGCGAATCAAGGCCGCCCGGCAAGACAGCAGGGGTATGGCTCCAAACCCAGTCAGCATCGATGACATTCGCGTGGACGCTCGCCGGAAGCTTCCCCGCATGCTGTTCGATTTCGTCGATGGCGGGGCGCTGGACGAGGTCACTCGCGGCCGCAACCGCGATGCCTACGACCGCTGGTACCTGAAGCCGGGCGTGCTGAGGCCCACCGAGGACCGGGACCAGTCCGTGGAGATCTTCGGGCACCGCCTGCGATCCCCAGTGATGCTCGCGCCCACCGGCGGCTCGGGGCTGCTCTGGCCGCGTGGAGAATGCGAGGCCGCTCGTGCCGCAGGCGAGTCCGGCACGGTGATGTGCGTGAGCGCGGGTGCAACCCAGACCATCGAAGCGGTGGCCGCGGCAGGCGAGGGTCCCAAGTGGCTGCAACTGTTCGTCTATCGCGACCGCTCCCTCACGGAGCAGTTCATCGGAAGAGCCACCGCCAGCGGATACCACGCCCTCTGCCTGACGGTCGACGCCCCGGTCAGCGGACGGCGCGAACGCGATCTTCGCAATGGCTTCTCCCTGAACCCCAAGCCGTCGTTCGGAACGATCGTCGACACCCTGCGCCACATCGGCTGGTGGTTGCGGATGGCGCGCCAACCGCGCGTCTCCCTGCCCAACTTCCGGAAGGAAGGCACGGCTGACTTCGTCAGCATTGCCGCCTACGCCGCGAGCGTGCTCAGCTCGACGGTGACGTTCGACGACGTCCGCTGGGTCCGAGGCCTCTGGGCGGGACCCCTGGTCGTCAAGGGCGTCCTCGAGCCGGAGGACGCGAGCAGGCTCGTGGACCTCGGAGTCGACGGGATCCAGGTCTCGAATCACGGAGGCCGGCAGTTCGACGGCGTGCCCGGAACCTTGGAGATGCTTCCCGCGGTGGTCGCAGCGGTCGGCGGTCGGGTGCCGGTGTTCCTGGACGGCGGGATCCGTCGGGGAACCGACGTCCTGAAGGCGGTTGCGCTCGGGGCAAAGGCCTGCTGCATCGGACGAGCCCACCTGTGGGGGCTCGCCTCCAAAGGCGGCGAGGGCGTGAAGCAGGTTCTCGACATTCTCTTCCGCGAGATCGACCAGGCGATGGCGTACGGCGGATGGCAGACGCTGTCGGACGTCCACGCCGGCAGCGTCCTGCCTTACCCACCTGGCCGGTAGCGGCCCCGACCTCGCACGGAAATCCCGGATCCCAACGAACATGTCCACCGCCAGGAAACCCCGTGCCGTCCTTGGCCGATTCATCGCCTCGGACTATCAGCCGACCGCACTGCGCGCCCATGTGTACGCCGAGCTCCGGCGCGCGCTCCTGGACGGTGTTTTCGTCCCCGGCGAGACCCTGTCCCTTCGTTCGATCGCAGATGCGCTGGGGACGAGCCCGATGCCGGTGCGCGAGGCGGTCGGGCGGCTCGTTGCCGAAGGCGCGCTCGAGATCAGTGACCGCCGCACCATCGCCTTGCCCTTTCTCACCCGGGAGCAGTTCGAGGAGTTGAGCGAGCTGCGGATCGAGCTGGAAGGATCGATCACGGAACGTTCCGTGCGGCGCAATGGCGGCAATCTCGCCCCCGCGCTCGAGGAGCTCGAGCAGCGATCGGTCGTGGCGAGGCGACGCAGCCTCACCGAGCGCCTGGCGCTCAATCGCCAGTTTCACTTCACGATCTATCGCGCGGCGGGCTGCGAGCTTCGCCTGCGCATCATCGAGCTTCTCTGGCTGCAGAGCGCGTCGCTGATCCACATGTCGCTTGCCAAGGCGAGCCCCCAGGCAGCCGGCCAGAACCACCGGGCGCTGATCGCTGCCGTGAAGGCGGGCGACCCGCTGGGCGCCCGTCGCGCGGTCGAAGCCGACATCGACGAAACCTACCAGCACCTGCTGGCAATCACGGCGTTTCCCACGGAAAGACCGGGCGCGGTTCCCGGCCCGACACAGCCGTCGGGTGCGACCTCGGCAGCGGGGTTGTCGAGCTCCGCGCTCGGAGCCTTGGGCGGGCCAAGGGAAGGGGGGCTGCAGTGACGACCGATCGTCCCGGGCCAGACTCGTCGGCGTCGTCCCGCTCGACGGAGACGGTTGTCGACAGGGCCTGCGGCGCCCTCATCGGCGGATTCGGCGTGCTGGTCCTCGCGGCCACGAGCGGCCTGGAGGCGGCAACGGAGCTCGGCATCGGACCTGGCTACTTCCCGCGGCTGTGCGGGTCGATCCTGGTCGCCCTGGGCTTCGCCATCTTCGCGCTGACCTTCCGGCGCGGCAGGCGGCCTTCGGTGGAATCGGTCGTCCTGGATGTCGGAGAGCTGTCGCAACCCGGCAAGGTCGGACAGTTCGTCGCCCGGGCACTGATCATCACGGCAAGCGTGCTGGCCTTCGCATTCTCGCTCGAGCGCCTGGGGCTGGTCGTCTCGACGATCGCGCTGATCCTGATCGCGAGTCGCGCGTCGGGAGATCTCGGCATGCGTGCCTCGCTCCTGCTGGCTTCGATCCTCGCCGCACTCGCGTCGCTCGTCTTCATCTACGGGCTGAACCTTCCCGTGTCGGCCTTTCCCAGGCTGATCGACTAGGACGCCGGCTTTTGGAACTGATCGACAACATCTGGCTCGGCCTCTCGGTTGCCGCGACCCCGGAGAACCTGCTCCTCTGCCTGCTCGGATGCCTGCTCGGAACGGTGATCGGCGTGCTGCCCGGCATCGGTCCGCTGGCAACGATGGCGATGCTCCTGCCGGTGACGTTCCATCTGGCGCCGGCGGGTGCGCTGATCGTCCTTGCGGGCGTCTACTACGGCGCCCAGTATGGCGGCTCGACGACCGCCATCCTGCTCAACCTCCCCGGCGAGGCATCCGCCGTCGTCACCTGCCTGGACGGGCATGCGATGGCGCGGCAAGGACGCGGCGGGATCGCGCTGGCGACAGCCGCGCTGAGCTCGCTCATCGCGGGCTGCCTGACGACCGTGCTGATCGCGACGGCTGCGCCGGCGCTCGCGAACGTCGCGCTCCTCTTCCAGTCGGCCGACTACGTCGCCGTGCTCGTGCTCGGGCTGGTCGCGGCCGTTGCCCTGTCACAGGGTTCGCTGCTCAAGGCGATCGCCGGCATCCTCATCGGCGTCACGCTGGGTCTCGTCGGGACCGACATCAGCACCGGCGAGCACCGGCTCACCTTCGGCCTGCCGACGCTGATCGACGGCCTCGACTTCGTCCCCATCGCGATGGGTCTCTTCGGCATCGCCGAGATCGTCTCCAACCTGAACACGACCGATGGCAAGGGCGTCCCGCCGGTGGCGATCACGAGGATCTGGCCGAACCTCAAGGAGCTCGCGAGCATGGTCAAGCCGGCGCTGCGGGGCACCGTGGTGGGGTCGGCATTCGGTCTGCTGCCGGGCGGGGGCCCGACGATCGCCGCGTTCTCTTCATACAGCTTCGAGAAGAAGGTCTCCAAGACACCCGGTGCGTTCGGCAAGGGCGAGCTGGCAGGTGTCGCATCGCCGGAGGCCGCGAACAACGCCGCCGCCCAGGCTTCCTTCATCCCCATGCTGAGCCTCGGCATTCCGCCGAGCGCGCTCATGGCGCTCATGATCGGCGCGATGATGATTCACGGCATCACGCCCGGGCCTTCGTTCATCGACAAGCAGCCCCAGCTCTTCTGGAGCCTGGTGGTGAGCATGTGGATCGGCAATATGATCCTCGTGCTCCTCAACCTTCCGCTCATCAGGGTCTGGATCCTGCTGCTGCGCGTTCCGTATCGCATCCTTTTCCCGGGGATCCTGCTGCTGTGCTGCATCGGCACCTACAGCGTCAGCAACAGCATTTCCGATGTGGTGATCATGGCGGTCTTCGGCTTCGTCGGCTGGATCTTCAAGCTCATGCGAGTCGAACCCGCACCCATTCTCATGGGGCTCGTCCTCGGGCCCATGCTGGAAGAGAACCTTCGGCGCGCGCTCGGTGTTTCCGGGGGCGATGCGATGGTGTTCCTAGAACGTCCGATCAGCGCGACCCTGCTCACGGTCGCGGCCCTGATCCTGATCCTAGCTGCCCTGCCCGCCGTTCGTGTCAAGCGGGACAAGGTTTTCGTGGAGTAGCGCTCTCTCTGTCGTCAATCGTCCAGGAAGGAAAACTGTATGAACCGCCGATCGCAAGTCAAGACACTCCTGCGCATTGCCGCAGTCGCCCTCACCACCTGCGTGCCGACGTTCGCGGCCGCGTTCCCGGACCAGCCCGTCCGGTTCATCATGCCGTGGCCTCCCGGGGGCGGCAGTGACATCGCGATGCGGATGGTCGCGGAAGCGGCGTCTCAGAAGCTCGGGCAACCCATCGTCGTGGTCAATCGACCGGGCGCCGGCGGAACGATCGGCATCAGGGAGATCGCCGAAGCGAAACCGGACGGGTACACGGTAGGCATGCTCGGCTCGGGCGCGGTCGCGGCCCAGTACCTGAACGCGAATGCCAACCCGATGTCCGATCTCCAGAACATCGCCCTGTTCGGGACGGAGCCGGCCGCTCTTGTCGCACGGGCCGACCAGCCGTTCAAGACGCTTGCCGAGTACGTGAAGGCGGCGCAGGCGGCGCCAGGGAAGATCCGCAACGGCAACGACCAGCCCGGCGGCGCGTCGTTCACGTTCATGGCGCTCTACGAGCGCCTCCTGAACGTGAAGTCACACAAGGTCGCCTACGGCGGCTATGCGCCAATGGTGACGGCTTTGCTTTCCGGAGAGGTCCAGACCGTTTCCATCGCGATACCCGACGTCGCCGAGCACCACAAGGCCGGCAAGGTACGGATCCTCGGTGTCTCGGGCAGCAAGCGCCACTTCATGGTGCCTGACGTGCCGACCTTCCGCGAGCAGGGGTACGACGCCGTCGTCGGATCGTTCCGCACGATCGCCGGGCCAAAGGGCATTCCTGCCGATCGCCTGGCCATCCTGGAGAAGGCCTTCGTCGACGCGATGAGCGATCCGGAGTTCATCGCCCGGGCACAGGCCCGCGGCTTCATCGTCGAGCCCGGCGGAGCCAAGGAAGCCCAGGCGATGTGCGATCTCCTGGACTCCCAGCTCTATCCGGCCCTCAAGGATGCGGGCCTGGTCAAGTTCCGCCAGCGCGACTGAGCACGTCAATCGCTTCGATGGGTACCGATCAGGAAAGCAATGTCCAGTTCAAATAGAGAGATCAGGCGCGTTGCCATCATAGGCGCGGGCAACGGCGGATGCGCCGCGGCGGTCGACCTGACGCTGCGCGGATTCGAGGTGCGGCTCTACGGCCGCAGCCCGTCCACGCTCGCACCTTTTCAGGCGCGGGGCGGCATCGAGTACGAAGGCATCTACGGTGAAGGCCTCGTGCGTGTCGGGACGATCACCAACGACGCGGCCGAGGCGGTTCGCGGCGCGGATGCCGTCATCGCGATGGCGCCGGCCCAGGCGCACGAGAACATCGCGGCGTTGCTGGCGCCGCACCTCGCGCCGGACCAGGTGCTGTTCGCCGCTCCGGGCCACACGTTGACGCTGATACCGAACACCTTGCGCTCGCGCGGGTGTGCCGACGCGTTGACGTGCGCCACCTCGACCCTGCCGTACATCTGCCGCAAGACGGCGGAGGGACGGGTACGGGTATCGCGTGCATCGGCGAAGCTGCGTTTCGCTGCCTTCCCGGCGACCCGCACCGCGGAGTTGGCGGAACGGCTCAGCCCGCTCTTCCCCGCGATCTTCCCGGTGCCCACCATCCTCGACACGCTGTTTCCGTACACGAACGCCATCCACCATCCGCCCGCGCTTCTCTGCAACGTCGGGCGGGTCGAATCCACCGGTGGAGACTATTGCCACTACTACGAGGGCATCACACCGTCGGTGGGTGTCCTCATCGACCGGCTCGACGACGAGCGGCAGGCCATCGCCTCGGCATTCGGGTCCAGCGTGGACAAGATCTCCGAGCATTTCTTCCAGATGGGCTACACGGACGAGAACGGTCGGGCCGGGGGCAATGCCTACTCCGTCTTCCACCACAGCGAGCCCAACCGTTGGATCAAGGCGCCGTCGTCGATCGACCACCGCTTCTTCAACGAGGACATCCCTTTCGGGCTGGTGCCGTTCTCCGAGCTCGCGCGGGTGGCGGGCGTGGCGAGCCCGGTCACCGATGCGATTGTCCTGCTGGCAAGCGCGATCACCGGCAAGCCGTACCGCGAGACCGGGCTGAACGTCGCGAAGATGGGGTTCGAAGGGCTCGACGCGGCTCAGGTGCGCCGGCTGGTGGAGCAAGGCCATGTCTGAGCCGATACCGTTCGGGGTCAGCTTCGACGGCTTCGTGCCGGTGCGGGAGGCGGTCGAGGTCGCGCGTAGAGCGGAGGCGGCCGGCGCCCGGTCGTTCTGGATCGCGGAGCATCTCGGCTATCGGGAGGCGTTCATCACGGCAACGGCGATCGCCCTCGCCACGGAGAAGGCTCGCCTGCTGCCGACCGCCATCAGCCCGTACCTGCGGCATCCGACGCCGATGGCCATGGCGCTCGCGAGCCTCGCCGAGCTCGTGCCCGATCGCGTCGGCATCGCCGTCGGTGTCGGCAATCCCATGTTCCTGCGGGAATCCGGCTTCGAGATCGAGAAGCCGGTCGATGCGACACGGGACTACGTCCGCGCGCTGCGCTCCCTGCTCTCGACGGAACCGGTGCACCAGGAAGCGCGGACGTTCAAGCTCGCGGGGGCGCGCGTCACCTTCGATGCCGGTTCTCCCATCCCCATCTACATCGCGGCCACCGGCCCTCACATGCTGAAGCTGACCGGTCGCATTGCCGACGGAGTCGTGCTGTCCGCCGGGCTCTCCCCGGCCTACACCCGGCGGGTGCTGGAGCTTGCCGCCGAAGGGGCCCGGGCGGAGGGACGCGACCCGGCCGAGCTCGCGAAGTCCAGCTACATCTACTTCCTGGCCGGAGGCGACCGCGAAGCAGGGCGACGCAAGGTCCGGGAGAAGCTCGCCTTCCTCTTCCGCAACAAGGCGGTAGCCGAGAACATCCAGTCGAGCGGCCTGAACATCGACCACGAGGCGATCATGGCCGCCGTGTCGCGCCGGGACGTCGCGGCTGCCGCGGCACTGGTGCCGGACGAGGCGGTGGACGTGTTCACCATCACGGGCGATGCCGCCGCGTGTCGCCGCCGCGTGCGGGAGTACCGCGACGCGGGCCTCGACGAGCTGGTGCTCGCCCTCGTGGGGACGGCCGAGGACCGGATGCGAAGCCTCGGCGAGGTGCCGGGCATCATGGCTGACTAACAGGTCGAGAAATCATGCAGTACTTTGCCGTCAGAGATCTGGAGGAAGCGATCCGGATTCGCGCGCAGACCGGCTTCGCGGTGCTGGCCGGTGGAACGGACCTCTATCCCGCCCTGGAGAACGGCCTCCGCATTCCAGGGGCGATAGACATCACCAACGTCGCGGCGCTGCGGGCGCCGATCCGGCGCACGGGTGACCTGTGGACCATCCCCGCGCTCACCAGGTGGAGCGAGGTGGTGGGGGCGGACCTGCCGGCGCAGTTCGACGCACTCAAGCAGGCGGGTGTGGAAGTGGGTGGGCGGCAGATCCAGAACACCGGGACCGTGGGCGGCAATATCTGCAACGCTTCGCCCGCGGCCGACGGCGTCGCGGCCTTGCTCGCGCTCGATGCGACGGTCGTCCTGGAGGGCGCTGGCGGTCGACGCGAGATGCCGCTGGCCGAGTTCGTCCGTGGCAACCGCCGCACCGCGCTCCTGGCCGACGAGATCCTCACGGCTGTGCAGGTGCCGGCCGTGACCGGCCGGCACGCCTCGCTGTTCAGGAAGCTCGGCGCTCGCCGCTATCTGGTGATCTCGATCGCCATGGTGGCGGTCCTGGTCGAGTTGGACTCCAGGGGCGTGACGTGTCGAGGCGCGATCGCCGTCGGCGCCTGCGCAGACCGCGCCTTGCGGCTGCCCGCGGCGGAGGCGTCGCTCCTCGGACTCGACATGGAGGCGCTGGGCCGCTACGAGCTTCCCGACGGCGCGCTGGCACCGCTTTCGCCGATCGATGACGTGCGGGGAAGCGCCGCGTACCGACGGCATGCCGTCAGGGTTCTCGTCGAGGAAGCGGTGAGGGCCATCCCGGAAAGGTTCCCGAAATGAACGACAAGATCAAGGGTACGCTGACAGTCAACGGGCGAGCCACCTCGGTGGACGCGCCGGGGGCCATGCGGCTTTCCGAAGTCCTGCGTGACGAGATCGGGCTGACCGGCACGAAGGTTGGCTGCAATGCCGGCGATTGTGGCGCCTGCACGGTCCTGCTCGACGGCAGGCAGGTATGCAGCTGCATCGTTCCCTTCGGCCAGGCGGTGGGCCGCGCGGTGCTTACCGTGGAGGGTCTCGAGCACGACCCCCGCCTGCACGCCCTGCAGGAACGGTTCATGGAAGCCGGCGCCGCGCAATGCGGAATCTGTACGCCGGGCATGCTGATGGCCGCCGCGGAGATGGCGCTCGATGGCGAGGCCGCGCCGAGCCGGGAGGAGATCCTGGACCGCCTCGGAGGCGTGCTCTGTCGTTGCACCGGCTACCTGAAGATCGTCGAGGCGATCGAGGCATTCTTCCGCCAGGCCGGCGAATCTTCGGCGCCCTGCGAATCACGGGGCAGCGGCGGCGTGGGTGCCCGGCTGCCCAAGGTGGACGGCTGGCCGCGGGTGAGCGGCCGTGCCCGCTTCGGCGCCGACGTCGCCACCCGGGAGACACTCCGGGTCCGGGTTGTCCGGTCACCGCATGCGCACGCACGCTTCAAGCTCGGGGACTGCTCGGCGCTGCTCGAGAAGCACCCCGGCCTCCATGCCGTCCTGACGGCGCGCGATGTCCCCGGCAACAACGTGTTCAGCGTGTTCGCCCGCCTCAGGGACCAGCCGGTTTTCGCCGATGGCCACGTCCGCTATCGCGGCGAAGCCATCGCCGCGCTGGTCGGCGAGCGCGAAGCCATCGAGCGCGTCGACATCACGGCGCTGCCCCTCGAGTGGGAAGTGCTCGAGCCCGTCAGCGGCGTCGCGGCGGCGCTCGAGGAGTCGGCGGTTGCGCTGCATGCCGACCGCCCGGGCAATATCCTCATGCAGGGCCGGCAGGTGACCGGAGACGTCGCCAGGGAGGCGGGAAGCTTCGCCGTCAGCGGCAGCTTCGAGACGTCATTCGTCGAGCACGCATACATCGAGCCCGAAGCCGGCTTTGCGCGTCGTGTCGGAGAGCGCATCGAGCTGCACGTCTCCACGCAGGCGCCCTACATGAATCGCGACGAGATCGCCTGGGTCCTCGGGATCAAGGCGGAGCAGGTGCGCATCGTGCCCACGGCGGTGGGCGGCGGCTTCGGCGGCAAGATCGACATGTCGCTGCAGCCGATCATCGCAGTGGCCGCCTGGCAGACCGGCCAGCCGGTGACCTGCACCTATTCGCGTGGCGAGAGCATGCGCGCCACGACCAAGCGCCATCCCGCCAACGTGACGGCACGCCTGACCTGCGACGAAGCGGGCCGGCTGGCCAGCTACGAGTTCCACGCCGACTTCAATACAGGACCCTACGCCTCCTGCGGACCGATCGTCGGCGATCGCGTGCCCATCCATGCCATGGGTCCGTACCGGGTCCCCGCGGTGCGATGCACCACACGCGCCGTGCATACCACCGACGCGATCGGCGGCGCGTTCCGGGGCTTCGGGGTGCCGCAGGCGGCCATCGCCCACGAGGCGCTGATGGACGAGCTGGCGGACCGCCTTGGCAGGGATCGCCTCGAGTTCCGCCTTCAGAATGCGCTCGTGCCCGGGGATCGCACCGCGACCGGCCAGAAGCTCGGCCCGAGCGTCGGCATGCGTGAATGCCTCGAGAAGCTGTCGCCCATCTGGCATGCCGAGCGCCGGGGCGTCGACGCGTTCAATGCCGCCAACGCGACGCGCAAGCGGGGCGTCGGAGTCGCCTGCATGTGGTACGGCATCGGCAACACCTCGCAACCGAATCCGTCCTCGATGCGGATCGGCGTCGACGCCGCCGGGCGGGTCACGCTGTTCAGCGGTGCCGTGGACATCGGGCAGGGCGCCAGCACCATCCTGACCCAGGTCTGCGCGCAGGCGCTGGGCAACGACCCCCGGGACATTACCCTGGTCGGCAGCGACACCGACCGCACCCTGGACGCCGGCAAGAGCTCGGCTTCCAGGCAGGCTTTCGTCTCCGGCAACGCGGTGGTCCGCGCTGCGGAAAACCTCAAGGACGAGCTGCGTCGCCTCGCGAACGCCTCGGCCCAGGCCCGGGTGATCTTCGCCCCGGGGGGAGTCCGGGTGGAAGAAGAGGGACGTCTCAGGGACGTCGCGCTGGGTCACTTGCCATCCGACGAGGAAGGCATGGTCGTATCGGCGATCGGCCGTTACGACCCGCCGACCACCGACCTCGACGAGAGCGGCCAAGGCGTGCCCTACGCGACATACGCGTTCGGAGCCCAGATGGCGCTGGTCGAGGTCGACGTGACGCTGGGCACCGTGAAGGTGATCAAGGTATGGGCGGCCCATGACGTGGGCCGGGCGATCAATCCTACGCAGGTGGAGGGCCAGATCCACGGCGGCATAGCGCAAGGCATCGGGCTCGCGCTCATGGAGGAATACCTGCCAGGGCGAACCGAGAACCTGCACGACTATCTCATCCCCACCTTCGGCGACATGCCGGAGATCGAGATCCTGCTCGTGGAAGCGGGCGAGCCCCTCGGTCCGTTCGGTGCGAAGGGCGTGGGCGAGCCCGCGTTGATCCCGACGCCGCCTGCGATCCTCGGTGCGATCGAGCACGCGACGGGCAAGCGTCCCCGCAAGGTCCCGGTGACGCCGGCGCGGCTCTGGTCGCTGCTGCACCCCGAAGCGCCGGCCCGATCCGACTAGTCTGTTTCCGACCGTAACTCATAGGCCATGACGAGGGAGTAGAAAATGAAGTTGGCTCTGAAAGTACTGCTGGCGGCGCTCGCATTGAACCTGTCCGGGTTCGCGCACGCGCAGACCTATCCGGACAAGCCGATACGCCTGGTTGTCTCATACCCCCCCGGCGGGAGCACCGACATCGTCGGCCGCGCCGTGGCGGCCAAGCTCGCCGACGTGCTCAAGGCCCCGGTGATCGTCGAGAACCGCGCGGGAGCGAGCGGAACGATCGGCGTCGCGCACGTGGCGAAGTCGGCGCCCGATGGCTACACGCTCCTGCTCGTCGCGGGCGCGCATGCGGTGGCCGAGAACATCTATCCGAGCCGCGGCTATGACCTGGCCAAGGACTTCGACGGCATCAGCCTCGCTGCAAGAAGCGGGTATCTGATGGTGTTGAATCCATCGCTCGCCGCCAACTCGGTGCAGGACGTCATCGCGCTGGCCAAGAAGAAGCCGGGCGAGCTCAACTACGCGTCCACCGGGACGGGCGGGACGCCTCACCTCGCCGCCGAGCTCTTCGCCTCGTTGACGGGCACGAAGATGACCGCCATCCAGTACAAGGGCGACGCACCTGCCATCAACGACCTGATCGGCGGCAGCGTGGACCTGGCTTTCCTCGGCATCTCCTCCGTGTCGGCGCACGTGAGCTCCGGCAGGCTGAAGGCGCTTGCCGTGACCACCGCGCAGCGCACGTCGGTGATGCCCGAGCTGCCGACCCTCATGGAGGCCGGCGTGGAAGGCTACGACTTCGGCACCTGGTGGGGGATCCTCACGCCGCGCGGCACGCCACGCCCGATCGTGGAGCAGCTTGCCAAGGCCATGCAGCAGGTCGTCACCTTCGACGATCTCAAGGAGCGCTTCACCGGCCTCGGCCTCGACGCGGCCGCGAGCGGACCCGACGAGTTCGGTGACTACGTCGCGTCGGAGATCACGAAGTACCGGAAGATCATCCAGGACGCCGGGATCAAGCTGCAGTAGGCGAAGCGGGACGGAAGGAGCGGCCCCGCCCCCGGCGGACCCCTACTGCACCGTCCCCGCCGAGCGCAACGCGGCGATCCGATCGGGCGACAGCCCCAGCTCGCGCAGCACCACGTCGGTATCCTGTCCCAGGGTTGGCGCCGCGTGGCGGATCGATCCCGGGGTGCGCGAGAACTTCGTTGGAATGCCAAGCATCGGCATCCGGCCGAGGACGGGATGGTCGATTTCCTCGACCATCCCGCGCGCGCGATAGTGCGGATCGGCCATCGCCTGGGCAAAATCGTTGATCGGCCCGCAGGGCACGCCGCTCTGCTCGCAGCGGGCGATCCACGTCGCCGCGTCCGCCGCGGCGAACTCGACCTCGAGCAACGCTTCGAGCGCCTCCACGTTGGCGCGTCGATCGGAGTTGGTCCTGAAGCGCGGGTCCTCCAGCAGGTCCTTGCGGGCGAGCACGTCCGTGCAGAGCCGCTCCCAGGTGCGCTGGTTGGCCGCGCCGATGACGATGTAGCCGTCGCCGGTGCGGAAAGCCTGGTACGGCGCCGAAACGCGGTGCCGGCTGCCGGTGGCCTGGGGAATGGTGCCGTCGGCAAAGTAGGCGGCGGCCTCCCAGACGAACCACGGCAGGCCGCATTCGGCCAGTGCAAGGTCGATGTGCTGGCCTTCGCCGGTGGCGAGCTGGTGGATGCGGGCAGCGAGGATGGCGTAGACCGCGGTGATGCCCGCCCCCACGTCGTAGATCGCGATGCCTGCCTTCAGCGGACGCCCTCCGGGCTCGCCGGTCATGCTCATCATCCCCGCCATTCCCTGGGCGACCAGGTCGAAACCGCCCTTGTGCGCCAGCGGGCCCGTCTGGCCGTAGGCGGAGATGGAGCAGTAGATCAGGCGCGGATTGATGCTGCTGAGCGTCTCGTAGTCCGCGCCAAGGGTCTTCGTGACGCCGACGCGGAAGTTCTCCACCACGACGTCGCACCGGCGGGCCAGCTCGTGCAGCAGCTCCTGGCCCCGCGGATCCTTCAGGTTGAGCGCGATGCCGCGCTTGTTCCGGTTGATGTGCGCGAAGCACGAGGACTCGCCGTCCACGAAGGGACCCATCTGCCGCGAGTCGTCCCCGCCGCCGGTCTTCTCGACCTTGATCACCTCGGCGCCGAGGTCCGCCAGCACCATGGTGCAGTAGGGACCGGCCATGATCTGGGAAAGGTCCAATACCTGGAGGCCCGCCAGCGGCCCCGTCTTGCTCTGAGTCATGGGTCACCCATCGGAAACGATCCGCGCCTGTTCAGGCTGGCGCGGCCAGCATCCTCGCGAGCCGCACGAAGTACGCCAGGCTGCCGGGATTGGCCATGGCGTCCGGGCTCGCGACCTTCTCCACCGCCGCGCCGAGCAGCAGCTTGCGCACCGGCACCTCCATCTTCTTGCCGGTGAGCGTGCGGGGGATCTCCGCCACCGCATGCACGTCGTCCGGTACATGTCGCGCCGACGCGCGGGTGCGGATCCGTTCCAGCATCGCCGAGCGCAGCGTCTCGTCCAGCGCCACGTCGGGTGCAAGCACGACGAAGAGCAACAGCGACGAGGGGCGTCCGAGATACTCGAGGTCGACGACCAGGCTGTCCAGCACCTCGGGCATCTCCTCCACGACGCGGTAGATCTCCGCGGTGCCTATCCGGATCCCGAAGCGGTTGATCGTGCTGTCCGACCGGCCGTAGATCACCGCGGTGCCGCGGGTCGTGAAGCGGATCCAGTCGCCATGCCGCCACACGCCCGGGAAGGTCTCGAAATAGCTCTCGCGATAACGTCGGCCGCCGGGATCGTTCCAGAAGAAAAGCGGCATGGACGGCATCGGCCGCGTGATGACCAGCTCGCCCACCTGCTCCAACACCGGCTGGCCCTGCTCGTCGAAGGCGGCGGCCGCTACGCCGAGCTCGGCGCACTGGATCTCGCCCGCGGTCACCGGCAGTGACGGGGCGCAGGCGACGAAGCCGGAGGCGATGTCGGTACCTCCGCTGATCGAAGCCAGCCAGACATCCGGCTTCACGGAGCCATAGACCCACCGGTAGGCATCGACCGGAAGCGGCGAGCCGGTGGAGTTGATCGCGCGCAGTCGCGCGAGGCGGGCGAAGTCCCGTGGCCGCAGCCCCTGCTTCATGCACGCGACAAGGTAGGCCGCGCCGCAACCGAACAGGGTCACGCCGTGGCGGTCCAGGAAGCGCCAGAGCGCCTGCGGATCGGGCCAGGCCGGATTGCCGTCGTAGAGCACGACGGTGGCGCCCACCAGCAGCCCACCGACCTGCAGGTTCCAGACGATCCAGCCGGTGCCTCCGAGGAAAAGGAGACGGTCGCCCGGGCGGAGATCGTGCTGCAGGGCGAGCGTCTTGAGGTGCGTGATCACGATGCCGCCGTGGCCATGGACCATCGCCTTCGGCAATCCGGTGGTGCCCGACGAGTAGACGATCCACAGGGGATGGTCGAACGGCAGGCGCTGGAAGCCCAGGTCGGGTTCGACGCTCACCGCGTCGGACCAGGGCAGGATCCCGGGCCAGTCGAGGTTCGCCTCCTGCGCGAGCGGCCCGGGCACGTGGATGACCGTGGCTACGCTCGGCAGCGCTCGCAGGAGCTTCTCCACGGTTTCGCGACGGTCGTGAACCTTGCCGTTGTAGCGGTAGCTGTCCGTCGCCAGCAGGACGGACGGTTCGATCTGCCGCCAGCGATCGAGCAGCACCGAGATGCCCATGTCCGGTGCGCAACTGGACCAGACTGCACCGATGCTCGCGCAGGCGAGGAACGCCGCGACGGTCTCCATGCGGTTGGGCAGGTAGGAGGCCACCCGGTCGCCGGCGCGAACGCCGTGATCCTTCAACGTCGCCGCGATCGCGCCGGAGGCCCGACGAAGCTCGTCCCAGGAGACCTCGCGGGCCTCGGAGCCCTCCTCGCGAACGACCAGGGCCGGCCGGTCCGCGGTCGCCTGGCGAAAGACGTGCTCGGCGTAGTTGAGACGCGCCCGCGCGAACCACTCGGCCCCCGGCATCCCGGCGCCGCACAGCACCGGCTCGGGAGATCCGTCCGCCTGGATCTGGAAATAGTCCCAGATGGTCCGCCAGAAGTCCTCGAGCTCGGCAACGGACCAGCGCCAGAGCTCGTGGTAGTCGTCGAAGCCCAGCCCTTTGCGCTCGCGCAGCCAGCGCTGGTAGTCGGTAAGCCGGCATGCGGCCACCTGCTCCGGCGGTGGTGTCCACAGGATCTGGGGACGGTCGGCGGCTGAGCTCTCCATCACGCGTTGCGGTCCCAGGCCCAGGCCGAACGCGACGCGTCGACCCATCCGGCGCAGGGCAGGCTGGAAGGTGAATCGAAGGCGAAGCGGGTGATCATGCC
>JAEWGX010000123.1 GCA_023388075.1 Pseudomonadota bacterium
CGGTCGCGTCGTCGCGCGAAGCCAGCGCGGCCCGCTGGCGCGCCGCGTTCGAAGCGCGCGCCGCAGCGCTGCCCGGCGCCGGCTCGTGGCTGCCCGCGATGCGGCGGCGGGCGCTCGCGCGGTTCGCCGAGGAAGGCTGGCCGTCGAACCGGCTGGAGAACTGGAGGCATACCTCGCTCGTCTTCCTGAACGACCTGACCTTCCGGCCCGCCGACGCGCCTTCGGACGGGGTGGTCGCGGACCTGGCTGACGTGGTGGCGGCGCTGCGGCGTGACCAGCAGGCGGAAGACGACGGCGAAGCCGTCGGCGCGGCCCGGGTTGCCGGCGGAGCCGCTGCCGGCAGCGGCTCCGCCGGGCACTGGCTCGTCTTCGTCGACGGCCATCACGTGCCGGCGCTCTCCGCGCCTGGCGCCCTGCCGGGAGGGGCCACGCTGCAGACGTTCGCGCAGCTGTCACCTGCCGAGATCGAGCGGCTGGAGCCGATCTTCGGCGATCCGGCCGACGGGGAAGTGCACGACGCGTTGAACGCGGCGTTCGTCACCGACGGCGCGGTGCTTCGGCTCGACCAGGGCGTGGTGCTGCCGGGGCCGGTGCACCTGGTCTTCATCGCGACGACGCCGGGCGCCTCGAATCACCCGCGCAACCTGGTCGTCGCCGGCGCCGGGGCGCAGGCGACGGTGGTCGAGCACTATGTCGGCACGACCGGCGCGGACGCGGCGCCGACGCTGACCAACGTGGTCACCCGGGTGCTGGCCGATGCCGACGCGCGGGTCACCCACCTGAAGCTGCAGGAGGAAACGCCCGCGGCCATCCATCTTGCCGTGATCGCGGCCAGCCAGGCGCGCGGTTCACGCTTCGACTCCCACTCCGTCTCGCTCGGCGCGCGGCTTGCCCGCCACGACATCGGCACGCGGCTGTACGGCGAAGCCAGCGAGGCGCTGCTGAACGGCCTCTTTCACGTGGACGGCCGCCGCCACGTCGACCACCACACTCGCATCGACCACGCCAAGCCGCGCGGCACCAGCCGGGAGTTCTACCGCGGCATCCTGGACGATTCGGGCCGCGGGGTGTTCACCGGCCGCATCGTGGTCGCACCGGGTGCCCTGCGCACCGATGCCGTCCAGCGCGCCGACAGCCTGGTCCTCTCGCCGGGCGCGCAGACCGACGCGCGGCCCGAGCTCGAGATCTATGCCGACGACGTGAAGTGCGCCCACGGCGCCACGGTGGGGCAGATCGACGAGGCCGCCCTCTTCTACCTGCGCTCCCGCGGACTCGACGAGGCGTACGCGCGCAACGTGCTCACCTATGCCTTCGCGGCCGAAGCGCTGGGCCGGATCGAGCTCGCGCCGCTGCGCCGGCGCGCGGCCGCCGCCATCCGCGCGAGGCTGCCCGGAGGGGCTACCATGGAGGAAATCTCGTGACCGCAGCAGCCGTGCTCGAGCCGACCAGCGTCCTGCTCGACCTGGCCGGCGACTTCCCGATCCTGGAGCGCCCGCTGCCGAACGGCCGGCGACTGGTCTACCTGGACAATGCCGCGACGACGCAGAAGCCGCGGGCGGTGATCGAGGCGGGCTCGGAGTTCTACTGCAACGCCAACGCCAACATCCATCGCGGCGTCCACTTCCTCTCGCAGCGCGCGACCGATCTCTACGAGGCCGGGCGCGAACGCGTGCGCAGCTTCCTCAATGCGGCGCGCGCCGACGAGATCGTGTTCACCCGCGGCACCACCGAGGCGATCAACCTGGTGGCGCAGAGCTGGGGCCGGGCCAACCTCGTGGCCGGCGACGAGATCGTCGTGACCGGCATGGAGCACCATTCCAACATCGTTCCGTGGCAGATGCTTGCCGCGCAGGTGGGCGCGCGCATCCGCGTTGCGCCCGTCACCGATGCCGGCGAGGTGGACCTGCAGGCGTTCGCCGAGCTGCTCGGCCCGCGCACCAGGCTGCTTGCCGTCGGCCACGTCTCCAATGCGCTCGGCACGGTGAACCCGGTCGAGACCATGATCCGGCAGGCGCAGGCGGTCGGCGCGCGGGTGCTGGTCGACGGCGCGCAGGCGGTCGCCCACCAGGCGGTCGACGTGCAGGCGCTCGGCTGCGACTTCTATGCGCTTTCGGGGCACAAGGTGTACGGCCCGACCGGCATCGGTGCGCTCTTCGTGCGGCGCGAGATCCTGGAGGCCATGCCACCCTGGCAAGGGGGCGGCGACATGATCCTCACCGTGGACTTCGAGGGCAGCACCTGGGCGGACGCGCCGCAGCGGTTCGAGGCGGGCACGCCGGACATCGCCGGCGTCGTGGGGCTCGCCGCCGCGCTCGACTATGTGACCGGGGTGGGCCTGGCCCGCATCGCCGCGCACGAGCACGAGCTGCTGCGCCAGGCCAACCAGGCGCTCGGCGCGCTGCCCGGCGTGCGCCTGGTGGGCACCGCGGCGGACAAGTCGGCGATCGTGTCGTTCCTGGTCGACGGCATCCATCCGCACGACCTCGGCACCATCCTGGACAGCGAAGGGGTGGCCATCCGCGCCGGCCACCATTGCGCGATGCCGCTCATGACGCGCTTCGGCATACCGGGCACCGCGCGCGCCTCCTTCGCGCTGTACAACCGGCCCGAAGACGTGACGGCGCTCGCCGAGGCGATCTCCCGGGCACAGGCGCTCTTCGGGACTGTAGAGTGAAGCAACGACAGGCAGGCGCAGGCGCGATGGGCAACGGCCATGCAGGCTCGACGGCGGACTTCGGCGGTCTGCGCGAGCTCTACCAGGAAACGATCTTCGACCACAACCGCAAGCCGCGGAACTTCCGCGCCATGCCGGACGCGGACCACGTGGCCCGGGGCCACAATCCGCTCTGCGGAGACCAGCTCACGGTGTACCTGCGGGTCGCCGACGGCAAGGTGAACGAGGTGAGCTTCGAGGGTCATGGCTGCGCCATCTCCACCGCTTCCGCCTCGTTGATGACCGAGGCGGTCAAGGGCCGCCCCATCGCGGAGGTCGAGGCGCTCTTTCGCGATTTCCACGCGCTGCTCACGGACGTGCCCCCGGAGCGCGATTTCGGCAAGCTGCAGGTCCTGGCCGGCGTGCGCGAGTTCCCGGCGCGGGTGAAGTGCGCGACGCTTGCCTGGCACACCCTGCACAACGCATTGAACGGCACTGGCGGGACCGCACGGACGGAGTAGAGCATGGGCGATCGGCACGGGGAAGTGGTGGAAGTGGAACTCACGCGTGATTGCGCGGCGACCATGGTTCCGTGGGGCTCGCCTACCCGGCTGCCGGCGGGCAGCCTCGCGCAGATCACGCAGCGCCTGGGAGGCAACTTCACGGTCTACATCGGCGGCAACCTCTACCGCATCGCGGGCAAGGATGCCGATGCCCTCGGGCTCGATCCGGAGGATGCCGGCGCCACCGGCCTGGAGGAGGACGACGAGACGTCCGGCCCTCCCACGCTGGAATCCGTGGAGTCCGCTGCCTGGCGGCGCCTGGCCACCTGCTACGACCCGGAGATACCGGTGGACATCGTCAACCTCGGCCTGGTGTACCTGTGCCAGGCGATCGAGCTGCCCGACGGCTCCTTCCGCCTCGACGTGCGCATGACGCTCACCGCGCCGGGCTGCGGCATGGGGACCGCGATCGCCGACGAGGCGCGCCACAAGCTGCGCAGCATCCCGGGGGTCAGCGAGGTCGACGTCGACCTGGTCTGGGACCCGCCCTGGAGCCGCGAGATGATGAGCGAGGTCGCGCGGCTCGAGCTCGGCATGATGTAGAGCCGCGGAGGACCGGAAAATGGCCTCCATGGCACAGCGCGTACTCGTCACCGCAGGTGCGGGCGGCATCGGGCAGGCGATCGCGACTCGCTTCGTCGCGGCAGGCGCGCGGGTCCATGTGGCCGATATCGACACCGGGGCCATCGACCGGCTGCGCGCCACCCAGCCGCAGGTCAGCGCGACCGTCGCGGACGTCGCCCGCCCGCAGGACGTGGCCCGCCTCTTCGACGACGTGAAACGCGAGCTCGGCGGGCTCGACGTGCTCGTGAACAACGCCGGCATCGCCGGCCCCACCGCTGCGGCCGCGGAGTACCCGTTCTCCGGCTGGCGGGAGGTGATCGGGGTCAACCTGGACGGCACCTTCCTCGTCACCCAGGGCGCGATCCCGATGCTGCGGAAGTCGGCGCGCGGCTCGATCGTCATCATGTCGTCGGTGGCCGGGCGGTTCGGATATCCGAACCGCATCGGCTACGCCACCACCAAGTGGGGGCTCGTCGGGTTCGCCAAGACGCTGTCGCTCGAGCTCGGGCAGTACGGCATCACGTGCAATGCGATCCACCCGGGCGGCGTCGAAGGCGAACGCGTGCGCAACGTGCTCGCCGCCCGGGCGCGCCTGTCCGGCCGCAGCATCGAGCAGGAGACCGAGCTCGCGCTCGCGAACCAGGCGATCAAGAAGTTCGTGGATCCGCAGGACATCGCCGAGCTGATCCTCTTTCTCGCCGGCCCGCACGGCCGCTCCATCACCGGTCAATCGATTCCGATCGACGGCGACTCCAAGTCCGCTCAGTAGCGGTCGCTCGACGGCGGACGAGCGCGCCGACCCGATACGGGCCTTCGCGGCGGACGCGTGTGGCGATGCATGCTGCGGCGCACCGGGCCGGTTCAACTGACCGGCCCGCGCGCTCAGTCCATCCCGACGCGCCGCGCACCTTCCCGGAATGCCGCCTCCCCCGCCTCATCCAGCTTGAAGGCCTGCAGGAAGCTGGCGATGCGGTAGCCGGGGTCCGCCTGCCGCAGGCGCTCGGCGTGCGCCCGGGCCTTCTCCAGATCGTCTGCGAGCGCGAGGCTGTACGTCGCGATCGCAACGATGTGCGGATGCGCGTTGGGCCGTGCCGCGGCCTTCACCCCCCACTGTCCGGCCTGGTCGTACTCTCCGAGCCGGACGTGGGCCATGGCGCGGGATCCCAGCATGCCGAACAGCAGCGGATCGAACGGGCTCAGCTCGCGGGAATGGTCGACCGAGCGGATCGCCGCGTGGGGATCGCCCGCCTGCGACCTCACGAAGGCGAGCGTGTAGTGCGCCATCGCGAAGTTGGGGCTGAGATCGATGGCCTGCTCGACCTCCTCGATGGCGCCCGCCATGTCGTTGCGCAGCCAGAGCGCGCGGCCCATCGCCCAGTGCGCCGCAGGGTCGCGGTCATCCGCCATGAGGCCGGTGCCGGCCGCCCGGTAGGCGAGCTCGATCTCGCGCGCGCGGTCGGCCCAGCCCTGGAAGGCATTCTGCCAATGCGTGAAGGAGAGGCCGGCGTGGGCCCGCGCGAAGGTGGGATCCAGCCGCACGGCCTGGCGGAAGAAGCGCATCGCCTCGCCGTTCTCCTCCGGGGTGAAGCGGTACATGTGCCAGAGGCCCCGGTGCAGCGACTCCCACGCATCGAGGCTGTTCGGCGGCTTGAGCACGGCGCGGTTGCGCTCGATGGTCTCGATCTCGCTGGCGATCGAGGCGACGATGCGGTTGCCAAGCGCATCCAGCACGAGGAAGGTGTCCGCTTCCCGCAGATCGAATACCTCCGCCCAGACGATGCGCCCGGTTGGCGTCTCCGTCAGCTCCACCGTGACCGAGAGCCTGCCCTTCTCGCGTCGCACCGATCCGCCGACGACGAAGTCCACCGCCAGCAGGCGCGCCGCCTCGGCCGGTGGCAGGCCGCGCTCGTGCAACGCGAAGACGGTGCCCTGCGCGATCACGAACAAGCTGCGCAGCTTGGCGAGCCGCGTGATCACGTCGTGGACGAGCGCATCCGCCAGGCCGCCTCGAATGCCGTGCGGATGTGCGTCGGTGAACGGCATCACCGCGATGGACGCCCGCCGTGCGACCGTCGCGGCCTCGCCGGGGCGAGCCTGGTCCACCACCACGACCCCGGCCGAGCCTGCGACGCCGGGCGCGCCGCCCCCGCCGGCCGGTTCGGCTACAGCGGCGGGGCTTGCGGCTTCGCCGGCACCAGACCTGCCGGCACGCGCCTGCACGCGGGCATCCCGCCAAGCCGCTTCGAGCGCGAGGTCGTCCAGCCCGTCGGCGGCGAAGCGACGGGTCGTCGCCGCCAGATGCGCCTCGGCATCGCGGATGCGCCCGCGGCGCGCGAGCTCGGCCAGCAGCATCCGGTGCGCGTCGAGCTCGAACGGCTCGAGCTCCAGCCAGCGCTCGAGTCGCTCCAGCCGCTCGTCGCCGCTCGCGACGGCAGCAAGACGTCGCAGCAGGGCGGCGTGGACATCGCGCAGGCGCCGCCGCTGCGCCACCAACCAGCCGTCGAACGCGGGGCTGCGCTGGAAGTCGACGCCGTCGAGCAGCTCGCCGCGGAAGCGCTCCGCCAAGTCGCGCAGCCGGTCGGGAGCGAGCCCGTCGAGTCCCTCCACCGAGGCTCTCTGCACCTCCACCGCATCGACGAAGCAGTCGGACAGGTCGAGACGGACGGCGTCGCCGTCGGTGAGGACCCGGCGGCGGCCAGGCGTATCCAGCAGGCTGCGCAGGCGGCTGAGGCACCACCGCAGCTCGCCGCGCGGATCGCTCTGCGCGTCCCAGAGAAGCTCGCACAGTGCCGTGCGTGTCGCGGCGCGCGGCGCCAGCGCGAGATAGGCGAGCAGGCCGCGCAGCTTGCGCGAAGGCGGCATCGTGAGCGGCTCGCCGCCGTGCGTGAGCGACATCGGCCCGAGCATGGCGATATGCAGGGACGCGACCGGGGGCGCAAGCGCCACCGGCGATTCCACGCTTCCTCCCACGCCGCCTGCCACGCTCGGCACCACGCTCTGCTCCTATGGTTGCAACAGATCAGCCCCGGCCACTCGGCGCCCCCGGGCGATCCATTACCGTCGCCGGCACCCGCCGGCGGCGCCAAACGAACGGAGAACGGAAATGGATGCAACCACGACACGAACCGGCAACGACGCCACGATGCCGTCGTCCCTCCAGGGACGCGTCGGCGCGGACGCGCCGCTCGGCACGCCTCGCCCGGACCTGCCGGCGATCAAGACCCGCCAGAAAGGCGCCTGGTCGTCCGGCGATTATGCGCTGATCGGCACCACGCTGCAGATCGTCGGCGAGGAGCTCTGCGAGGCAATGGACCTGCGCGCGGGACAGCGGGTGCTCGACGTGGCGGCCGGCAACGGCAACGCCTCGCTCGCCGCCGCCCGCCGCTGGTGCAAGGTCACCGCAACCGACTACGTGCCCGAGCTCCTCTCGCGGGCCGGGGAGCGCGCGGCGGCCGAGCGCCTCGACATCGCCTTTCGAGAGGCGGACGCGGAGGCCCTGCCGTTCCCGGACGGCTCGTTCGACGCCGTGGTGTCCACCTTCGGCGTGATGTTCACGCCCGACCAGGCACGCGCGGCCGCGGAGCTCGCGCGGGTGTGCCGCGGGGGCGGCCGGATCGGCCTGGCGAACTGGACGCCCGAAGGATTCATCGGCCAGCTCTTCAAGACGATCGGCAGGTACGTCCCGCCGCCGGCCGGCCTGATGTCGCCGGCACTCTGGGGTACCCGCGAGCGCATCGCCGAGCTGTTCGGGACGGAGGCGGCGCTGATCGCGTCGGAAAAGCGCCACTTCGTCTTCCGCTATCGATCGCCGGAGCACTGGCTCGCGGTCTTCCGTGGCTTCTACGGCCCGGTGTTGAAGGCATTCGAGGCGACCGATGCCGGGCGCCGCGTCGAGCTGGAGCGCGAGATGCTCGGCTTGGTCGAACGCTTCAACCGCGCGCACGACGGCACGATGGTCGTCCCCGGCGAGTACCTCCAGGTGGTGGTTACCCGCCAGTGAACCGAACCGCCCGCAGCACCGGCGTCATTCACCGATCCACCCTCTGAATCGCTCAGGAGAGCAGCCATGTACCAGACGACCAGATCCAACCTTGCCGCCCGTGCCCGATCGTTCGGGCGCGGCCGACGCGCAGCCGCTCGCTTGGCGAGCCTTCGCATCGCCCAAACGTTCCTTGCGGTCGCCGCCGGCGCCGCGGCGGGTGCGCTCGCCGTCGCAGCGCCCGCCGCGCTGGCCGCGGACGCGCATCACACCGTCGTTCCAGTCGATTCCGTGAAGTGGGGACCGGCGCCGCCCTCGCTGCCGCCCGGCGCGCAGGCGAGCGCCCTGCTGGGAAGCCCGGCCAAGCCCGGGCCCTTCGTCCTGCGGCTGCGTTTCCCGCACGGCTTCGTGGTCCCGCCGCACCGCCACTCCAAGGACGAGATGGTGACGGTCATCTCCGGCCGGTTCGGTGTATCCGCCGGCGAGCGTGCGGAGCTCGCGCCCCAGAAGCTGCTGCCGGCCGGCAGCTTCGTGCACCTGCCCGCCGGCATGCCGCACTTCGCGTGGGCCGAAGGCGAGACGGTGGTGCAGATCAACGGCATCGGCCCGTTCGACGTCGTCTACGTGAATCCGGACGACGATCCGCGCAAGCCCTGACCCGCGCAGCAGGCACGGGCGAGCATCGCCGCCGGCGCATAGAATGAGCGATCGAGGCCGGCGCATCCGCCCGGCATCGCCTGCTAGGACGGAGTGGCATCGATGGAACGACGCAAGCTCGGCAACGGCCCCGAAGTCGGGGCCATCGGTTTCGGCTGCATGGGCATGTCCGAGTTCTACGGCGAGACCGACGATGCCCAGTCGCTCGAGACGCTCGCGCATGCCTTCGACGCCGGCGTGACGTTGTTCGACACCGCCGACATCTACGGGTTCGGCCACAACGAGCGACTGGTCGGCCGCTTCATCCGCGACAAGCGTGACCGCGTCGTGATCGCGACCAAGGCCGGCATCGTCCGGGTGCAGGACGATCCGGCCCGGCGCGGCGTCGACAACTCGCCCGCGTACCTCACGGAGCACTGCGAGGCGTCGCTCGCGCGGCTGGGCACCGACCACGTGGATCTCTTCTACCTGCACCGGATCGATCCGGCCACGCCGCTGGAGGAATCGATCGGCACCCTGGCCCGTCTGCGGGAAGCGGGGAAGATCCGGGGCATCGGGCTCTCCAACGTGACGCTGGAGACCGTGCTTGCCGCCCACAGCATCCATCCGGTCACCGCGGTGCAGAACGAGTTCTCCCTCTTCACCCGGGCCGACCAGGATCGGCTCCTGCCCGAGCTCGCGCGGCTGGGCATCGCCTACGTGCCTTATTCGCCTCTCGGGCGCGGCATGCTGACCAGCGGATCGCAGCCCGGCTCCCTCGCCGACGACGATTTCCGCCGCAACCTCCCGCGCTTCGCGCCCGAGGCGGTGGCCCGGAACCGGCGGCTGGTCGCCGAGCTGGAGACGATGGCACGGCGCCGTGGTGTCAGCCCGGCGCAGATGGCGCTCGCGTGGGTGCTGGCGCAGGGGGACCACGTGATCCCGATTCCCGGCACCAAGCGGGTTCGCTACCTGGACGAGAACCTGGCCGCGGCCGAGATCCGGCTGCAGGTCGACGAGATCGCAGCGCTGCAGGCGATCTTCCGGCCGGAAGCGGTGAGCGGCGATCCCTATCCGGACATGTCGTTCATGCGCTGAGCGAGGGCGCTGGGGGCGGCTGCAGGGCCGACCCGGGCCCGTGCCCGGCGGAAACCCTGATGTCCGGGGCGTGAGGCCAAGCTACAATTCCCCTCCTTCACGGAGGAGATTACCCATGAAACGCCGCATTCTGCTGAAGGCCGGTGCTGCCGGCTCGGTCACGCTCGCCGCACCCCTCGTACTGACAAGCGCCGCCAGAGCGGCCGACTACAAGCCCGAATACAAGGTGTCGACCGTGGTCGGCACGGCCTTCCCCTGGGGCAAGGGCGGCCAGATCTGGATCGACCTGGTGCGCGAGCGGACCAAGGGCAGGATCAACATGAAGCTCTATCCGAACGTCTCCCTCGTGAACGGCGACCAGACCCGCGAGTTCACCGCCATGCGCCAGGGCGTGATCGACCTCGCCGTCGGCTCCACCATCAACTGGTCGCCGCAGATGCGCCAGCTCAACCTGTTCTCGCTGCCGTTCCTCTCGAAGGACCATGCCGGCCTGGACGCGCTCACCCAGGGCGACGTCGGCAAGGAGATCATGCAGATCGTCGAGAAGGCGGGCGTCGTGCCGCTCGCCTGGGGCGAGAACGGCTTCCGCGAGGTGACCAACTCCAAGCGCGAGATCCGCTCGCCGGCGGACATGAAGGGGCTCAAGTTCCGCGTGGTCGGCTCGCCGATCTTCAACGACACCTTCACGGCGCTGGGCGCCAACCCGACGCAGATGAGCTGGGCCGACGCCCAGCCGGCGCTCGCCTCCGGCGCGGTCGAGGGACAGGAAAATCCCATGCACATCTTCACGGCGGCGAAGCTGCACACGCTGTCGCAGAAGTACGTGACCCGCTGGGGCTATGTCGCGGATCCGCTGATCTTCGCGGCCAACCGCGAAGTCTGGGAGTCGTGGGCACCGCAGGACCGCGAGATCGTGCGCGAGGCGGCCATCGAAGCCGGCAAGCAGGAGATCGCGCTGACCCGCAAGGGCCTGACGCCGGACGACATGTCCATGATCAAGGAGGTCGAGGCCCTCGGCGTCAAGGTCACGGAGCTCTCGGACGCGGACAAGCAGACCTTCCAGAAGGTGCTGCAGCCGGTCTACGACAAGTGGAGCAAGCAGGTCGGACCGGACCTGGTGAAGCGCGCCGAGGCCGCGGTCGCCAAGTCCCGCAAGTCCTGAGCGGCGTTCGACGGGTTCCGTGAGGGTCCCCGCACGGCCGCTTGAAGGGGACGCTCTCCTCCCGGGGGGAGGATGGCGCGCTTCGCGCCAGGAGCGCCGTCCATGAGCGAGCCTGGCCCGAAGGAGGCACCGGTCCGCTGCATCGAGGACTGGATCGGCGCGGCCGCCATGCTGCTGCTCGCGCTGATCACCTTCCTCAACGTGGTGGTCCGCTACCTGACGAACCAGTCCTTCGCCTGGACCGAGGAGATCTCGATCTCTCTCATGGTGGTGCTCACCCTCGTGGCGGGCAGCGCCGCGGTCCTTCGGGACCGGCACATCCGGATCGAGACGCTGTTCGATTCCGGCTCCGCGGGCCGGCAACGGCAGCTCGCGCTCTTCTCGGCGCTGGCCACCGTCGTCGCGTTCCTCGCGCTCGCCTCGCTCGGCACCCGTCTTGCCTGGGATGACTACCGCTACGAGGTGACCTCGCCCGGCATCGGCGTGCCGCAGTGGTGGTACACCGTCTGGTTGCCGGTGCTCTCGGCGGTCGTGGCGTTCCGCGGCATGCAGCGCTTCGTGAGAATCCTGCTGCGACGATGATCAGCGTCTCGATCTTCGTCGTCTTCATCGCACTGATGCTGGCCGGCGTGCCGATCGGGGTCGCGCTGATGCTGGGCGGCGCCGTGGGCATCGGCTTCGGCAACCTCGGCTGGTTCTCGATACCGAACAACTTCTACGCCGGCATCGCGAAGTACCCGCTGCTCGCCCTGCCGATGTTCGTGCTGGTCGGGGCGATCTTCGAGCGCTCGGGCGTCGCGCGGCGCCTGGTGGATTTCGCCATCGCCGTCCTCGGCAGGGGTCCCGGCATGCTGCCGGTGGTCGCGATCGGGGTGGCGATGTTCATGGGTGGCATATCCGGTTCCGGTCCCGCGACCGCCGCGGCGGTCGGCGCGGTGGTGCTGGTCTCGATGGCCAAGGCCGGCTACCCGCCTGCCTACTCGGCCTCGGTGATCGGATCGGCGGCAGCGTTGGACATCCTGATTCCCCCATCGATCGCCTTCATCGTCTACTCCGTCCTGGTGCCGGGCGCGTCGGTGCCCGCGCTCTTCGCCGCGGGGCTGATACCGGGCATGCTCGCCGGCCTGGGGCTGATGATTCCCGCGGTCTGGCTCGCACGCCGACACGGCATGGGCGGCAGGGATGCCCACGAGCCGCGGCCGCCCTTCCTGAAGGCGCTGCGCGAGGCGAGCTGGGGCCTGTTCGCGCCGGTGCTGATCCTGGGCGGCATGCGCCTGGGCTGGTTCACCCCCACCGAGGCCGCGGTGGTCGCGGTCGCCTACGGCTTCTTCGTGGGTGTGGTGATCTTCCGCACCATCGGCTGGCGCGAGGTATGGGAGATCCTGATCGACGCGGCCGAGACCTCCGGCATCATCCTGATCGTGATCGGGCTCTCCAGCATCTTCGCCTACGCGGTCAGCACGCTCGGCATCGTGGATCCGGTGGCCCGGGCGGTGTCGGAAAGCGGCATCGGTTCACTGGGAGCGCTCGCCGTGGTCCTCGTCCTGCTGCTCTTCATCGGCATGGTGCTGGACGGCGTCTCGATCTACCTCATCTTCGTGCCGCTACTCATGCCGCTGATGCGGATCTTCAACTGGGATCCGGTCTGGTTCGGCGTGCTGATCACGTTCATGGTGGCGATCGGCCAGTTCACGCCGCCGCTGGCGGTGAACCTGATGGTCTCCTGCCGACTCGCGCGGGTGCGCATCGAGGCCACCATCCCCTGGGTGCTGTGGTTCGTCTTCGCCATGCTGCTGATCCTGGCGGTGCTGGTGGCAGTGCCGGAGGTCTCGCTCTGGCTGCCGCGGGCGCTGGGGTACTAGCCCCGGGCGGCCCGCCCTGATGCGCCACTCACCGCGCGCGTGACCTTCGCGATGAAGTCGGCGACGCTGTCGCCCTCCGCGATGCCGAGGTCCGCGGCGGTCTCGTTGACGCAGGAGAGCACTCCCTCCGCATGGACGGACCGGCCGTCACCGATGCGCGCGCTGCCGGCGGAAACGGTGGCCGCGGCGATGCCCCTGGCATCGAGGGCAGGCAGGCGTGAAACGCCGGCGCGATCCTTGCCGAACCCGGCGTCGCAGTACACGGCGGCGAGCGCGTCGACCTTGATCGCCGTCTTCGGATCGCCGCCCAGCAGGCCGCCGTGCGACGCCGAGATCACGATCGCGCCGACGTCGTCCGGGCCGACCAGCGAGATCGAATCGGTCACCACCACCTTCGGCAGGCCGGGCTCGTCGCGCGCGACCAAGCGGGCTTCGGCCTGCGCCGGCACCGGCTGGCTCGACGGCGTCGCGGCGCGCAGGCGCTGGGCGCAGTCGGCCACCGGCTGGCCGGGCGCGCAGCCGAGGGCAGCCGCCTGCGCATTGACGAACGAGATGGTCCCGGTGGCCATCATGTCGGCGCCGTCGCCGATGCGGCAGCTTGCCGCATCCGCGGTCGCCGCGGCGATGCCGAGCGCCTCGAGCCAGTCCAGCGCACCGATGCCGGCGCGGTCCTTGCCGACGCCGGCATCGTTGAGGATCACTGCCCGCACCCCGCCGGTGGCAGCGCAGTAGCCCGCGTAGACGGCGCCATGGGAGGCGGCGACCACGACTTGTCCGGCATGCACCGGGGTCAGCCGCGTGATCGAATCGAGCGTATGGACGAGGACGGTCATCCGAACGTCGCTCCCGCCTGCGGCGAAGCCTCCTTCATGTCGCTGCAGGCTACGCGACGCGGTCGCCCTGCTTGACCTTGGCGGTACGGTTGTCCACCCCCGGCAGCATCTTGGCCGGATCCCGGGTCACGATGACGTCGATCACCACCGGTCCGCGCAGCGTCTTCGCGCGCTCCAGCGCGGGCGCAACCTGCTCCGGACGCTCCACCCGGATGCCGGTGCAGCCGAGCGCCTCGGCGGCCCGCGCATAGTCGGTCTCGGCGAGATCGCTCGACTGATACGAATCCGCCCCGTACATCAGGTGCTGCAGCGCCTTCACGTAGCCGGAGGCCGCGTTGTTGACGACGATCACGGTGACGTCCACGCCGAGCCGGCGCGCCGTCTCCAGCTCGCCGATCATCATGTTGAAGCCGCCGTCACCGGTGACGCCGAAGACGGTCTTGCCGGGGCTGGCCAGCGCCACGCCCATCGCGCCCGGCAGGCCGTAGCCGATCGAGGCGAAGCCGCGGTCCGGCACGAAGCTGCGACCGGCGCGCTTGGTGTCGAACAGCAGCCCACCCCAATGCGCCGCGAACCCACCATCGGCGATCAGGTAGCCGTCCGCCGGCAGCGCCCGGTTGATCTCGTGCATCAGGCGCGCCATCGCGACCGGTGTCTCGTCGGATTCGAGCCGCGGCCGCACCTTCTCGCGCCAGTCGTTCATCGCGGTGAGGACTACCTGCCCGTACAGCGAGAGGCGCTGGCGCATCTCGTCGGCACGCGGCTCGAGCGCCGCGTGCAGGTCCCGCAGGCCTTCCCGCGCGTCGCCCCAGAGGCGCAGCGTTGGCTGCAGGGTGCGGTCGAATTCCTCGGCGCTGATGTCCAGGTGGATCAGCCGCGCGCCAGCCGCCGGCACGGTGTAGCGCTTGGTGGCGATCTCCCCGAGCTTGCAGCCGACCACCAGCAGCAGATCCGAGTCGGCGATCAGCGCGTTGGCGATGCGGTCGTAGCGGCCGAAGAGGCCGGCATTCAGCGGATCGGTGCAGGGAATCGCGCCCTTGCCGGTCATCGTGTGCGCGACCGGGATGCCGAAGGCGCGCGCGAACTCCGTGAGCGTCTCCGCCGCGCCGGAGAGATGGACGCCGCCGCCCGCCAGCACGAGCGGCTTGCGTGCCTGGGCGAGCAGGTCCGCCGCTTCCTGCAGCGAAGCCGCATCGGGACGGCAGCGCAGCGACGGGATGGCGGCATGCGCCGCGTGCGCCTGCCACTCGCCCGGCTGGAAGGTGTGCAGGCCGTGGCACACGTCCTCCGGCACGTCCAGCACCACCGGCCCCGGCCTGCCCGACGTCGCGACCGCGAAGGCGCGCCGCACCAGCTCGGGGATGCGCGCCGGCGATTCGATGCGGATCAGCTCCTTCACCGCCGGGCGCAGGATGTCGATCTGCCGGCATTCCTGCGTCATGTTCTTCCAGGAGTGATCGCGATGGCTGTCGCCGACGATCGCCACCATCGGCGTGCCCGAGTTGAGCGCCTCGACCAGCCCGGTCACCAGGTTGGTGGCGCCGGGGCCTAGCGTCGCGTCGATCAGGCCGACCCGGCCGCTCACCTTGGCATAGGCGTCGGCGGCGAAGGCGCCGGCGCGCTCGTCGTTGATCAGGTGGTGATCCAGGCCCAGGCGCCGTGCCGCGTCGTAGAAGGGCAGCAGCTGGAAGCCGCCCATGCCGAACATCGGCCCCGCGCCGTGCGCGAGCAGCATCCGGACCAGGGCTTCTCCGCCGGTGACTTCGACCGGTCGCATTTCGTCTTTCATCTCGTCGTTCCGAAGTCGTGTTGCATCAGCCGCGTCGCGGCATCGATCAGTCGCCGGGGGGTCACGCGCACCTGGTCCTCCAGCGGCGGCGCGTAGCCGATGTGGATGCGCGGCGCCGCGACCCGCACCGGCGGGGCGATCAGGCGTCCGTGCAGCGCCTCGCAGACGGTCGCGACGATCTCGGCACCGAAGCCAGCCACCGACACCGCCTCGTGCGCCACCAGCAGCCGGCCGGTGCGCTCCACGCTGGCGAGCACCGTTGGCTTGTCCCACGGCCAGAGCGTGCGCAGGTCGATCACCTCCACCTCGATGCCGGCACTGGACAGCTCCGCCGCCGCCTCGAGGGCGACATGCACCGTGGCCGACCAGGTCACCAGCGTGATGTCGCCGCCTTCCCGCGCGACGCGGGCCTCGCCGATCGGCACCAGCACGTCCCCCTCCGGCACTTCGCCCTCCAGCGGCCAGAGCACCTTGTGCTCCATGTAGACCACCGGATCGTCGCAGCGGATCGCGCTCTTCAGGAGGCCCTTGTTGTCCGCCGGCGTTGACGGGCAGATCACCACCAGCCCAGGGATGTGCGCATACCAGGCCTCCAGCGACTGCGAGTGCTGCGCCGCCGAGGAGCGCCACATGCCGATCGGCTGGCGCACCACCAGCGGCACCCGCGTCTGGCCGCCGAACATGTAGCGCGCCTTCGCCGCCTGGTTCACCAGCTCGTCGGTGGCACAGAGCGCGAAGTCGGAGAAGCGCATCTCCACCACCGGGCGAGTGCCCATCATCGCCGCGCCGGTGGCCGCACCCATGATGCAGGCCTCGGAGATCGGCGCATCCGCGATGCGCTCGGCGCCGAACTCCTCCACCAGGCCCTTGTACTGCCCGAAGACGCCGCCGCGGCCGAGGTCCTCGCCGACCGCCCAGACCTGGTCGTCGCGGCGCATCTCCTCGATCAGCGCCTGGCGCGAGGCCTCCATGTAGGTCATGGTCGCCATCAGTAGGCCTCCCCGCGCGGATCGCCGACGTCCTGCACGTCCTCGAAGGCGAGCGCGGCGTCGGGCCAGGGCGCGTTGCGGGCCTCCTCGTAGGCGGCTTCCACTTCCGCGCGGGCGGCCGCGTCATCCGCATCGAGGTCCGCCGCGCTGACGCCGGCCGATTGCAACCGGGTGCGCAGGCGGGCGATCGGCTCGAGCGCAAGGCGCTCGTCCACCTCGCGCTGCTCTCGGTAGGCGGCCGGGTCGGCGGCGGTGTGGCCGGTCAGCCGGTAGGTCTGCGCCTGCAGGAAGCGCGGTCCCGCGCCACCGCGGACTTCCTCGACCAGGCGGGCGGCGAGCGCATCGACAGCGACCACGTCGTTGCCGTCGACCTCCTCCGCGGGAATGCCGAGGCTGCGGGCGCGCGCCGGTGGTCCATCGCCCGCGGACAGCGCGCTGGTGCGGGTCGTCGCCGCGAAGCCGTTGTTCTCGCAGACGAAGAGGATCGGCAGGCGGTTGACCTGCGCCCAGTTGAGGCCTTCGAGGAACGGACCGCGGTTGGTGGCGCCGTCGCCGAAGAAGCAGGTGACGATCTGGTCCGAGCGGCGCAGCTTGATCGCATGGGCCGCGCCGGTGGCGATGACGATGTTGGCGCCCACCACGCCGTTCGCACCGAGCATGCCGACCGAAAAGTCCGCGATGTGCATGGAGCCGCCCTTGCCCCGGCAGAACCCGCCCTCCTTGCCGAAGAGCTCGCGCATCATCGGCCCGAGCTCGGCACCCTTGGCCAGCGTATGGCCGTGGCCGCGATGGGTGGAGAGGACGATGTCGTCCAGGCGCAGGTTGGCACAGACACCCACCGCCACCGCCTCCTGGCCGATGGAGGGGTGGATCGCACCCAGGACCAGCTGTTCCTTCAGGCCCCGGATGGCGGCCTCCTCGAAATGGCGGATGCGCAGCATCTGCCGGTAGAAGCGCCTCAGGCGCTCATTGGATCCGGATCCCACTCGTCCCCCCTGTCGAGTCCGCGCAAATGATACCGCTCGCGCGAACGACCAGGCTTCGACAACGGGCAGACAGGAGGGGACCCGCGCGCCAATCCGGCCCGCCGAGCACCTCCCTGCCTCGGATCTAGTCCAGCTTCGCGTTGGACGCCTTGACCACCTGCGCCCAGCGCTCGATCTCGGCATCCACATGCCGCGCAAGCTCCCCTGCTCCTGCCGGACGCGGCTCGGCACCTGCCTTCCGAATGGTGGCGAGCACTTCCTCCGACTGCATGATGCGAGCCACGCCAGCCTCCAGCGTGCCCGTCACCGCCTCGGGCGTGGCCGCCGGAGCGAAGATGCCGATCCAACTGGCGATGTCGAAGTCAGCGACCCCAGCTTCGGCATAGGTAGGGACCTCCGGCAAGTCGGGCCAGCGATCCTTAGTGGTGACCCCTAGCCCTACCAGCCTCCCGGCCTTCACGTGGCCCATCACGTTGGGTAGATTGTCGAACGCGACCTGGACCTCGCCCCCAATCAGGTCGGTGATCATGCCGCCGATGTTGCGGTAGGGGACATGCACGATGTCGACGCCGTTGCGCATCTTGAACAGCTCACCGCCCAAGTGCTGGCTCGTGCCGTTGCCGTTCGATCCGAAATTCAGCTGCCCCGGCTTCTCACGCGCGCGTTCGACGAGCTCGCGCATGGTCCGCACGCCCAGCGACGGCGTGACCACCATCACGTTGGGGATGGCGGCGAGCCGATAGATCGGTGCGAAGTCGGTACGTGGGTCGTAGGAGAGGTTCGGATAGAGACTGACGCTGGTGGCATGCGTGCTGACGCTGCCGATTCCTATGGTGTAGCCGTCGGCCTTCGCACGGGCCAGCGCCTCGGTTCCAATGGTGCCACCGGCGCCCGGCCGGTTCTCCACCACGAATGGCTGTCCCAGTTCCCTACTGAGCTGCTCGGCGACGACCCGGATGATGACATCGGCCGCGCCGCCCACTCCGAACGGGACGATGACACGAACCGGCCGTTCCGGGTAGGTTGCCGCCGTCGCGGCGATCGGCGCGCAGCCGACCGCGATAACGAGTCCCGCGGCAAGCCCGCTCAAGCGTTTGGTCAGGTTGTCGATCAAGGGCACGATACTTCCTCCAGGTTTGTGATTTCTCAGTTGGCAACCGCGCTTGCGCCTGCACCGCTACGGTTCGAAGTACTCCGGATAACGCGCCGCGATTGCCTTGGCTAGCTTCAGGTTGCGCGAGAGATGGCTCTCCATCAGCATCCGGGCTCGCGCCGCATCGCCACGATCCACCGCCGCCACGATGGAGCGGTGCTCGCGGACCGCGGCGTCGGCGCTGCCCAGCTCGGGGACCGCGATCGATCGAATGCGCTGGTCCATGTCGCGTGCTTGGGCGACGACGCTCCAAAGGCCGGTCAGCCCGCTCGCGGCGACCAGTGCATAGTGGAAGCGGGTGTCAGCGTCCAGCACCACGTCGAGGTCGCCGGACCTCGCGGCGAAACTCTGCTCCCGCGCGATGCTGTCCAGCACGGTGACAAGGTCACGGCGCTCGGAGCGGCCCGTGATCGCCTCGAGCAGCCGCCCCTCCACCGCCTGCCGCACGAAGAGGCTTTCTTCGAGACGCTTCAGCGATATGAGCGATGCATAGGTGCCACGCTGCGGCTTGACGTGGACCAGTCCCTCCCGCGAAAGGCGAAGTATCGCCTCCCGCACGGGCGTGCGGCTGACTCCGAACCGCGAGGCGGCTTCCTGCTCCGAGATCGCGACGCCCGGCCGGATCCGCGCATGGACAATATCAGCCCGCAGGACCGAATGAACGCGGTCCGTTTCTGAGAGGCGTCCCATCGAGGTGGTGTACGGACCCCGCATGGCGTCCATGCCGACGAGAAAGCCGGCATCAGCCGGACCGGCTTGCGCCTCTCGCGAGCGGCTTGCCCTGCTCACGTGCGCTCCCTGGCGATCGCATCGAGCTTGCGATCCGAGAGATAGCCGTACCGGTTCAGCCATGCCGCCGACGCGCCCTCGCAAGCGAGACCGAAGCGGCTCAGCACGTCGCCCTCGGGCCCGTATGCGTGCGCGAAGGCGATCATCGGGATCGCGCCGAGCTCCTTCCTCGCCGCGGCAAGCTTTCGCCGCTGCGCGTCCGCGCTCACCGGATGGGGCGTTTCGGGATCGGGATAGCGCAGCGACGCACCGTCGCCGTTCCCCCCTTCAGTCAGGTCGAACAAGCCCGCGACCGCGGCGGTGACGTTGTCGACCTCCCGATTGGAAGCGCCGCTGCCCAGCAGGTCCCGACCCCAGTACCGCGCGAGCATCGGCCAGTGCATCGTGTACAGCTTGACGCCAACGCGGTCAGCCAGCCCATTGAGCGCCCCCAGGGGGAAGCCCGAGAGTTGGTGAAAGGGTGGCGGAAAGATCTGAGGTTCCAGGCGGCGCCGCGGTCCGGCAACTGAATCGAGCGCCACCCGCGCAGCTCGAAGCAATTCCACGACGGCCCTTCGCTTGGCAGTCCGCAAGGGAGCATAGGCCCCACCCTGCGCTGTCAGCTCGCTCCAACCGGCGTCGGTCAAGGCGGACCTCACCGCCTGGGGGCCGAAGCCGGCAGCACGGCTGGCAGCACGGCACAGAGCGTCTGCCAGGGCGACGATGCGCTTGGCCACGGAAACGTCGTCGTGGCCTGCCTCCCGCATCAGCCGCCGCATGGCCGGATGGAAATCGAACAAGGCGCTGCTCAGGTCGTAGGGCGGGACCTCCGGCCAATCGAGCCGGAAACCGTCCACCGGATAACGCTCGGCCAGATCCACGAGAAACGCGGCCAGGTAGTTCCTGACGTGCTCCGAAGCGAGGCTGGCGTTGCGGTCCACCCTGGTCAGGTGCAACGACCCGTCAGGCAACCGACACTGGTCGTCGTCGAGCACGCCAGAGAACTGGGCACGGTAACCCGGCGGGCTCGCAGCCATCACCTGGAGCAGCACCTCAAGTCCCCGAGCCTTCGCACCGGAGATCACGAGGTCGAGTAACCGGGCGTTCGCCTTCGTAAGCGCCGTCGCCTCCGGTGGTCGATAGCGCAATCCGCGATAGCGGCTGTCGTCGTGCTCGAAAGCGGGCGCGGTACGGACCCACAGCTCCCTGCGGCCGGCGAGCGGCCGATCGAGCGGTCGTAC
The DNA here is from genome assembly GCA_023388075.1 of Pseudomonadota bacterium. Classification (GTDB taxonomy): domain Bacteria; phylum Pseudomonadota; class Gammaproteobacteria; order Burkholderiales; family Burkholderiaceae_E; genus Lautropia. Next base: position 20,277 of record JAEWGX010000123.1, read on the forward strand.
ACGGCCGGCCTCTCCGTCCGGGGGCGGCTCACGGCCCCCCTCGCCGTCCGGAGCGATCTCGAGCACATACGGGCTGGTGGCAATCGCGCTTGCTCCGGCGCTGACGATGCGATCGAGGACCGCGTCGACTCCTCCGTACTGAAAGTGCTCTGGCATCACGGTGATTCCGAACGGAGTCTTGGACTGCGGGCCGGCCATTGATATCCTGGTGAGTTAAACAAGCTTGTCGACTAGTATATAAGATGAAAGCTGTCCCGCAGGACCTGCGAGGGCCAATCCTCTCTGCACCGACAGTCACCTACACGATGCCATGCACCAGATCTCTGCCCTCGACCCGCGCTTCCGTCGGCTGACCATCAATCACGCCAAGCTGGAGCGCCTGCATACCGGTTGCCGCTGGACGGAAGGCCCGGCCTACCTGCCCGCGAGCCGCTATCTCGTCTGGTCCGACATCCCGAACGATCGGCTCATGCGCTATGACGAGACCGACGGATCGGTGTCGGTATTCGTGCAGCCGTGCGGCAACCACAACGGCCACACCGTCGACACGCAGGGACGCCTCCTCAGCTGCGAGCACGGCCACCGGCGGGTATCCCGCATCGAGCACGACGGCAGTGTCACCACGCTGGCCAGTCATTGGCGCGGGCGTCGGTTGAACTCGCCGAACGACGTGGTAGTCAAGTCAGACGGCACGATCTGGTTCACCGATCCAACCTACGGCATCGACAGCGACTACGAGGGCAACGCGGCCGAGGGAGAGATCGGTGCGTCACATGTCTACCGGATCGACCCCACCCAAGGGACAGTGGATTGCGTGATCACGGATCGGGTCCAGCCCAATGGCCTTGCGTTCGCGCCTGACGAAAGGCGGTTGTATGTCACCGAGACCGGCGGCTCCCATTTGCCGGGGCTGCCGTCGACGATGCACGCCTATGACATCGATGACGAAGGAACCGTCGCAGACGATCCCAGGCTCTTCGCCACCTGTCCGGAGGGGTCCTATGATGGGTTGCGCGTGGATATTCATGGCAACGTGTGGGCCGCCGCCGGCGACTCGGTGCATTGCCTTGCCGCGGACGGTACGCTGATTGGTACGATCGCAATTGGAGAAATCGTCGGCAATCTCTGCTTCGGCGGACCGAAGTACAACCGGCTCTACATCTGCGCTCAGACGTCACTCTATGCCATCTACCTCAACACCCGCGGCGTAAGCCCCTGGCAGCGCTGAAGTCGCCGGAGCATTCATGAAGATCGCCCACCTCGACCATTTCACCATCGTCGCCCAACCCGGCGAGATCGAGCAGCTGCGCGAGTTCTACTGCGCGACGCTCGGCCTGGCGCCCGGGCCTCGACCGGACTTTCCCTTTCCCGGCTACTGGCTGTACCCGTCAGGCGGCGGACCGATCGTCCATCTGGCCGGAATCACGGAGCGCGCGCCGCCGCAGGGGCCGCACGACACCGGCAAGCTCGATCACGTGTCGTTCCGCGCCACCGGACTGGACGAGGTGCGGCAGCACCTCGCCTCGCTCGGCATCGAGTTCCGGGAAGCACCGGTGCCGGGGTTCCCGCTGCACCAGCTGTTCTTCCGCGATCCGGTCGGCATCAAGGTGGAGCTGACGTTCGACGTGTAGAGCGTCCGAGCCTCGGACGCGCCGCGTTCACGCGCCCTTCACATACCCCAGCGCTTCCACGATCCGGCCATCCCGCACCCGCATCAGGTTGACCCCCCGTATGGATTCGGCCCCTTCCGGACCCCAGCGCAGCCGCCAGCGGATGGTGGCCCGCTCACCGGCGATCACGACGTCCTCGATGTCGAACCGCGTCCCCGGGTTGGTGGCGAGCCGCCCCCAGAGGGCAATGCAAGCCTCGCGGCCGACATGGCGCGATCCGTCGGGCGCGGGGCTGGAGTTCTCGATGACGCAGTCCTCGGCAACCAGGTCGGCGAGTGCGGTCGGGTCGTGCTGCTGGAACGCCAGGTTGAATCGCCGAATGGCCTCGGCGGTGGAGTCGCCACCCTGCCCGAGGTCCGCGACCGGCGGCGTCTTGGCGTAGCCGAGCGCCTCCGCGATCCTGCCGTCGCGCACCTTGATGAGTGTCACGCCGCGCACCGTCTGGCCGGCGCCGAAGCGGTAGCGCCAGCGGTTGATGGCCCGCTCGCCGGCAACCACCATCTCCTCGGTTTCGAAAGAGCCGTTCGGATCTACGACCATCGCCTGCCAGAAGGCGACATTGGCCTCGTAGCCGTCGACCCGCAAACCGTCGGGGGCCGGCTGCATCGCTTCCATGACGCAGCCAGGCGCGACGAGATCGGGGATGGCCGCCGGATCCCTCCTGCGGAAGGCGTCGCTGAACCGTCGCACGACGTCGGCCGTGGAACGGCTCAGGGCCGGGTCGGTGAACGTGAAGCCAGTTGCGTCATTCATAATCGATACTCCTCGTACGGTGAGCCCACAGCATCGACGAGGCGCGGCAACCCGACCTGATCCGGCGTCCGGATTCCTTTGCAGCCCATGAGCCAGCCCGATCCGCTCTCGGAGGCGTTGCGCAGCGTGCAGCTGAGCGGGGCCATCTTCCTCGATGCCGAGCTGAGCGCACCCTGGGGCTTCGCGGCGCCACCTGCAAGTACCGGCGCGCACCTGATCGCGCCCTCGGCGGAGCACCTCGTCCTCTTCCATCTCCTCATCGACGGCGAGGCCAGCGCGCGGCTCCCCGGACAGGCGCGGTTGCCGCTCGCGGCGGGCGACATCGCCGTGCTGCCAATGGGCGACGCCCATGAGCTGTGGAATGGACGCGTCTCCCGGCTCACCGACTCGTCCGCGCTGCTGCCGCGGATCCTGGCGGAGGGAACCGTCGCGGAGCGGGGCGGCGGCGGCGGTCGCCTGACCAAATTCATCTGCGGCTACATCGGCTGCGACCGCCTGGCCAGGCGGCTGTTCCTCTCCGGCTTGCCGCCCCTCTTCAAGGTGAACATCCGCCGCGGCCCGTCGGGCGCGTGGATCGAAAGCACCATCCGCCATCTCGCCGCGGAACGCGGCCCCGCGATTGCCGGACGCAGCGCCCTGCTCGCGAAGCTCGCCGAGGCATTGTTCATCGAGACGCTGCGTCTCTACATGGCCGACCTGCCGCGCCAGCGCACCGGCTGGCTGGCGGCCGCCCGCGATCCGGCGGTGGGCGCCGCGCTCGGCGCTGTCCACCGGGAGCGCCTGGACGGTAGCATCCCTGGCGGCACGGTCCGGCCTCTCGCGCACCGTGTTCGCGGAACGGTTCAGCCGGCTGCTCGGCGAGGCGCCGCTCGCCTATGTCGCGCGTTGCCGCATGCAACTCGGCGCGCGGCTGCTCGAGACCACCGACGAGCCGGTTCTGCAGGTGGCGCTGAACGCCGGCTACGAGTCCGAGGCCGCCTTCAACCGGGCCTTCAAGCGCGAGTTCGACCTGCCGCCCGCGCGCTACCGGACGCTGCGCCGGTCGACGCCCCGTGCGGCCGCCACGCCGCCGGGCTCCGGTCCCGCCGCGGCTCGATAGGGGTCGTGACGGCTCGGAAGGTCTTGGCTCAGAAGGTCTTGTACGGCAGAAACTTGCCGCTCAGCACCACGTTGACACGGTCGCCCTTCGGGTCGGACTCGCGCCGGATGTCCATGGAGAAGTCGATCGCGCTCATGATTCCGTCGCCGAACTCCTCGTGGATCAGCTCCTTGATGGTGGTGCCGTAGACGCTGATCACCTCGTACCAGCGATAGATCAGCGGGTCGGTCGGGACGGCCGTCGGCAGCGATCCCTTGTAGGGTACGGTCTGCAGCAGCAGCACCGCGTCCTCCGGAAGGTCGAACAGCTTGCCGACGGTCTCGGCCTGCTGCCGAGTCATCTGCATCTGGCCCATGCACGCGGCGGTGACCCACTCCTTGGACTGGCCCACGCGCTCGGCCACGTCGGCCCACTTGAGGCCGAGCTTCACGCGACGGAACAGGATCAGGTCGGTCACGTCGTCACGCTTCATCGGCATCTCGGATCGGCTGGTGGTCATGGTCTGTTGCTCTCCATGGTGGTATTGAAATCTGGCCGTGCAGGGCCGCGCCAGGCTGCCTCTCGGAAATGGAGTCCGGTTCCCGGCGGGTCCGGTCCGGGTTCAGCGGAGGTATACCACCTTCGCCTGCGCCGGATCCGCCGTCGCGCCGTCATCGTCGAGTAGCGGCGGCTCCGGCGCTTCGCCGGCGGCGAGCCCCGGCCTGGCGACAGGGGGTCGCCGCGGATCATGCGCCGCCCGCACGGCGGGATCCTGGTAGGCCCGCGAGCGCTTGACCAGGAAGTCGAGCAGGTGGTTGCGGATCCGATAGTACTGTGGATCGTGATGCATCGAGTCGCGGCTGCGATCGCGCGGCAGGGTGTTCTCGACGATCTCCGCGATCACCGCCCGCGGCCCGTTCGACATCAGCACGATCCGGTCGGCGAGCAGGATCGCCTCGTCCACGTCGTGCGTGATCATGAAGACCGTCTGCCGAGTGGCCTGGACGATCTTCATCAGCTCGTCCTGGATGGTCCCGCGGGTCAGCGCGTCCAGTGCGCCGAACGGCTCGTCCAGCAGCAGCATCTTGGGCTGGATCGCGAAGGCCCTTGCAATGCCGACACGCTGCTTCATGCCCCCGGAGAGCTCGCTAGGCTTGCGCCCCTCGGCACCGGCGAGGCCCACCATGGCGATGAACTCGCGGCAGTGAGCACGGACCTTCTCGCGTGACCAGTCCGGCCAGCGAGACCGCACACCGAACGCGACGTTGCTCATGACGCTCAGCCACGGCATCAGGGCGTGGCCCTGGAACACCACCCCGCGGTCGAGGCTGGGACCGGCCACTTCGCGGCCGTCCATCAGGATGACGCCACCGGAGGGCGCCTCCAGGCCCGCCAGCGCATTGAGGATGGTCGTCTTGCCACAGCCGGAGTGCCCGACCACGCAGACGAACTCGCCCCGCTCGATCTGGAAGCTCACGTCCTCGAACACCACGGTGTCCGTACGGGAGCCGCTTCCGGGAAAGACCTTGCTCAGGTTCTGGATCTCGAGGAATGCCATCGCGTCACTCCACGTAGGACACGAGGCTCGCGAGCCGCGCCAGCAGCTGGTCCAGGATCATGCCGACCAGGCCGATCGCGAGGATGCCGGTGAGGATGTTGGCGATCGAGAGGTTGTTCCACTCGTTCCACACGAAGTAGCCGATGCCGGTGCCGCCCACCAGCATCTCCGCCGCCACGATCACCAGCCAGGCGATGCCGATGGAGATCCGCATGCCGG
>JAEWGX010000041.1 GCA_023388075.1 Pseudomonadota bacterium
GCGCGGCTTCACGCGCCCGCGGGGCCGGCGCCTGCGCCTGTTGCGCCGGGCTGACACTGCGCGGCGCCTGCTGCGGGGTCGGCCGCGCGCTGAAGGCCGGCGCGACCGGCGCGGAAGCGGCCGAGCCGCCCTCCACCGTCTGGCGGGACGCCCTCAGCTCCGGAGGATCCAGCAGGAAGGTGTACTCGCGGACGAACTTGCCCGAGGCCCAGTTGAGCTCCACCATGAGATCGACGAAGGGCTCGTTGATCGGCCTCGGCGAGGTCACCTTGATGAAGTGCCGCCCGTTGCGCTCCTCGACCGCCATGCGGATGCCGGCGAGGGCGTTGTTGAACTGAAGGCCGGCGGCGCGGAAGGCGTCGGGAGAAGCCAGCCGGGCGGAGAGGCTCGCCGCCTCGTCCGGCGTCACCGAGGTGACCTCCACTTCGGCCTGCAGGGGCTGGCCGAGCGCGGATTGCACCGACAGGCGACCCAGGCCGGCGGCGTAGGAAGACGTGGACCAGCTCGCCAGCGCGACTGCGATGGCGGCCGCCAGGTGAGCGGTGGACGGCTTTCTAGACGACATCGAGAACGGGATCGATGATTTATGCATGTTTCTTGTCTTGGAAGACACGAATCCACCTCTCACTGGGTAGTCACTTTGACTGTAACATCAGGCACTTACGAGCGCAAGTTTATGCAGTTGCACTTTCGCGCTCCACGACAAGCCGCAACATCCGGCGAAGCGGCTCGGCGGCCCCCCAAAGCAACTGGTCGCCAACGGTGAAGGCGCTCAGGTACTCCGGCCCCATGGCCAGTTTCCGCAACCTGCCGATCGGAATCCGCATCGTGCCGGTGACCGCCGCCGGTGACAGCCCCTGCACGCTGCTTACCTTGTCGTTGGGCACGACTTCTACCCAGTCGTTGCCCCCGGCAAGGATCTCCTCGATACGGGCCAATGGCACGTCCCGGCGCAGCTTGATCGTCAGCGCCTGACTGTGACATCGCATCGCACCGACTCGCACGCACAGGCTTTCTACCGGAATGCGGCGGCCAGCCGATCGACCCAGCATCTTGTTGAGCTCGGCATCTCCCTTCCATTCTTCACGGGACATGCCATTTCCCAAGTCCTTGTCGATCCACGGGACCAGGCTCCCGGCGAGCGGTACCCCGAAGTGCTCGAGCGGGAACTCCGGGGCTGTCATCGCGGCGGCCACGCGCCGGTCGATCTCCAGGATCGGAGTGGCGGGATCGGCCAGCAGGTCCGCCACCGATCCGTGCAGGTAGCCCATCTGCGCCAGCATCTCGCGCATGTGCTGGGCGCCGGCGCCCGAGGCGGACTGGTAGGTCATGGCGCTGATCCACTCCACCAGGTCCTCCCGCAGCAGCCCGCCGAGCGCCAGCATCATCAGGCTGACCGTGCAGTTGCCGCCGACGTAGTCGCGGGTACCGGCCGCCAGCGCCGCGTCGATCACCTGCCGGTTGACCGGATCCAGGATGATCACCGCGTCGTCCTTCATGCGCAGGGCCGAGGCGGCGTCGATCCAATAGCCGTTCCAGCCCTTCGCCCGCAGCCGCGGGTGGACGTCGTTGGTGTAGTCCCCGCCCTGACAGGTGATGATCGCCGCCATCGACGCCAGCGCGTCCAGGTCGCTTGCGTCCGAGAGCGGCTGGTCGCCAAGCGGCGCCCGGCCGCCGGCGTTGGAGGTGCTGAAGAAGTGCGGCTCCACCAGGTCGAAATCGCCCTCGGCCCGCATGCGCTCCATCAGCACCGAGCCCACCATGCCCCGCCAGCCCACCAGGCCGAGACGCAGGCGCCGGTCGGAGCCGTCGGCCCGCGAAGCGCGGACGAAGAGATCGTTTGGCTTGTTCATAGTGCTGCAACCACTGCGTCGCCCATCTCGGAGCAACTGATACGACGTTCATCGGACCCGGCGATGTCCGCGGTCCGCAGGCCCTGGCTGAGGACCGCGCGCACCGCGCGCTCCACCTTGTCGGCGGCGGCCGGCTGATCCAGGGAGTACCGCAGGAGCATCGCCAGGGAGAGAATGGTAGCGAGCGGATTGGCCGCGCCGCTGCCGGCGATATCCGGGGCGGAGCCGTGTATCGGCTCGTACAGCCCGAATCCCTTCGCGTTCAGCGAGGCCGACGGCAGCATCCCGATCGAGCCGGTCAGCATCGAGGCCTCGTCGGACAGGATGTCGCCGAACATGTTGCCGGTGACGATCACGTCGAACTGCTTCGGGTTTCGAACCAGTTGCATCGCCGCATTGTCCACGTACATGTGCGACAGTTCGACGTCCGAATAGTCGCGGTGGACCTCGGTGACGACATCCCGCCACAGTTGTGTGGTTTCCAGGACATTGGCCTTGTCGACGGAACAGAGCCGCTTCTGCCGCTTGCGGGCGGCCTCGAAGCCCCAGCGCGCGATCCGGGCGATCTCGCCTTCGCTGTAGCGCATCGTGTCGAACCCTTCGCGCTCGCCCTTCTCGTTCCTGTGGATGCCGCGGGGCTGCCCGAAGTAGATGTCGCCGGTGAGCTCGCGCAGGATCAGCAGATCGAGCCCCGCCACCACCTCCGATCGCAGCGTGGAGGCATGGGCGAGCTCGGGATAGACGATTGCCGGGCGCAGGTTGGCGAAGAGGTCGAAGTGCTTGCGCAGGCGCAGTAGGCCCTGCTCCGGTCGGCTGGCGCGGGGGAGCTGGTCGTAGCGGGGTCCGCCCACCGCGCCGAACAGGATCGCCTGGGCCGACTCGCAGACCTCCAGCGTCTGCGGCGGCAGCGGATCGCCGTGGGCGTCGTAAGCCGCGCCGCCCACGAGGGCCGGCACCGTCTCGATGGCGAGACCCTGCTCGCCCAGCGCCTTCACCACCCGGAGGGCCTGCCCGGTAATTTCCGGGCCGATGCCGTCGCCGGCGAGGACCGCAATTCTCATCATCTGTCTACCTGGTCAGCTCGTGATGTCTGGAAACGCCGGATACGCCGCACGACGCGACAACCGCGGCAACGTCTGCAACGGCCGCGCGCTCCATCCGGGGAGCATGCCGCGCCCGCTGGGTCGATCCGGACGGCGTGGCGCCGCCGCCGGGCGTCGCGGCCTGGCGGCAGGGACGCATTGCCGGGCTCCGATCAGCGGGCGGCGAGCCAGGGCTCGGCCGCGAAACGCCTGGCCTCGTAGGCCCGGATCTGGTCTGCCTGCTGCAGCGTCAGGCCGATCTCGTCGAGCCCGTTGATCAGGCAGTGCTTGCGGAAGGCGTCGATCTCGAAGCGGCCCAGCACTTCCCCGTTGGTCGCCCGGACCTCCTGCTCGGGGAGGTCGATCACCAGCTCGAAGCCGGGGAAGGCGGCGATGTCCGCGAACAGCCGGTCCACCTCCGACTCCGTGAGACGAATGGGCAGCAGACCGTTCTTGAAGCAGTTGTTGAAGAAGATGTCCGCGAAGCTGGGGGCGATGACGCTGCGGAAGCCGTAGTCCTCCAGTGCCCAGGGGGCGTGCTCGCGCGAGGAGCCGCAGCCGAAGTTCTTGCGGGCCACCAGGATGGAGGCGCCCTTGTAGCGCGGCTTGTTCAGCACGAAGTCCGGGTTGAGCGGCCGCGCGGCGTTGTCCATGCCGGGCTCGCCATGATCCAGGTAGCGCCATTCGTCGAACAGGTTGGGCCCGAAGCCCGAACGCTTGATCGACTTGAGGAACTGCTTGGGGATGATAGCGTCGGTGTCGACGTTGGCCCGATCCAGCGGCGCCGCGATGCCACGGTGCACGGTAAAGGCTTTCATTGCACGGCTCCCTTGGCGCTACGCGCCGTCCCTCCGAGAGGGAGCGAGACCACCTTGGGGCGGCCCGGCGATGGTCTCATGCCAGCCTCCTCACGTCCACGAAGTGGCCGAACACGCCTGCGGCGGCCGCCATCGCCGGGCTCACGAGGTGCGTGCGGCCACCGGCGCCCTGCCTGCCCTCGAAGTTGCGGTTGGAGGTGGAGGCGCAGCGCTCCCCGGGCTCGAGCCGGTCGGCGTTCATCGCGAGGCACATGGAGCAGCCGGGCTCGCGCCATTCGAAGCCGGCGGCCTTGAAGATCTTGTCCAGCCCCTCGGCCTCGGCCTGGATCTTCACCAGGCCCGAGCCCGGCACCACCATCGCGAGCTTGACCGAATCCGCCTTGCGGCGGCCCTTTACCACCGCGGCCGCCTGGCGCAGGTCCTCGATCCGGGAGTTGGTGCAGGAGCCGATGAACACCTTGTCCACCGCGATTGCATTCATGGGCGTGTTGGGCTGGAGGCCCATGTACGCCAGCGCGCGGGCCATGCCCTCTCGGCGCACCGAGTCCTTCTCGCGATCCGGATCCGGCACGCGGTCCTCGATGGTGGCGACCATCTCCGGCGAGGTGCCCCAGCTCACGTAGGGCGCGAGCCTGCTCGCGTCGACGCGGATCACGCTGTCGAAGCGCGCGCCCGGGTCCGAGCGCAGCGTGCGCCAGTAGGCGACCGCCTTGTCCCACAGCTCGCCCTTGGGCGCCATGGGTCGGCCCTGGAGGTATTGGATGGTGGTGTCGTCCACCGCGACCATGCCGCTGCGGGCGCCGGCTTCGATCGCCATGTTGCAGACCGTCATGCGACCTTCCATCGTGAGCGAGCGGATGGTGGAGCCGGCGAACTCGATGGCATGGCCGGTGCCGCCTGCCGTGCCGATGCGGCCGATCACGGCGAGGATCAGGTCCTTGGCGGTGACGCCGCGCGGCAGCGGCCCCTCCACCTCCACCAGCATGTTCTTCTGCTTCTTGGCGACGATCGTCTGGGTGGCGAGCGCATGCTCCACCTCGGACGTGCCGATGCCGAAGGCGAGGCAGGCGAAGGCGCCGTGCGTGCTGGTGTGCGAGTCTCCGCAGACCACCGTCATGCCCGGCAGCGTCGCGCCCTGCTCCGGGCCGATCACGTGGACGATGCCCTGGCGACGGTCGGCGATGTCGAAGTAGGTGACGCCGAACTGCTCCGCATTGCGGTCCAGCGTCTCCACCTGCAGGCGCGAGGTCGGATCCGCGATGCCGTGCGCGCGGTCCGTGGTGGGCACGTTGTGGTCCACCACCGCGAGGTTCGCGTCCACCCGCCAGAGCGTGCGGTTGGCGGCGGAGATGCCCTCGAAGGCCTGCGGACTGGTCACCTCGTGCAGCAGGTGGCGGTCCACGTAGAGGAGGCTGGTACCGTCCTCGTCCTGGTTCACCACATGGGCGTCCCAGAGCTTGTCATACAGGGTGCGGGGATGGCTCGACATATCCCACGATTATGCCACGCCAACCCCCTTTTCCCGTCTGAACGGGCTGCTGCGACAGAGGCTACTTGCGCGCTTTTTCGTAGAGCGGCATCACGCGCGCCGAGTAGTCGCGCAGGTCCGCGATCCGCGACTCCGGCGACGGGTGGGTGGACAGGAACTCCGGCCCGCTGCCACTGCCGGCCGCGGCGGACATCTTCTCCCAGAGCGTGATGGCCGCGCGCGGGTCGTAGCCGGCGCGGGCGGCGAGCTCCACGCCGATGCGGTCGGCCTCGGTCTCGTGCAGGCGGCTGTGCTTGAGGCCGAACACCGCGTGGTAGGCCATCTGCGTCAGGTCCGCGCCCACCTGTCCCGCCCCCAGGATGGCGGCGCCCACGCCGACCACCAGGCCGGTGGTGGCCTGCTCCGAAGCCCGCTCGCGAGCGTGCTCGCGCAGCGCGTGCGCGATCTCGTGGCCCATGATGGCGGCGATCTCCGCATCCGTCAGCTTGAGCCGGGTGATGATTCCGCTGTAGAAGGCGATCTTGCCGCCCGGCATGCACCAGGCGTTGAGCTCGTCCGACTTGATGACGTTGACCTCCCACTTCCACTTGGGGGCGTCGGCGCGGAAGACGCCCGTCTGCGGGATCAGGCGCTGCGCGATGGCGCGCACGCGGGCGGTCATCGCGGGATCCGCGTTCAGGTCTCCCTCGGCCTTCTCCTTGGTGAGCACCTCGTTGTAGGCGGCGACCGCGCCCTTCTGCAGCTCCTCTTCGGACACCAGCGTGGACATCCGCTGCTTGCGGTCGAGGCCGATGGCGCCGCCTTCGGTGGTCTGGACGGTGGTGCAGGCGCCGGCGAGCAGGCCGCCGACGACCAGTATGCCGGCCGCGAGCCAGGTCCGGCCTGGTCCGACGCGCCGGCGAACGGTTGCCGCTTGCAGGGCGCCGGCCGTGGCGCCATCCCTTTCCATGACCTTCATGTGCCCTCCTCTGCTCTGCCGGCCCAACGATGCAACGCCAATGCCGCCAGCCACCCGAGGGCTGCAGCGACCGCGGCGGCGCGGAACGTCGCGGCCGCTCCCCAAGTCTGCCAGATAATGCCCGCCCCTACAGCGCCAAGGGCGCCGCCCACACCGTAGGCGACCGCCGTGTAGAGCGACTGCGCACGGGCCTGGTGGCGCGTGCCGAAGCGCTGGTAGAGCACCGCCATCGAGGCGCTGTGGTTGAGCGCGAAGGTGGCCGCATGCAGCACCTGGGCGGCGGCGAGCGTGAGCGTCGCGGCCACCGGGCCCATGCCGGCCGCCTCCGCGGTCATCAGGAACCGCAGCACGCAGAGCGCGAGGGTCGCCGCGAGCAGGCCGGTCGCCGGGAAGCGGTCGAAGAAGCGCTTCTGGCAGAGGAAGAGGACGATCTCGGCCACCACCCCGAGCGCCCAGAAGAGGCCGATCGCGGTGCGCGAGTAACCCAGCCCCTCCAGGTAGAGCGAGAAGAAGGCGTAGAACGGGGCGTGCGCGACGATGGTGAGCAGCGCCGCGGCGAGGAAGGCGAGCAGCGCGGGCTGAAGCAGCTCGTCGCGAAGTCGCGCGCCCGCCGCCCGTGCCGGCAGCTCCGTGGCGGCGGGCAGGCGGCGCGTGGCGAGCAGCAGCGCGATCGAGGTGGCCGCGAGCAGGTACGGCACCAGCCCGACGCCGGCGATGTCCAGCAGCGGACCGAAGCCGGCCACCGCGACGATGAAGCCGACCGACCCCCACACCCGCATCCGGCCATACCGGCCGACGTCGCCTTCGGCGAGGCGCAGCGACATCGACTCGGTGAGCGGCACCTGCCCGGCGGCGGCGAGATAGAGCAGCGCCATCACCACCGCGGCGGCGACAAACCGCGCGGACGGGTCCAGCGCGCCGGCCTGGGGCAGAAGCAGGCACATTGCCGCCATCACTCCGGCTCCGGCCTGCAGCAGCACCCGGATGCGGCCATGGCGGTCCGCCGCCCAGCCCCAGACCGGCGGCGCGACGATCCGGATCAGGTGCCCCAGCGCGACCAGGGCGCCGATCTGGAAGGCGGTCATGCCCCAGTGGCTGAAGAGCAGCGGCAGGTACGGCCCGCTCGCGCCGACGAACGCGAAGTAGAGACCGTACAGCCGCGCGATGTCGGCCGCGCGGGCGCTCGCCGGCGCCAAGGGCGAAAGCGGCGTCAGGCGCCGCCCGCGGGGGCCGACGCCGGGATCGGCGCGAGGCCGCTCCTGACGTCGCCGCACTGCGCGCGATGCAGCAGGCAATGGTCCATGAGAACCAGGAGCAGCATCGCCTCGGCGATCGGGGTGGCGCGGATGCCGACGCACGGGTCGTGCCGGCCGAGCGTCTGGACCTCCACCGGCCGGCCGTCGAGGTCGATCGAGTGACGCGGCTGGCGGATGCTGGAGGTCGGCTTGATCGCGATCGAGACCGTGATGTCCTGGCCGCTCGAGATGCCGCCGAGGACGCCGCCGGCGTTGTTGGTGCGGAACCCTTCCGGCGTCAGCTCGTCGCCATGCACGCTGCCCCGCTGCGCGATGCTGCCGAAGCCGGCGCCGATCTCCACCCCCTTCACCGCGTTGATGCCCATCATCGCGTGGGCGATGTCGGCGTCGAGCTTGTCGAAGAGCGGTGCGCCGAGTCCCGGCGGAATGCCGCTCGCCACTACCTCGACGCGCGCGCCGCAGGAGTCGCCTTCCTTGCGCAGGCGATCCATGTAGGCCTCGAGCTGCGGGACCGCGGATGCATCGGCGACGCCGAACGGATTGTCGGCGACGTCCGACCAGCGCAGGAAAGGCACCGCGATCTCGCCGAGCTGCGAAAGGTAGCCCCGCACCGACGTGCCGTAGGCACCCGCGAGCCACTTGCGGGCCACCGCCGCTGCGGCGACCACGGGTGCCGTGAGCCGCGCCGACGAGCGGCCGCCGCCGCGGTAGTCACGCCCCCCGTACTTCTGGAAGTAGGTGTAGTCCGCGTGGCCGGGCCGGAAGGTGCGCGCGATGTTGCCGTAGTCCTTGCTGCGCGCATCCTGGTTGCGGATGAGCAGCGCGATCGGCGTGCCGGTGGTGACGCCCTCGAAGACCCCGGAGAGGATCTCCACCTGGTCGGCCTCCTGCCGCTGGGTGACATGGCGTGAGGTACCGGGCCGCCGCCGGTCCAGGTCCGGCTGGATGTCGGCCTCCGAGAGCGGCAGGCCCGGCGGGCAGCCGTCCAGCACGCAGCCGATCGCCGGGCCGTGCGACTCGCCGAAGGTGGTGACGCAGAAGAGCCTGCCGAGCGTGTTGCCTGCCATGCGATGGATCCTATTGGTCGCGACCGCTGCCGGCGCCGGTCCCGCGCAACCGCTCCAGCACCACCGCGCGCGGCACCTGGGCCAGCATCGCGTCCACCGACGGCGTCTGCTCCAGGCCGAAGACCGCGAGCCGCACCGGCACCGCGAGCTGCGGCATCTTCAGGCCGGCCTCTTTCAGGACGGCCTTGAGCGCCGCGCCGATCGCCTCCGGCGTCCATTCGGTCGATTCGAGTCGCTCGGCAAGGCGCAGCATCGCGTCGAGCGCCGCGTCGGTGAGATGCCGCGTTCGCGCCTCGAGCGACGGCGCCGCGGGCGGCAGGAACAGAATCGCCGCGAGCTCGGCCAGCTCCTGCAGCGTGCCGGCGCGGTCCTTCCAGAGGCGGCAGATGGCCGGCAGCCGCTCGGCGGCGTCTGGCGGCGCCGCCACGCCCTGCCCCGCGAGCAGTCGTTCCAGCCGGGGCAGCACTGCCTGGGCCAGCGCCGCGTCGTCCGTGGCGCGCAGGTATTGCTGGTTCACCCAGCGCAGCTTGTCGAAATCGAGCTGCGCTGGCGACTGCGAGAGGTGCGTGCCGTCAAACCAGGAGACGAGCTGCTCCCGGCTGAAGATCTCGTCGTCGCCGTGGCTCCAGCCAAGGCGCGCGAGGTAATTGATGAGCGCCTCCGGCAGGTAGCCGGCCTCTTCGTATTCGAGCACCGAGACCGCGCCGTGGCGCTTGGAGAGCTTCTGGCCGTCCGGGCCGTGGATCATCGGGAGATGACCGTAGATGGGAGGCTCGGCGCCCAGCGCCCGCATCAGGTTGATCTGGCGCGGGGTGTTGTTGACGTGATCGTCCCCGCGGATCACGTGCGTGATCCGCATCTCGAGGTCGTCCACCACCACGCAGAAGTTGTAGGTGGGCGTGCCGTCCGAGCGGGCGATGATGAGATCGTCCAGCTCGGCGTTGGCGATCGCGATCGGGCCCTTCACCATGTCGTCCCAGACGACCACGCCGTCGTCCGGATTGCGGAAGCGCACCACCGGCTTCACGCCCGGCGGGGGCTCCCTGCCTTTCGCGTTCTCCGGTCGCCAGCGGCCGTCGTAGCGCGGCTTCTCGCCGCGGGCGCGCTGGGCTTCACGCAGCGCGTCCAGCTCCTGGGGCGTCGTGTAGCAGTGGTAGGCATGGCCTTCGGCCAGCATGCGCGCCACCACCTCGCGATAGCGATCCATCCGCTGCATCTGGTAGAACGGGCCCTCGTCTGGCGTGAGGCCGAGCCAGTTCATGCCCTCCAGGATCGCGGCCACCGCCTCCGGCGTGGAGCGCTCCACGTCCGTGTCCTCGATGCGCAGGATGAAGTCGCCGCCGTGGTGGCGGGCGTAGGCCCAGGCATAGAGCGCGGTGCGGACGCCGCCGATGTGCAGGAAGCCGGTCGGGCTCGGCGCGAAGCGCGTGCGAACGCGCTGCGGCCCGCCGTTGCTCGTCGGATCGATCAAGTGCTGCGCTCCAGGATGCTCGCGTAGTTGGCCACGGCCGCGCCGCCCATGTTGAAGACGCCCGCCAGGTTGGCACTCGGCACCTGCATGTCCCCGGCCTCGCCCATCAGCTGCATGCAGGCGAGCGCGTGCATCGAGACACCGGTGGCGCCGATCGGGTGCCCCTTCGCCTTGAGGCCGCCGGAGACATTGACCGGCAGCCGGCCGCCCTTCTCCGTGAGGCCTTCGCGGACGACCTTGTAGCCTTCCCCCGGGGCGGCAAGGCCCATCGCCTCGTACTCGATCAGCTCCGCGATCGTGAAGCAGTCATGCGTCTCCACCAGGTCGAGATCGTCGATCGTCGTCCCGGCCTGCCGATGCGCTTCGGCCCACGCGAGACGCGCGCCCTCGAAGGCGATCGGGTCCCGGCGGCTGAGCGGCAGCAGGTCGTTGACATGGGCGCGGGCCCGGAAGCGGATCGATCGAGACATGCGCCTTGCCGTCTCCGCATCCGCGATCACCAGCGCCGCGGCGCCGTCCGACACCAGCGAGCAGTCTGTCCGACGCAGCGGCTCGGCCACGTACGGATTGCGCTCCGAGACCGTGTTGCAGAACTCGAAGCCGAGATCCTTGCGGACCTGCGCGTAAGGGTTGGCGACGCCGTTGCGGTGGTTCTTGGCGGCGATGCGGGCCAGGTCCTCCGAGCGGTCGCCGTACCGGTCGAAGTACTCCCGGGTGATCCGGGCAAAGACCCCGGCGAAGCCGTTGGGCGTGTCACCCTCCTCCCGCCGGTAGCTGGCGCAGAGCAGGATATCCGCGATCACCGGGTTGGGCTGCGAGGTCATCTTCTCCGCGCCGACCACCAGCGCGATCCGGCCCCGGCCGGACTCCACGAAGTCGGCGGCGGCATAGAGGGCAGCCGAGCCGGTGGCACAGGCGTTCTCCAGCCGCGTGGCCGGCGTGTGGGCCAGGCGCTCGTCGGCCAGCGCGACCAGCGCGCCCTGGAAGTCCTGCTTCTGGAAGCCGGCGTTGACGACCCCGACGTAGATGCCGTCCACCGCCTCGCTCTCCACCCCGGCGTGGCGCAGGGCATCCAGCGAGACACCGGCCATCAGGGCCTCGGTGTCCGGCTCGATCAGCTTGCCGAAGGGGATGTGGGACCAGCCGACGATGCGGGCTTCGCGTGACATTGGTGCTTCCTTTTCCGGGTGGGCACCCCGGCGGCGGTGAGCGGAGGCCACCGGGCGTCGGATCGGGAGCGCCGCCTGGAGTTGCCGGGAGGCTACCGCCCCAAGTGCCAATGTTAGCCCAGCGCCCGTGGCGGCCGGACCGCCTTGAAAATCGGATAAACTGCCGCCTGTGCCACGCGCAACCGGGCGGTTAGCTCAGTGGTAGAGCACTGCCTTCACACGGCAGGGGTCGCAGGTTCGAACCCTGCACCGCCCACCAGAAGAACCCAGATTTCATGCCGTTCTTCAGGCGATTCAACGGAAGTCCTCTTCCACGACTGTCGCAAAACTGTCGGAAAGCGGGGGATGCCCCACCGAACTTCTGCGTCAAAGAAGATCGATGATTTCGTGCAAGCTATTAGCAGGCTTTGCGGGGTTCTTGAGAGCGGCCATCATCGTGTTAGCCGTCTCCTTCCCAGTACCGGCATCAAGTGCTGATCTCGGACGCACGCTGTGCCAGCAGGAGCCTCGCGAGAAATCGCACATTGACTTGTGCAAGCACCTATTGATCGGAGTCATCGATGCACTCGATGGGCTCGGCTTGTACTGTCCAGACGGCAACACGAGTTATGCATTCCTCATGGATGCATGGCGTCGCGACCTTGCTCGGAATCCGGAGCGCAAGGAATCTCCGACAGCACGAAGCATGTTGCTAACAACGCAGAGCCTCGGCCTAGCCTGTCGACGCAAGTAAGGTGAGCCGGTGAAGGGGGAACAGTGGAAGCGGCGGCGTCCACCAGTGGTCTCCGGTACAAACGGCCTTGAAGCTCCTTCAGAAAGTAGCAGCGGAGGTGGCATTTGTCGGTTTTGTCATTCGTCACTTGCTGGCACGATAGTGGATAGCGGCCGGCGCCGATAAGGTAGCCTAGACGTGTTCCTTCTTGCCATCCCCGGGGGGGCCCCAGCCTGCTGCGAGACATAGAAGCGAGGCTTCGCATGAGGACGAAACTGTCACTTCTCCTGAGCACCTTGGCTTTCGGGCTTGGAAATGCAGCTCACGCGGGCCCTTTCGGCCTGGAGATGGGCATGACGAGGGACCAGATCGAGACCAAAATTGGGCGCCGAGGGCACTGGCACCTCGTGCCCGATATTTGGTCCCACAACGGATCAATGTACTTTTCTGAAACGGCGCCAACAGATCACTTGGCTTTCCGAAGATACGAGTACTTTATCGATGAAGCCTTGGGCCTATGCAAGGTTACGGCAATAGGCTGGACAATCTATGACAACCAATCCGATGGTGCGAACCTGCGAAGTCAGTACAAGGCTATTACTGAGCAATTGGAGCAACGGTACGGGAAGCCCACAAACACTTATGACCTCAAGGCGAAACAGCACTATCTGGAGACGTTTTGGAGTGCAGACAAAGCCACGGCAGGACTGCCGGACAACATCGACGTCGTCGCTCTTGGTGTCTACACTGAACCGCCCAACAAGGGTTATCTAAAGCTTCGTTACGAGTTCAAGAACCTCAACGAGTGCGAAAAGAACCACACCAAGCGCCATTCGAAAGCGCTCTGACCAGTCAGTACGCAACCCAAGCGGTTGCTGCTTGTGCAGTTGCCGGTTCCCTAAAGCGTCACGACCACGTATCACCCCGCCAGGTCACTCGGCTTGTCGATTCCACGAATGCGCTTCAACGTATAGATGCGCGAAGCCGTCGGGACTTGCGGCTGCGGTAACTAGGCCGTCTGCGTGGGACCAAGCGCGATGACGAAGGCCGGCCAATGCTCGTCCTGCCTGAAGCCGACCAGCACCAGCGGGACCTTGGCGGCCCAGGCCGCTCTCAGTAGGCTCTGCTCGTAGGGATCGAAGTCCGTAATCTTTACGGACACTGCGAGCAGAGGACTGGCTCGCCATGGTCGAGGTACGTTCAACCTAAGTGGCTACGCCAAGCTAGCTTCTGCCCCACCATATCACTGTCCGCAAGAGATACTGCTGGACGGCGAGGTGAACAGGGCCGTCTTCCCCAATAGGCCACTCTTCCACGCCAGGTGTCGGATAGATGCCGGAATGAGGATCTGACATATCGCCCGCTGTATGAGGCTCGTGCTTACACTCGAGCTCAGTACCTGACGGTTCTAACAGCGCTTGGTGAATTGCGCCTACCGGCAGTACCGCGACAACCGCCTTGGCCGAGAGCTTCATCCTCTCTGGCGGTGGCTCGTCCTTGAGATATTTCTCCAGAGCGGCCACCTTTGATGTCAAGTCAGGCCCAGGCAGCAGGCACTCCAACCAATTAACTGAGAGGTAGGCGTCGATCCAGCGGCCATTCGCATCGTCACTACGGAACTCAAACGAAGTAACCGTTGGCTCCCCCGTTTCCGGGTCACGCGAAGAATGCTTGCACGTACGCGCGACTAGATCTTCGTCCGGAAGTACCACAGCTCAAGCTGTAAGAACTCGCTTCCACTCCGGGTGCTCAGAGCGAAAGGTCGACAACGTGCTCTTACCCCAACTGTGGATAATGCGACCGCCCTCGGCACGGAAGCTGAATGCGAAGTCGAAACGATCCCGACCAACGAAGCGGAGTGAAAGGTAATCTTCGTCTCGCTTCCACGTAGCAACTACAACGCCTCTCGATTCAGCGCCAATCCTTGGTATGGCATACCTCGGATTCAGTTGCAGGAACTCCATAAGCCCAGACCTGGACTCGGCCCGAAGTTCGTCGCCGTAGTCTTCGAAGTAAGCGGCCTCCAAGGCAACGAGTCGGCGCGTAACGTCCTGCATGCGTCGGTGGAACGTCACTTCGTCGGCCGTTGTCGCTGCCGTAGATCCCATCGGACGACTGACTCCAGCCAGTGCAACGGCCCCCCATGTCGGCCGGAGCGCCCGCCAGGAAAGGAAGTGGTTCACCTGAAGGTCAACGCCTTCATCCAACAGAGCGGTTGCTGCGGCGATCGCTTTGGTGGCCGTTTCGTAAGTCGTTGAGGAGCGGGCAAGCACAGCGCTCAAGCGTGCCGCTGATTGACTCGTGGCCCGCGAGATCTGATCGTCAATTGCCGCGCTGGAGTCGGAAGCGTCTTCTAACTCAGATTCAAGGAAGTCTTCGGACGCAAAGACTTGAGCGGATTGAAAGGCAGCTCGCATGAGCCTCTGAGCGCTATCCATTACCTAGGTCTCTCGCAGCTTCCAATGGATATGCATCGTCGAAGTGGTGAGGTCTCTAAACGCCTCAACAAGGAAATCGTGCGCGCGATCTGACCATTCAGCGAATGATGCGTCCGTGCACTTTCCTGTCACTGTCAGTTCGAACCGGAGCAAAGGTGCCTGATCCTTCTTTCGGTTGGCGGATGCCGCCGTGACATTCAGCACGTCGCTACCATCTGGTATGCGAAAAGAAAGGTTCGAAGCGAAGACACCGGGATCTGCGAGAAACCGTGACTCCGAAGACCATAAAAAATCACGAAGTGTCGTCTTCGCGACGTCAACCGAACTTTTCGCGCCTTCCACCTCAATGATGTTCACGTATGTCAGCTCAGCAACCGAAGGTTGGATCGGCTCCTTGGTCAGTTCTTCCACGAGACGTTCCAAGTTCTCCCAGTGTTCCAGAAACTCACCCTGGATTCGGGGGAACCGCACGTACTCGTTATTGTCTCGCGTCTGCTTCCAGTTGTAGTGAAACCTGTCCTGTTGCAATTGAATGAGTCTCGTCTCGTCGGACGAATGAAACCATACACGTGGCAGCAATAGAACGTCGCCATCCTGGGTCGCAGCATCGATAAGGGGGGCGGCATGCGAAACCCTAGGGAACTTCGCGCGGATCGTCTCCCAGTACGCGCCGAAGTATGGCAGCAAGAAGTCTGGCCGACGTAGGAAGCGTCGACCGATGACAACTTCGCTTAGAGGGGGGGCATCGAACGTCAGGCCGCTCGTCATCTCAGTTGAGCCTTCCATACTCCGAATGTATCAGGAATCATACGCTCAGGGATTACCCTCCGCAGAGTTGCTAACCAAAGTCTCGTTCGGAACGTCGCCGATTCTGCGAGTCGTCGGTCGAAGCGCGCTTTGACGTCAAAGAGAGGCTGGCACTGAGTGGTCGATGTTAGTGGGAGCGCCCGTCGCGCGCCATATGGAGGACCGTTGGCGCCACAGGCTCTCGGGGTTGCTGACGAAATCGGAGTGACTGCCCGAGTAAGACTCCGTCCGGCATTGCCGGCCAAGCGCGCCCCGGAAGGGCGAGAGAATCCGATCAAGCCGACGTCTGGATGAACTTCACCGCGTCGAATCCGACCGCACCTCCGCCTACGCGCTGATGCACGTAAAGGCGAACGAAGGGCTTGTTAGTGAACGGATCGACCAGCATGCGCTGCCCAAGGCGACGGACAATCGTGTAAGCGCGGCGAACATTCCCGAAGGCGATCGGCAGAGCGCCGGTGGCGGGGTCGGGCATCGACTCGCAAACCTCGACCGGGTAGCCGAGCAACCGGTTCGGCTGGCCTTCCACCAAAGACTGCGTCAGCAAGTATTCGCCACTGGTGCTCGACTTCCACTTGCGGATAATCGATTCGACATTCCTGTTCATTAGGAAAGTCGCCCCAACCCTGTACTGCGCCTTGAGCTTGGAAACCAGTTCGATCAGGTGATCGGCAGGATCGCTGGCCGCGAAACCTCCGTTGACCCCCGTCTTTACGACCTGGAAAGTGCCCCACGGTCGGGTACTGTCCCCGGCCGTCGACAAGTCATAGGTCAACAGACCTCGCGGGGTCGTGATCCCGCCGCCGGTGAAGAACGCGGCGTCTTCCTTGGCGGCAAACTGCTCCGCGACCTTTGACGACAGCCATTGAATGATGTCGATCTTCGAGTCATCGATCAGCGTCTGCGTTGCCTCAGGCATTGCATACAGTTCCCGGGCTTCGATGCGGGTAAGGCCAAGGTTCGGCGTGTCAGTTGTCGGACGCGCCTGCGTTTCCCCGACCCATTGCGCCTCAGGCTGGTTGATGTCCACCAACTCCTCGAAGACGCCGGACGAGATCTCAACCGTTCGCGCAAGCCGCGCCATCGGGGAGATTTCCAGCATGACGCGGTGGACCTCCTCCGAAAAGTGCGGCAGGACGCTGTAGCCGCCCAGCGGATCGACACCGACCTGCATCTGCTTGAGTTCCGAGTCGTCGTCGCGCAGCATCTTGCGCAGGGCGCTGTCGACAGCCTTGCGCTCCGTTGATCTGGAGTCGCTGCCGTGGCCTCCCCATGGGCGAGTGCGCTTGGCGAGGTCCGTCAGTTGCGCCTGAACCTCCACCTTGTAGGCGTCGAGTTCGCCGAAGCGCTTGTCGACGGTCTGTTTAATTTCGCCGATGGATACGGCAATGTCTTTCAGTTCCATAACCTTTCAAACCTTAATGTCGAGAGAGGAGGCGAGGCTCTTAAGTGCTCCTTGCACCGCGAGCAGCTCGTCGTCAGGGATATCAGTTTGGAAGCCGTGGGCAGCGATCGCCTTGGCCTCCGACTTAGTAAAGCCCAGCTCGCGCAGTGCCGTCTCCAACTCGCGCAGGGTCGTCGGCTTCCCCCCAAGCGACTTGACGGAAACGACTCGGGCGTTCTGGTTCGCCGGCAGAGCAACAAGGGAAACCTCGTGCAAGGCCACCGACTTCAGCACCCGGGTTCTGCCTTCGTAGGACGCGCCGTCCCGATCGACCCGAAAGCCAATCGACAGACCGGTGACGTCGCCGGCGCGCAAGTGCTCGTACGCCTCTCGGCCGCGGGTGGTCTTTAGGTTCAGCTTACCTGTAGCGAGGAGGCCCCTGCTGTCTTCCGACATTTGGGTCCACCGGCCAACCGGCTCGCTGGCTTCGTGCGACCACAGCATCGCCGGCATAGTGCCGCGTTTGCCGTGGTCTCCCAGGCTCTTGATGAACGCACCCGGGGCAATCAAGTCCCCGTAGGAGTCGGGTTCGCCGCCGAAGGTCGAGGCATAGCCGGCCAAGAAACCTGAGTCGTCGAGCGCGCGGGTTTCAAAGCCGGCAGGCGCAGAGAAGCGAAGGATGTCGTTCATGCGGGAAACCTAAAGGCGACCGAGGTCATTCCAGCGCGTTGCTGGATCTTTGCCTTTTCGGTCGTGCATCCCGCCCGACAGAGGAAGGTGCGCGTCGTCATCCCGACGACGCGACACCCACATTGTCGCATTTCTGCAGTCAATGTTCAACACGTTTCGCCGGGGGCGTAATGCCGATCTCGCGCAGGACATGCGTCACCTCGCCATCTCCACCGATGGCTATCGCCATCAACTTCCCGCTGCTGGTTAGAACGTTCCAGTCGAGAACGATCTTGTAATCAGGCGTGGCATCCATGACCCGGACGACGTCTTGGCGGTGGTGGGCTTGTACAAGCGGCTGGATCAACAGCAGCCCCTTGGCGGCGGCGACGATCGAATCGACCAGCTCGGCTTCGGTCTGGGCAGCGGTGGGGGTTTGTGTAGTCATTGGGAAGCTCCAGTCGGGTTGCCAGCAGCCGGCTGGCGCGGTTTAGCAATCTCGCGGGCAACGCCCTCAACCGACATGCCGTCGGCCAGCAGACGGGCCGCCAAAGCCCTCAGGACGGCTCTGTGGGCGGTGTAGGCGTCCTGGCCGTACCGGTGGGCCGTCTTGTTGATCAGCGTCGCCAGAAGGCTCGGGATGGCCGTCTCGCGCGGGCGCGCAGGCCCGCGCACACAACGGTTAGGTTCAATGGGTCGTTTCATGGTCGGTTTCTACGAAGTGCGATGGAAGCGAAGCCGGCGGGTGGTCTCCGCCCTATTGGCCTGGAGATGCGATAGCCCCTGGGGCCTGATCTGTGGTTGTGGGGACGGAGAGCAGTGGCCGGTCTCCGGCACAAACGACCCAGAGGCTAGATGGCCCCTTGGGGGACATCGGGACGCGACGGGACATCCGGGGGACATGTCCCACACGGACATGGCAGGCAGTAGGGGGACGGGACGGGACACCACCCTATAGGGGTGTCCCGTGTCCTGCTGTCCTGTCCCGACGGTTAGTAGAGCCACGCTTTGTCTCCGTAGACGCCAAGCCGGCGCAGCTTGACCAGCTTGTCGACACCGCGTTGAAACGCCTTCTTGCTGTTGCCCATCTCCTTGGTGTCGTGCTTGTCCACGCCCCTTAGTTGGCGGAACCGCTCTCGCCAGGAGCCCACGGACACCATCGGCAATCCGGCCGGGTGGAGGGATGACGCAGCAGTCCGGTCGGTTGTATCAGCGCAAAGGTCTTGGATGGCCCGCAGGGCGATCTGGTCGGAGTCGGACAGCCTCGCGCCTAAGGCCGCCGCGACGGCATCTGTCGGAACCACCACGCAGGAGGTGCAGCGCTCGTCCGGTTCCGCATCCGGGTCGAAGTCGCTCATCGGACCCAGATCCACGGGCTGAAGGCGGAAGGTCATTAGCACCTCGCCGTCCTCGCCATCGCGCACCTTCTCGGCAGTGATCGTCCTGATGTCGCCGTCGCGCTTGACGCTGATCTCGGCGTCGGTTGCGCCCTTGAGGGACGAATGCCCACGGCTGCCCCTGGTCTCATCCTTGCCGCAGTGGTGGACGAACATGACAGCGCAGGCGAACTCGTCCTCGATGGCCTTGGCGGCAGCGATCACGATGCCCATATCCTGGGAGGAGTTCTCGTCGCCACCAGGCATGACGCGGTTCAACGTATCGACCACCACCATGGCGATGCCGCCGGTCTCCAGCGCCAGGACCGACAAGGATGCGAGGAGCGGCTGTAGGTCCGCCCCAGGGTCGAGCAGGTTGACGGCCAAAGGCAGTACGCGGAGGGTTGGCAAGTCCTCCAGTCCGTGATGCTCAAGGTAGGCGCTCAGCCGGTTGCCGAGCTGGCCCTCCGCCGCGATGTAGACGACGGTCCCGGGTTTCGTCCGGCGCCCGGCCCATGGAATCCCCCGGCAGATGGCCGCCACCAGGTCGATGGCCGCGAACGTCTTGCCGGAACCTGGCGGCCCCCATAGGACGATGAATCCGCGACCGGGGATCACGCGCAGGACGCGCCAGACTGGAGACTGACCACCTAGGTCTCCGACCTTCAGGAACTTGAACCGCGCAGTCATGCCGTCCAATGCTTCCTGCCCTCGGAGCAGCGCCGCTTCATCAGCCCTGTCCACTGGCCACCTCGAAAGCGTTTTGAAGGCGCGTAGCAGCCTGCCAGAGGCGCGCACGGTTGTCGTCCGATAAGGCGATGCCCTTGGCCAGGTTCGACGCGCTGGTGGCCGCTACAAGGGCTTCCGTAGCGCAGGCGCGCAGGACGTCCATGGCGGGAAACGGCCGGCCCTCCTGCGGAGCGTGAAACGCGGCGGCGTCCGGGAACAGCGTCCACATCGGCATCCCGATCGCCAGCATGACGTCGACGGTCGGACAGCCTCCGAAGTCGTGCAGCAGGATTCGACCGTCGGGCAGTTCGCGTATGGCCAGCGACGGCCGCTTGTCTTCGTGTGCCGGGCATCGCGCCATCCAGCGATCATTGGCCGTGCGCTTGACGCCTTCGAGTTTGGCCAGGATGTTCTCCACGCTCACCGCGTCACCCCCGCCAGGTCGAGCACGACCGGCAGAACCGCTGCGCCACCGCACGCATTGGCCAATTCCTGACTGCGGGCGATCGCGTCGAGCCGTAGGTGCCAGACCAGGCACTTGCGGCAGACGCCCTGCAATCGGTCGGTCGGCGCACCGCAGCCCACGCATCGCATCACCGGCCGTTGCGGTAGAATGTCATCCTGCTGATCTACTTCCCCTGCGGCCCGGTTGTGTGCCACCACACCGGCGCCGCCCCCTCTAGGCCCGTGCATCGCGAGCCTCCAGCAACTTGCGAATTACCCGGCCGAATCCCAGCAGCCTGGGCGTCGGCGGGACCAAGTACCCGTCCTCGGCCAACAGGTTGGTGATCGCCCGGGCGACGGCGTCCGGGTCACCGTACTTCAACGTGTCGGCTTGGTGTGCGCGGCGCTCGCCGTCTAGGTGCTCGGCCACCTCGTCGAGGAAGGGCGTCATTACGCCGCCTCCTGGGCGAGGCCTGCAACGAACCGGCGAAGCTCCTCGTCGGTAACCATCGTCCGGTCGAAAACCTTGACCGGCTGCAGCTTGCCTTCTTTGAAGAGTTTGTAGATCGAGGTACGCCCGAGATTTCCGAGCAGACGACCTACAGTTTCGACGTCATAAAGCAAAGAGGAACTGTCACCGCCCCCTGCCTTGTGCTCACCGTTCATTCCCTTTCCTCACTCACATGAACAGATGCGGATGCGCCTGTCTTCTCATGTAAGCGAGTATCTGTTCTGCGTCCTTAGAAGAAAGAGGGGCAGCAGAGAGGAAAAACAGTGGGGCTCGCGCCCCCTACGAGCCCTTGAGGTGAGCTAGTAGGTTCTTGATAGGCCGGTCGGGGTCGTCCAACCCTGCAGCATCAAAGCAGACCAACAGGATGCGCCGGAACCTAGAGGCATCCGCCTTTGAGACCTTGATGCCTATTGCCTCGCACATGTCAGCCACTGTCGCGGCGAGCAGGAGCGGTCCAAGGGCGCGCCGCTGAACGACGTCATCCATCTCTGCCTCACACCGCATAGCGAGAAGTTGCAGATGCAGCGGTAGGCTTTCTGGCATGAACCGGGTTGCAGAGTCAACGTGCGGATCGTCCGCCGTCCTTCGGAGCAAGTCCGCCAATTCTTCGGCCCGCTGACGGATGCCAGCCAGCGCGTCCTTTGAGTCCCTTCCGACGCGGTCATCGGCGCCAGCCTTCATGACGCGCAGGGCGGTTAGGCAGCGGTCGGCAAGCTCGTCAACTCGATCGGCAGGTATTCCGCGCCGCACCAACTCCGCGCGCTGTTCGAACGTGAACTCGAAGGAAACGCCCAGGTCGCCTGACCAGCCGGCATGGGCAGGAGCTGATCGGATCGAACCAGACCTCATCCCGCCACTCCCATACCCTTTCGGTCCCGATCGGCCTTTGCGCCGTTGATCGCGCCAGCTCTACTGCGAGCCATCGTGGCGCGCGGGACAAGAAGATTGATTGCCGAGCTTCGACAAGAAGTTGCAGATTGACGGGGGGATATGGTTCCACAACTCTTGCCAGCGATCAGGCTCCCGTTTCGGCGCAATGTCAGACCAATTCAGTCTGCGAACCTCCCCTTCTGCACTAGTCGTACTCGGCATGGAATACTTGTATACCGCCAGGGCGAAGATTGCCCCTAGCCATAGCAAAACAAGCAACAGCCCAAGTCTGATCCCGCGCCTCGGACCGCGCTGATGCTCCTTCACGCCAGAAGCGGGCTGGTTCGGCTCAATCGCCATTGGCCCATTATGACGAATTGCTCAGAGGGCGACAAAGCTCCTTAGAGAGCCAGGAGTGCCAACCCCTCCTGTGCTTGGTCCTGCAGCAGTCGACCATAGTGCTTTTCGATCATCGCAACGCTCGTTCCGCTCAGCTGCGCGACCGTGAGCGTCGGTACCCCATGCTTCACGACCAGATCAGTGATGACGCTATGCCGTAGGGCATAGGCCGTAATGTCGGCCGGCAGCTTAGCGGCGATCACGGCATCCTTAACTGGCCCTTTCCACGCGTCCTTGTCCCAGGACTTTCCGTCCGCCCGGGTGAAGATCGACGCGGTCGGAAGCTTGTCCTTCGTCTGCGCGGCAAAGAAGGCTGCGGTCGCCGGAGGCAGGACGACCGTCCGCTCCCTACCCACCTTGTCCTTGCCGATCACCAGCGCGCTGAATCGCTTGTTATAGTCCTTCGCCCGGAGGCCCGCCACAGCCCCAGGCCGGAGCGGCAGGAGCGACATGGCCTTGAGGAACAGCGAGACATCCGGAGCCGCCTTACCGATGAGCCTCCGACGCTCTGCCGGAGTCAGGTACACATCCCGCCTGCCGTCTGCATTCTGGATCGACCGGAGCTTGCCCCGCCAGGCCGCATCGTCGGTTGCCTCGCCGTTCTCCAGAGCGAGATTGAGAGCGGCGCGAAAGGCTGTCATGTCACGGTTGATGGACGAGTCGGTGCGGGGCCTTGTGCCCTTTTGTGTCCTGTCCTGGGGGATCACAGGGGCCTTCCTAAGGCTCGACACCCATGCGTCTATCGCCTTGGGGGTTAGTCGCATCAATTCCGTGTCGGCCAGCTTGCGGCTGGAGTAGACCCACCGCTTAAACCGCCCTTCCGCGTCCTTGGCGGGCTTCTCGCCTTTCTTCTCTCGGAGCTGCTCCACATACGCTTCGCATGCGCCACGGACCGTCTGAGGCTTGCTGGTGCCTCCTTTATCCATGTGCCGAAACCACTCCTCTGCGGCCGCCCGCGCGGCGTCGAAGTGATCCGAGGGGGGGCGATCGCTGAATCCGCCAAGGCTGTGTGTAACCTCCTTCCCGTCTTGCGGAATGTAGATGGCCTTCCAGGTGCCCGGCGCGGTCGGACTGGTCTTCTGGAAGGCTAGATAGCACCCTTTGCGAATCCGATGGCGATGCGGAGCATGGCGGGCCGGCGCCTCCGCCCTCGCCTTCACCGTAGTGATCGGCCAAATCTTTCGCTTCCTGCGGGCCTTTGCTGATTCCATCCAGTCTGCCTCCGGCCAACTGTCGGACAACTGTCGGAATCATACGCGAACTTTGGCGAACCCGGAAGGGTGTTCTCCTAGGGAGAAAGCACGTCCGCGAACCCCTGCGAACCCCTATTCTCCGCCTTCACACGGCAGGGGTCGCAGGTTCGAACCCTGCACCGCCCACCAGAAGAATCCCGGTTCATGCGGCTCTTCAGGCACTTCGGCATCGTTCGGCCGGACTCAAGTGCAGGGATAGAAGACCGCCTCCGAGATACCCGTCCGCCGGCCACCTCGATCCATCGATCACCGTCGTACAGCCCTGCGCCAGCCGCGACGCGTAGACGACCTGTTCGACCGGTAAACCCGATTCCTTCACCGCCTCTTGCTCGCCCGCCTCCGGGCATCTCTAGAAGCGTCCTGCCTCCAGTGCAGACTGATCAGGCTTTCCGGCAGCGCGTCGATGCCGCTGCCCCACGCCCGAACTCAAGCGGCCGAAGCACGCTGCCCATCCGAAAACAGAGAATCCCTGATGTGCGCAGTCGCCAAGTTGACGTGACGCCGCAAAAGCACGCAGGCGAGTTCGACATCTCGTGCGATGGCCGCTTCCATGAGTTGCTTGTGCCCCCCGAAGGCGGACCGGACACTGGTTCGGCCAGGGTAGGCAAGATTCCGGTATCGGGCGCAATGATCCCAGACTGAGCGGTGGAACTCTTCAAGCATTGGCTGCCTCGCCGATGAAAGAAGCGCAGCGTGGAATCCACGATGCGCAGCCTCCCATTGCGCACTGTAGGGCCCATGGTTCGGACGCGATCCGCTGGCACGCATCAAGGCATGGAAAGCTGCAACGATACGCGCCTCCCACGCGACATCCGCATTCTTGAATGCAGCCCGAAGCAAAATCACCTCCACCTCTTCCCGAGCACTGATGACCTCTATCAGGTGCGCCGGTGAAATCGACGCGACCCGGAAGCCGCGGCGATTCTCGATCGTGACGAGCATAGAGGAAGAAAGGCGATGCAGCGCCTCCCGGAGTGGGGTCATGCCCACGCCGTACCGCTCCTTGAGGAGGTCCATGGTCAGCTTCTGGCCGGGCCGCAGCAATGCCAGAATGATGTCGTCTCGCAGTCGATCGTAGACCTGCGCGGCAAGCGTATCCCCCGCATCGATAGCACGGGTCTCGACCAACGCTTGGCCTTCGTCCCCCTCCATAGTCATGGCTGGAATGGTACGCTAGGGAAGAAAGGCAGTGGCGCGCCCCAACTCCGGAGGTTCCAGGACCGCTCGAGGAGGCCGCCTCCCGGTGTACAGACAGCTATCCACCAACATCCTCCCCGCCAAGCACTCGAGCTATCTGAGGCAACGAACTTCCGACCTGCTCGCTATCCACCTCAAGGAGAGTTTGCGCGATAGAACTGCCGACTGGACCCGCGCCGGAATAATCACAGCAATCGACGAACTTCGCGATCAGCTCAGCATCCGTCAAGGGCGCAGCAGCGCTGCCTCTCAGCGCCTCAACCCTGTGAGAGATCACCCTTCCGCTCCTCAACACTACATTGAACTCGACCCAGCGCGGGAGCGGGGGATCGGCGTAGCCAACAACCACGATCTTTGGCAAGGCAGCCTGGATCTCCTCCCGGAGCACCATTGAATCAGTGAAAGTAGACAGACCGACCCTGCCATCCTGCAGCGCAGCCGCCAACGCGTACTGAAGACTGAACTTGCCCTCTAGGGCTGTAACAGGTCGGTCATGAACCAGCGGAACGAAGGCGTTCCGGCTGGCCCTGACTTCAATGCGATCCACCTCGCAGAGAGTCAACCCGAACTTGTCCCTTACATCCAGCACACCGTCAATGGCGCGGTGAGTGGCATAGCAGTTTGGATACTTCTTGACGTCCACTCCACCCGTAACAATCTCGAGCGGCTGCACTCCCAGTCCTTCGAGAGCCTCCACGAGCGATTCACCACTACAGTACAGGCTGGAGAACCCGCCATGAGGGTCGCCAAGCGGGTCCGCACCCGCGGTGAACCCCATCTGCGCCAAGCGAGTCGCTCTTACGGCGCTGAACGCTGCTTGCCCGGCCTGAAAGCACTTGGCCATCGACCCAAAGTTGGTGCGCGTCCCCGCCGCTTGCGCAAGCGCGAGTCCCAGCGCAGAAACTGTCTGATCCGACGTCAACCCGAGCAGCTTGCAGCAGGCGGCGACGGCTCCGAAAACTCCGAGCGTATTCGTGGAATGCCATCCCTTGGCAACGTGGTCCACCGCCACCGCACGCCCCAAACGCGCCAGCACCTCGAGTCCGACGGCAAACGCAACGAAAACATCGGCCCAGCGCTTCTCCTCCGCCTCCGCTAGAGCCACCAACGCCGGGAACATCACCACACTCGGGTGACCCCGCATCGGTGAGAGGACATCATCGTAATCCAGGACGTGCGCCATGGCACCGTTGACGAGTGCAGCTGCCTCAGTCGACAGCTTGCCTCCCCTCGACCAGACGGTTGCTGTCCCATTGTCCGGACTGACACTGCGACAGTAGCGCTCGATCAACAAGCTCGCGGGCTCACGACTGCCGGCGATCGCTCCTCCAAAGGTGTCGAGGAACGCTCGTCTGGCGGCATGCAGTGCGTCGGCACCTAGCTCGGATCCCTCGAATTCCTGGACGAATCGACCGATCGCCCTACTTGCGCTGGAGCTACAAGGGTTCATGTCGTCCTGCTCACCGCTCACAGCAGTCACGTCGGCCCGGCCGAGCTGGTGCTGACATCGCCGGGACTCACCTGGGAAGAAAGGCGCTCCGCCAACGCTTCGACTATTCGAGTGGCCGTTGCCTGGATCGCCTCAAAACCTTCGTTCTTCTTGAACGTACTGACGTCCATGAACCGACTCTTGTTGATCTCGACCTGAAGACTCTCGACGCCGTTGACTGGATCGCCGCATCTTCGAATGATCTCCCCGCCAACGTACGGGTCGTTGAACGTACACGAGAACCCGGCGTTCCTGATGACGCTTGCGACGAACTCCATAAGATCCCAAGAGCATGTTTCCCCGTTCCGATTGCTCAGGCAGAAATCCGCGCGGGGCCTACCGGCATCGGGATGGGTCGACGCCCCAAAGGCCGACATGCAATGGCAACTGAGGTGATACACCGTCCCGGACCGGGACAGTTGTCGATCCAGAATCGACCGAAGTTCGTTGTGATACGGGTGGTAGTAGCCGTTCATCCGCTCCATGACCTCGGCGACGCTGAGCTTTCGCTCATGCACTGGTTCGCCATGGCGCGATTTCGCCTTGAGCAGTCCTAGCCCGGTCTTGGATCGGGTAGGTTGGAGCGGTACCGGCCACTCCCCCTCGATAAGATCCGAATCAATGTCCAATTCATGTCGATTCACGTCGATCCAGAAGCTTGGAAAGCATGCGTACAGCAGCGTTCCGCCTAACCGAGGGGTAGAGCTCCATAACTCGTCGACGTACATCGACACGTTGTCGTGCAAGGTGGTGAACGGGATCATGGAGCGGAACTCCTCCGGGTACTCGCGTCCACTCCGTGATACATCGACGACCAAAGGGATAGGGTTTGCAACGGGATCAAACCGCTGGAAGACACCGCGTCGCAAGTGAATGTTCATGTGACCCTTAGACATTCTGTCTTCGTCGGAAAACGCTGGGCTCCATCCTCAGCCTTTCCCTCCCTGGCTGACGGCAACTCTGAACTTCTCGATGTCGGCCACGATGAGCGAGCGAAAGTCGGCGCCGAAGATAGGCGCTGATTGCGCGCCATCGGCGGTGTACACGCGCAGCACTTCCGGATCAGCCAGTGCTTCCCTGGTTGCATCGGTCAGCTTCGAGATGACTTCGTTAGGTGTACCGGCAGGAGCAACCAAGCCGTACCAAAGAGTCATATCGATATCAACACCCGCCTCCTTGAAGGTCGGTACGTCAGGCAGCGCTGGATTGCGGGCCGCACTGGTGGTCGCCAGTAGCCGCAACTTTCCGCTCTTGATTTGTGGCATCAGCCCTGTGTACGGGTTGACGAAACTGTCGACCAATCCGGCAAACAGATCGTTCAGGGCCGGCGCGGCACCCTTATAGGGAACGTGGAGTATCTCGACCCCGGCCTTCTGCTTGACCATCTCCATCACAAGATGTGACGCCCCGTTCACACCAGGAGAAGCGAAGGACAGCTTTCCCTTCTTGGCCCTCTGCAGGAAATCCTCGATTGACGTGTACGGTGAGTCCCCTGAAACCACTAGCCCATATGGAGAGTCCACCAACTTCGCAATCGGAGCGAAGTCGTCCGGAACCTTGTATGGCAAGTCGTCTCTTACAGCAGGGGCAGCCGAAAAGTTGCCGCTCATGGCCAGCAGCAAGGTATAGCCGTCTGGCTTCGCGTTGGCCACGATGCCCCCGGCAATGCTGCCACCCGCGCCTGCACGGTTCTCGACGACCACCGACTGCCCCAAGGATTTGCCAAGGGAGTTGGCGAGCACTCGCCCGTAGAGATCGGCGCCGCCCCCCGGAGGAAATCCAACGAAGAGCTTGAGGGGTTGTTGAGGGTATGCCGCATAGGCCGAGAGAGGAGCGAGGGCGACTCCCCCGCACGCTGCCAGTACAAGGCGGCGGCGTGGTTGGCTCACGGCAGGGGGGGCACTGTGTCGCTTCATGGCGGTCTCCGATCTGGTAGTTCGTTTTTCGATAGTATTGTAGTTTTTCGATGCCATCAAGGCCGGAAAGCGCGGACAACCCCAGGGGAGCTTTCCCACGCGCCCTTCCTGATTTTCGATAAAACAGCCGCGTGAGGGTAAGCTGTGCCGGCTCGGCGGTACAGATGGCACGTTGGACGATCAGGCCGCGGTCGGCGCCGAGGCAGCTTGAGGGCCGGCGGGCCAGGTCTCTGTTTGCGGAATCACGACTAGGCTGGCTACTGGATGTCGCGCTTCCTCCGAAGAGCAGAACCCTACAGGACGCGCGACTACGGACAGCGCGCGAAAGGCCCTCTGCGCGCTTCTTCACCTTGTTCCAGCCGGGCTGACGTCGCTCATCCGCCTCGCCTTTGGTCGACACGATCGTTCACATGCACGGGCCTAGGC
This sequence comes from Pseudomonadota bacterium, assembly GCA_023388075.1. Taxonomy (GTDB): domain Bacteria; phylum Pseudomonadota; class Gammaproteobacteria; order Burkholderiales; family Burkholderiaceae_E; genus Lautropia. The sequence continues at coordinate 27,784 of JAEWGX010000041.1, forward strand.
TCCGACAGCCGCCGGAACCATAATCTGGCTCGCTATCCCGCCCGATGTCCGAATCCCGCCAGCGCAAGGAAGCTTCTGCAGCAGTCGTGCCGGCACGGGCGTGGCGGCGGCGAGCAAGATGCCGCACGAACCAGGCCAACCGGCCTTTGAGCTACGCCCTCAGGAGAACCGCCATGTTTCTCAGAGTGATCAGCTTCCGAGTAAAACCAGAGTCGCTCGGCAGGTTCGAGGAACTGTGTGATTCATCCCGCAAGCCGTTGTCCGGCATCTCTGGAATGCAGCGATGCTTTGGCGCAGTGGACGAATCCGGCAATGCCGTCGTCATTGGTGTTTGGGACAGTGAGGATGCCGCCACGAAGGCCCAACCAGCGCTCCAGGCAGTTTGGGCCGCCTTGAGCGAGCATATGGCCGAGCAGCCTCGCCCCACGGAGTACAAGAGCGGCTACACGTTGAAGTAACCAAGTGATAGCGCCTGAATCGGGAGTTGCGCTCTATCGTCCAGCAGGACAACCCAGGAAGCAGTTGGTCGCACTGGGCGGTTCGCCAGTCGGACTCGCCCGAGGCCTTCACGACGCCGGACGACTGAATCAGCCCTTCTGTCTCCGATGGTTCACCCAGGCCGCAGCCCCGCTGGCGAAGAAGCCCAGCACGCAAGTCGGCAGCGCGTACCGGGCGAAGTCGTGCCCGGGCGCATCCGCTTCGGTCCCCATGTACATGAGGAGCATGAAGCCGGCAAGCACCATGAAAGTCAGCGAGAGTGAGAACAATCCAATGGTCGACCTACTCCAACTCATACGAACTCCTTGTCGCGAACTGGAATGGTAGCCAGACCAGACAGGCCGGCGCCAGGACGGACCGGCGAGCAGGAACGGCGACGCGGTACCCGCATGGAGCAGGCGGCGGGGAACCGCCGCAGCATCTGAGGCAGATCAAGCAAGGTCTTTCACGGCCCCGTATGATCGTGCATGGAAGAAGGAGAGGATTCATGCAGATCAACGTGAACACGGACGACAACCTTCGCGGCGGCGCGTCGCTGGCCGCCTGGGTGGAAAAGGAGACGAAGGACATCCTGGCCCACTTCACCAGCCAGCTCACCCGTGTCGAGGTTCATCTTGGCGACGAGAACGCCAGCAAGGCGGGAGAGATGGACAAGCGCTGCGCGATCGAGGCGCGGGCGGCCGGGATCGATCCGGTCAGCGTGACCAACAAGGGGCCGAACGTGGAAGAGGCCTGCCGCGGGGCATTGCGCAAGCTGCGCAGCGTGCTGGAGAGCCGACTGGGTCGCCGGCAGGACCACAAGGGCGCCCCCTCCATCCGCGACGAGACGGATCTGGCCTAGGGCGACCCGTACGGCTGGACAGCCGAGGGCAAGAGCGACGCCGAGCCAGCGACGCCGGAGCCGGCGTCGCCGGGCTTCAGCGCCCGATCAGGCGCCTGACGCCGTCGCGCCCGCCGGCCGCCCGCAGCAGCAACGCGGCGCCAGCCGCCTTGCTCGCCAGCCGCATCATCGGCGTGCGAGCGCCGCGCCTGAGAAGCCACATGCCCGCGGTGGCGACCAGCCAATGTTCGCCGGGGAAGCCGGGGCGTTGCTGGTCGGCGCGACGCGCCCGGTTGATCAGGTTACGGATCATGGTTGGCTCCTGGATTGGGATGGCGGAGCCATTGCAACGATGATGCCCGCGTTTCAGGCGGTTGGCAGCCGATAGTCCCTGAACTGCTCGCGCAGCCGGGTCTTCAGGATCTTTCCGGTGGGGCCGAGCGGGATGGACTCCACGAACTGCACGTCATCGGGCGTCCACCACCTGGCCACCCTGCCCTCGTAGATGGACAGGATATCGGCGGCACTCGCCTGAGCGCCGGGCTTCCTCGCCACGATCAGGAGCGGTCGCTCGTCCCACTTGGGGTGCGCGACGCCGATCACCGCCGCGTTGGCCACCGACGGATGCCCGATCGCGAGGTTCTCCAGCTCGATGGTGCTGATCCATTCGCCGCCCGACTTGATCACGTCCTTGCTGCGGTCGGTGATCTGCATGATCCCTTCGGGGTCGATCGTCGCCACGTCGCCGGTGTGAAGCCAGGCGTCCCCGTTGGTGTCATGCTGCAGCGGGTGGTTGTCGTCCTTGAAGTAGCTGCTGATGACCCACGGTCCACGGACGAGCAGGTTGCCATAGGTCTTGCCGTCCCACGGCAGATCCTTGCCGTCGTCGTCGACGATCTTCATGTCGACGCCGAAGAGAACGTTGCCCTGCCTGGCCAGCAGCTCGTGCTGTCGTTCCCGGGGCAGGCCCAGGTGCCCGGGCCGCAGGCGTGAGATGGTGCCGATCGGCGACATCTCCGTCATGCCCCACCCATGCTTCACCTCCACGCCGAACGTGTCGCGGAAGGCCCGGACCATCGCCAGGGGGCAGGCCGACCCGCCGATCATCGTGCGCTTCAACGTCGAGAAGCGCAGCCCGTTGGCTTCGACGTGCTGCAGGAGCCCGAGCCAGACCGTCGGCACGCCGGCGGCGAGCGTGACGCCTTCGGCCTCGAACAAGTCATGGAGCGACTTGCCGTCCAGGTCGGGACCGGGAAGGACGAGCTTGGCGCCGACCATCGCCGCGGTGAACGGTAGTCCCCAGGCGTTGGCGTGGAACATCGGCACGACGGGCAGGATGACGTCCCGGGCCGATGCGTCGACCGCATCCGGCAGCGCGGCGCCGTAGGCATGCAGGACCGTGGACCGATGCGAATAGAGCGATCCCTTGGGGTTGCCGGTCGTACCGGACGTGTAGCAGAGCGCCACTGCGCGCTTCTCGTCGAACACCGGCCACGTCCACCCCTCGTTCCCCGACCGGAGAAACACCTCGTAGTTGGCAAGGCCCGGCACGTTCCCGGCCTGCGGCTGCCTGCCCTCGTCGACCATCGCGAGCCACCGTTCGACTCGCGGACAGCGGGAGGCCACGGCCTGCACGAGCGGCATGAACGTCGCGTCGAAGGCGACGATCCGGTCCCCGGCATGGTTGATGATCCAGGCGATCTGGTCCGGATGCAGGCGTGGATTGAGGGTGTGCGCGACCGCACCCATGCCGCCCACCCCGTAGTAGAGCTCCACGTGGCGGTACCCGTTCCAGGCGATTGTCGCGACGCGGTCGCCGTCACCGATGCCTGCCTCCTGCAACGCGCTCGCCAACAGGCGGCAGCGTCGCTCGAGGTCGGCGTAGGTGTATCGGTGCAGGTCGCCCTCCACCCGCCTTGACACGATCTCGGTAGCGCTGAAATGGCGGGCGGCATGCCGCAGGATCGCCGAGACCAGCAGCGGCGTCTCCATCATCTGTCCCAGCATGGGCGTGTCTCCTCCCGGACCGGCAACGGGTCCCGGTACGGCGAAGGCGCGGCCACGGGACAGGTCGACCAGTGCAGAGGCAGTATACGCAGCGAGGCCCGCCCGATGGTGCCGCAGCAGCCATCGGGCGGGCCTCGCATCCAGGACCGGCGTGCCCTGGGGCGCCCCGGTATCGCGCCGGGGGCGGCTCGGCCGTCTCCGGCGCGGGCTCAGCCCTGGTCGGGCTTGGTGTAGTCGCGCGTTTCTTCCGGATCGAACTCCTTCGCGCGGTCGCGACCCGCCTGTTCGGCCTTGCGGGCCTCGTCCGGATCCTGGCCAGCGGCCTTGCGAGCGGCTTCGTCGACTTTGCCGGACTGCACGAACTGCTGCTGGTCCTCGTTGTAGCGCCGCGCGGCCTCCCGATCGCCTTCACCCTGGTTCTGGCCGCCTTGCGGGTTCATCTTGCCTTCCTTCATCGTTGACCTCCTTCTCCTGGAAGCCGGTGAAAGGCATGGCGTATGCCCGCGCCAGACGCGAGCGGCCGGCGGCTCGGGCGGCAGGTCCCCCGCTCCGCGGGGCGGGCTATCCCCGCCCCGGGCCCGCGGGATAGTCGCGGAGCACGACGTAGCGCTCTTCCGGCCGACCGGTGGCCGCCACCAGCCCATACCCACGCGCCGGCCAGGCGATGGGCTCGGGTTCCCGTGGTGGCACCGCATCGTGGGCATGCCGCGCCAGCGTGAGATGCGGACGAAAGCGACGCTGCTCCACGGGAAGCGCCAGGCGGTGAAGCGATGCCGCCAGCGCCGCGTGCAGCGCCGCGAGCTCCGCCGGTATCGCCGCGGCCTCCACCACCGCGAGCCCGCGTGGCCATACTCGCGGCTGGTCGAGCACCAGGTCGAACGGCGCGCACGAGACCGCGAGCCCGTCGGCCACCGCGGGGATGCGCTCGACGGCCACGCCGCCGATGTAGTGCAGGGTCACATGCCAGTCCTGCGGCGCCATGCGGCCGCGCGAGCCCGGCAATGACCAGCCGTCGCGGTGCGCCGCGATCCGGCGGCGCACCGCCTCATCCGGCCAGAGCGCCAGGAACAGTCGCAGCGAAGCCGCCCGGGAGCCTACAGGCCGGACCATCGCAACAACGCGAAGCCGACATGCGTGGCGGCATGGGCGGCGATGGCGCTCTCCAGGTTCCGTCGCCAGAAGAGCCAACCGTAGACCAGGCCGCCGACCAGGTTGAGGCCGACCGTACGCACGATCAGGAGCGGCGTCAGCTCCGACAGCATCGCGACGGCAGGCAGATGTCCCGCCCCGAAGAGGGCCGCGGCGACCACGATGCCGATCCAGGCGGCGATCGGTCCCGGGACGGGCGGCGGCACGCCGGTCGTCGGCGCCCTGCTCCGCTGTCCCGGCAGTCGCAGGGCGAGCCAAACGACCAGGCCCATCACGCCCCAGCGCATCATCACCTCCTCGGTGAAGCCGCCGTAGAAGATGCCGGTGGCGAGTCCGCCGAGCGATACCGGCCCGGTGGCGCGCGCCTGCACGGCGGCCCATTGCTCGCCGAGCAGTGGCGTGAAGGCACGATCGCCGAGGTGCAGCAGTACCGCCACGCCCAGGCCGCAGGCGAAGGCCACCGGCAGGTGCGGTGCGAGCCGTGTCCATGCCGTCGGATCGTCGGGCCGCGGGCGCCATGCAGATGCCACGATGCTGCGCAACCCCGTTCCCGGCGCGACCGCCGCTCCCACCGCCGCGGCGGCCATCAGCAGCAGCAACGGGTTCAGCGCCGCGAGCAGCGCAAGCAGCACCGGCGAGGCGTCCCGCAGGCCCGGCGGGAGGGCCGCCTGCGGCGGGACGAACTGCACGGCCAACATCACGATGCCCGGTAGCCCGAGAAGCACGGCGCGAAACCAGCGGCGAGGAAACGACCGCAATCCCGGCGTGGCGGTCCCCGCGGGCGAGGCGGTCCCCGCCGGGACCGGGGTCCTGGCAGGGGCTGCGGTCGTCCCGATCGCGGGTCGCTTGGGTCTTTGGGGGTCCGAAGTCAAGTTCGCGGGCGCGCTGAGGCTATCCGGCATTCTCGCCCGCCCTGGCCGTGCCGCCTTCCGGTACCCTATCCACGCCCGCGGAGATGGCGGGCGCCCTCGCAAAATGCCGGATCAATCGCCTCGACAACCTGCGATCGCGCTCACCTGGCTCGGCCTTCTGCTTGCCCTGTGGCCGATCCTGATCGTCCACCTCGCCTACCTGATCTCGATCGAGCAGGGCTCGGTGCCCGCGTGCAACCCGTACTGGGATGGCTGCACCTCGATCAGCCGAGCAGGACGCTACGGCTGGGCCAACCACGTCTTCCGCGGAGCGCTGATGCCGTACACCGCCTTGCTCGCGGCGGCGTGGTGGGTCAGCCAGCGTTGGTTGAAGGCGCTTGGCGACCGCGGATCGACCGGCATGCTCGCCTTCGGCTGGTTGGGTGCCCTGTTCATGATCCTCTACCTGACGTTTCTCGGAACGGAAGGCGCGACCTACGAGCTCATGCGTCGCTACGGGATCAACGTGTACTTCGGCGGCACCTACGTCGCGCAGGTGCTGCTGCTTCGCCGGCTGCTGGCGGTGGGCCGGACGCGACCCGGTGCCCTGCCGCCATGGCTGCTGCCGGCGACCTCGCTTGCCGCGCTGGGTGTCCTCGCAAGCGGGGCGGCGTTTCTCGTGGTCAAGTACGTCCTGGCGCGCGACATGGACCGCCCGGAAGATGCGCTGGAATGGGTGGTCGCACTGCTGATGCAGCTCTTCCTGCTGGCGATCGTCCTGGGTTGGCGCGACTCCCGGATGCGGCTCTGGCTGGATGCCGCCCCCGGAGGAACCGGGGAAGCGGAGAGCCGCTAGCCTTCCTCGTCGCGCATCACCGCCTTGACCTTCTGGATCACCTCCGGCGGGACCGCATCCACGCCATGCACCTCCCGGGCATGCGCTGCCACCTGCTTCAGGGCCTCTTCCTCCGTCGGGGCGCGCACGACGCCGTTGCAATCGAAGCCGACGTCGCGGCAGCGGACGACCTTCGTCATGGCGGAACTCCTGGTGAGGGTTGCCGAGCCGACGGGGCGACGGCCCGATTAGAGTTTCGAAGGTACTGCTTCACGCAGGCAGTGACAACACTTCCGACACGCCGACACCAAGTTTCACCTCCTGTCGCCCAGGCGTATCCGAACGGTCGACAGGCTGGCGCGCGAACGCTCGCGCTCTGGTTGCATCCCGCTTCCATTCACTCACATCGATTCCCCTGACCTGACATGAAACGACCGAGCCTTGCCGCCGTACTCTCCACCCTGACCGTTGCGGGATTCCTTGCTGCAGGATGCAGCACTGCCGAGGACGACTACTCCGACTACGAATCCCTCGGCAGCTCGGCCAACGCGAGCGGCTCCGGCTCTTCCGGTTCGTCGGGGTCCGGCTCTTCCGGCTCGCGCAAGGATCCAATGTCCTATCCCCAGGTGGACTACAAGTACACCTGCAGCGCAACCGGCAAGACCAACAGCGTGCCCATCAGCGACGGACCGTGCAGCAGCCAGCAGAAGGCCTATGCCCGCACCGTCGCCTGCAACGAGGTGGACTCCAACGGCACCTTCAATTCGGTCGGACGCCCCTTCTACCAGTGCCTGGTCAACAACAGCGAGGGCGACCAGAAGAAGTACTACCAGCAGTACCTGGACTTCTACAGCCGCTAGGCAGGCGGCCGCCGTCCGGAGCATGGGACGAACTGCCGGCCGGGCGCCGGACGGCGTTTGCCTGCGAATCGACGGCGGTCATTGAAGCCAAATACAACGGGGCGCTTTGCTAGTCTCATTCCCACGCAAAACGCAAAAGGAAGGAGATCGAGCGATGAACCACCAGGACCACTGGAACCGCCACGTCGGACTCACCTATTCGGAGCCCACGCCCTGCAGCGACGGGATCGACTTCAGCGCTACCGGTCCGGACGGCTCGAGCTATCGCTTCCATCTCGAGATGAACGCGCTGAAGGCGCTCGGCGCCGAAGCCTTCTACGATTCCGACGTGCTGGAGCGCTTCCAGGCCCACGAGGCCGATATTCGCAGGGTTGCGGGCAGCCTCGTCATGCTGGATGTACGCGCCGATCCCATCCGGCTCAAGGCCTCGCACTTCACCGAGTCGCCCTGGCGGCGCGCGGCGCGCTAGCCAACAGGCGCGTCGTCACCGACACCCGACCTGCTCCGCCGACACCCTGCCCGCTCCGCCCTCCAGCGGCGCGACAAGCCGGGTACCTCGCGGCCAACACGGCCGCACCAGGTTGGCGGACGCCATGTAGTCACTTCGCGTGTCCGCCTGGACCGCGCGGGCAAAGCCGTCAAGCCGATTCTCCTCCAGCGTCACCGCACGGGACGCGGTCAGCTCGATAGCGGCCGCGAGCGGTGGCGTGCCCCCCGTCAACCGCACCCGGTTGTTGCGCACCACCGCACCGTCCGCCTGGATCAGCCGGATGACGAACGGGTGCGCACCATCGGCCGCTCGCTCGTGCGCGCTCAAGCCGGAGAGATCGCCGCGCACCTCGATCAGGTTGTCCTCGATCACGACGCCGGGTCCCTGGGCCACGATCGCGGTGTAGCCGTCCACCACGATGCGATTGTGGCGGATGACGTTGTCCCGCCCGTCGATGAGGATGGCACGGCGCCCGGCCGCGATCGTGAGATGCTCCAGCCGGTGACGCGTCCGCCTGAAGATATCATCGAGCGACTGGCCGGGAACGAGCGCGGCAGGCTCGCCGAACCCCTGCGGCGCGTAGCGTTGGGCCGATACCAGGCGTATCGCGGTGCCGGCGCCACCGGGGGACACGAGATGTCCGTTACGCACGACCGTGCCGGCAAACCAGTGCGACTGGACCCGTCCAGGCACATGCCGGTCGTGTCGCACCAGCGTGTAGCCCGGCTCACGGGCATTGGCGACGGTGTGGCCACCGAGATCCAGGTGGATGTCGTCCGCGCCGACGAGGACGATGGCATCGCCGCCGCGGGCGGCGAGCTCCCTGCCGCGATGATCCAGCAGCTTCTCCTGCCGCACGTCCTCTTCGAGACAGTAGCGCCCGCTCGCGGCCAGGTTGAGCTCCGGCCGGCGCGGCGGCGCGGCGCTGTTGCGCGGCGCATCGGCGAACTCGCCGGCCAGGACCGACGTGCAGACGGACTCGCCCGAAGCGGCAGCGGCGCGCCCGGAAAGGAGCGAGGCGATGACGAGGAAAACAATCGCGACGAGCCGCGGGCCGACGGAAGCGGCGCTGCCGGCCAAAGCTGCCTTCACCATGAGCGTGGCGACGCCTGCTCCGCAGCCGACGTGGCGACGATGGATCATCGAGATCGGCATCGTGTCCCTCCTTCCAGGCAGGTGCCCGGGAAATCGATCTCCAGGAGCGCGGCGCCGGTTCCGTCGTCGCGCAGGAACGAGCGGCGATTGAGCGCGGCCTCGCGCTCGCTGTAGCCGTAGGCGGCTTCACTGTCGAGATCCAGCCCACCGTAGCCGAGGGATTCCAGGGCCGCTTCGAGCCGAGCGATCTTGCGCGGGAAATCCGCGGCACCGCGACCGCGCTGCCGCTCCGGGATGGCATTGAACTCCCTCAACGCTTCCTCGATCTGCGCGAAGCTGCGCGCCCTGGCCGGATCGCCATGGGACAGGAGCACGTCGTGAAGGCGCATCTCCATCGCGAGCGTTCGCACCTCGCGCCGCCAGAACGAGTCTTCCAGCGGCTCGCCGTCGTCCGCATGGGGCCCCGGCCCTCCGACGCCGTCGTAGGTGAGATCGGGCTCGTGCAGCGCGAAGCCGTGACCCACGCCACAGTTGGCGAGAAGCGCATCGTAGGGGATGTTCCCTGCGTCACGATGCGAGTAGGTGTCCGCCAGCGCATGCAGGTACTCGCCCAGGAACTGCAGCCCGCCGTCGCGGCCGACGCCCGGGCCTTCGATCGCCGCGTGGAGGTTGCGCAGCTGGGGGCTGTCCGGACCGTCCAGCCGGTCGTTGCGCCAGGCGTCCAGGGTGCGACCGTCCGCGCCGCTCAGGACGAAGTGATAGTTGAGCAGCCGCTGCTGGTTGCGCAGCACCGAGCCCACGGCCGAGACGGGATCGGTGCCCTCCAGGGGGCGGGTGAGCGGGTTGTCGTCCAGGTACTGCGAGGCCAGCGCGACGATCCGGGCATCCTCCGGGTGCAGCCCGGCCGTCACGCCGAGGAAGAAGGTCATGTAGTAGTGGACGTCGATCTCGTAGAGCCCGAAGGGATCCACCCGGTTGAGCGGGTCGCCGCCCGCATAGGCATAGGGATCGTCGCCGTCGGGGTAGCCGAGCGGATCCGGCTGCAGATAGCGCCCGCGGCGCGGATCATAGGTGCGGTGCCAGTTGTCGTGCAGGCCCGTCTCCGCGTCGGCGTACTGTCCGGGCAGCCGCAGGTCCAGCGTGAGACCCTGCGCTGCGTAGGCCACGTTGGCCAGGCCGGACGGCGCGACCTGCGCGCGCCAGACGGTACGTCCCTTCCCATCCGTCATGGCGACAGGCGCGCCGCGGTGCTCCGGGTGGACGGCGTAGACCGCACCATCCCGGCCGAGCAGCGCAACCGGAAGGCTGCCACCGCGACTCTCCAGCGCGACATGTTGCTTCGCGACCCTGCCGTCGGCGTCCAGCTCGGCAACCAGCCGGTCACCGGACCAGAGGAAGTACGTGGTCCGCCATGGCTCTCCGTCCCCACCGCGGACCGACTTGGCCACGCGTTGGCCACGCGCGTTGTAGGCGTAGCGCACGACCAGGGCACCGTCCGCGCCGCCACGCACCGCGGCGAGCCGTCCGCCCGGCCCGTACTCGTAGCGCCGATCGCCCTCGGCCACGATGCGACCGCCCGCATCCAGTTGCACCGCCGGCCGGACCGCCGAGTGCGCAGCAGGAACAGCGGCCGACTCCGATGTTGGACCGGCGGGCATGACGAGGCCGCCGGCGGACTGCGCCGTATCGGCCGCGGTGGAGGCTGCGTGCATCCGAGCGCCCGCGCCGTGGTCGATTCTTCTTTCAGCCCGTACAAAAGCCCCGCCGCTCTCGCTGATCCGCTCGATCGACCGAAGGCGCGAACCCGTGCCGTATCCATAGCGCCAGTGCGCGATGTCATGACCGGTGGTTCCGGTTCGCAGCCGGACCAGGCGCCCGGCCGCGTCATGCTCGCGCTCCACGCGCACGCCGTTGCCGTGCCGGTAGGCGACCAGTCCGTCCAACGGATCCACCTCGATGCCGCGTACCAGCGTGATGCCAGGAAGCTGGCGGTCCACCGCCCGGTGCAGCGCGGGCGTGAGCCAGCCGGCGAGCCGATGCGAGACCGCGGTGAGGAATGCACTGCGCAGCCGGATCCGGCGTGGCGCCATGCCCTGGGCGGCGCCGGCGCGGTCCACGACGAGCGACCGGCCATCCGCGAGAATCTTCGCGTTCAAGAGCCCCGTCTCCGGATCACGAAGCGAAGCGGTGCGAAGCACGCGTCCCGGCAATCCATCGAGCCTGACCTCCGTGGCCTCGATGCGCCCGAACGCATCACGCGCGAACGCGGACTGTTGAGCCGGACCGTGCAGCCTGGCAAGAAGCCGGCCCTCGTAGTGCCGGCGCACCGATCCGGTCACCCGCCAACCGCCTGCCGCATCCGGTGTCTGGGTCGTCTCCTCGAGCAGGCGCCCCGCCGGATCGTAGCGGTAGAGCCGGCGCTCGATTGCCTCGTCCACGCGCTCCACCAGTCGTCCGGCAGGGTCATAGCGAAAGACGCTGCGCCCGTGGTGCTGCCGGATGCGCTCCACCACCTGGCCGAAATCATCCCGCGTCTCGACCGTGCGACCGGGCCATGGACGGTGCGCCATGGCGGGGCGCAACCTGCCGGCTCCGTCCTCGAGCACCGCCGCGCGTCCGGTCCGATCCCGATGAACCTGGAGCAATCGGCCATCGGGCAACAGCACCGTCCGGATGCTGCCACCATCGTCCCGTACGAAGTACACGGCGCGCGACGGCGCCGTGGCCCCTGGCCGGTACAGCGCCAGGATCATCGCGCGACCCTCCGCGTCGCGCGTCGCGACACTGCGAAGCCCGCTCGCGTCCTGCATGCCGGTGAGACGCCCGGCGGCATCGTGCACGTAGCGGACGACGCGGCCGGCCGGATCCACCGTCTCCTCGAGCCGGCCCGCTGCGCTGAACCGCCACGAAGCCCGGCGCGCGAGGCGCGATGACGCTTCCAGGCGCCCCTGCGCATCCAGCCTCCAGGCAGTGACCGAGAGCGACGTTCTCCGCCCGGCGGCGTCACGCCCGATGCGCCATTGCACCATGCGATGACCGTCGGTCGTTTCCACGAGCAACGCTCGACCGGCATCATCCCGCTCGAGGTAGCGCCGCTCGACGCCGCCCGGCATGGACACTGCCGCGAGCAGGCCGTTCGAATCGTGGCTGAACCGGATGACGTCCGAATCCGACGGCGATGCCGCGGGCCCATTGGGCAGGGGACCGTCCACCGCCACGAGCAGTCGCCTGCCGCCGATGGTTTCATGGTGCAGCCGGACGGTGCGGCGGATCGCCCGCGCGCTCCCCGCCGTACCGGCGGCGGGCGCGCTGCCAGGTCGCGCCTCGGGAGAAGGCTCCAGGCCAGGCTCGAAGCCCTCCCGGATCACCTCCACCGGTTGCCCGCGCTCGTCACGCCGCACGATGACCCGATGTTCCTCTCCCGGCACGACGCTCGGCCGAGCGATGACCGACGGCCAGCCGCCATGCCCATCCGCATACTCGAAGCGGCGCAGCGGGCGCGTGCTGCGCGGCGGCCGATCAAAGCCACGCACCGCGAGCACCTGGACGATGCGCCCCGATGCATCGCGCCGGTACTCGACCCCGTCGCCGTCGATGCGCCAGCGCGCGACCAGCTGCCCGCGCGCGTCATAGCGCATGCGCACGTTGGTGGGGCCGCATTCCGCGCATCCGGGACCGCGGATTTCCGTCACCCGCCACTTGCCGGCGATCTCGACCGCGGTGTAGGTAGTACGCGCGCCGAGCGCATTGGCGAGCACCGAGACCACGGTGTGCGGCGCGGCTTGCGCGCGCGGATCCTCCGACCCGTCCCCTTGAACGTAGCTCATGCGCAGCTCGGTGCCGTCGGCGCGACGGTACGCGGCGACCCTGCCCTCCGCGTCGTAGGACCAGCGACCGATCTCGCGCGCCGGCTCTCGGCCAGCTGCCACCGTGATCGAGGACAGGCGCGAGGGGTAGCCGATGTCTTCGTACTCATAGCGGCGCACCACGCCTTCCGGGCCCTGTACCGATCGCAGTCGTCCTGCGGCATCGATCCGGTAGTGCCAGGTGCCGAGGGGATGCGCCACCGCGACGAGGTGGCCGTCAGCGGAGTACTCCAGCGTCATGCGTCGGCCGGCCGGATCGGTGACCTGGACGATCCGGCCGGCGGCATCCCGGACGATGAGAACCGACTCGGCCTCGCTGCCGTCGACCGGCCCGATACGGACCAACCGGCCGGCCGCGTCGAAATGCAGGACTCGTCCCCATGGCCATACCCAGCGGTAGCCGTCGGGGTACTGGAAGAGGCGGCCTTGGCCGGGTGCCTCCGCCTCGCATGGCACCGGCGCATCGCCCGCCGGCGCAGCGCCGTCACTCCTGAAGACGAGCCGACGACCGTCCGCCTGGACGACCTGGAGCTTGCCGCCTGCCCGGTAGAGGCGCGTGTCATACGAGAGCGTCCAGCCACGTCCCCAGGGCCCCTCCGCCGCACCGTAGCTCGCGTTGTAGTGACGGTGCAGCTCCAACCCCAACGGCCCGGGCAGCGGCGGCGCATCCAGCTCGGCCTGGTACTTGTTGCCGGTGACCGGGTGGATCGGGTTGCCGACGGCGAGGTCGCTGCCGTCGGGATCCGCGAGGCTGGCGATCCCGCCCACCGTTTCGCATGGCGTACCGCCGGCTGCCGGCCGGCACTGCTGCGCCGCGACCGGCGAGACGAAAGCGACGGTCCCGACGAATGCGCCGACAAGGCAGATGATGAAGAATGCGACGTGGCGCGGGCTTGCCATGTGCCCGAGCATCCGCGCCGGCGCCGTCCGAGGGAATCCGCCGGAGGACGTAGTACGGCCGATAGAGCTAGGCCTGTTAACCTACCTGACATGAGCAGCCTCACATGAGCTACTGGCTGGATGAGCGCGTCGCATCCCTGGTCGACGCCCGCGGCCGCCGGCTCGATGCCGCCACGCGCAACTGGCAGGAGGCTCCGCACGTCAAACCGGAGCCACCGCCGGGCGCCCGCCGGCTGGAGGCACCGGAGGCGGTGGCCTGGCTGCAGGAGCACAGCGGGCATCCGATACGCGTGCCGGTGGGCGTCATCGGCCCGCGCGATGCGACGTCTGCCCAGATGGCGGTCGCGCAGCGCGTCGGCGCGGGGCTCGCGCAGATGGGACTGGCCGTCGTCTGCGGCGGCCGCCAAGGCATCATGGAAGCGGTCGCCCAGGGTGCCTCGGGCCACGACGGCATCGTGATCGGGCTGCTGCCCGAGCCCTCGCCGGAGGCGGCCAACCCGTTCCTCACCCATGTGATCGCCACCGGTCTCGGCGAAGCCAGGAATGCGCTGATCGCGCGCTCGGCGTTCTGCCTGGTCGCGATCGGCGACAGCTACGGCACGCTCTCGGAGGTGGCGCTCGGCCTGCAGTTCGGCAAGCGGGTGTTCGGTCTCGCCGGCGCCGCGCGGGTACATGGCGTCGAGCACCGCTCCGACGCGGAGGCGGCCCTGCTCTCCGTCGCCAACCACATCCTCGCGAACTAGCGGCCGCGCCCGACGCCATCGCGGCGAGGGTCGTATCATGGAGCCCTGATCCGCGTGGCGGCCCCCCGGCCGGCCAGCACGAGCGGACACCTCACGGAGATGCCCCATGACCGACCATACCCATTCCGCGTCCGTGGACCGACACGTCGCCTCCGCGCCGCGGCGCCGCTTCAACCGCTCCGCGGTGCTCGCCGTCGCCGCGACCGGCGGATTGCTTGGCGCCACCGCCTCCTTGCGCGCACAGGAGGGCTACCCGTCGCGGCCGATCTCCATGGTCGTGCCGTTTCCTCCCGGCGGCGTGGCCGACACGGTGGGTCGACCCGTGGCCGAGGCGATGGGTCGCATGCTGAACCAGTCGGTGGTGGTGGAGAACAAGGCCGGCGCGGGCGGCGGCATCGGGATGGCCCAGGTCGCCAACGCCAAGCCGGACGGCTACTCGACCCTGCTCGCGCTCTGCTCGATCGCCATCCTTCCGGAAGCCGACCGGGTGCTGAACCGCAAGCCGCTCTACCAGCTCGGCGACCTCGAGCCGATCGCGCGCATCACGGCCGATCCCACGGTGCTGGTCGTGCGCGCGAACAGCCCGTGGAAGACCTTCAAGGAGTTCATCGACGACGCCAAGGCGCGTCCCGGCCGCATCACCTTCGGCTCCTCCGGCAACTACGGCACCATGCACGTGCCGATGGAGATGCTGAAGCAGGCGACCAAGACCTACCTGCTGCACGTGCCATACACGGGCGCGGGGCCGGCTATCGTCGGCCTGCTCGGCGAGCAGGTGGACGCCCTCGCCACCGGGCCGGCGACCATCGTCCAGCATGTGAAGTCCGGCCGGCTGCGTGCGCTCGCGCACTGGGGAACCGGACGTCTCGGACCGCTGCCGGACGTCCCGAGCATCCAGGAGCTGGGCTACCCGGTGACGTTCTCGCAATGGGCCGGGGTGTTCGTGCCGTCCGGCACGCCGGAGCCTGTCGTGGCCAAGCTGCGCGACGCCGCCCGCAAGGCGGTCAAGGACGAGCGCCTGATCAACGCGATCGGCACTGCCGGCTCGCCCATCCAGTACATGGACGCGCCGGAGTTCGCCAAGTTCGTGGCCGAGGAGGCCAAGGTCTTCCAGACGGTGGTCGATCGCATCGGCAAGCAGGAGTAGCCTGCCGGGCGCGGTGCGCCGGCAGTCGCCGGCGCACTGAACGGGCCGGGCGCTACTTGCTCGGCAGCTTGCCCTGCACGCCCTGGACGTAGTAGTCCATCTTCGAGAGCGTGTTGTCGTCCATCACCTTGCCGGCGGGGAGCCGCTCCTTGCCGGTGTTGTCCAGCACAGGACCGGTGAAGGGATGCAGCGTCCCGGCGATGATCTCCTTCTCCAGCCCGGCGACCGTATCGGCGACCTCCTTCGGCACCACCGGATTGAGCGGGGCGATCCGGATCATGCCATCCTTCATCCCGCCCCAGATGCTGCCCGGCTTCCAGGTGCCCGCGATCTTCTGCTCGGCTACGCGGGTGTAGTAGGCGCCCCATTCGTGGACGGTGGCGCTCAGTTGCGCCTTGGGCCCGTACTTGGACATGTCCGAGTGGTAGCCGAAGGCGTAGACGCCCTTCTCCTCGGCCGCCTGCACCGTCGCGGTCGAATCGGTGTGGTGGGTGACGATGTCCGCGCCCTGCGCGATCAGGGTGTTGGCCGCCTCGCGCTCGCGGCCCGGGTCGAACCACGAGTTGACCCAGACCACCTTGACCTCGGCCTTCGGGTTGACGCTGCGCATGCCGCGGGTGAATGCGTTGATGCCCTGGAGGACCTCCGGGATCGGGAATGCGCCCACGTAGCCGGCGACGTTGGTCTTGGTCATCTTGCCCGCGATCACGCCGTTCAGGTAGCGCCCCTCGTAGAAGCGCGCGTTGTAGGTGCCGACGTTCTTCGAGGTCCGGTAGCCGGTCGCATGCTCGAACGAAACCTTGGGAAACTGCTGCGCCACCTTGATCGTCGGGTTCATGTAGCCGAACGAGGTGGTGAAGATCAACTGGCTGCCGCTCGAGGCGAGCTCGCGGATGACCCGTTCGGCATCCGCTCCCTCGGCCACGTTCTCGACCACGCGCGACGTGACCTTGCCGCCCAGCGCCTGCTCCATCTCCTTGCGCCCCTTGTCGTGCTGGAACGTCCAGCCGGCGTCCCCGATGGGGCTCACGTAGACGTAGCCGATGCGCAGCGGATCCTGGGCCTGGGACGGACCGATGGCGACGAGCGAGCCGGCGGCGGCCACGACGGCGGCAGCGCGGAAGAAGCGGTGTGGCGAAGGCATGGCGGTACTCCTGCGTGGCGGGTCAATCGGGTCGGTACGGCCGGCCGAGCGAAACCGGCGCATTGAGGCGAATGGTAGCGGGGTTGCGCGAGATCAGGACCAGCACGACGATGGTGGCGAGATACGGCAAGGCGGAGAGGAACTGGGAAGGCACGGCGACGCCCGCGCCCTGCGCGAAAAACTGCGCGATGGTAACGCCGCCGAAGAGATAGGCCCCGAAAAGGACGCGGCCGGGTCGCCACGTGGCGAAGACGACCAGCGCAAGCGCGATCCAGCCCCGGCCCGCCACCAGCCCCTCCGTCCACATCGGGGTGTAGAACTCGGCCAGGTACGCGCCTCCGAGCCCCGCCATCGCGCCGCCGAAGAGCGTCGCGATGTAGCGGATCAGGATCACCGGGTAGCCGATGGCGTGTGCCGACTCCGGCGATTCTCCCACCGCGCGCAGCACCAGGCCGGCCCGCGAGCGATAAAGGAACCAGCTCATCAGCGCGAACAGCAGCCACGACCCGTAGACCAGCAGGTGATGCTGGAAGAGCGCCGGTCCGACCAGCGGGATGTCCGAGAGGAACGGCACCGGCCAGGGCTCCTGGGCGCGAAGGGCAATGCTCTCGAGCGGCTTGCCGGCGAACGCGCTGAGGCCAAGTCCGAACAGCGTAAGCGCGAGGCCGGCGGCCACCTGGTTGGCCATGAGCTGCAAGGTGAGCACCGCGAACACCAGCGCCATCGCGGCGCCGGCGGCCATGCCGGCGAGGATCCCGGCCCAGGGATTGCCGGTCGCGACCGTCGCGGCGAATCCCGCAACCGCGCCCACCACCATCATGCCTTCCACGCCGAGATTCAGCACGCCCGACTTCTCCGCGATCAGCTCGCCGAGCGCGGCATAGACGAGCGGCGTGCCGGCCGCGATGGCCGCGGCCACGATCGCGACCAGCGTCTGGCTCATGGAGCCGTCGGCGCCGTGACGGCTGCAACCGGCGCGGGTTGGCGCACCGCGCGAAGGCGATAGTTGATGAACACGTCCGAACCGAGCAGGAAGAAGAGCAGCAGCCCGTGGAAGAGGCCCGTGATGGCGGCCGGCAGGGCCAGGCCGATCTGCGCCGACTCGCCGCCCAGGTAGAGCAGCGACATGAGCAGGCTCGCGAGCAGCACGCCGACAGGATGCAGGCGTCCCACGAAGGCGACGATGATCGCGGCGAAGCCGTAGCCGGGCGACACCTGCGGCTGGAGCTGGCCGATGGGCCCGGCCACCTCGCCCATGCCCGCCAGCCCCGCGGCCCCGCCGCCAAGCAGCAAACCGACCCACACCAGGCGGCGCGCGCCGAAGCCGGCATAGCCCGCGGCCGGCGCGGCGTAGCCGCTCACCCGCATTTGGAAGCCCAGGAAGCTGCGGGAGAGCAGCAGGTAGCCGGCCGCCACGCCGGCAAGGGCAACCACCAGCCCGAGGTTGAGCCGGGTGCCTTCGAGCAGGATCGGATAGAGCGCATCCTCCCCGAAGAGCCGGCTCTGCGGGAAGTTGAACCCCTCGGGGTCCTTCCACGGCCCGTGCACCAGCCAGCTGAGCAGCAGGTTCGCCACGTACACCAGCATCAGGCTCACCAGGATCTCGTTGGTGTTGAAGCGGGTGCGCAGGAAGGCAGGTATCGCGGCCCAGGCGAGGCCGCCGGCCAGGCCGGCGGCCATCATGAGCGGCAGCAGCCAGGGCCCGCCGTCCTCGTGGAACCACAGCGCGACGCCGCCCGCGCAGATGGCGCCGAGAATGAGCTGGCCTTCGGCGCCGATGTTCCAGACGTTGGCACGGAAGCCGCAGGCCAGGCCGACTCCGATCAGCATGAGCGGCGCGGCCTTGAGCAGGAGCTCGGCGACGCCGTCGAGATCGTCGACGGGCGCGACGAAGAAGGTGTGGAACGCGGTGAGCGGGTCCTTGCCGAGCAACGGGAAGAGGACGAACCCCGCGACCAGGGTGAGCGCGGCCGCGAGCAATGGCGAGACCCACGCCATCAGGCGGGAAGGTCGGGCGCGCGCCTCAAGCCGCAGTCGCATCGATCACCTCTGGCGGAGCTGCATGCCGCGCCGCCGGTCCGCCCGGCCACATGCCGCTCAGCCACTGACCGATCTCCTCCACGCCGGTTTCGCGCACCGGACGGATGGGCGAGAGCCGGCCCTGCGCGAGCACGGCGATCCGGTCGCAGACCTCGAAGAGCTCCTCCAGGTCTTCCGAGAAGACCAGCACCGCGACCCCTTCGTTGCGCAGGTCGATGATGCGCTGGCGGATGAACGCGGCCGCGCCGACGTCGACGCCCCAGGTGGGTTGCGCCACCACCAGGAGGCGCGGACGCTGCAGCATCTCGCGGCCGACGATGAACTTCTGCAGGTTGCCGCCGGAGAGGCTGCGCGCCTCGGCATCCACGCCGCTGCAGCGAACGTCGTACTCGGCTATGCAGCGACGCGCGAAGTCGCGCACCCGGGCGAAGCGGATGAGGCCATGGCTCACCGCGCCATCGCCGTTGGCGGTGAGCAGCGCGTTCTCGGCAAGCGACATCTCCGGCACCGCGCCCCGGCCAAGGCGTTCCTCGGGAACGTAGCAGAGCCCGAGGTCGCGGCGCCCGCGCGCATCGAGCCTTCCGGCCGGATGGCCATCGATCCGGATACGCGCCGGGTCCCTTGCCGGCTGCTCGCCCGAGATGGCGGCGAGCAACTCGCGCTGCCCGTTGCCCGAGATGCCGGCGATGCCGAGCACCTCGCCGGCATGGACCATGAGATCGATCGACTCGAGGCGCATCGCGAACTCGTCCGCGGGCGGAAGCGAGAGGCGGTCCAGCACGAGCCGCGGGGGACCGACCCGCGGCGCGCCCTGCCGCGTCTGGGGCAGCTCCCGGCCGATCATCATCCGGGCCAGCGTTCCCGCCGTCTCCACGCGCGGATCGCAGTGCCCGGTCACCCGGCCGCCGCGCAGCACGGTGGCGCGGGTGCAGAGCTCGCGGATCTCGTCCAGCTTGTGGCTGATGTAGAGGACGGTGCGGCCCTCTGCGGCGAGCTGGCGCAGCGTATCGAACAGATCGCGCACGGCCTGCGGCGTGAGCACCGAGGTCGGCTCGTCCATGATGAGCAGGCGCGGGTCGGCGAGCAGGCAGCGCACGATCTCCACCCGCTGGCGCTCCCCGACCGAAAGCGAGTGCACCAGGCGCCGCGGATCGACGGCGAGCCCGTAGCGCCGCGACACGTCGGCGATGCGGTCAGCGAGTCCGTCCGCGGCCGCGACGGGCAGGGCGAGCGCGACGTTCTCCGCCACGGTGAGCGTCTCGAACAGCGAGAAGTGCTGGAACACCATGCCGATGCCGAGGGCTCGCGCCTGCGCCGGGTTGGCGATCGCGACCGGCTCGCCCTCCCAGCGGATCTCGCCCGCATCCGGCTTCACCACGCCGTAGAGGATCTTCATCAGCGTGCTCTTGCCGGCGCCGTTCTCGCCGAGCACCGCATGGATCTCCCCAGGCATCGCGGCAAGCGAGACGTCCTGGTTGGCGACGACGGCGGGATAGACCTTGGTGATGCCGACGAGCTCGATGCGCGGAACCGACGTACCGGTCATGGCGCGACGACGGCAGGGACCAATCGCCCGCCTGCGCTCTCGCGCCCGGATTGCGGCCGCTCGCCCGGCTGCCCGGCGCGCCAGCGCTCCCGCTCGCGCAGCAACTGCGCCGCCACCGCGACCGCGATGCTGGCCGGCGCCTTGTCGGCGATGCCCTCGATCCCGATCGGGCACGTCATGCGCGCAAGCGACGCGCCATCGATGCCGCGCCCGGCCAGCCGCCGCTCGAAGCGACGCCGCTTGCTCAGCGACCCGATGAGGCCGAACCAGCGGAAGCCTCCCCGGTGGAGGATCGCGTGCGCGAGCGCCTCGTCGAGCGCATGGCTGTGCGTCATGACCAGGAAGCAGCAGTTGGCGGGGGCCGCCGCGACCTCGCCGACCGGATCGTCGCTCACGACCATCCGCAGGTTGCCGGCGGGCGGCGAGACAGGGAACGCATCGGCCCGCTCGTCGACCCAGTGGATGCGGCCCGCAAGGGGAGCGAGGATCGGCACCAGCGCCCGGGCGACATGCCCGGCTCCGAAGAGCACCAGCTCGAGGTCCGGCGGCAGCACCGGGTCGAGGAGCAGAAGCGCTCCGTTCTTCTCCGGCAACGCCACGAGCGTGGTCGCGTCGCCCTGCTCCAGCATCCGCCTGGCATGCGCGACGACCGCGGCGTCGCTGGGCGCCGCGCCGACGGAGCCGTGCCGCTCGCCTTCGGCGACCACCATCGCGCCGGCGCTGGCCGGCCGGCCCACCGCACTGGCCAGGACGCAGGGCACGCCGCGCTCGCGCAGCGCGTGCACCTGCGCGAGCCACGGCGCCTGCGCGGCGTCGGCAGGAACCGCCTCGAACATCAGGTTGACCAGCCCGCCACAGCACTGGCCGAGCGAGGCACCCAGGGGAAAGCGCCGCAACGCCCCCGGGCCGCCGTCGGCAAGCAGATCTCGGGCGATCGCCACCGCGCGCAGCTCCAGTTGCCCGCCGCCGATCGTGCCATGCTGCCCGGACGCCGTCACCACCATCCGGGTGCCCGGCTCGCGCGGTACCGAACCGCGAGCGGAGGCGACGGTCACGAGCATGGCCGGTTCCGCCCGTTGGCGACAGCCGAGCAGCGCTTCGATCCAGTCTTCCATAGCTCCGATTAGACACCGGCCGGGGAAATCCGGCCAACGCACCCGGTCACCGGCCCCTGGCGACTGCGCGAACCCGAGGAGCCTGGCCGCGGAAGGAGCGACCATGGCGTCGGGAGGCTGCCGGACAGGCGCCTAGAGCTGGTAGCCCACCGCTCGAACGACCCCCTCGAGCACGTCGCGCCACCATCCCGGCAGGCGCGCCTCGGCCGGGCTGGCGCGGTCGGCCCGCCCCGAGATCCAGGCGTCCAGCCACGCGATCTCCGCCCGGCCGTAGAAGGCGGCCATCACCTCGAAGTTGAGCAGCAGGCTGCGGGTGTCGACGTTGGCGGTGCCGCACAGCGCGAGCCGATCGTCGATCACCACCGCCTTCGCATGCATCATCTCCGGATCGAGCAGCACCTTGCCGCCGGCCCGCACGAGCTGCCGTACCGACCGCTCGCGCGCGATATCGGCCAGCCGGTGATTGGAGCGCGCCGGGATCAAGACCGTCACGCGCACGCCGCGCCGGCAGGCAAGGCAGAGCGCCGAGAGCAGCGCATCGTCCGGCACGAAGTAAGGTGTCGCGATCCGCAGGCGCCTGCGCGCCTGGTAGGCCGCCGAGAGCAGCAGCGAATACACCGTGTCGTCGGCATGATCCGGCCCGCTCGCGATGATCTGCGCCACTGCCCCGCCGGCGCCCTCGGTCTCGACCGGCCAGGACGGCATGGCGGCGGCGTCGGGTAGTGCTTCCCCCTCGTCGGCAGCCGAGACCGCGCTCACGGCCCGCCTCCCGCGTCCGCTCGCCATCGACCAGTCGTGGTCGAAGAGCGCCTGCGCATGCGTCGCCAGCGGCCCGTGCACGGTGAAGCTCAGGTCCTCCCATGCCGGACGACCGGGCCGATCGACGAAGTACTCGTTCGCGAGGTTGCGCCCGCCGCTCCAGACGCGGGCACCGTCGGCCACCACCAGCTTGCGATGGTTGCGCAGGTTGGTGCGTCCGCGCAGCGGGTTGTGCAACAGCGGCATGAACCACTGCACCGTGACGCCCGCCCGCCGGAGGGTGCGCAGTCCGCTGCGCGACGTCCTGAAGCTGCCGAACGCATCGAGCAGGAGACGAACGCGCACTCCACGCGCCGCAGTCCGCTCGAGCTCCCGGACGACCGTCGCGCCGGTCTCGTCGTCGCCAAGCAGGAACGTGCAGACGTCGAGCGTGCGTTCCGCGTCCCGGAACAGCGCGAGCAGCGCGCGCCAGGATGCCTGGCCATCCTCCTGGAAGGCGACGCGGTTGCCGGCGGTGGGCGGAGGCATCTCGAACGCCACGAGGAGTTGCGTCGCCCAGGCGGGGCCCGCCACGGCCGGGCCCGCCTCGACGCCGGGTTCGCCGCCGCTTGCCGGCGCCGCGTTCAGCTCCCGCGTCGGCGTACCGGTGGCCGCCGCGAGCCGCATGCGCGGACGCGCGTACTTGCGGGTGCCGAAGAAGAGGAAGAGCGGCAGGCCGACATAGGGCAGCGCGGCGATGAGCACCACCCAGGCGACCGCCGCGGACGGTTGCCGCCGATGCCGCCCGATCCGCGTCACCATCACGTACACCAGCAACCCGAGGATCGCGAGCGCGCCGTGGTCGAACAGCGTCCAGACGAACGACAGGCGCGATCTCTCCAAGCCGCTGGCCTCCATCCCGGACATCGTTTGCGGTATCTTGCATGCTATCCGCAGTCCCGCCCCTGCCGCCGCAATCCGCACCGTCGGCCCTTTCTCTTCAGCCACGCCTCGCCAGCCAACCTTCATGTCCGAACATTCTCCTTCTCGAGGAGACGCCGAGCCGGAGCCCCGAGCCGCCGCCACGACGCCATGCGCCGGCATCGGCCTCGACTGGGGCACGAGCAACCTGCGCGCGTTCCTGCTGGGTGCCGACGGCAGCGTGATCGCGCAGCGCGAGCGGCCGTGGGGCATCCTCGCGCTCCCGGCCCCCGCCAGCGCGGGCGGATTCGAACAGGCGCTCCACGGCATCGCAGAAGACTGGCTCGCCAGCCACCCCGCCGCGCCTCTGATCGCATGCGGCATGGTGGGCAGCGCACAGGGCTGGCGCGAGGCTCCGTACGTGCGCTGCCCGGCCACGGCCATCGACCTGGCCGCGCGCGTGACCGAAGTGCGCAGCGCCGGCGGTCACTGGCTGCGCATCGTTCCCGGCATGGTGTTCGACCAGCCCGACGAGCTGCCCGACGTGATGCGCGGCGAGGAAACGCAGGTGGTGGGCGCGCTCGACGGCGACGGCCCCCGGGGTGCCTGCTGCTTCGTCCTCCCCGGCACGCACGCCAAGTGGGTGCTGGTGCGCGAAGGTCGCATCGAATCATTCACCACGGCCATGACCGGCGAGCTCTACGCCGCGCTCGTGCAGCACACCATCCTGGGCCGGCTGATGAAGCGACCGGCGGCAACGAATGCCGGCGATGCGCCGCGGGACGGGCAGCATCGGCCCGGCACCGAAGCGGCTTCGCGCGGCGACGGCTGGCGACGCGGCCTCGCGCTCGCCCGCGAAAGCCGCCCTGGGGACCTGATGCGCCACCTTTTCACCGCACGGTCGATGCACCTGGCCGGTCGCCTCCCCGCGGCCGAGCTCGCCGACTACCTGTCGGGACTGCTGATCGGGCACGAGCTGGTCTCGGCGCTCGCCTGGCTCGGCGACCGCGCGGGCCCGCGCGTGCCGCTCGTCCTGGTCGGCGAAGCGGCGCTTGCCGTTCGCTATCGCGACGGGCTCGCCGACTTCGGCCACACGGTGCCCTGCCTGGGCAACACGGCGGCGGCGGGCCTGCACCGGCTTCTCACCCTTGGGAACCTCCGATGAAAAGCATCGCGGATCTTCGCAAGAGCTACGAGCGAGACGAGCTGGACGAGTCCAGTGCCAGCGCCGATCCCCTCGATCTCTTTCGCACCTGGTTCGAGCAGGCCCTCTCGGCGAAGCTGCCCGAGCCGAACGCCATGACCCTGGCAACGGTCGACGGCAATGGACGGCCGTCGACCCGCATCGTACTGGTCAAGGGCTTCGACGCCGAGGGCATCGTCTGGTACACCAACTACAACAGCCGCAAGGGCCGTCAGCTCGCCGGCAATCCGGCGGCGGCGCTGCAGTTCCACTGGGTGGAGCTCGAGCGCGTGGTGCGCATCGAAGGCCTGGTCCACAAGGTGGCGGACGCGGAGTCGGACGCCTACTTCGCCTCGCGGCCCTTGCCGTCGCGCATCGGCGCCTGGGCATCCGAGCAGAGCAGCGTCATCGCCGGGCGCAACGTGCTGGTGGCGCGCGCCGCCAAGTTCGGGCTGGAGTTCGGCCTCAATCCCCCGCGACCACCCCATTGGGGCGGCTACCGCCTGGTCCCTGACCGGTGGGAGTTCTGGCAGGGGCGGCCGTCGCGCCTGCACGACCGGCTCGCCTACCGGCGCGCCGAGGACACGGACGCGAAGGATGGCGGCTGGGTTCGGGAGCGGCTCGCACCCTGAGGAGCGAGCCTCGCGGCGAGGCGCCGTTCCCCCGGCCGGCAGGCAGCAAGGGGGCGCCTCGGCTCAGTGGAACTGCGTGCTGGCCGGCTCGGTGTCCTCGGGCATCTCGACGTGGACGACTTCGTCCGACGGACTCGGATAGAGCGGCGCGCCGCAGTCCTCGCAGAACTCCGGCTCGTTCACCTCGCTCCAGACGGTCATCTCCTGGACGCCGACCTCCCGCAGCGTCTCGCGGATGCGCTCCAGCGGCGACGGCTCGTCGTTCTCCGACTCCGAGCCCAGCAGCGGCCAGACCACGCCCTGCGCGACTTCCTCCGAATCCGTGACCGAGAGGCCGATGCGGTATTCATCGATCCGCTCCGCGCCGAACGCACCGATCGTCGCCTTGATCTGGTTGGCGTCGATCGCGAGCGCGTGCGTGAGGAAGTGCACCGCAGCCTTGATCCCGTAGGGCCGGACCCGGCGATCCGACTCGCGCAGGTTGATGTGATACGCATCCGGCAGCAGGCATTCGAAGCCGCAGCCGGGCAGCAGTGGCTCCAGGTGCGTCCGCGCGTTGGCCACCCACTGCTCCAGGCACTGCACCCGTGACGCGTGCGCGGCGCCCGAGAGCTGCCAGCGAAAGAGCGGCGCGAGCGGATCCTCCACCGCGACCACGCCGACGAGGAAGCGGGTATCCGCCAGCATCTCGGCGCTTTCCGGCATGTTCTTGAAGTCGATGCGCGGCGAGGACTCCGTTACGGCGGCGGAGGTGAGCTTGCGGGTGAGCTTGCGCATGTCCGCGAACTCCCGCGGCAACTGGTCCAGGCTGTAGAGCCACGGCAGCATGCGGAAGACGACGCCCGGCGCGAGGATCATCTCCTGCCATGCGCGCGAGAGCGAATGCGCGACCTGTTGCGTGATCGCGCCCGAGGGGATGGCAAAGCGGGTCCAGGCGACCAGCGGCGCGGTCACCAGCAGGCCGTGATGGCGCGTGCGCGGCGCGACGGCCCCATCCTGCGCAGCGACGTCCGTGCCGTTGCCGCCGGCCTCCACCACCGCCGTCTCCGCCGCATGCTCCACCGCTTCGACCAGGGCGCCATAGGCCTCGCCGTCGGTCTGGTTGAGGCGCTCCAGCGCCGAGTTGATGTTGGCGGTGTGCGCTGCGTCGAGCGCGCGGTCCAGCAGGCGCGCCAACTGGTGCTCCCAGAAGCGGTCCTCCGACCTGCTGCCGGAGTTGGCGAGCCCGAGCGACGCCGCGACCATGGCGTCGGCGTCCGGCGACAGCTGGCTGGTACGCTCGCGCGAGCGCCGGGACACGCGAAGTTCTTTGCTCGACATGAGCGCAGTGTAACGGAATCCGGACCGGCTATCCGGCGCCCGCTACGCCTCCGCGAGGGCTTCGCTGGACACCTCGGCGCGCCGCCACAGCGGCGCCTTTCCGGAGCGTTCGGCAAGCGTGTCGAGCAGCGCCTCGTGCGCGGCGATCTCCGCCGGCGTGGCCCGCAGGACGACGAGCCCTGCAGGCGGCCAGTGGTCCTCGCCCTCGACCTGTTCGCCCGGCGAGGGCGCGGCCTGCAACGCGATCTCGAAGCTTCCCTGGCCGCGGGTGAGACCGAGATAGACCTCCGCGAGCAGCTCCGCGTCGAGAAGCGCGCCGTGCACCTTGCGGTGCGCATTGGGAACCATCAGGCGCTCGCAGAGCGCGTCGAGGTTGTTGCGCTTGCCCGGAAACTGTTCCTTCGCGAGCGCGAGCGAATCGATGATGCCGCCGCAGCAGGCGCGGAACGATCCCCTGCCCAGGCGCGCCAGCTCCGCGTCGATGAAGCCGATGTCGAACGCGGCGTTGTGGATGATGATCTCGGCGCCGTCGCAGAAGGCGAGGAACTCGTCGGCGATGTCCGCGAATCGCGGCTTGTCGCGCAGGTCGTCGAGCGTCATGCCGTGCACCTGCGTGGCGGCTGCGTCGATCTCCCGCTCCGGGTTGAGGTAGAAGTGGAGGTTGCGCTGCGTGAGGCGGCGGCCGATCACTTCCACGCACGCGATCTCGATGATCCGGTGGCCGTTCTCGTGCTCGAGACCGGTCGTCTCCGTGTCGAGCGTGATCTGCCTCATCCTGCCTGCATCCCTTCGCGAATACCACCGGCCTTCGCGGCCGCCCCGGGGAAGTATAGAACGCTGTTCGGCGAGGCGGCCGAGGTGATGTGAGCCGCAGGCGTGCTACGGCAGCGGCTGGACCCGCGCGGCACGCAGCGCCGTGACGGCGAGCTGGTCGGCGCGCTCGTTGTGGAAGTCGCCATTGTGGCCGCGCACCCAGCGCGTCACCACGCGGCGCTGGTCGGCCAAGGCGAACAGCTTCTTCCAGAGCTCCAGATTGGCCACCGGCTCGCCCTTCGAGTTGCGCCAGCCCTTGCGCTCCCAGCCGGCGCGCCATTCGCTCAGCCCCTTCAGCACGTACTGGCTGTCGGAGACCAGCTCCACCGCGGCGCCCTCGGGCGTGCGCGACAGCCCCTCGATCGCCGCCGTGATCTCGGCGATCTGGTTCGTGCCGTGGCCGATGAAGCCGCTGTCGGCAGCGACCTCCGCGCCGTCGGGCGCGAGCACCACCGCGCCCCATGCCGCGGGCCCCGGATTGCCCGAGCATGCGCCGTCGGTGTAGGCGACCCATCGCGGGTTTGCTGGCGCTGCGGCCTTGGTCATTCGGTCCCCGGTAGTCGACTTGAGTAAGAATCGGGCATCGATTCTAATAGACCGGCACCTTCGCCCCTCCGGCAGCCCGGCGGGATATCCGCGAGTCAACGACCTTTCGCCACCGCACATGCTCGAGCAGCAGTTCGCCCGCTACCTTCACGGCCTCAAGGCCGAACACCGTATTCCCCTCGCCGTGGAGCTATGGAACGGCGAGCGCGTGGAGCTGGACGATTCGCCCCCGGTGCGCCTGAAGCTCAACTCGCTGTCCGCGGCGAAGCTGCTGATGAACCCGACCATCGACAACCTGGCCGAGGCCTATGTCGAAGGCAACATCGAGGTGGACGGGCCGATCGACGAGATCGTCTCCGCGGCGGACCAGCTCGCCGGCACCGCGGATGGCTCGCGTCGCGCCGGGAAGACGAGCTGGCTCGGACGGCATACCCGAGGTTCGGACCGCAAGGCGATCCAGTACCACTACGACGTCTCCAACGAGTTCTACGCCGCCTGGCTGGATCCGGCGATGGTCTACTCCTGCGCCTACTTCCGGTCCGGCGACGAAGACCTGGCCAGCGCGCAGACGGCGAAGCTGGATCACGTCTGCCGCAAGCTGCGCCTGGCCGAAGGCGAGCGGCTGCTCGACATCGGTTGCGGCTGGGGGGCCATGGTGATCCACGCGGCGCGGCACTACGGCGTCCGCGCGGTCGGCGTGACCCTTTCGGACCAGCAGTACGCGCTCGCGACCGAACGGGTGCGCGAGGCCGGGCTTGCCGGCCAGGTGGAGATCCGCCTGCAGGACTATCGCGACATCCCGGACGGTCCCTACGACAAGATCAGCTCCATCGGCATGTTCGAGCACGTCGGGCTGAAGAACCTGGGCGAGTACTTCCGCATCGTCGCCGCGCTGCTGCGCGACGGTGGCGCGGCGATGAACCACGGCATCACGGCCACCGACGTGGACAGCCATGGCGTCGGCCGCGGGGTGAGCGAGTTCATCGACCGCTATGTATTTCCGGACGGCGAGCTGCCGCACGTGTCGTTGGCCATCCGCGAGCTGTCGGCCGCCGGCCTGGAGCTGGTGGATGCGGAATCGCTGCGCCGCCACTATGCCCTCACCTGCGGGCACTGGTCGCGACACTTCGAGGCGGCGCTGCCGCGGATCAAGACGCTGGCAAGCGAGCGTCAGGTCCGCATCTGGCGCATCTACCTCGCCGGCTGCGCGATGGGCTTCGCGCGCAGCTGGATGAACATCTATCAGCTGCTGGTGGTCAAGGCCGGCGCCGAAAAGGCAGCACTACCGCTGACTCGCGACTATATGTACGCCCGTTGACGCTGCGCCCGCTCACCGCGACCGCGGGGGCGGGCTTGGTGGCGCGGCGCAGCTTCCAGGCCGGGCCGACCAGGCGCATGCCGCGCACCCGCTTGACCGCCGAGACCATGTAGACCGCCCCGCAGATCGGCCACCAGCGATCGCCGGCCCGCTCCATGAAGCGCATGCGTTCCAGCCACTTCTGCGTGCGGCAGGGCGGGACGTAGCAACCGTAGTGGCCGCTGTCGATCTCGAAGCTGAGCAGCTTCATCCAGTCCCGCAGGCGCGGCATGCTGATGAACTGCCCGGTCGGCGGCAGGAACGGCGCGAACGGCCGGAAGGTGGCCGATTCACGCAGCCCCCACAGAGAGATCGGATTGAGCCCGGTGATCACCAGGCGCCCCTCGGGCCTCAGCACGCGGTCCGCCTCGCGCAGCACCTGGTGCGGATCCTCGCAGAACTCCAGCTGGTGCGGCAGCACCACCAGGTCCACCGACTGCGAATCCAGCGGCAGCTCGCCGAAGCTGCCGACGATCAGGTCCGGCCGGCGCCCGTCCTCGGGCAGCCGATCGCGGCGCAGGCTGACCCGGATCCGGTGCGGCATCCGGTTGGCGGCGAGCGCGTCGAGCTCCAGGAAGCCGAGCTGCACGGCGAAGTAGCCGAACATGTCCACGACCGCTTCGCCCAGCCGTTCGCGCTCCCAGCGCATGACATACTGTCCCGGCGGCGTCGCGAGCCAGGCCTCCCAGGCCGATGCCGCCTGGCCAGCCGCCGACGGACCGGGCGGCGAGCCGTCCGGCTGGTCCACGACCGGTGGAACCGGCCCACCCGAAGGCTCCACCGTCGGGCCCGTGCGCGGGCCAAGCTGATTGCGAGGATCCATATCACTTCGACCCATCCGACTTCCGCCGCACCGGAAGGCGCCTGGCGCTTCCGGCCGACGGACCACCCCGACATTCTCCCCGTCCGGACGTTCAACGACAACTACGTCTGGATGCATCGGCGGCGACCCACGGCCTGTGGTCTTCTGCGGCGACACGCCGAGAATGCCGCCGCGTTCGATGCGCGCGGGACGGCACCGATCCGGTGGCCGTATTCGGCGCCTCGAGGCGCTGGAAGGACCAGTTCCGCGGGTGACTGTTACACCGTTTACCGGCACACGCGCGCCAGCGATCGGAAGACGCTGGCGCCAACCATGGTAAATTCGGTAATCTCTGGAATAATTCTCGCCAAAACAATCGCTTAGGACGGAAACGTGCAGCGCAACCAGAACACATCGGCGCCGACAGCCCGTCGCGGCAGGTTCCGTCCGCCGCCGGCGCAGGCGCTCCCGGCGAGCGTGCTCGTGAAGAAGCTTGGTTCACTCGCGGCCGCGTTCCTCGCGGCCGCGGCGCTTGCGGCGTGCTCCAGCCTGCCGCAAGGTCCGCAGGCCGACACCCAGGCGCAGCCGGCGGAGGCGTCGTCGACCGAGGCGACCGACGTCGTCGACGAGACCGCAGAGGCCGTTGCCGCCGCGGCCGCCGAAGCCGCCGCGGCTTCCGAAGCGGCCGCGCCCGAGGCCGACGCTTCCGTCCCGGCGCTGCAAGCCGATCCGGCCGCCGCGGACGTCGCGGCCACCGAGCCGGGCCTCGACGAGATCGCGCAGGACAGCCTCGCGCATGCTGACCTCTGGGAGCGCATCCGCGCCGGGTTCGCCATGCCCGACCTGGACACCCCCCTGGTCGCCCAGAAGGAAAAGTTCTATCTCGACCGGCCGGACTACCTGCAACGCATGTTCGATCGCGGCTCGCGCTACCTCTATCACATCGTCGAGGAGATCGAGAAGCGCGGCATGCCGACCGAGCTCGCGCTGCTGCCGTTCGTGGAAAGCGCGATGAACCCGACCGCGCTGTCGTCGGCCAAGGCCGCCGGGCTCTGGCAGTTCATTCCCTCCACCGGCCGCGCCTACGATCTCTCGCAGAACTGGTGGGTGGACAACCGCCGCGACGTGGTCCAGTCCACCCGCGCCGCGCTGGACTACCTGCAGACCATCTACGAGATGCACGGCAACGACTGGTTCCTCGCCCTCGCCTCCTACAACTGGGGCGAAGGCGCGGTCTCGCGGGCGATCAAGCGCAACAAGGCGCGCGGCAAGAAGACGGACTACCTGAGCCTGCGGATGCCGCGCGAGACCCGTCACTACGTGCCCAAGCTGATCGCGCTCAAGCACATCGTGATGCAGGCCGACGAGCTGGGCCTCACCCTGCCCGCCCTGCCGGACAAGGCCTACTTCGTGACGGTGGAGAAGACCCGGCCGATCGACCTCAAGCTCGCCGCCGAGTTCGCCCAGATGTCGGTGGAGGAGTTCGTGGCGCTGAACCCGGCGCACAACCGGCCGGTGATCGCCGCGAGCAAGAACAACGTGCTGAAGATTCCCGCCGACAAGATCGACGCCTTCACCGCGGCGATCGTGCGCCACGAGCTCGCCAACAAGGTCTTCGCGACCTGGCAGCCGTACACGCTGAAGCCGGGCGAGTCGATCGACCAGGTGGCACGACGCGGCGGCATCACGACCGCGGAGCTGCTCGCCGCCAACAGCATCTCGCCCCGGGTCAAGGTGCTTCCGGGCACGCGCATCATCGCCCCGCTCAAGGAAGTGGAGGACGAGTCGCAGATCGAGGACTTCGCCGGCGCGCGGGTCTACCAGCTGGTGAACATGCCGGCCCGCTACCACCGGGTGAAGCGTCGCGAGACGTCCGCCACCATCGCGCGCAGGTACGGCCTGACGGTTTCGCAGCTCACGGCCATGAACGGCAGCCTCACCAACCTGAAGCCGGGCGCGCGCGTCATGGTGCGCCGGGCCACCACCCAGACCGTCCTGGTGACGGAGAACGGCAAGCAGCAGGTAGTGCGCCGCTCGTCCCCGGTGCTGGTGCGCACCTCGGCCCGGCCGGACTCGACCGACAGCTCCGTGCGTACCGTCACGGCGCCGTCCAAGGGCGCCGCCAAGCGCCCTGCCAAGCGCAGCACGCCGTCGAAGTCGGCTCCGCGCAGCGCCTCGAAGACCCCCGTGAGCGGCTAGCTACTCGAGTTGCCGGACCGCGGACAGCAGGGTCCGCGTGTAGGGATCGGCCGGTGCGGTGAAGATCTGCTCCACCGGCCCCTGCTCCACGACCTCCCCGTCCTTCATCACCATCACGCGGTGGGCCATCGCGCGGATCACCGCCAGATCGTGCGTGATGAGCAGATAGCTCAGCCCATGGCGCTGCTGGAGGGAAACCAGCAGCTCCAGCACCTGGCGCTGCACGGTCAGGTCGAGCGCCGAGGTGGGTTCGTCCAGCACCAGCAAGGTGGGCTTCAGCACCAGGGCGCGCGCGATCGCGATGCGCTGGCGCTGGCCGCCGGAGAATTCGTGCGGGCAGCGCATCGACATGTCGGGGTCCAGCCCGACCTCGGAGAGCGCCTGCGCGGTGGCAGCACGGCGCGCAGCCGGGTCCAGGTCGGGTCGGTGCAGCGCCAGCGCTTCGCCCACGATGCCGCCCACGGTCATGCGCGGCGAGAGCGAGTTGTACGGATCCTGGAAAACCATCTGGAAGGTGCGTCGGTGCGGACGCAGCGCCCGCTCCGGGAGCTGGTCGATCCGCTTGCCGGCCACCGTCACCTCGCCGCTGGTGAGGCCGGTCACCAGGCGCAGGATGGTCATCGCGAGCGTCGTCTTGCCGGAGCCTGATTCACCCACCACGCCCAGCGTCCGGCCGGGAGGCAGGCTGAGGTCGATGCCCTTGAGCGCCTCGAAGCGATGATGGCGGAACCACCCGGCGCTGGTCACGAAGGTGCAGCGCAGCCCCCGGGTCTTCAGCACCGGTGCGCCGGTGGCGGATTCCTCCGCCATCTCGGTCACCATCCGCTGCGGCCGGGCGTCGACCAGTCGGCGGGTGTACTCGTGGACCGGCGCCTCGAAGACATCGGCGGTGGGGCCCCGCTCGAGGATGCGCCCTGCCCGCATGACGCCGACCCGCGAGGCGAAGGAGCGCACCAGCGGAAGGTCATGGGTGATCAGCAGCACCGCCATGCCGATCTCCTTCTGCAGCTCCGCGAGCAGGGCCATGATCTGCGCCTGCACGGTGACGTCGAGCGCCGTGGTCGGCTCGTCCGCGATCACCAGCTTGGGATTGCAGGCGAGCGCCATCGCGATCATGGCGCGCTGGCGCTGCCCCCCGGACAACTGGTGCGGCAGGCTGTCGAAGCGCCGCTGCGGCTCCTTGATGCGGGTGCGGTCGAGCAGCTCGATGGCCCGAGCGCGCGCCTGCGGGCGGGTCATCGCCTGGTGCAGGACCAGCACCTCGCTGACCTGGTCGCCGATCGAGTAGAGCGGATTGAGCGCCGCCATCGGCTCCTGGAAGATCATCGCGATCTCGCGGCCGCGCACCGCGCGCATCTGCGTGTCACTCGCGGCGAGCAGGTCGCGCCCCTCGAAGCGGATCGACCCGCCGTAGCGGGCGTTGTCGTGCAGCCGCAGGATCGCCTGGGCAGTCACCGTCTTGCCGGAGCCGGACTCGCCCACCAGGGCCAGGCGCTCGCCGTGCCCGACCGAGAAGGAGACGTCGTCGACCACGCGGTTCGTGCGCTCGCCGCCGGGATCGACGAAGTCGACGGTGAGCCCGCTCACCTCCAGCAGCCGCGTGCCGCGAGCGGCCTCGCCGCCCTTGCCCGCGACCGCCGCCGGCACCACGACCGCCTCAGGTCTTCCGGGTGTCGAGAGCATCGCGAAGCGCCTCACCGATGAAGATCAGAAGCAGCAGGATGCCGACCAGCACCAGGAAGGTCGGCAGCGTGATCCACCACGCGTCCAGGTTCGCCTTGCCCTGAGCCAGCAGCTCGCCCAGGCTCGGCGTGGACTGCGGCACGCCGAGGCCAAGGAAGTCGAGGCTGGTCAGCGCCACGATCGCCGCGCTCATCCGAAACGGCAGGAACGCGATCACCGGCGTGAGGGAATTGGGCAGCACGTGGCGGGTGATGATGGTGCGCCGACGCAGGCCGAGCGCGCGCGCGGCGGCGACATACTCGAGGCTGCGATTGCGCAGGAACTCCGCGCGGACGTAGTCCGAGAGACCCATCCAGCCGAACAGGGAAAGGATGGCAAGCAGTACCCAGATGCTCGGCTCGAAGACCGAGGCGAGGATCAGCAGCAGGTAGAGCTCCGGGATCGACGCCCAGATCTCGATCAGCCGCTGCAGGATCAGGTCGGTGCGACCGACGAAGTAGCCCTGGATCGCGCCGGCGATGATGCCCAGCAGCATCCCGATCGCCGTGAGGGCGAGGCCGAACCACACCGAGATGCGCAGCCCGTACAGCAATCGCGCCAGCACGTCGCGCCCGCGGTCGTCGGTGCCCAGGTAGTTGACGCGCGACGGTCCCGCCGGGTTGGGGCTGGGCGCGAAGTAGTTCAGGGTATCGAAGCGGTAGCGGTTGAGCGGCCAGACCGCCCAGTTGCCGTGGGTGGTGAGCTGGGCCTGGATGTAGGGGTCGAGATAGTCGGTGGCGGTCGGGAAGTCGCCGCCGAAGGTGGTTTCCGGGTAGTCGTGGAAGAGCGGCATGTAGTAGCGGCCCTCGTACTTCGCCACGATCGGCCGGTCGTTGCTGAGCAGCTCCGCGAACAGCGTCGTGGCGAAGACAACCAGGAAGATCCACAGGCTCCAGTAGCCGCGCCGGTGGCGCCGGAAGCGGGCCCAGGCCCGCCTGCCGGGGGTCATCGGAGGGCCGCCTGCGATCTGGGCGCTCATCGGTTGGCGCTGAACTTCACCCGGGGATCCACCCAGGTGTAGGCGATGTCGGTGAAGAGCTTGGTGACCAGGCCGATCAGCGAGAAGACATAGAGCGATCCGAGCACCACCGGATAGTCGCGCTTCAGGATCGCGTCGTAGGACAGCAGCCCCAGGCCGTCGAGCGAGAACAGCGCCTCGATCAGCAGCGAGCCGGTGAAGAACGCGCCGACGAACGCGGCTGGAAAGGCGGTGACCAGCGGAATCATCGCGTTGCGAAACACGTGCTTGTAGAAGACGCGGCCTTCCGGCAGGCCCTTCGCGCGGGCGGTGAGGACGTACTGGCGGCGGATCTCCTCGAGGAACACGTTCTTGGTGAGCATCGTGGTGACCGCGAAGCTGCCCACCACCAGGCAGGCGAGCGGCAGCGCCAGGTGCCAGAAGTAGTCCAGCACCTTGCCCGCGAGGCTGAGCTCCGCCCAGTTGTCCGAGACAAGGCCGCGCAGCGGAAACAGCGACCAGAACGATCCGCCGCCGAAGAGCACCAGCAGCACCACGCCGAGCACGAATCCGGGAATGGCGTAGCCGACCAGGATGGCGGTGCTGGTCCAGAAGTCGAAGCGGGTGCCGTCGCGCACGGCCTTGGCGATCCCGAGCGGGATGGACACCGAGTACACGATGAGGAAGCTCCAGATACCCAGGCTCATCGAGACCGGCAGCTTCTCCAGGATCAGCCCCCAGACCGACTTCTGGTAGAAGTAGCTGGTGCCGAGGTCGAAGGTGAGGTAGCGGCCGACCATCTCGACGAACCGCTGCGGCGCCGGCTTGTCGAAGCCGTACATCTCGTTGATCTGCGCAAGCCGCTTCTCGTCGATGCCCTGCGCGCCCCGGTAGCCGGGCAGGGAGACGGCGACCTCCGCGCCGCCCTGCCCGCGCCCGCGCAGCTCCTGCATGAGCTGGTCCACCGGCCCGCCCGGCACGAACTGGATGATGGCGAAGGTCACCAGCAGGATGCCGAACAGCGTCGGGACCATCAGCAGCAGGCGCTTGAAGGCGTAGACGATCACCGCGGGCCCTCCGGCTCCGCTTCCGCGGGCTCCTTCGGCGGCACCGGCGCCGGCGGGTCCGGGTACAGCCACCAGGTGCGCGTCATCCAGGGCGAGGCGGCGTAGTAGGTCGGCAGGGTTTCCGGATGGCCGAGCTCGTGGCTGTAGGCGACGCGGTGCGTCGCGAGGTGAAAGTGCGGCACCAGGTACCAGCCGTGCCGCAGCACCCGGTCGAGCGCGCGGCAGGCCACCTCCAGCTCCGCGCGGGTGCGCGCCTGCAGCACCTTCTCGATGATCGGCTCCAGCGCCGGATTGCGGATGCCGGGCAGGTTGTCGGAGCCCGGCTGGTCCGCGGCCGCCGCGGAGAACATCTGGAAGAGCTCGTTGCCGGGCGTGGTGCTCATCGGGAACGAATGCGTCGTGACGTCGAACTCGAAGTTGTCCAGCCGGCGCTGGAAGAGCGCCGGGTCGGTGGTGCGCAGCGTCACGCGGATGCCCAACCGCTCCAGGTTGCGCACCCAGGGGACCGCGATGCGCTCGATGGACGACGAGTAGCTGAGCACCTCGAAGCCGAAGGCCTCGCCGGCGGCATTGCGCAGGCGCCCGTCGTCGGCGACCTCCCAGCCCGCCTGCCTGAAGAGCGAGAGCGCCTCGCGCAGGTTCTCCCGCAGCGAGCCCGGCGGATTGGTCCGCGGCGGCACCGGCACCTCGCCGAACACGGCCGGATCGAGCTTGTCGCGCAGGGATTCCAGCAGGGCCAGCTCCGCGCCCTGCGGCCGTCCCTTGGCCGCCATCGGACTGTTGGCGAAGTAGCTCGCGGTGCGGGTGTACTGATTGAAGAACACCTGCCGGTTCATCCACTCGAAATCGAAGGCGAGCGCGAGCGCCTTGCGCACCCGCAGGTCCTGGAACTGGGGCCGTCGCATGTTGAGCGCGAAGCCCTGCATGCCGGCGACGTTGGAATGCGGAAAGGAACGCTTGAGCAGCTCGCCGGACGCATAGCGCCGCCCGGTGTGCCCACGCGCCCAGTTCTTCGCCGAGTTCTCGAAGATCCAGTCGAACTCGCCGGCCTTGAAGCCCTCCAGGCGCGCGGTTTCGTCCCTGAAGTACTTGAACGTCATGCGGTCGAAGTTGAACATGCCGCGGCGCACCGGCAGGTCGTTGCCCCAGTAGTCGTCGCGCCGGCGAAACGCGATCGACTTGCCGAAGTCGACCGACTCGATCCGATAGGGGCCGGTGGTCACCGGTTCCTGCAGCGCCACCTGGTCGAACGGCAGGCTCTCGCCCCACTTGCGCGAGAAGATCGGCAGGCCGGTGGCGAGGATCAGGTGCAGCTCCTGGTTGTGCCGCTTGAACTCGAAGCGCACCACCCGATCCGAGACCACCTGGACGGACTCGACGTCGGCGAAGTACTGCGCGTAGCGTGGATGGGCGAACTTGCCCGTCAATGTCTCGAAGGAGTAGGCGACATCGTCGGCGAGCACCGGGTCGCCGTTCCAGAAGCGGGCGGCCGGGTTGAGCCGGAAGGTGATCGAGAGGCGATCGTCGCCCAGGGCCATGTCCTCCGCAAGCAACCCGTAGACCGAGAATGGCTCGTCCCAGCTCTGGTCGCCCAGTGTCTCGAACATCAGCTCGCCCAGCCCGGCCGCGGAGATGCCGCGCAGGGTGAAGGGGTTGAGCTTGTCGAACGTGCCGAAGCCGTCGCGGTTGACGGTGCCGCCCCGCGGCGCCTGGGGGTTCACGTAGTCGAAGTGCTGGAAGCCGGGGGGATAGCGTGGGTCCGCGCCCCAGGCGAGGGCATGGGCCGCGTGCGCGGCCGGCCCCGGCGCCCAGGCGAGCAGCACGGCAACCAGGGCCGCCATCAGCGCCCCAGCCGACGCCCGGGGCGCCACGGCGAGGACGGGGCATCGGAACATGGCGGGCATTCTAGTGCCCGGACGTCGTGCGACAATGCCGCGTCGCATCGTGGAGGGGCAACAAGTGGCGCAGGCTGGCTTTCTGTCGGGTAAACGCATCCTCATCCTCGGCCTCTTGTCCAACCGGTCCATCGCCTACGGAATCGCCCGGCGCTGCCGGGCCCAGGGCGCGGAGCTCGCCTTCACCTACCAGGGAGACCGATTCAAGGACCGGGTGACGGACCTTGCCGCGGAATGCGGCTCGAGCCTCGTGTTCCCGTGCGACGTCTCGGACGACGGCCAGATCGCCGAACTGATGAAAGCCCTCGGAGCGCACTGGGACGGCTTCGACGGCCTGGTCCACGCCATCGCCTACGCCCCGCGGGAAGCCATTGCCGGGGACTTCATCGAGGGCGCGAGCCGCGAGGCCTTCCGGATCGCGCACGACATATCCGCGTACAGCTTCGTCGCCCTGGCCAAGGCAGCGCTGCCGCTGATGAGCAACCGCCAGGCGGCGCTGCTCACCCTCACCTATCTCGGCGCGGTGCGCACCGTGCCGAACTACAACACCATGGGGCTGGCGAAGGCGTCGCTCGAGGCATCGGTTCGCTACCTGGCGGAATCGCTCGGCCCCCGCGGCATCCGGGTCAACGCCATTTCGGCAGGGCCGATCAAGACGCTCGCGGCCTCCGGAATCAAGGGCTTCTCCGGCATCCTGGACTTCGTCGCGGCCAACGCGCCGCTGCGCCGCAACGTCACCATCGACGATGTCGGCAACGTCGCGGCCTTCCTGCTCTCGGACCTGGCCGCGGGCGTCACCGCGGAGGTCACCTACGTTGACGGCGGATTCGCCACCACAGTAGGCGGAATGGCGGAGTAATGGCGTAAGATCGCTGCGACCATTCCCGGTCGCGCAAGCCTGGAGGAACTCGTAGATGCAACGCCGTCAATTCATCGCAACCGGAGCGGCCGCCGCAGTGGGCGCCGGCTTGGCGGGACTTCCCGTAGCCACCCTCGCCCAGGAGCGACGCTTCGCCCCTGCCCCGGGTACCTGGCGCACCTGGGAGATGACCACGCGTATCGAGCTCGCGGCAACCGGTCCGGCTCGAATCTGGATCCCGCTGCCGTCGCTCGACGAGCCGTACCAGCGCACCGTGGGCAACCAGTGGACCGGCAATGCGAAGCGCGCCTCGGTGGTGTCTGACGGCGTCTACGGCGCGGCCATGCTGGACGCCGAGTTCGACGCCCCGGACGCGCGCCCGGTGGTCGAGGTGACCAGCGTCTTCCGGACGCAGGACCGGGCGATCGACTGGAACCGGCCGCAGCGCGTCGCCGAGCTGGATCCGGCCAGCCGCGCCTTCTGGACCGCTTCCACGGAGCTCAAGCCCACCGACGGCATCGTGCGCAAGACGGCGCGAGACATCGTCCGCGGCCACGCGTCGGACCTCGACAAGGTTCGTGCCATCTATCGCTGGGTGGTCGCGAACGCGCACCGCGAGCCGACCACCCTCGGCTGCGGCATAGGCGACATCCGGGTCATGCTGGAGACCGGCAACCTCTCCGGCAAGTGCGCTGACCTCAACGCGCTCTTCGTCGGCCTCGCCCGGGCAGTCGGGATCCCGGCGCGCGACGTGTACGGCGTGCGGCTGGCACCGTCCGCCTGGGGCTACCGGGAGCTCGGCGGCTCGGCCAGCGGCGACATCACCAAGGCGCAGCACTGCCGGGCCGAGGTCCACCTGCCGCAGTTCGGCGGCTGGGTCGCGATGGATCCGGCGGACGTGCTCAAGGTGATGCGGCAGGAGTCGAAGGAATGGATCAAGGATCCGGCGCATCCGCTCGCCAAGCCGGTGGACGCCGGCCTCTTCGGAGGCTGGGAAGGGAACTGGGTTGGCTACAACCACGCGAACGACGTCGTCCTTCCTGGGTCGGGGTCCCAGCGTCTGGGCTTCGTCATGTATCCGCAGGCGCTGAACGCGAAAGGCCTCTTCGACTGCCTGAAGCCCGAGACCTTCGTCTACACGATCAAGGCGCGGGAACTGCGGGGCCTCGCCTGACCGGCGCGCGGGAGGCGCGCCGCGGGGTGGATTCGTCGCGGCGCGACTTTCTCGCGCTCTTCCCGGCCGCGAGCGCCGCGGCGCTCGCCCTCACTCGCCCGGTCGTGCCTCGGGCCGCATCGCCCGCGGGCGGAAGCGTCCGCGGGCGAAAGCCGCCTTCGCTCCTCGCCGCGCCGCGCTTCTCGCGGCTCGACGGCACGCCCATCGATCTCGCCGGCCACGTCGGTCAGCCGCTCCTGGTCAACCTGTGGGCCACGTGGTGCCCGCCCTGCGTGGCGGAGCTGCCATCGCTGCAGCGGCTGCGCGACGCTCGCCAGGCGGCGCCGGCCGGTGACCGGCTCGAGGTGCTGGCGCTCAACGTGGGACAGTCGATCAACCAGGTGGAGAGCTTCCTCGCCTCCCTGGGATCGGACCTCACCCTGCCGATCGTGCTGGATTCCGAGCGACATGCCCTTGCCTACTGGCGAGTGAAGGTGCTGCCGACCACGCTGGTCTTCGACGCGCACGGCAGCCTGCGCGCGACGGTCACCGGGGAACGGGACTGGGCCTCGGCCGAGTCTGCCGCCACGATCGCTGCAGCGTTGCGGCCCTGAACAGCCGGCCGGACGTGTCCCTGCTGGAATTGCGACGCGTCTCGCGGCGGTTCGACGATCGCTGGGTGCTGCGCGACGTGGACCTTTCGGTCGAGGCCGGCGAGCGCGTGGTGCTGGTCGGGGAATCCGGCGTCGGCAAGTCGACGCTGCTCAACCTGTGCGCCGGGCTCGACGCGCCGGACGAGGGCGAGGTGCTCCTGGACGGCAGCAGCCTGCGCGGCCTCGGCGACGAGGAGCTTTCGGCAATCCGCCGGCGGCGGCTCGGCTTCGTCTTCCAGGCGTTCCATCTGATTCCGCACCTGCGTGCCTGGCAGAACGTCGCGGTGCCGCTGCTGCTGAACGGGCGCGACGAAGGCGAGGCCCGGCGCGACGCCGAGACGATGCTCGCGGCGGTCGGACTTGCGGGACGCGCCGGCAGCCATCCGGGCGAGCTCTCGGGCGGCGAGCAGCAGCGGGTCGCGCTCGCGCGGGCCCTGGTGCACCGCCCCGCGCTGATCCTTGCCGACGAGCCGACGGGCAACCTCGATCCGCGCACCGCCGCGGCGGCGATCGAGCTGCTGTCCGAACAGGTTGGCAGCCACGGCGCCTCGCTGGTCATGGTCACGCACTCGACCCAGGCCGCGCACATCGCGGACCGGTTGCTGCGGCTCACGCCCGCGGGTATCGTGGCCGCATGAGGCCGCGGCGATGAATCTGCCCGGGCGCCGTTCTCGCGGCAGCGGCGTGGTGCTGCGCTGGCTGCGCCAGGCGCAACTGCGACTGCAGCCGGGCCGCGTCGCCGCCTCCGTCGCCGCCGTCGCCATCGGCGTGGCGCTCGCGCTCGCGATCCACCTGGTCAACGCTTCCGCGCTCGACGCATTCCGCCACGCCATCGCCACCGTCAACGGCGAGGCGGATGCGCAAGTGCGCGCCGACCAGGGACTGCTCGACGAGCGCCTGCTGGACAGCATCGCCGCGGTCGAGGGCGTCGCCGTGGCGAGCCCGGTGCTGGAGCTCGCGCTGCAACCCGACCTGCCGCAGGAGGTCGACGCATCGGAGGGGCGCGGCAGCATCGGACGCAGCCGGCGGCTCGAGCTGGTCGCGATCGACCTCTTCGCGGCCGCCCGGGTGACGCCCGGCCTGCTGCCCGTCGCGGCCGAGCGGGCCGGGAGCGCGTTCGCCTCGGATGCGACCACCCGTATCTTCGACCCCGGCGCGATCTTCCTCTCGGATGCGGCCAGCGCGCTCTGGCCGGATCCGGAGCTGGTGGTGCGGCGTGGCGGCGAGACGATCCGGCTGGAGGTGGCCGGACGCGTGCCGGGCGCGGCCGCCGGCCAGCCGCTCGCGGTGATGGACCTCGGTTCCGCGCAGTGGGCCTTCGACGCCGTCGGCCACCTGAGCCGCATCGACGTCAAGCTGGCCACCGGGCAGTCGCTCGCAGCGGCGAGCGCCCGGATCGCCCCGCATCTGCCGCCCGGCGTCAGGCTGGTGACGCCCGACGCCGCGGAGCAGCGCATGTCCAATCTCTCGCGGGCCTACCGCGTCAACCTCAACGTCCTCGCGCTCGTCGCGCTGCTCACCGGCGGGTTCATCGTCTTCGCGACGCTCTCGCTGGCCGCGGTGAGACAGCAGCAGGAGATGGCGCTGCTGATGGTGCTCGGCGCCCCGTCCTCGCTCGCGACGCGAGCGCTGCTCTGGCAGGGGGCGCTCGTGGGCATTGCCGGCGCGACGGTCGGAATGGCGGCGGGTCTCGGGCTCGCATGGCTCCTGCTCAACACGGTCGGCGGAGATCTCGGTGGCGGCTACTTCAGCAGCCGGTCCGGCAACCTGGTGGCCGATCCGCTCACGGTGCTCGCCTTCGGGCTGCTCGGCTGCGTGACGGCGATGCTC
Source organism: Pseudomonadota bacterium (assembly GCA_023388075.1). Lineage (GTDB taxonomy): Bacteria > Pseudomonadota > Gammaproteobacteria > Burkholderiales > Burkholderiaceae_E > Lautropia. The sequence continues at coordinate 69,538 of JAEWGX010000041.1, forward strand.
GGTGCGCTCGCGCCGGCGCTCGCGGCCCGCCGCCTGCCTGCCGCGCGCCTGCTCAGGTCCGGCAGCCAGGAGCTCACCCTGCGGCGCCTTCGTCACCGACGGGTTGCCCTCCTGCTCCTCCTGGCCGGGCTCGTGCTGCTGCCGATGCCCCCGATCGCCGGGCTGCCGCTGGCCGCGTATCTTGCCATCGCCGCGTTCCTCTTTGCCGGCATCAGCCTCGTGCCGGTGGTGATCGAAGCCGTCCTCGGCGTCGCGCGGCGCATGCTTGCACGACCCTTGTGGCGCCATCCGGGCGCATGGCTCGCGGTCACGCGCCAGGCGCAGGCGCCCGCCTCCGCGGCGGTCGCACTCGCCGGCGTGGTCGCCAGCTTCGCGCTCACCTGCGCCATGGTGATGATGGTTTCCAGCTTCCGGATCTCGGTTGACGAATGGCTGGACAAGGTGTTGCCGGCCGATCTCTACGTCCGTGCACCGGCAACGCTGCAAGGCGGCCTGGACCCCGCGGCCCAGCAGGCGATCGCGACGCTTCCCGGCATCGCGCGAATCCAGTTCCTGCGCTCGATCGACATCGGCCTGGATCCCGCGCGCGCGCCGGTCGCCCTCCTCGCCCGCGATCTTTCCGGCCTGCCGATCGACCGGCAGCTGCCGCTCACCGGGCCGCTCGCGTCCCCGCCGGCCGGCGGCGAGGCGACACCGGTCTACGTGTCCGAGGCAATGGTCTCCATCTACGGGTACGAGCTGGGATCGACCCAGCGGATCGCGCTCGGTGGCGAGCCGCGGGCGCTGTTCGTGGCCGGAGTCTGGCGCGACTATGCCCGCCAGACCGGTGCCATCGCGATGGATCGCGCCGACTACCGCGCGCTGACCGGCGATGCGACGGTCTCGGACGTCGCGCTGTGGCTGGCCGAGGGAGCGAGCGCCACCCTCACCGGCGAGGCGCTGCGCGAGGCGACGCCGGCGCTCGCCCACGCCGAGGTGCGAAGCGCCGACCGGATCCGGGCGCTGTCGCTTCGGATCTTCGATCGCAGCTTCGCCGTGACCTACGTGCTCGAGGCGATCGCGGTCGTGGTCGGTCTCTTCGGGGTGGCGACCACCTATGCCGCCGAGGCGCTCAACCGCGCGCGCGAGTTCGGCATGCTGCGGCACCTGGGCGTCTCGCGACGGATGGTGCTGCGCCAACTCGCCTTGGAGGCGACCACCGGCACGTCCATCGCGCTCGCCTGGGGCGGCCTGCTCGGCCTGGTGATCGGACTGATCCTGGTGAAGCGGGTCAATCCGCAGTCGTTCCACTGGACCATGGACCTGGCGGTGCCGCTGCACATCCTGGTGCCTGCCGGGATAGCGCTCCTCGCGACCGCCGCCGTCACCGCCGTCGTCGCCGGCCGCAGCGCGAGCGCGGGCGGACCGTTGGTCGCCGTGCGGCAGGACTGGTAGATGAAAGCCCCCGTCGGGTCCGCGCGACGCCGCTGGCTCCAGGCGGCGGCGATGGCCGCGGGCACGGCCGCTACGCCGCGCCTTGCCGCGGCCGTGCCCTATCCCGGCGAACCGCACCACCACCCAAGCGTCGACCCGGGGCGAGCCCTGCGGTTCCCGCGGGACTTCGGCGCGCATCCCGACTTCCGCACCGAGTGGTGGTACGTGACGGGTTGGCTCTCGCGGGAACGACTGTCCACTTCGGCCACCCTGGACCGGCCCGGCGCGCAGGAGCTCGAGCGCGGCTTCCAGGTCACCTTCTTTCGCGTGCGAACCGCGCATCCTGCGGCCAACCCCAGCCGCTTCGCGCCGACGGAGCTGGTGTTCGCGCACGCGGCGCTGATGGATCCGGCCAACAAGGGGCCGATCCATGCCCAGCGCGCGGCGCGCCGCGGAAGCCCGGGCGTCGAATGCTCCGATCGCGACACCGACGTGCGCATCGGCGATTGGCGACTCGTGCGCGGCGCCGACGACCGCTATCACGCGGTCGTACGCGAAGCGACGTTCGGGCTGGACCTGCGGCTCGCGCCGCCCGGGTCCCCGGGCGAGCCGGCGGCTTCCCCCTGGCTGCAGGGTGACGCGGGGTTCTCGCGCAAGGGCCCGCAACCGCACCAGGCAAGCCGCTACTACAGCCGGCCGCAGCTGCAGGTCACCGGTACCGCGGATGGAAGGCCGACCCGGGGCGTCGCCTGGTTCGACCACGAGTGGTCCACCACCGTGCTGGACCCGGCGGCCGCGGGCTGGGACTGGACCGGCATCAACTTCCACGACGGCAGCGCGCTGGTGGCCTTCCGCATCCGACCCCGCGAGGGAGGCGAGGCGGCGGCCCCCCTCTGGCGCTACTGCGCCCTGAGGGATGCCGATGGTCGCTCGCGAATCATCGAGGACGTGCGGTTCGAGCCGCTGCGTCACTGGCAATCGCCGCGCAGCGGTGCCCGCTACCCGGTGGCGCTGCGCATCGACCTGCCCGGGCGCAGCCTGCGGTTGCAACCGCTGATGGACGACCAGGAGCTCGACGGACGCGGATCCACCGGCACCATCTACTGGGAAGGCGCGGTACGGGTGAGCGAGGCCGATGGCCGCGAGAGCGGCCTCGGCTACCTGGAGCTGACCGGGTACCGCGACCCGATCAGGCTGTGACCGCCCGGCGGACCGGAGCGGCTCAGCGGGCCTGCGCCGGGCGGCCGCCGAAGCGACCGAGCACCCGATCGGCGCGCTCCGCGGCGCGCGAGAACACCCCGGCCGGCAGCTTGCGGGCAAGATACGGAATGCCCATCATCAGGAGCGCCACGTCATCCGCCCAGCCGAAGAGCAGCGCGAAGTCCGGGAGGATGTCGATCGGGCTGACCAGGTAGAGCAGCATCAGCAGCGACGCGAGCTTGATGCCGCGCGGCGTCTCGGCGTCCCGCAGGGCGTACCAGAGGATGAGCGCCTCCCGCCGCGTGGCGACGAACAGACGGCGAAGGCGTAGCAACCAGAGCATGTGGATTTCTCCTCGGGGAGCCGCCCAGCCGCGAGCCTATTTCACGAGCTGGTTGATCTCGATGATCGGCAACAGTACCGCAAGCACGATCATGAGGACGATCCCGCCCATAATCAAGATGAGGATAGGCTCGAGCAGGGTCGTGAGCGTGAGCGTGCGCCGCTCCACCTCCTGGGACATCGTCTGCGCGGCGCGCTCCAGCATCTCCGCGAGCTCGCCCGTGGCCTCGCCGCTTGCGATCATGTGGATCAGCATCGGCGGAAACTGCTTGCCCGCGCCCAGCGCCCGCGACAGCGGCACGCCCTCCCGGACCCGGGCCAGGGCATCCATCACGTTCGCCTTGAGCGCCTCGTTGCCGAGGGTGGCCGCGCCGGCCTCGAGCGCCCGCACCAGCGGCACGCCGCTGCCGGTCAGGATACCGAGCGTCGAGGCGAAGCGCGCGGTGTTGATGCCGCGGATCAGGCGCCCGAAGAGCGGCAGGCCGAGCAGCCACCGGTGGAAGGCGAGCCGGGCCGTCGGCGCCTTGAGCGTCTGGCGAAAGGCAAGACCCGCGACCGCGGCCACCGCCGCCACCACCCAGCCGTAGACCCGGATGAAATCCGACACCTTGATCAGGATGACCGTGAGCATCGGAAGCTGCTGCCGGGTCTGGTTGAACACGCCGACCACCTGCGGCACCACGTAGGTGAGCAGCGCCACGATCACCGCGAGCGCGACCAGCGTCACGATGGCCGGATAGGTGAAGGCCATCTTCACCTTGGAGACCAGCGTGGTCCGCGACTCGACATAGTCCGCGAGCTTCGCCATCACCCGCGCGAGGTCTCCGGAGTGCTCGCCGGCGCCGACGAGGGCGCGATAGGTCTCCGGGAAATCGCGCGGATACTTCGCCATCGCCTGCGAGAGCGTCTGCCCGCCGACCACGTCGCTGCGCACCGCTGCGAAGCGCTCGCGCACCCGCGCGGATTCGGCCTGCTCCACCACCGCATTCAGCGCCCGCTCGAGCGGCAGCCTGGCGGAGAGCAGGCTGGAAAGCTGGCGGGTGCAGACCGCGAGGTCGGAATCGCGCAGGCGCCCGCCGATGACGATGCTGCCGGCGCCCTGCCGGCTCTCGAGCGTCTCCACCTCGAGCGGGGTCAGCCCCCGCTCGCGGATCATCGCGCGCGCCTGGCGTGGCGAGTCCGCATCGAGGATGCCGCGCTCGAACTTGCCGCTGGGGTGCGCTGCCTGGAAGCGGTAGGCCGGCATGCTAGTTGCGGCCGGCCGCTGCCGGCGCCCCCCATTTCAAGGGTGGAAGGGCCGAAGGCCCAAGGGGGGTTGGTTCCATCAGTCGCGGGTCACGCGGATGACTTCGTCCAGCGACGTCACGCCCGCCTGGACCCAGCGCTGGCCGTCGTCGCGCATCGAGCGGAAGCCGTTGCGGCGCGCGGCCTCTCGCATCTCCTCTTCCGTGGCGCTGCGGTGGATGAGGCCCCGGAACTCGTCGTCCACCGTCACCATCTCGTAGATGCCGGTGCGGCCCTGGAAGCCGGTCTTGTTGCAGGCGAGGCAGCCCACCGCGCGCCAGCCCTTCGTGACCGGGTCCGGCTGGCGGCACTGCGGGCAGAGCTTGCGCACCAGGCGCTGCGCGACGATGCCGATCAGGCTGGAAGACAGGAGGAACGGCTCGATGCCCATGTCGATCAGCCGCGTGACCGCCGAGACCGAGTCGTTGGTGTGCAGGGTGGCGAGCACGAGGTGGCCGGTGAGCGAGGCCTGCACCGCGATCTGCGCGGTCTCCAGGTCCCGGATCTCGCCGATCATGACCACGTCCGGATCCTGGCGCAGTATCGAGCGCAGCGCCTTGGCGAAGGTCATGTCGATGCGCGCGTTGACCTGGGTCTGGCCGATGCCGTCGAGGTCGTACTCGATCGGATCCTCCACCGTGAGGATGTTGGTGGTGCTGGAGTCCAGCCGGGACAACGCGGCGTAGAGCGTGGTGGTCTTGCCCGAACCGGTGGGCCCGGTCACCAGCACGATGCCGTGCGGCTGCGCGATCAGCCGGTCGAAGCCGGTGAGCGAATCCGTTGCCATGCCCAGCTTGGCGAGGTCGAGCCGGCCGGCTTCCTTGTCGAGCAGGCGCAGCACCGCGCGCTCGCCGTGACCGGTGGGCAGCGTCGATACCCGCACGTCCATCGGCCGGCCGCCGATGCGCAGCGTGATGCGCCCGTCCTGCGGCAACCGCTTCTCCGCGATGTCGAGCTGCGCCATGATCTTGATGCGCGACACCAGCGCGGCATGCAGCTCACGCCGCGGCTTCACCACGTCGCGCAGCGTCCCGTCGACGCGAAAGCGGACGATGGAGTAGCTCTCGAACGGCTCGATGTGGATGTCGGAGGCGCCGTCGCGCGAGGCCTGGGTGAGCAGCGCGTTGATCATGCGGATGATCGGCGCGTCGTCCTCGGACTCCAGCAGGTCCTCGATCTTGGGAATGTCCTGCATCAGCCGGGAGAGGTCCACGTCGCCGCCCACCTCGTCGACGACCGATGCGGCCGAGCCCTCCTGCTGGGCGTAGGCGCGCGAGATCGCCGCGGCCAGCTCCTTCGCGCCCTTGCGCACCGGCACCAGCCGGTACGGCAGCGTGCGCGAAAGCTCGGTCAGGGCGGTGAGCGGCGTCGACTCCCCGATCCACACCTCCATCGCATCGCCGCTCACACCCGAGATCAGCACCTGGTGCGTGCGCGCGAAGCCATACGGAACGTATCGGGACGGGGAGATGCTTGCCATGGTCTGAAATGATATGCCGCCCGCGGGCCGGCGGACGGCCGCGGGCGTTGCGTCGGATGGGTTCCTCAGTACTCCCCGCCCGGCGGCAGGAAGCGCTGGGGTGTTCCCTCGCCGGCCGGGGCCGCGGGCGCGGCGGCGGGCGGCGTGGCGCCCGCGGGGGCACCGCCCCCGGTCGACGCCGCGGAAGCGCCGGGGATGTCCGGCCGCGGACTGGACAAGGAGTTGGGCGGCGGGGTCTGCGCCCGCGCGCGGCCGTCGAAGATCTCCCCCAGCCCGGGTGCGAGGCTCGGCGGCGTGCGCGGCGGCGTCGGCGCGCCGGGCGTCCCGGGGCGCGAGGGCAGGTCCTGCAGCGGCGGTACCTGATAGTTCGGCAGCGGGGGCAGGTCCGGCAACTGGGCCCCCTCGCTGCGCGAGCGGATGTAGTCGTACCGGTTGGCGGTCACGTCCCAGGCGGCCGAGGCGTCGCGGATGATGACCGGCCGCAGGAACACCAGCAGGTTGGTCTTGCGCCGGGAACGGCTGTCGTAGCGGAACAGCCGGCCCAGCACCGGGATGTCGCCCAGCAGCGGCACCTTGCTCACGTTGCCTTCCACTGTGTCCTGGATCAGGCCGCCCAGCACCACGATCTGGCCGTCGTCCACCAGGACGTTGGATTCGATCGCCCGCCGGTTGGTGATGAGGCCTGCCGACAGCGAAGCGTCCTGCACGCTGGAGACTTCCTGGAAGATCTGCATCTTCACCGCCCCGCCCTCGGAGACCTGGGGGCGTACCCGCAACGTGGTGCCCACGTCCTGCCGCTCGATCGTCTGGAACGGGCTCGTCAGGTTGCCGCCCGTCGCGGTGTACTGGCCGGTGATGAAAGGCACGTTCTGGCCGATGATGATCCGGGCTTCCTCGTTGTCGAGCGTGAGCAGGTTGGGCGTGGCGCGGATGTTGCCGTCCAGCTCCGTCTCCAGCGCACGGGCCAGCACGCCGAGGTTGATCGCGTCCGTACCGAGGATGCTGACGCCGCTGCGGATCAGGCCGATGTTCAGGCCCTGGGCGATGCTCCCGGTCGAGGCATCGATGATGTTGCGGCCGTCACCCGACAACGGCGGCAGGTTGGTGCCGCCGATGACGCTGCTGCGGCCGGACGACGAGGGGCTCAGGAACTGCCACTGGATGCCGAGCTCGGAGGCCTTCTCCGCGCTCACCTCGACGATGAGCGACTCGATGTAGACCTGCGCCCGGCGCGAGTCCAGCTTGTCGACCACCGCGCGGATGTTGCGGTAGACCGGCTCCGGCGCCGTGATGATGAGCGAGTTGGTCGACGGGTCCGCCGCGATCACCGCGCCGCCGGCGACCACGGTGACCGGCCCCTGCGCCGCCTCGCTCGTCTGCAACGGCTGCTGCTGCTGGGTCATCCCCGGCTGCGAGCCACCCATGGGCTGCTGGTTGGAGCCGCCGAACAGCGTGTTCTGCGGATTGGGGTTGCGCGAGGGCGACATGGAGGAGCCGCCAGCCGACTGGTCGCCCGACAACACCGCGCGCAGCACCTCCACCAGCTTCACCGCCTCGGCGTTGCGCAGGTAGACGACCCGCATGTTGGCCTGTTCGCCGCTTGCGGGCCGGTCCAGTTGTTCGATCAGCGAACGGGCAAGCTGCATCTTCGCCACGCTGTTCGTGCGCAGCAGGACCGAGTTGGTGCGCGGGTCGGCCATGACGGTCACGCGCTGCCCCGGATCCACCGCGGCGCCCGGCTGGTTGCCGCCACGCGCGGTATCGTCGAGCAGCCGCGAGACCGCCACCGCGACGTCGGTGGCGATCGAGTTCTTGATCGGCACCACCTCGACCGGGTTGCCGGTGCGCGGGTTGTCCAGGTTGGCGATGATGCGCGCCAGCCGGTTGATGTTCGCGGCGTAGTCCGTGATGATCAGCGAGTTGTTGTTCGGGAACGCGGTGATCGTGTTGTTGGGCGAAACCAGCGGCCGCAGGATCGGGATCATGTTGGTCGCCGATTCGTGGTTCAGCTGGAAGATCTGCGTGACGATCTCGTCGCCCCGCCGATCCAGCACCCGGCCGGTTTCCACCGGGCCGGACTGCAGCTTGGCGTCCGCCTCGGGCACCACCTTGACCAGGTTCCCGATGTCGACGATCGCGAAGCCCTGCTGGCGAAGGACGGTCTTGAGCAGCGTGTACGCCAGGTCCTTGTTGACCGGCCGCGGCGTCTCGAGCGAGATCTTGCCGCGCACCCGCGGGTCGATGACGAACGTCTTGTTCAGCAGGTGGCCGAATGCGCCCACCACCGAATCGATGTCCGCGTCCTTGAAGTTGAGCGTGATCGTCTCTTCCGACTGCGATTGGGCGACCGGAATCACCGCCGTCAGCGTCGAAAGGATAATCAAGCACTTGGCGAGTGATTTTAAGAATCGGCGCAAAACTACGCTCCTATCCTGATCATTGTACGCGCTCCCTCACGGCGGCCGAGCAACCCGAGCAGGGATTGCAACCGCACCCGCTCGGCTTCGTCCGCCTGCGCGTAGGCCGTGAAGCGCAAACCGGCCTGGGGCGTCCAGGTTCCGTCCCCGGACAGACGCAGCGGCCCCTCGATCGAGCTCATCCGGATCCTGGATGATGCGCCGGTTCCATCGATGGCGATGCGGTAGGCACCCAACGGCCTGACAGGCGTCAGCGCCGAGGCGACGTCTCGCAATTCGAGTGTTGCCTGGCCGACGAATCGCCCTTGATCGATGACGAAAGGTTGCCATTGGACCGCGAGCGAGGCGGTCGGCCGGACGGTGGTCCACGGCGAACCGAGGCGTGCCAGGTTGACGCTGGGAAGCTGCAGCGAGCCGCCAGTGCCCTGCAACCGCCTGGCATTACCGGACAGCGTGACCGGCGTTGCCATGCTCTCGTGGCTCGCGTTCGCCTGCAGCCGCCCGACCAGCAGCGGCAGCGGCGAGATCCGCCACTGGATGGTCCCGGGGATCACCACCCCGGCCAGCGAGTCGACCGCCCGCCCGCGACGGTTGCCTCGTTCACCCTCGGTGGCGATGTCCACCAGCACCACGCGGCCGCTGCCGCTCCAGATCGACCCGGCGGCGTCGGCGAGCCGGACCCGTCCGTCCGTGGCACGGGCAAGGCCCCAGTCGATCAGGGTGGCGGGCGCGGTCGCGAGCACGGTGGCGAGCGTTACCAGCACGCCAAGCAGTGCGTACAGGAGAATGCGTCCCGGGCCCCAGACGCGCTCGCCGCCGCGCGGCCTGCGGCCCCTAGCCGCCACGCCGGGGCACCTCGAGCGCGAGGCGGCCGCTGATCACGCCGGCCGCCTCGCGCGTGATGGCGAGATCCACCACGCGCATGCGGGTTTCGCGAACCGCCGCATCCAGCCAGTAGAGCCACCGTTCGAAATCGGCCTGGCGGAACCGGACCTCCACCATCTCGCCGTTGAGCTCGAGTTGCGCGACCGAGCCCGACAGCCCGGCATCGGCGAGCGTTTCCTCGACCCGGGTGCGCAGCTGGCTCGCGCTCTCGACGCCTTGGCGCGGCGCGCTCGCGGCCTGCCGGGCCTCCTCGGCCAGCTGATCCATCTGGGCCAGGTCCGACCGCAGCGCGGGCAATTCGCGCGCGAGCTGGCGGCGGCCGTCCCACGCCGGCTCGAAGGCGACCAGCCAGGTGAAGACGACCAGCAGGAAGCCGCCGGCAAGGACGAGCATGCGGCGGTCACGCGGCGAGAGCGCGCTCCACTTGAGCAGCAGCGACTCGATCATGCGCCCTGCACCGGGGTCATGCGCCCTGCACCGAGAGCGTCGCGGTGAGGTCGCGCTCGTTGTCGAACGCGAGTCGCATCCCGAGCCGCGCGCAAGCCTGGCGCAAGGCGTCCCGCGCGCTGCTGCCCGTCGCCACCGTGGGATTGAACTGCACCTTGACCGCGCCGTCGCGATACTCCAGGGCCGCGATCGCGTCCAGCCCTTTCGGGCCCAGCGCCTGGGCGAGGCGCGCCACCATCGGCACGAAGTCGTCCGGACCCGCGCGGCCACTCTGGGCCCGCAGCGCCGCCACGTTGCGTCTCATCTGCAGCACCGGATCGATCACCGCCTGCGTGCCGGGAAAGGCCGCGCGGAACTTCTGCTCCATGGCCTGGCGGATGCTCTGCTTCTGCGCGGCCTGCAGTCCCCAGTGCGCGTTCAGGCCGACCAGCGCCGCCACGACACAGGCGGCGGCCAGCCCGACCGGCGCGCGCCAGATGCGCCAGTCGAACTGCGCCATGGCCGCCTTCATGCCGGAGGCGCGGCCGAGCATCAAGTCGATCGGCGCGCTGCGCACGAGCGGCAGGCGCGACATCTCCACCTCCATGCCGGCTGCCCGGGCGGCCTTCTGGACCGGTCGCTGCCATTCACCCGCCTCGAGGAACGCGCGCAGCTTCGCGGGGCGCTCGCCGCCCGTGGTCACCGTGCCGGCCTCGAGCACGGCGCCGATCGCCTCCGCCCGGAACTCCGGCGCGTCGCCCGCGCTCCAGCCGACGCCGGTGGTGGCGCCGGTACGCAACGCGAGCGCGCCATGCGCGCACGAGAGAGACCAGTGGTCCGGAATCAGCGGCAGCGCGAGTTGCGCCGGCCACAGCGCGTCGACACGCATCTGGCGCCGCGCGAAGGCGCCGATCACGAACTCGACCCAGTCACGGTCGATCACGCCGACGAGGCGCTTGCCGTCACCCGTTACCGGACCGGGCACCACCAGGCAGCGCGTCACGTCCTGCAGCAGGAACTCCTCGACCACGTTGGGCAGCGCCTGTCGCAGCTTCGAGCCGGACAGCGGCGGCACCACGACATCGAGCAGCGTCACGTCGCGGGCATCGGCGATCAGCCACACCTGGCGCACCTGCTCCATCGAATCGAGGGACGCGCGACGCACCCGAGGCTCGCCACCGATGTGCGCGAGCAGTTGCGCCTCGGCTCCGAACGCACGCTCGCCAGCGCTGCGCGGCGGCAGCCAGATGACTGCCTGGTGACGTTTCAGTTTCGGTGTTGCCATACGACCTGGACCGCGCCCCGAGGACCGAAGCTGTCCCGACGGATGAGGGTCTCTGTTTGCGACTCGACGCGATCGTACCTGATCACGCCATTCACCAAGAAAAAGCGGGTGTTGACCGTCAACAACGGAGAACTGCCCGCCCCGTCGACGCCGACGAGCTTGAAGAACTCCGGCAACGAGCTGACCGGGCGGTGCTCGCGCTGGGAAACGAAGCCCCTCGCCGCGGACAGCGAGATGTCCGCGACGGCGGCGATCACCTCGGGCGTGGCGGTGTTCACATTAATGCCTGTATTTACGTCTGGCAACACTGTCAGGTGCGCCTGCAACGCCTGCATGACCGGTTCCGTGAATCCCTGGACGTCGCGCAGATCGCCGAACCGCACCAGCGGGATCTCCAGCGGCGGCACGACCCTGCCCTCGAACGGGCGCGGCTGCGAGAGCTGGATGCGCGCGACCAGTTGGGCGACGAGGGATCCGGGCAGGCCGAGCATCGACATCAGCCGCTGCATCGCCTCCATGTGTGGCGGCGACGGCACGCCCCCGTCCACCAGCGTGAGGACGTTGAACTTGCCCTGCGCATCGGTCACCGCGCCGGCGAGGAAGGCATTGCGCGCCCGGTCGCCGATGTTGGCGCCACCGGTCACGGTTTCGTCCAGCTGTGTCTCGGCGACCGGCGTTCCCCACACGTCGTTGGGGTGATCGTACGGCGTCTGGTCAGCGCGAAGGATGACCTTGGCCCAGTCGAGCGCGGCCCGCTCCACCCAGCGCGTCTGCGAGATCGCCAGCCGGTTCTCGATGGAGCGCACCGCCACGCTCTCGCGATAGAAGAGCCCGCTCACCACCACCGCGGCCAGCGTGACGACGACGAGGGCGGTCACGATCGCCGCGCCGCGCTGTCGCCGGGGATGCGCCAAGGGCGCTCGAGGCACGGGCTTCAATCCTTCACCGAGAAGATGCGGACGAAGCGCTGTCCGTCCATGCGCTCGACGATGATCTCCACGCCGGTGATCGCGAGCGCCTCGGCGCGATTGACCGGCGGCGCGGGTCCTCCGGGCTTTCCCTTGTTGGCGTCCTCCTGCTGCTGCCACTGCATCGCCTCGGTGATCGTCCGGGCCACGTTGCCGGCGTCGAGCCAGCCCCGGTTGTCGACCCAGCCGCGCAGGGTGATCGAGCGCACGCCGTTCAGGATGGGTTGCCATACGATCGACTGCACCGCGTTCCCGCCGACGGCGGAGCGGCCGGTCTGGGCACGGCCGTACTCGCTGAAGCCGCGCACCAGTTGCTGCTCGCGCACCTCGTAGACAACCCGCTGCACCCGGGTCGGCAGCCCGCTGCGATTGATCTCGCGGATGAGGTGCAACGACTGCCGGTTGTCCTGCCCCGCGACGCCGATGTAGAGCGACGGCTCCTGCAGGCGCAGCAGCTGCACCGGCCATGAGCGCAGCAGGTCCTCGTCCATCTGCGCAAAGGCGATGGTGATGGAGCGCAACTCGTCCGAGGCGACGACAAGCCGCTCTCGCGACTGAAGCACCGAATCGAGACCGCGCCAGCTCAGCAGCGCGAGCACCGCCATCAACGCGCACGCGATGAGCAGCTCGATCAAGGTGAAGCCGCGCTGCTTCATCGGAGGGTCGTGGCGAAGCCGACCAGCCGCGCGAGCCGGCCGCTGGTACCGGCGTTGCCGAGGCTGCCGGGGCCACCGCTCGCCTCGAAGACCTGGATCTCCACACGCCGGAAGTTGGGATTCGGCGTGGCGAAGACGTCTTCCTGGCAAACCATCATGAGGTCGCCCTGGCTGCAATCGAAGGTGCGGCGGCCGACCGCCGGATACTCGTGCTGCACCCGGATCTGCGAGAGCCGGTTCTCCGCGCTCCACTGCGCGAGCGTGCGCCCGCGCATGTCGCCCGCGCTCTGGGCGAGCGAGCCGACCGCGCGCAACGACGCCATCAGCGCGATCGCGACGATGGTGAGCGCGACCAGGATCTCCACCAGCGTGAACCCTCGGCCGGCACGAGCGCGGCCGCGACCCCGGGAGCCGGCGCGGCCCCGCGAGCCGTCGGGGCTACCTTCTGACCACTTCAAAGCTGCCCAATCCATTCGCCGCGATCTCGGCGACCATGCCGTCCCGTGCAAGCTGCACCACGTACGGCGCGTCCACCAGGTCCCGGCCGAACTCCAGGAAGGGCGCGCCGTCGGCGCGGCGCACCCGCACGGCGGTCTCGGTTTCCCAGCGCCGGGGCCGCAGATAGGTGTCGTCCTCGATCACGCGCCACTGGGAGTCCTTGAAGACGATGAACCGGTAGACCTGCCCGTCCGATTCGAAACGGATCGGCGCGCCGCGGATCTGGGCCTCCTCGCGAGCAAGCGCGAGCAGTTGGGCGAGACGATCGGCGTCGGTCTGGAGCGCCCGCTCCGGGCTGGGAGCGCCGCTCACCGCCACTACGGAGACGATCACCGCAGCGATCACCAGCGCGACCAGCAATTCGATCAGGGTGAAGCCGGCGACGCGACGGCGGCCCGACGAGCGGCGCGCATCGGCCCGGCGGGCGATGCGCTGGTACCACAGGCGGGCGGCCGACGCGGCCCGCGGCGACTGCCCGCTCAGCCCGTCACAGGTCCCAGTTGCCGATGTCCGCGTCCGGACCAGTCCCGCCGGCCTGCCCATCCGCTCCCAGCGAGAAGACATCGATCTCTCCCCGTACGCCAGGATTGAGGTACTGGTACGGCTTGCCCCAGGGGTCCACCGGCACCTTGTCCAGGTAGGACTTCCAGTTGTTGGCCGGCGGACCGTCCGCCGGCCGCGTCACCAGTGCCTGCAACCCCTGGTCGGTGGTTGGATAGCGCGAGTTGTCCAGCCGATAGAGCCGAAGCTGCTGCATGATCTGCGCGATGTCCTGGCGAGCCGCGATGGCGCGGGCCTCGTCCGGTCGCGTCATCACGCGCGGCACGACCAAAGCCGCCAGCACTCCGAGGATCATGATGACGACCATGAGCTCGATCAGCGTGAAACCGCGGCTGCGCAGGCGTCGTTTCGGGTGCAATTGCGGGGTCTGCATCGTCCTATTCAAGCAATTCCTCGGCTCGGAAAGGCAAGTATCATAACAGTTGGCTTTGTCCCACCCAGGCGGCATCTACATGCGGGGCCCTCTGACAGCCGCCCGGCTGTTGACGTTGTTTTTCTTCCTCCTGCTGGTCTCAATCTGCGCCTATTGGCTCGTGCAGGTGCTGGCTCCGCGCCCGGCGATCGCGCCGATCGCCTCGATCGGCGATGCCTCGGCGCCGAGCAACCTGGAGCCCGCCACCAAGCTCTTCGGCTCGGCGAGCGGCATCGTGGTCGACACGCCCCAGCAGACCAACATCCAGGTGCACGGCGTTGCCGAGGCAGGGCCCAATGGCGTGGTCATCCTCTCCATCGATGGCCGCCCCGGCGTTCCGTACGCCGTCAACGAGACCATCGCCGACGGCACGATGGTGAAGTCGGTCGGACTCGACAAGGTGGTGATCGAGCAGCGCGGCCGGCTGATCGAGCTCAAGGCGCCGCAGCGAGCCTCGCAGGAAGTGCTCTCGAGCGGCGTCGGCAAGCCCCGGGCGCCTTCCGAGGCGAGCACCGCGCCGCCGGTCTCCGCCCGCCCCGCGCCTCCTCCCCCGCCTCCGGCCCCTCCCCAGCAACCCCAGGCGCCGCAATCGCCGCAGGTGGAGGAAACGCTGCGCCAGCAGCAGATGCTGATGCAGCAGCAACAGCTCCAACAGCAGCAGTTCCAGCAGCAACAGCAGCAGTCCTATCAGGACCAGTCCCAAGCCGGGCAGCCACCCGAAGGATTGCAGCAGCAGATGCGGGGGAACGGCTCCACCCCGCAGTTCCGACCGCCCCCGCCGGCGATGCGCAACCAGTCCGGCTCCCAGCCGGTGCCGGGTGGCCAGCCGTCGTCGGACGGCCAGGCGCCGGGCGGCTCCACCGCCGTCTCGGGCGAGCAGCAAGTCGCGCCGCTTCGCTGAAGCAGCGCACGCCGAGGTAGCCAACCACGCCAACGACCGGAACGAGCGATGAGACAGTACCTCGACCTCATGCGTCATGTCCGCGACCACGGCGTCGGAAAGCCGGATCGGACCGGCGTCGGCACCCGTTCGGTCTTCGGATGGCAGATGCGCTTCGACCTGACCGAGGGGTTTCCGCTGGTCACCACGAAGAAGCTGCACCTCAGGTCGATCGTGCACGAGCTGCTCTGGTTCCTCCAGGGAGAGACCAACGTCGCCTACCTGCGCGAGCACGGCGTCAGCATCTGGGACGAGTGGGCCGACGCGGGGGGCGAGCTGGGACCGGTCTACGGCGCGCAGTGGCGTTCCTGGCCCGCGCGAGACGGTGGCAGCATCGACCAGATCGCCGGCGTGATCGACACCATTCGAAGCAACCCGGACTCGCGCCGACTGATCGTCTCAGCCTGGAACGTTTCAGAGCTCGATCGGATGGCGCTCGCGCCCTGCCACGCCCTGTTCCAGTTCTACGTGGCGCAGGGACGGCTCTCCTGCCAGCTCTACCAGCGCAGCGCGGACATCTTCCTCGGCGTGCCGTTCAACATCGCCTCCTACGCGCTGCTCACGCACATGGTCGCCCAGCAATGCGACCTCGCGCCCGGGGACTTCGTCTGGACCGGTGGCGACTGCCATCTCTACGCGAATCACATGGACCAGGTCGCCGAGCAGTTGTCGCGCGAGCCGCGCGCGCTGCCCCGCCTGGTGATCGCCCGCAAGCCGCCTTCGATCTTCGACTACCGCTTCGACGACTTCGCGTTCGAAGGCTACGATCCTCATCCGCCGATCAAGGCCCCCGTCGCCGTCTGAACCGGGCCGCCCTTCCGGTGTAGGATTGTTCCGACATGCCGGTCCTTACCCTTCTCGTGGCCAGAGCGCTGAACGGCGCGATCGGCTACCGCAACAAACTGCCCTGGCATCTGCCCGAGGACCTCGCGCATTTCAAGCGCACCACCATGGGCAAGACGATCATCATGGGACGCCTGACCTGGGATTCGATCGGCCGGGTCCTGCCCGGGCGCCAGATGGTGGTGATCACACGCGGCGACCCGGCACTGCCCGCCGGCGTGCGGCGCGCTGCCAGCCTCGCGGCAGCGGTGGCGGACAACGCCAACGAGGACGAGCTGTTCGTGATCGGGGGCGCGCAGATCTATGCGAGCGCCCTGCCGATCGCCGACCGGATCATCATGACCGAGGTTAACCTGACGCCGCCCGGCGACACCTGGATGGACAAGCCAGACCCGACGGACTGGCGGGAGGTCTCCCGGGAGGCCGGAACCAGCGTCAACGGAACCGGGTTCTCCATCATTACCTATGCAAGGCGAAGCCGTCCTGGCTCGCCCGGCGACGCATCCCCCTAGCTCCAGGAGGCGGTCGGCCTTCCGGCCCCATGCCGGCCGGCCTGTAAAGACCGCCTGACAGGCGGCATCCGGCAGAGTACCCGCCGCGGCGCCACACCCTACAGACCCGCACGGCAGCATGGTAAATTGCACCACGATCGTCCACGGACGACGAGAAGACCGCCCGCGCAGGCGAGAGGATGACAGATGACGAGACCGTTCCACGCCCGGCTGCTTGCCGGCGCCTGGCGAGCTACGCTCGCCGTGGCGCTGGCCACCGGCGTTGCGCTGGCCCCGGTCGCGGCCGATGCCGTGACGCTGCGGTGGGCGGCTCAGAGCGACGTCACGACGCTTGATCCTCACGCCCAGAACCACACCACGACCAGCGGCGTCCTGCAGCATGCCTACGAAGGGCTGGTGCGCTATGACCGCGACTTCCAGATAGAGCCGGCGCTGGCCACCGGCTGGACGCTGAACTCCCCGACCGAGCTGCGCTTCAGCCTGCGCAAGGGTGTGAAGTTCCACGACGGATCGCCCTTCACCGCGGACGACGTCGTCTTCTCGTACGAGCGCGTACGGGATTCGAACAGCTCCCTGACGATCCACGTGAACGGGATCAAGGACGTGAAGAAGGTTGACGACTTCACGGTCGACTTCATCCTCGAGCGTCCGATGCCCATCCTGCTGCGCAACCTGGTGGACCTGCGGATCATGAGCCGCGGCTGGACCACCAAGAACAAGTCCGAACGCGCCCAGGATCTGAAAACGCGGGAGGACACCTTCGCCTCGCGCAACGCCAACGGCACCGGCCCGTACATCATCCGCTCGTGGACGCCCGAGCAGCGGGTCGTGATGACCCGGAACAACGAGTGGTGGGACAACGCGCCCGGCAATGTCGACGAGGTCATCTACACCCCGATCCGCCAGGACGAGACGCGCATCGCCGCCCTGCTCTCCGGCGAGGTGGACCTGGTGACGGATCCGCCGACACACGACATCGCCCGGCTGCGCCAGAACAAGATGCTGAAGATCCTGGACGGCCCCGACACGCGCACCATCTTCATCGGGCTCGACCAGTCCTCCGACGAGCTGCGCTACAGCTCCGTGCGCGAGAAGAATCCGTTCAAGGACGTGCGCGTGCGCAAGGCCCTCGCGCTGGCGGTCGACGCCGAGGCGATCCGCAAGAACACCATGCAGGGGCTCTCGATACCCGCCGGGATCCTGGTCGCACCCGGCATCAATGGCTGGAGCCGCGAGCTGGACCAGCGCGAGGCGCCGGATGTCGCGCAAGCCAAGGCGCTGCTCGCGGAAGCAGGGTATCCCGATGGCTTCGACTTCATCCTGGACTGTCCCAACAACCGCTACGTCAACGACGACGAGGTCTGCGAGGCACTGGTGCAGATGTGGGCGCGGATCGGCGTCAAGGCTCGCCTGAACGCCATGCCGTTCGCCAACTTCATACCCAAGATCGAGAAGCTCGACACCAGCGCCTATCTGCTCGGCTGGGGCGCCACCACGTACGACGCGCTCAACACGCTGCAGTCGCTGGTGCACACCCGCGGCAGCGGATCGGACGGCAGCTACAACCTCGGCCGGTTCAGCGACCCGAAGATCGACGCGCTGATCGACGCCGCCAAGACCGAGACCGACATGGCCAAGCGCGACGGCATGTTGCGCGAAGCGTTGCTGCTGGTGAAGCAGAACTACTACTACCTGCCGGTGCATCACCAGATGAAGCCGTGGGCCATGAAGCGCAACGTCAACACGGTCCACAAGTCCGACGACCGGCCGGAATCCCGCTACGTCGTCATCGGGGACTGAGCCGCCAGGAACGGCAGCACCCGGGCGAGCAGCGCGTCCGGCGCCTCCTCGGCGATGTAGTGCCCGCACGGAAGCGCCTCGCCGGTCACCGTCGACGCCACCCGCCGCCACTCCTCCAGCGGACGAAAGCAGCGTCCCACCACCCCCTCCGCTCCCCACAGCGCGAGCAGCGGCTGCGCAAGCCGCAGGCCGGCGTCGCGGTCGGCACGGTCGTGGGCCAGGTCGATGGTGGCCGCCGCGCGGTAGTCTTCGCAGACGGCGGCGGCGCTACCCGGCAGGGCCATGCAAGCCTCGTAGTCCGCCAGCGCGCGCGGATCGAACGGTGCCAGCCCGGCGCTGCGCCGCCCCATGACGTCGCGCACGTAGGCGGCCGGGTCGGCTTCGATCAGCCGTTCCGGCAACGGCGCCGGCTGGATCAGGAAGAACCAGTGCCAGTAGGCGCGCGCGAATGTCTCGCTCGTCTGTTCGTACATCGACAGCGTCGGTGCGATGTCGAGCAGCACCAGGCGCCGCACCGCGTCCGGATGGTCCACGGCCAGGCGATGCGCGACGCGCGCGCCGCGATCGTGAGCGACGAGGTCGAAGGAGCCGAATCCGAGCTGGTGCATGAGGGAGCGCTGGTCCTCGGCCATCGCACGCTTGGCATAGCCGGCATGACCCGCGCCGCCCGGCGGCTTCGAGGAACGCCCGTAGCCGCGCAGGTCGGCCGCGACCACCGTGTAGCGCCCGGCGAGCGTCGGCGCCACCCGGTGCCAGATGGCGAGCGTCTGGGGGTGCCCGTGCAGCAGCAGGAGCGGCGGACCCGCCCCGCCGACCAGGGCGAAGATGTCGACCTCGTCCGCGACCCTCACCCTGCGTTGCTCGAAGCCGGGGAACAGCTGCAGCAGCCCTGCCGTCATGCGATACGCCTGCTCGAGATGGAACTGTCACCGCTCCGCGCATCCAGCCCCCGCTCATCGTCCCCGCCGCGAGCCGTCCCCGCGAACCTTCCGTGCGCGGTTCGCCGAGAGCGGTTGAGTACAATCCGGCACTCGCCTCCGTAGCTCAGTGGATAGAGCATCCCCCTCCTAAGGGGAGGGTCGCACGTTCGATTCGTGCCGGGGGCGCCAGTTTCCTCGCCATGCCCGATCGCGGCGCTCCACTGCACCGACGGATCCCGACTCACGATTGCCGCGACTCGCTCATGAAGTGAGCCACGCCGGCGACCTTGTCCACCGGGACGACGAAGGCGATGCCCTTGCCGACCTCGTTGAGATCGGCTGCCTGCACGATCTCCGCGAGGATCGCATCGACGCGATCGGGGCTCACCACGGTGAGCAGGATCTCCTTCTCCGGCTCGATGGAGACGCCGAAGATCTTCTCCTGCTCGTTGCGACCGGCGCCCCGGCCCAGCAGGACGGTGCCCCCTCGCGCGCCTGCCTTCACCGCTGCCTCCAGCACGGTGCTGCCCCATCCCTTGCGCACGATGGTCACGATGAGAGACTGTTGTTGCATGGTCTAGGACCTCCTTGCGACCGCCCGTCGGCGGAACAGGACACCGAGCATCACCAGAGAGAGGATCGGGGCGAGCGCGATCAGCGCGACCAGGCCGAGCCCTTCCACCATCGGATCGTTGCCGGCTTGCGCCGCCGACGCGCCCAGGGCCAGCGCGAGCAGGAAGCTGTTTGCAAGCGGCCCGGTCGCCACCCCGCCGGCATCGGCGGCGATTCCGACGAAGGACTTGTCGCAGAAGGGCAGGAGGGCCAGCACGAGGCAGTAGCCCGGCACCACGATATAGGCGAGGGGGAGGCCGTGCCGGATCCTCAGCATTCCCAGCCCGACCGAGGCCGCCACTCCCACGCAGATCGCGACCAGCACCATTGTGCGCCGGATCGATCCGCTGGAGGCGGTCTCGACCTCGTCCGCCAGTACCCGCACCGCCGGCTCCCCCCAGCAGGTGACGAAGCCAAGCATTGCGCCGAAGGCGACGACCACGGACGTTTGCGGCATCGCCGCCAGCGATTGTCCGATCAGCCGTCCGAACGGCAGGAAGGCGAGGCTGACCCCCAGCAGGAAGAGGAACAGCCCCGCCGTGGCCAGCAGCGTGCCGAGCAGAATGCGGGTGACTTCCTTGGCCGGGAGCTGGAGGAACAGGACCTCGAAGACGAGGAAGATCGCCACCAGTGGCGTTACCGCGAGAAGCACGCTCACCGCGGTATCGCCGACCAGTCCGACGATCTCGAGCACGCTCACAGCAGCCATCCCAGGAGCAGCAGCACGACGATCGGCCCCAGCGAGGCGAGCCCGAGCAGCCCGAAGCCCTCCATGCTCCCCGATCCCCGGCCCAGCACCGCGCTCAATCCGAGCGCCAGCGCGAGCATCACCGGTGAGGTCAGAACGCCGGTCGTCACGCTGCCGGCGTCATACGCAAGCGGAACGAGATCTGGTGAGCTCAGCAGGGTCAGGACGAGCACCAGCAGGACGGCGGACGCGAACACCACGCTGAGCGCGACGCCGTGCGCAACGCGCAGGAGGGCGAGCGCCGCAAACACGCCGACGCCGGCCGCGATGACGTAGACCAGCACCTGCCCCGAGAGGCGATCCTGCGCCACCGACGCGACCTGGCCGGCAAGGATCAGCACATCGGGCTCAGCGATCGTGGTGACGAAGCCCATGGCGAAAGCCACCGCGACGATCAGCCAGATCGAGCCCTTTCGCGGCAGCTCGGCACCGATGAAGCGCCCCATCGGGAGGATGCCGTAGTCGATGCCCACGAACAGCAGGAGCATCCCGACGACGGCGAGGATCGATCCGGCCACGAACGGCACGAACTGCCCGGCTGGCGCATCCAGGACCGCGAGTTGCATGAGGCAGACCACGCCGATCAGGGGACCGATCGCCCGGAGCACTCCGGGAAGACGGGAGCGGATCAGCTCGAGCATGTAGGTCCTGTCGCCACGGGTGAGTCGATGCGTCCTGCATCGGACGCCGCGGTCCTCCCGTGCGACGCCAACGGCGATCGAGTATACGAGAGCCGGCAGGCTGAGCCCGACGGACGAACCTGCGGGCGACCGTCGCGACGTGGGCGTGCAACGCCCGCCGGCCGGGGGTCAGGGTATTCGGTTGCAGTACTCGATGACTTCTTCCGCGCTGAGCTCGTAGCCTTCGCCGGCAACGCAGTTGCCGTCACGGTCGAGCAGGCGAAAGCCGCCTGGCATTCCGGCTGTCGCACGGCGGCCGCGCGCCCTCAGCGCAGTCAGGCCGACCTTGAGTGCTTCGCGCCGCGCCTTGTCTTCGAGCCGGCGTGGTCGTTCGGTCGACGTGTTCATCGGTGGTGTGCCAAAACGGAGTACAGCCGCGGGGGGGCGCGGCGAGTTCTCGCGTCAAGCATCTAACGTGCCTGCGGCAACAGGACTACGCGACCGGCACGGGTCAGGCACCCCGGCCGGGGAATGCCGGGAAGGCATCGCGAAGACCGCGTCGGTCAGGCGAGCGGCCAGTCGCTCCGGTGGGGATACCCGTTGACGAACCAGCCCTTGAGCAGGGCAGCGTAGGAGCGACGTTCCGGCACCCCCTTGCTTGCGATCAGCGGCTGCAGGGCGCGTACCGCGGCCGGCATCCGGTAGCAGGGTATCCGCGGAAACACGTGATGGACCAGATGGCAGTCGCCGGAATCGGCCAGGAAGAACAGCTTTCCCCAGAAGCCGGTCCGATAGTTCGTCCCCATGGCGAAAGGGTTCGAGGGGTCCGTGTCGGCATGCTCGATGACGATCCGCAGCGTATTGAGCACCGGTGCGATCACTGCCAGCGGGACGAGATAGCCCATGAGGGCACGCATCGGGTCGAACCAGGCGTAGACCGTGGCCGCGACCAGCGTCGCGATGATGAAGTAGCGCTCGATGCGCGCCTGGCGGTGCTCGAGCGCAGTGCGCTCCCCGGTGTCGTAGTAGCCGGGACGGCGCGGACTGGCCCAGCGTCCCGAGCGAACGAGCTTGATGCCCACCAGCGTACAGAATGCCAGGCGACGCCACACGGTCGTGAGGTCCTGCTTGTAGGCCTCGGTGTCATCGGGCGTGCCGATCTTCGCGTGGTGCCGAATATGAGTGCGGCCGTACCCCGTACCGCTGGAGGTGAGCAGGCCAAACGCGATCGCGCTATGCAGCCAGCTCAGGGTCCGTCCCCAGCGCAATCGATGCACGCAGAGATCGTGGGCGACCAGGCCGTTCAGCGTCAGGAGCCAGGCGATCGCCAGGCTCAACCCGATCCGGACGACCCACGGCAGGTCCGGGAGGCCGACAGCCCAGAAACAGAGCGCCACCGCCCCCAGCGGAACGAAGGTGACCAGGAGAT
Source organism: Pseudomonadota bacterium (assembly GCA_023388075.1). Classification (GTDB taxonomy): domain Bacteria; phylum Pseudomonadota; class Gammaproteobacteria; order Burkholderiales; family Burkholderiaceae_E; genus Lautropia. Next base: position 91,789 of record JAEWGX010000041.1, read on the forward strand.
CCAGCGCCAGGTTCTCCGAATGCAGTCGCTTCAACTGGTCAACGCCCAGGTACTCGCGACACTCGGCCTGGACCCGGCTCAACTGACTGTTCCGGCCGGAGGCGCCCGAAGGTGTTCCGTGCGGGGCCGCAGCGCGGGGCATCCCGGTGCTGGCGTGGGAGACTGCGCCGTCGGGAACGAATGCGTTCCCGTTCATGAGGCGATCCATTGGGTCCTGCTATTGACTCGGCCAGCCGGCCGCGGGGGCATTCTAGCCGCACGTGGCGCGCTCTTCGCCCGGCCCGCATGCAAATACGACATCCTGGCCCGATCGGCTGCCTGGGCGACTCCGCTACCATCCCCGCCATGGCGGAACTCTTCCTGGTGCGGCACGCGCAGGCGGCCTTCGGCACCGACGACTACGACCGGCTCACCGACCTGGGCCACCGGCAGTCCTCCTGGCTGGGCGAATACTTCCGCGACCGGAACATCGGGTTCGACCGGGTCGTCATCGGGACGCTCCGCCGGCATCGCCAGACCTTGGAGGCGATCGTGCAGGGCGGCTGTCTCGCAGCGGCCGCACTGGAAGACGCGCGCCTGGACGAGTACGATCCGGAACGCCTCGTCAGGGCGCACCTCACCGCCATCGAGGGCGACCGGACAGAGCTTCCCGACCGGACGACCGATCGACCGGATGACAGCCGCAAGCGGCATTTCCGGCTGCTGCGCGAGGCACTCACCTCGTGGACGAACGGTCGCATGGACGCCGCCGCCCACCGGCCGTTCGCGGAGTTCCAGGAGGGTGCCTACCAGGCCTTCCGTGCGGCCTGCAGCCCACAGCCGGAGCTGCCCGGGCGTGTGCTCATCGTCAGCTCGGGCGGCCCGATCGCATCGATCCTGGCTCATCACCTCGAGATGCCGGCCTCTAGCTTCGTCGCGCTCAACCTTCAGGTACGAAACAGCGGCTTCTGCGAGCTGCGTTTCAACGCCGTTTCCGCCCAGGTGGTGAGCTTCAACAACGTCCCGCACCTGGACCTGCCCGAGCGGCGGCAGTTCATCACCTTCTCGTAGCATCGAGACGAGCCGCGACCGCCGCTGCGCTCGAGCAGGCCTCGGGCCCGGCCGGCTCAACTCTTCTGAGGCGTGACGGGCGGCTGCACTGTCTCGAGCTGCTCCAGGCCGAGGCCCTTCACCGCCGCATCCAGCGCCGGCAGGCCCATGCCGCGCGCCTTGGCGCTGACCATCACGCCATTGGCGAGCACCACGGTGAGCTCGGCGCGCTTGCCATCCTTCCAGCGCTTCTCCATGAACTTGCGCTTGCCGGCCTGGTACGACTTCTCGATCGACGTCTCGGTCTCGCGCTCGCCGGTCTGCAGGCCGCTGATCATCGCAAGGATACCCGCGGCGCCGCCTGCATCCAGCACTTCGAGCTCGACGCTGCGTGACGCGTCCCGATAGGTGGCACGTGCCGTGGAGCCCATCACACCCATCGCCGAGCCGTCCTGGACCTCGAACGTTTCGCGGCCCATGCCGTCCAGCGTGCCAGGAAGCCACGCCTTGAGCGACGCGGCCGGAATCGGCGCCCTGCTGCCACCGGGCGCGACGCCGGTGATCGCGGCGACGGCTTCGCTGGCTGCCTTGGAGACGGCCTGCGGATCCTGGTTCTGGCTCGCCTCTTCAACCTTCTTCGCTGCCGCTTCCAGTTGCCGCCCCATCTCCTCCAGCTTGCCCTGGGTGGTGGTCACCTCGCCTCCTGGCGTCCGTATGGTGACCTCCGCCCCCTGGCCATCGAGCCCCGCGCCCACTGCGCTCCATGGATTGGGCATCAATCCGGCGAGCAGCGCGGTCAGCACCACGTTGGTGATCAGTGCCGCGATCACGACCACGACGGTATACCCCATCGCCTTGTCGGGCGGCGACTTCATCAGGATCGGCAGACCTTTGTAGAGGAGATACAAGGAGTAGAGTGCGCCCAGCAATCCGAGCAGCCAGGAGAGCGCGGGAAGGATATTGGAGAAGCTGCCGACCAGCGCCCCCGTCATGCTGAACGCGGCGACCGTGAAGCCCCTGACGAAGTTCTTCTCGCCGTGGAAAGTCGGCGCCAGCGCCGTGATGATCCAGCCGAGGATGTACACCGACACCATCGAGACCACCAGCCCCATCAGCGCCAGACCCAGCGCCTGACCGAAGCCGTAGCTGACTGCCACCGGACCCATCCGATAGCCGAAGAGGACGATGCCCAGAAGCGTCGCCAGCGCCGCGATACCCGCGAGCGGAAGCAGATAGGACAGGTAGAGATCCTTGACCGTGTGCGACTCCTGCTCGATCACGGGCCATTCGGTCGAAGGAGAGAGGAGGATTCGTTTGACGCGCGATATCAGGTCCATGGGGCTTCCGGTGCGGATGTTCCAAGCTGGAACGCATGGCGCCGAACGGGCGGCGCCGGGTGCAAGCGAGGATTTAACCCTCCCCCAATGCCCGGGTCAACGCCGGCCGCCAACTGACCGGCGCCGCGCGCAGGCGAGCGACAATCGCACCATCGACACCGGATCCACGGCATCCCGACAAATGACAGTACGACTCCCTCGAAACCTCGCCTTCCTCGATTTGGAAACAACCGGAACGGATGCATCCCGAGACCGCATCACGGAGGTCGGTATCGTCTGGGTACAGGATGGCACGGAGATCGGCGAATGGAGCACCCTGGTCGATCCGGGCGTCGCCATCCCTCCCCCGATCCAGGCGCTTACCGGCATCGACAACGCCATGGTGCGTGGTGCCCCCACGTTCGAGACTATCGCCGAAGAGCTGGGCCGTCGCCTGCAGGGCTGGGTGCTGGTTGCCCACAACGCGCGCTTCGACTACGGCTTCCTCAAGGCGGCGTTCCGCCGGCTCGGCAGGCGCTTTCAATCCGACGTACTCTGCACCGTCCGCCTGTCCAGGCAACTCTTCCCCGAGTACTGCAGCCATGGCCTCGATGCGCTGGCGGCCCGCCATCGCCTGGGTAGCGACGGACGCCACCGGGCACTCGGCGACGCCCGCCTCATAGCCCGGCTCTTTGGCCGCCTGCGCGATGAGGTGGGCAACGAGCGTCTGGAACAGACCCTGGCGCGCCTCCTCAAGCTGCCTGCACGGCCGCCCAACCTTCCGGAAGGCATCCTCGACGACATCCCGGATACGCCGGGCGTCTACACCTTTCTCGGAGTCAGCCGCCAACCGCTCTACGTAGGCAAGGCGCGGAACCTGCGCGACCGGATCCGCGAGCACTTCCACGCCGATAGCTGCAACAGCACCGACGCCCAACTTGCTACCGAGATACACGACCTCGAGATCGAGGAGACGCCCGACGAGTTCTGCGCACTGGTCCGGGAGGTTCAACTCATCCACCAGCGAGCCCCTCTCCACAACGTCGCCCTGCGCCGCAAGCCCTCCACTTGCTTTCTGCAGTTCCCTGGACCCGGTCGCAAGCCGGCCGTGGTCCCACTGCACGAGTTTGATCCCCGCGACGACTCCGAGATCTACGGGCCCTTCAGCTCCCGCCAGTCCGCTCGCGCGGCACTCGCCGTGATCGGCCGCGAGCATCGCCTGTGCGATGCCGCCATCGGCCTCTGGACCGGCGATCGTCCCTGCTTCTCCCGCCAGATCGGCCGCTGCCTGGGCCTGTGCTGCGGCGAGGAACGTGTCGAGGACCACCACCGCCGACTGATGGAGGCGCTGGCCTCCTTGCGATTCCCGACCTGGCCCTACAGCGGGATCGTGAGCTACACGACCAAGGATGCGCTGACCGGCATGGACCGCGTCCTCCACTTCGAACATTGGTGTGCGCTCGACGCGAGCACATTGGCACCATCGGAGTTCCACCCCGAGGTGTTCAAACTGCTGCGGGGGAAGCTGAAGAAGCAGCCGGATGCGTTCCGGGGCGAGGCCATGGTTTGATCCTGGCCTAGGTTCAGGAGCCTGCGTGGTTCAGCGCGCTAGCCATATCAATGCCATCGAATGGCTTTGCGAGCAACGTAGTACGCGCAGGAAGGGAAGCAAGCAACTCATATGCATCAATCTCCGCTGTTACTAGTACCGCAGGTACGCACTGTCCGATCCGCTCCCGTATCTGTAGAATCGCTTCCACTCCGTTAACCTCGTATCGGAGATGAAAATCCGCGACGATCGCATCCACGGGCCCCCTGTCGAGCTGCTTATCCGCAAGTACCTTGGAAAGACGATCACCACTAAGACATGCCACGCCCCAAGTGTCGAATTGCGCCTCCAAAGCAGATCGAACTTCAAAGTCGTCCTCAATCAAGACTACACGCATACCCTTGAGCCCGCCGACCATTTCCCCGCTTAACGCAGCCCGCAGTGTGTCCTCGCCCTTGAGAATCTGACCGCCGCACCGTACGTCGGCTATGGTGAGGGCAACTCTGGTCCCGTGACCCACCCTCGACCGCATAGCAATCGAGTGGCTTTCGAGCTTCAAGAGCGACTGCCTCACTAGGTACAGTCCCAGGCCGTCGCCACTATGTCGCCCTTCCTCGACAACGTTCGCTCGGAAGAACGGCTCCCATACTCTGTGGAGAAACTCCGTTTCGATCCCCCTTCCCGTATCCGCCACGCAGATAACGCAGCGTCTCCTATCATGGAAGCATCTGACAACTATCCCCATGCATCTCTGTTGCTTCGGTTCTGTGAACTTCAACGCGTTCGAAACAAGGTTGGACAGGACGCGTAGGAGCACTTGCTCATCAGTCCTAACAAAGACGTCGTCTCTTGGATATCGCACTCGAAGTTCAAGCCCTTTCTCCTCCGTTTCGACTCTAAACAGGTCCTCAATCCGAGCCAGAACTGAGTTGACAGACACCCAGGACTTGTTCACTGGCTCAGTCCCAGCGTGGTATCGGGCTGCCAGAAGTAGATGCTCAAGCGTGTCACCTAGTGCCTTAACCGATTCAAGGACATGCGACGCCTGACGTCGCGCTTCCTGGAGCTTCCCTGAGTCAAGTTTCTGGACGAGCACCTCAGCATGGATCGTGGCCGACAGCATCGGCTGTCGTAGGTCATGACTTACCGCAGCCATCAGTCGAGTTTTCTCAGAAGAGGCCTTCTCCGCGACTCGTGTTCGCGACTCCAACTGGGCGTGCGCCTCCTCGATCTGCCTACGTTGATTAAACAGATGCCGCTCACGGACCTCAATAGATCTCGCAAGCAAAACGCCGAGGCCATTCGCCACCAACAGATATATCGCGGTGCGAATCGCGGGCTCGTGCATGTTCGTTAAGCGTGATCCGAACATGGAGAACACGCTCCCTATGGTGCCTACAAGTACCGCTACACCGATTGGGAGCCTGCCGAAGCCGTAGAGAACTAGGATCGCGAGTACGGGCACGGGGTTTATCAGAGTCTCCGCTGCGTTATCGCGAAGAAGCCTCATAACTGAAACCATGCCAATGATCGCAATGCACCCGAAACTTCCGATCAAAGTCGTATAGGCATCTAAGACGCGGCTCGGAGCTCGAAGCACTAGCAGGACCATCGCCGCAAGCAGTGAGATGGCTACAATGCGGCGCAGGGTTGCAGCGAGCGTCGAAACGCCGTAAGCAATCTCCAATGCGCCAAATACAACATAGACCACTATGCCTACCAAGCAAGCGGTCGCCACAGACTGAAGCCCTGCTAGGCGGAACTCATCGAGGAACTGACGTTCAACCGAAGGCTCAAGGAACGCATCAGGAAGGAACCGTTTTCTGACTTGGGCAAGGAGGTGAACTAGGCGTATTACTCTGCCGCCGGGGCCGGACTCCGTTCTAGACGTCGCCTCGGCCCTCACTGCTTCGATCTCCATGACCGTCTCCTTGCCTAGGACAACAGTGGGGCGCCCGGACGTCGTTTGCCCAAGCTAGTGGGCCCGCTCCTGGCGTAAAGAGCGCAACATTGGACGATAGATCGACACTTTTTCGTGGGAACCCCCACGATTAGGCTTGATGCCCTAGTCCAAACGACCTACATTCTCCGCTGGCGAGCCCTCGCCAGTCGCAAGGGGTACAGTGTGCGAGAAGAGCGGATTCAGGAGAAGCGTCCGATCAGCGTTTCCCGCTCGCCATTTCCCTTTGATGTAGGCTTCGTTCACTCTATTGGCTTGAATAGTCCCAGGCAACTCCCTTGCCTTATCGAGTATTTGAAGTCCGATGGGATTGATCCGAAGCCGAGTAGACGAGTACGCCTGAGCTGTGTGCGCTTTCGTCGATTATCCAGTGAGTTGGATCCAAGAGGCCATAGAAAGCCTTTCTTGATCGCGCTGACGTCACACACAGCTGTCAGAGAGGAATTGTTCAATGGAGTTTCGGCATCTGGCCGCAGCACAGGCTGCACCACGCCTGCGTATTCGTATCGCGCGCACTGAGGATCAGGTTCAACAGGCGGTTGCCGTCAGGTATCAGGCCTACGCTGAGAAGCTCAGCGGGCTAGCAAGTGACGTCGCTATCAAGGAAGATCTGGATCGGACGCTGAACCCAGTAATTTTACTGGCCGAAGATGCGGCGTCAGGAAAGGTCTTGGCGACTGCAAGACTCAATTCGGGGCCAGGCATTCGCGACCTACTCGCCCAAATCGAGCTTCCTGACGAGTACTCGGAAGACCGGCTGGGATACTTCTCACGCATGGCAGCGATCGGCGATCCGATCTCAAAGAAGATTGCTCGCGGGCTTCTCCACAAGGCATTGCTCCAAATCTGCATGGCGAAGCAGATCGACCGGATGTTGCTCTTGGTCGGTTCGGTTCGAAGCAAGCTGTACATGCCTTGGGGCTTCACGCCCGTGTTCGGGAGCGAGACCCGACCCGAGATGATGCACGGGAGATCGGTCAACCTATACCAACTTGAAACGCGGAAGGCAGAACAGAAGGCTCTCGAACTCGGTGGACCGCTTCATGAGTTCCTGTTTAAGGTTGCACATGAAGAGATAGAGATCTTCAATAGCCTGAGTAGCATACCAAGTCGACAGTCCAGTGGCGACACCGCCTCCCCTCGCCGCACCTTGGAACTAGTTGATGCGCTGAACGCGAGCGTAGCTGGGCCAGTAGCAGTCTCCCGGGCGAGCTAGCGGTCAGACACAAGTTGCCGCCTATCGCGGCGCTTAGCCCGATTGTCCGGTAGGGGCGTCTAGGCCAGCCTCACCCAAATACGCTTGCGGAGTCGACAAAAGTTCGGTCCGCAGGTGCCATGACCTCCTCTGGTCGGTTTCGTATCCCTATATCAGGCTTGCTCGGCCCGGCCATTGCAGTCGCGACTGTCTGCCTTGCGGCGTGGATTGCACTATCTCTCCTAAGCCTGTCAGCATCTTCCTTAACTCTGAAATCCTTGGACCTGCGACTTGCGTCCAAGGAGCAGATTCAGGCGTTCCTATATGCAACCGGAAGCAGCAGTTCCGACGAGGAATTCCATAGCGCCCAGGACACTGAAGAACAGACTCTGGGTCGGAAGCTGTTCTTGAAGCTAAGGGTTGAGTTCGAGGCGCCACCCGAAGACAACGTAATCCTCGAACTCAAGAAGCTGCACCCTTCCCAGTGGCAAGTCTGGTTAGCAAGCAAGACAGCATCTGGCGCGCGGTTCTACGCAAGCCTTCCGCTTGAGAGCGGCACACGCGGATCCTTGGTTAATCTCCCGAAGGGCCTCGTCCCTGCGGAGGTCGACCTCCTCCTCGAAGCAAAGAGCCCCTCTGCGCGCCGGCCAAAGATTCGCGCCTGGAGCGAATCGGAGATCTCCAAATCAGAGAACTATGCGCGATACCTGAACGGTTCCGCGATGGGCATTCTGCTGTTTCTTACGGCCTTTGGCACGATCATCGCGATCATTGCCAAAGACAGGACCTTTTTGTACTTCGGGGCTTGGTCGTTCACGTCACTGCGAACGATTGCTGTGAATGAGGGCTGGGCCACTGGCTGGCTGTTCGATACGTTGAGCGAAACCACGCTGCCGATCGCGCTCGCTGGATCACTCTCCCTTTACGGTTTGTTCACCGCACTGCTGTTCCGCTCCCTCTTTGAGCGAGAACTGCGCCTGAGCTTGAACGGCAAGCTTCTGAATCTAGTATGTGCGGCATTTGTACTGATGGCAGTCCTCGCTCCCTTTTGGGAATGGCCCTACTACTACCGAACCATATGGGCGATCTCAGGGCTGGCAATGCTTATAGTGGCCTCTTCATTCCTGTTCTCTCTGCGGTCATCGAGTGCCAACGTCTACCGTTGGTACGCCGCCTTCTGGATAGTAATGCTCGCCGGCTTGGGAGGAGAGATCGCGTATACCGCAGGTTTGTTCAGAGCTCCCCACGCATTGCTTAACGTCCAGACCGGAACCGTGGCCAGCGCCATGTTGATGGCGATCACTGTCGCCCAGCGCTTCTTGGTAGAACGGATAGAACGACAACGTGCACAGGAGGCCGAGATCCACGCGATGCAGGATCTCGCAAACACCTACGAATCGATGCCAATCGGTCTTTTCCGCATGGATGAGTCTGGGGCCATATCGCTTCACAATGCTGCATTCGGCGAGGTATTTCAACTTTCCTCGACCGACAAAAAGCCAGAGCTGAAAGCCCAATCTCTTTTCGGCGCCTCAGGGTATGACGCACTGATTGACTTGTATCGAGCTAGTAGTGGTGATAGCCGAGCCACCATCGTTGTATGCTGCAATGATGGATCTCCTTCGAACCGGTACCTTCAGTTCACAGCACGAAAAGGTGATGGGTGCCTTGAAGGCTCCGTCCAAGACGTAACCGCCCGAGTCACCGCCGAGGCGAGCCTCGCCCGCCTGATCGATCACGACGCCCAGACGAAGGCGCTGAACCAGCGAGGCTTGAACGATGCGGTGAAGCGCGCGATGCAGATGGCGGCCGGTGGGGTTCCGTGCGCGCTGGTCGAACTGGACATCGACCGGTTCAAAACATTGAACGATCTCTATGGTCACCTGGTCGGTGACCAGTTGCTCTCCGAGGTTTGTGACCGGCTGATGTCGACAGCCGGTCCCAATGCGGAGATCGCGCGAATCGGCGACTCGTTCCGGATCGTGCTCTTCCAGAGCGATGCGAACGCTTCGATCGCTGCGGCCGAACGGATGCACCAGGCAGTCAGCAGCCGGCCGCTGGAGGTTGCGGGCCGGGTCCTGACGGTCAGTGCAAGCGTCGGCGTGGTGCCTTTCGAGCATGGCATGGACGTGCGCGATGTCATCGCGGCGAGCTCGCAGGCCTGTGCGGAGGCGAAGGCGCGCGGCCGCAATCGAGTGGTTCACATGGCCAAGCAGGACATGGCGCTCCGGGGCTACCTGGAAGAGCTGAAGGTTCAGGAGAACCTTCAGGACAAGCTCAACTCGCAGCGCTTCTACCTGGAGTTCCAGCCGATCGTTTCGTTCCGCTCGGCGTTCGAGACGCTGAACTACGAGGTGCTGGTCAGGATGCGCGGCGAGGATGGCGCGACGATCTCGCCCGGACGGTTCATCCCGGCAGCGGAGCGCAATGGCCAGATGTCGCTGATCGATCGCTGGGTGCTGCTGAAGACACTGCACTGGCTCCAGGATCATCCGCAGCACCTGAAGCGGCTGGACTACGCCACGATCAACCTGAGCGGTGCCTCGCTGAACGACGCGCGCTTCGTCGACAACATCTTCGCGATGATGTCGGACTTCCCCGGAGTCCTGAGCAAGCTCTGCTTCGAGATCACGGAGACGGTGGCCCTGGCGGACCGACGTGCCACGCGGCGGTTTTCGGAGCGTCTGCACTCGATGGGCGGCCGGATCGCACTTGACGATTTCGGTGCCGGCTATACCTCGTTCACGTATCTTCGCGAGATCGAGGCCGACATCATCAAGATCGATGGCAGCTTCGTGCGGGACATCAACCAGAATCCCGCCAACTACGCCATCACGCGGATGATCGTGGAGCTCTCCCACGAGCTGGGCAAGCGATGCGTGGCGGAATGGGCGGAGCATCCCGACGTCATCGCTACGCTGATGCAACTCGGGGTGGACTTTGGCCAGGGCTACGCGCTGGCGCGGCCGATGGCGCCGGAGGCGCTCATCTTCGCAAGCAGCAGCGGCGACCTGGTCACCCAGCCGAACGTGCGGGCGCTACTCAAGGGGACGATCTCGCCGGAGCAAGTGGCAGCGGGAACCGCCTGGAGCGCAGGCCAGCCCGCCCTCTTCTAGGCCCCGCAAGGGCCCCTCCCCCGCATACCCTGGCAGCGCTGGCCGACGATACGCAAACGGTATCATCGGCGTCATGGGGAGGGCTCGTTCACGGGGTTTGCTGCGAGCAGGCGCCTCCCCTGAATGACACACCCAGGGGCGACATGGAGCAGCAATCAGACAATGGCGGGACCGCGGCCCCGGCAGGCGTGGTCATCCTGGCGTCGGCAGAACGTGCCGGTAGCGAGGACACGCCGTCAATCCGCGCATTTCCCGGGCGAATCGCGGACCGCGGGATTCCGCACGCCCGCTTGACCGTCGCTGCCGACGGCAGGTTGCAGGGCGACGCTTCGAGCTTGCTGTCGGCGTGCACGCTGCTCGTGGATCTGCTTCCCGACGGGGCTGAGTCGAAGAGCGCGGCCTTGCTCGCGGCCGTGCGTTTTCTCCCGGCCAGCGCGGTCATCCTGTCGCTCGCGGACTATCGTCCTGTCCGGGCGCGGGCGGCAGAATCGTCGCGGCCGGACCGCTTCCTCGGGCTGGTCCTTGCCGACGGTGCGGGTGAGGACTGTACGCTGGCCGAGATTGTCGCCCCCCCGGAAGCCACGCCGGAAGCGTTGGCCGCTGCACAACGCTTCGTGGCGTCGCTAGAGCTGCGCGGACTGATCGTCCGCGACTCGCCGGGTTTCTTCATCCAACGGGTCCTGGCCGCCTACCTCAACGAGGCCATGGCCCTGCTTGGCGACGGTGTCCCGGCGTCGAAGGTGGAACAAGCATCGCTCGCCGCAGGCATGCGGCGCCCACCCCTGGCAATGCTCGATTCGCAATCCCTCGCGCGGACGGACGAGCTGCTTCACGAGGAGTTGCACGAGCTGGAGGCGGCGGCTGGCCATCACCGTCACGAGCATGGCCATGGCCATGGCCATGGCCACGACCACGACCATCCGCACGACCATCCGCACGACCATCCGCACGACCATGGCCACGAGCACGGCCACGAACACCATCACGGTCACGAGGCGCACGCCCATGCCCACGGGCACAGTCACCAGCACGAAGCAGCGCACGGTCACGGCCATGATCACCCGGACACTTCCGCCGCGGCTGCGGCGGCCGCGACAAGACCCCGCGCCGGCGGGCACGCGCACAAGCACGCGCACAAGGTCAAGAGCAAGCGGATGCCGGAATCCGCGGTCTACGTGATGGAGAAGATGGCGCACGGCTACCGCCGGATGGGCAAGGCGGCCGGCGCCGGATTCTACGAATACGAGGACGACGGCACGGAGTCGCTCTGGTCGGGCCTGAAGGCGTTCGAGCGGCGCTCGGCGAAAGTCCCGGACGACGATGTCCGCGACCGCCTCTTCCACATCCAGGCGCTCGAGGCGATCCGCTGTCGCGAGGAAGGGGTGATCGCCTCGCTCTCGGAGGCGGACGCTGCCGCGGTGGTCGGATGGGGCTTCCCTGGCGAGTCGGGCGGCCCGGCGGCATGGATCGAGGCCGCCGGCGTCGCCGCCTTCGTCGCTCGCTGCCGCGAGCTCGCCGAACGCTACGGGGAGCGGTTCGAGCCGCCGCCGGGTCTCGCGAAGGTCGCCGAGGCGGGCGCGACTTCGCTCGGTGAGGGCGAGGCGTTGGCCGCTGACGAGACGGATTGATGGTCCGGCCGTCGAAGCTGCTCCATCCGCAGCAGGAGCCGGTTGCGACCCGAAGCGCCGCGACGATCCTGCTCCTGCGCGACACCGACGACGGATACGAGGTGCTGATGACGCGGCGCTCGTCGCAGGCGAGCTTCGCGCCGGGCGCCTTCGTCTTTCCAGGCGGCGTGGTCGACGCGGCGGACGGCTCGCCGCGCGCCGAGCGCGTGTCGCGGGCGCGCCCCACGCAGACCGCGGAGCATCGCCGCTACGCGGTGGCAGCCATCCGCGAGGCCTTCGAGGAGCTGGGCGTACTGCTCGTCTGCGACGGGCACGAGCGTGCCGCGGACATGGATCGGTCCCACGACGCCGACTTCCTGGGACAGGTCGCGGCGCGGGGATTGACGCTTGCCGTCGACCGGACCTGGTGGCTGGCGCACTGGGTCACGGACCGGGACATCCCGAAGCGCTTCGACGCCCGCTTCCTGGTTGCGCGCATGCCGCCCGGCCAGGAACCGGTGGCGGACAACAGCGAGCAGTTCGAGCCGGTCTGGATCACGCCACAGGAGGCGCTTCGCCGCCACGATGCAGGCGAGTTCGACATGATCTTCCCGACCATCCGGACACTGCGCCGGCTGGCGCGGTGGAAGCGGGTCGACGAGGTCCTCGCGGCCTGCCGCGACGAGGGTCCGCTCTGGATTTCGTGTCCGCGGGCCGGCTACCTCGCTGGGGCGATCGAACGCTTCTCGGAGGACGAAGCGCCATTTGGCGAGTTGGCGTTGACCTCGCCCGACGGCCAGGTCGTCCACCACCTCGACTGGCAGTCGGAACGGCCGGTGCGCCTGCTCACGGACCTCTGGCGGCTCACCGCGCCGAATCCGGGCCGCATGACCGGCCCGGGGACGAACACCTACATCGTGGGCAACGACGCAGCCGGCTACATCGTCATCGACCCGGGACCTCCGATCCAGCCCCACGTCGACCGTATCGCCGCGCTGGTGCGGGATCGCCTGAAGCTGATCCTCTGCACTCATTCGCATCCGGATCATTCGCCCGCCGCGCCGCTGCTGCAGGCGCTGGCCCCGGCGCCGATCCTCGGCATCCCGTCGGCGCCTACGGCGCGCGAGGATTCGTTCTTCCGGCCGGACGAGGTGATCGAGGACGGCCGCACGCTGACGTTGGGTGACATGACGCTGCGTGCGGTGGTCACGCCGGGGCACGCGGCCAACCACGTGTGCTTCCATTTACCGGAGGATCGGCTGCTCCTCAGCGGCGACCACGTCCTGAACGGATCGACGACCATCGTCAACCCCCCGGACGGCAACATGATCGACTACCTGCGGTCGCTGGATCGACTGGCCGCCCTGGAGGCCGATTTCATCCTGCCCGCGCACGGCCATGTGCTCGGGGACGCCGGCGCCGCGATCCGGCGCTTGAAGTCGCACCGCCTGATGCGGGAAGCGAAAGTGCTGCGCGCGGTGGTGGAGCGCCCGGGCGAAAGTCTGGAGGAGCTGGTGGCGGCCGCCTACGACGACACGCCGGTGCAGGCGCACGGGATCGCCGCGCGATCCCTGCTTGCGCACCTGGAGAAGCTGATCGCCGAGGGCCAGGTGGCTCCAATCGGCAAGGGGTGGCAGGCGCTCGGCGTGACGACCTGAGCGACTGCCGCGAACCCCGGAAGCGCCTCGAGCCGCGTAACTCCGCGGCTCGTCCCCGACCCGATCAGGCGATCGGGGCGACCGGCACTTCGATGGTGGTGTCGGAGGCGGCGGCCTTCATGGACAGGCGCAGGCGTCCCTTGTCGTCGGCCTCGATCACCTTCACCCGCACCGTCTGGCCTTCCTTCACGTAGTCCTCGACGCGATTGACACGCTCGTTCGCGATCTGGGAGACGTGCAGCAGGCCGTCGCGGCCCGGCAGGACCTGCACGATCGCGCCGAACTCGAGGATCTTGAGCACGGTGCCGTCGTAGGTCTTGCCCATCTCGACCTCCGCGGTGAGGTCCGAGATGCGCTTCTGCGCGCGGCGCGCCGCCTCGGCATCCACCGCCGCGATGGTGATGCTGCCGTCGTCCTGGATGTCGATGGTCGTGCCGGTCTCCTCGGTGATGGCGCGGATGGTTGCCCCACCCTTGCCGATCACGTCGCGGATGCGTTCCGGATTGATCTTCATCTGGTACATCCGCGGCGCGAAGTCCGAGAGCTCCGCGCGCGCCGCCGGGATCGCCTGGTGCATGGCCTCCAGGATATGCAGCCGCGCCTCGCGGGCCTGCGCCAGCGCGACCTGCATGATCTCCTTGGTGATGCCCTGGATCTTGATGTCCATCTGCAGGGCGGTCACGCCGACGTCGGTGCCGGCAACCTTGAAGTCCATGTCGCCGAGGTGATCCTCGTCGCCGAGGATGTCGGTGAGGACGGCGAACTTGTTCCCGTCCTTGATGAGGCCCATCGCCACGCCGGCCACGTGCTGCTTGATCGGGACGCCCGCATCCATGAGCGCGAGGCAGCCGCTGCAGACGGAGGCCATCGAGGACGAGCCGTTCGACTCCAGGACCTCGGAAACCAGCCGGATGGAGTAGGCGAACTCGTCGGCCGGGGGTACCAGCGCGGCGATCGCCCGCTTGGCAAGGCGGCCGTGGCCCACCTCGCGGCGCTTGGGCGTGCCGATGCGGCCCGTCTCGCCAGTGGCGAAGGGCGGCATGTTGTACTGCATCATGAACCGCTCGCGATACTCGCCGGTGATCGCGTCGATGATCTGCTCGTCACGCGCGGTGCCCAGCGTGGCGACCGCGAGCGCCTGGGTCTCCCCGCGAGTGAACAGCGCGCTGCCATGCGCCCGCGGCAGCACGCCGGTGCGGATGGCGATCGGCCGCACGGTGCGGGTGTCACGGCCGTCGATGCGCGCCTCGCCCGACAGGATGCGGCCGCGGACGATCTTCGACTGCATCTCGAACAGGATATCGCCCACCTCGCCGGCATCGGGCGGCGTCTGGCCCGCCGCCTGCGATTCCTCGACGAGCTTGGCCATCACCTCGGTCTCGATCGCCTTGATCCTCTGCTGACGCTCCTGCTTGACGCGGGTCTTGTAGGCCTCCTGGAACTCGGCCGCCGCGAGCGCCTCGATCCGGGCGATGAGCTGCTGGTTCTTCTCGGGCGCCTTCCACTCCCACTCCGGCTTGCCACCGGCTTCGACCAGGTCCTCGATGGCGTCGATCGCGACCTGCATCTGCTCGTGGCCGAAGACCACGGCGCCCAGCATCACGTCCTCGGGCAACTGGTCGGCCTCGGATTCCACCATGAGCACGGCGGAGCTGGTGCCCGCCACGACCAGGTTGAGCTTGGAATCCTCGAGCTGCGTCGCGGTGGGGTTGAGGACGTACTGCCCGTCCGCATAGGCGACCCGGGCGGCGCCGATCGGACCGGCGAAGGGCACGCCGGAGATCGAGAGCGCGGCGGAGGCGCCGATCATGGCCGGGATGTCGGAATCGATCTCGGGATCGCTGGAGAGCACCGTGAGGACGATCTGGACCTCGTTCATGAAGCCTTCGGGAAAGAGCGGCCGGATCGGACGGTCGATCAGCCGCGCCGTCAGGGTTTCCTTCTCGGTAGGACGGCCCTCGCGCTTGAAGAAGCCACCCGGGATGCGGCCTGCGGCGTAGAACTTCTCGAAGTAGTCGACCGTGAGGGGGAAGAAGGACTGGCCGGGCTTCGGGTTGCGGGCTGCGACCACGGTGGCAAGCACCATGGTGTCGCCCATGGAGACCATCACGGATCCGCCGGCCTGGCGGGCGATCTCGCCCGTCTCGATGGTGACGGAGTGCTGGCCCCACTGGAACGTCTTCTTGGCTATCTCGAACATGTTGTTGCTTTCCTTGCGCTAGTGGCGGGGAGCTGGAGGGACGGCGGTCCGACGCCCCGGTACGCCTGCATGACAGAAATGCCCGCGCGAGCGGGCATCTGGAATCTGGCGTGGCGGATCACTTGCGCAGGCCAAGCCGCTCGATGAGCGACTTGTATGCTTCCGGGCTGCGGCCCTTCAAGTAGTCCAGCAGCTTGCGCCGACGACTCACCATCCTGAGCAGGCCACGCCGGGAGTGGTGGTCCTTGGCGTGCTCCTTGAAGTGATTGGTCAACTCGTTGATGCGGGTGGTGAGCAGCGCCACCTGGACTTCGGGCGACCCGGTATCGTTGGCGGCGCGTTGATATTCGGCGACGACTTTCGCCTTGGCTTCTGCAGCTAGTGCCATGATTTTCCTTAAAGGTACAAGGATTGGACTTGCGGCCTCGCCTGGCATTGCGGACCGTGCTCTGGAAAAGCGGGAAAGGGCGGATTATACTCCGCGGCCCCGCCCGACGCTACCGGGCGACCTCCGGCATTCCCGCGGGCGCGACCCCCGGATCCGGGCGCTCTCCGAACGCAGCCACCGCGATGCCGGCGAGGAGCACGGCGAAGGCCAGGAGTTGGCCGGGCGACGGAATCTCCCCAAGCAGGATCGCCGCCAGGACGGCGGAGCCGACCGGCTCGCCCAGGATGGAAAGCGCGACGAAGGTGGGCGAGAGGCGCCTCAGCGCCCAGTTGAAGGCAGTGTGCCCGACCAGTTGCGGGCCGAGCGCAAGGCCGGCCAGAGCCGACCAGCCGAGTGCCGAGTAGCCGAGCAGGGGGACCCCCGCCGCGACGGCCACGCCGACCAGGATCAACCCCGAGACGGCATAGACCAGGCCGACATAGCCCAGCAGGCTGAGGCGCGAGGCGAGCCGCCGCCCCGCCAGCAGGTAGGCGCTCACGCCGAGTGCGCCAGCCAGGGCCAGCCCGTTGCCCAGCAGCGGCTGGCGCCCGGCTTCTCCGCCCTGCCCGGCGTCGACGGCGAGGATCAGCAGGCAGCCGACGAGGCTGACCGCGATGCCCGTCACCGTGAGCCTGGCGAGCCGTTCCCGGAAGATCAGGACGGTCGCGAGCCCGACCCAGACGGGGTTCGTCGTGACGAGCGCGGCGCTCGACGCGACCGAGGTGTACTCCAGCGAGGTGATCCAGGTGACGAAGTGCGCCGACAGAAAGATGCCCGCCAGGGCGGCGAGCCGCAGGTCCCTCGCGCCGAGGCGGCCAAGCTCGCCGCGGCGCAGCGCGCAGGCAAGCGCAGCAACGACAGCGCCAGCCAGCGCCATGCGCCATGCCGCGATCGCCAGCGAATCGATGCCCTCCTGCTGGGCGTAGCGCACCAGGATGGACGACGAGCTGGCCGCGAGCACGCCCACCAGCAGCACCAGGAACGGAGCCGCCCGCGCCGGGAGCCGCTCCACCAGAACCTCAGGCTTTCGGGAGCGTCACGCCCAGCTGGCCCTGGTACTTCCCGCCACGATCACGGTAGGAGGTCTCGCAGACCTCGTCGGACTCGAAGAAGAGCACCTGGGCGCAGCCCTCGCCGGCATAGATCTTCGCCGGCAGTGGCGTCGTGTTGGAGAACTCGAGGGTCACGTAGCCTTCCCATTCGGGTTCGAACGGGGTGACGTTCACGATGATCCCGCAGCGGGCATAGGTCGACTTGCCCAGGCAGATGGTCAGCACGTTGCGCGGGATCCGGAAGTACTCCACCGTCCGGGCGAGCGCGAAGGAATTCGGCGGGATGATGCAGACATCGCCCTTGAAGTCGACGAAGGACTTCTCGTCGAAGTTCTTCGGGTCGACGATGGTGCTGTTGATGTTGGTGAAGATCTTGAACTCGTCCGCGCAGCGGATGTCGTAGCCGTAGCTGGAGGTGCCGAAGGAGACGACGCGCCGCCCGTCCACCGAGCGCACCTGCTCCGCCTGGAAGGGCTCGATCATTCCATGGTCCCGCGCCATGCGGCGGATCCACTTGTCCGCCTTGATGGTCACGTGTTCTGCACCACGATGGCCGGGAACTTGTGCGACATGTCGCGCGCCTTCTCGGCGATGCGCACCGCCACCTTGCGGGCGATCTCGCGATAGCGCTCCGCCAGCTCTCCGTCGGGCTCCGCCACCACGGTCGGCCGGCCCGAATCAGCCTGCTCCCGGATCCGGATGTCCAGCGGCAGGCCGCCGAGGTAGTCGATACCGTACTCCTTCGACATGCGCTCGCCGCCGCCGGCACCGAAGATGTGCTCGGTATGACCGCAGTTCGTGCAGGTGTGGATCGCCATGTTCTCGACGACGCCGAGGATGGGGATTCCGACCTTCTCGAACATCTTCAGGCCCTTGCGCGCATCCAGGAGGGCGATGTCCTGGGGGGTCGTGACGATCACGGCGCCGGTGACCGGGATCTTCTGCGAGAGCGTGAGGTGGATGTCGCCGGTCCCGGGGGGCATGTCGATCACCAGGTAGTCGAGGTCGCGCCAGTTCGTCTCGCGAAGGAGCTGCTCCAGCGCCTGGGTGACCATCGGGCCGCGCCATACCATCGGCGTGTCCAGATCGATCAGGAAGCCGATCGAGATCGCCTGCACGCCATGCCCCTGCATCGGCTCCAGCGTCTTGCCGTCCGGGCTCTCCGGGCGCCCGGAGATGCCCAGCATGGTGGGCTGCGAAGGACCGTAGATGTCGGCGTCCAGCATGCCGACATTGGCGCCCTCTGCCGCCAGCGCGAGCGCGAGGTTGACCGCCGTGGTGCTCTTGCCCACCCCGCCCTTGCCCGACGCCACCACGATGACGTTGCGCACGTTGGGCAGCAGCTTCACGCCGCGCTGGACCGAGTGCGACTGGATCTTCTGGTAGACGTTGACGCTGACGTTGGCCACGCCCGGCAGCTCGCGCAGCGCCGCGATGACGCGGCGCCGGATCGGATCGATCTGGCTGCGGGCGGGATAGCCGAGCTCGACGTCCACGGCGATGTCGCCGCCCTCCACCCGGATGTTGCGGGCGGCCTTGCTCGTGACGAGGTCCCGTTCGGTGTTCGGGTCCACGATGGACTCGAGCGCTCTGGACACGTCCTGGACGGTCGCTGTCATGGTCGTGACTTCCCTCCTGATTCCTTCACCCCTTTCCACTAGCCAGTCTATCCGAAACGGCCGCGGATCCCGCTCGAACGCCGGGTTCCCCGGCCCTGGCTTGGTACACTGCGGGGTTCGCGGTTCCCGCGGCTCCTCTACCGTACCGACTTGCCCGCCCTCCGATGACCAGCTCCAGGCCAGGCTCCGTCAGGAAGCGCCTCTTCGTGACCACCGCGCTTCCCTATGCCAACGGATCATTCCACATCGGCCACATCATGGAGTACATCCAGGCGGACATCTGGGTGCGGTTCCAGCGGCTGGTCGGCCAGGAGGTGCACTTCGTCTGTGCGGACGATGCGCACGGCGCGCCGATCATGCTCAAGGCGGAGAGCGAAGGCATCACGCCGGCCGAGCTGGTGGCCCGCATCGCGGCGGAACGCCCGCGCTACCTGGACGGCTACCACATCAGCTTCGATCACTGGCATTCCACGGAATCGCCGGAGAACACCGAGCTCTCGCAGGAGATCTACCGCCGGCTGAAGGCCGAGGGGCTGATCGCTGCCCGCACGATCGACCAGTTCTTCGATCCGGTGAAGTCGATGTTCCTGCCGGACCGATACATCAAGGGCGAGTGCCCCACCTGCCATGCCAAGGACCAGTTCGGCGACGCCTGCGAAGTCTGCGGCAGCGTGTACGCGCCGACCGACCTGATCGAGCCCTACTCCACGATCTCCGGGGCGGCGCCGGTGCTGCGAAGCTCGGAGCACTTCTTCTTCCGGCTCTCGGATCCGCGTTGCCGCCGCTTCCTGCACGAATGGATCGACAGCGGCGCCCTGCAGCCGGAGGTTGCGAACAAGGCGCGGGAATGGCTGGGCGGCTCGGGCGAGGCCGACGGCGAAGGTGCGGACACGCTCGCGGACTGGGACATCTCGCGCGACGAACCGTACTTCGGCATCCCGATCCCGGACGCGCCGGGCAAGTACTTCTACGTGTGGCTGGACGCCCCGGTGGGCTACCTGGCCTCGCTCAAGGCGCACTGCCGCCGGATCGCCCTGGACTTCGACGCCCTGGTCGCCCCCGGTGACGAGCCGTCGGCCGACGGGCGCGTGCGCGAGCAGGTGCACTTCATCGGCAAGGACATCATCTACTTCCACACGCTGTTCTGGCCGGCGATGCTGCGCTTTTCCGGCTTCAAGGTGCCGGACCACATCTTCGTCCACGGTTTCCTGACCGTCTCCGGCGAGAAGATGTCCAAGTCCAGGGGGACCGGCCTGTCGCCGCTCGCCTACCTGGAGCTCGGCATGAATCCGGAGTGGCTGCGCTACTACCTTGCCGCCAAGCTGAACGGCCGGGTCGAGGACGTCGACTTCAACCCGGACGACTTCGTCGCCCGGGTCAACAGCGATCTGGTCGGCAAGCTGGTCAACATCGCCAGCCGCTGCGCCGGCTTCATCGGCAAGCGCTTCGACGGCGCCCTGGCCGCGCCGGACACGTCCACGCTGGCGTCCTTCGCGAGCGGCTGGTCCGGCGCCGACGCGGTCGCCTCGCTCTACGAGGCCCGTGAGTTCGGCAAGGCGATGCGCGAGATCATGGGCTTCGCCGACCGCGTCAACCAGTACATCGACAGCGAGAAGCCCTGGGAGCTGGCGAAGGATCCCGCGCAGGCCGAGCGCCTGCACCGGGTGTGCTCGGACGCGCTGCGCGCTTTCCGCGACCTGACCATCCTGCTTGCACCGGTGCTGCCGGCAACCACCGCCAAGGCGGCCGAGTTCCTGGGGGTCGAGGCGGCTGCCTGGTCCGAGCTGGAGGAACCGCTGCCCGAGGGGCATCGCATCAAGCCGTACAAGCACCTGCTGCAGCGGGTGGACCCGAAGCAGCTGGATGCCCTCTTCGGCGTGGAGCCGGAGGCACCGCCCGCCGCCGGAGCCGGCGCGGGAACCCGCGCCGCGAAAGCCTCCGCCACCGGGCCCAAGCCGGCCCGAGAGGCCAACGCGGAAGCCGCGGCTGGCGGCAAACGCGCCGCCGTGCCCGGCGGGGGCGACGGCCAGATCACCATCGACGATTTCTCTCGCGTCGCGCTGAGGGTGGCCCGCATCGAGTCGGCGGAGCGGCTGGAGGGCTCCACCAAGCTGCTCAAGCTGATGCTGGACGTCGGCGAAGCCGAGCCCCGGCAGGTGTTCGCCGGGATCGCCGCGCACTACGATCCGGCCACGCTCGTCGGCAAGCTCACCGTGATGGTGGCGAACCTGGCGCCCCGAAAGATGAAGTTCGGCGTATCCGAAGGCATGGTGCTCGCCGCCTCCGGCGCGGACGATGGCAAGGGGATCTTCCTGCTGGAGCCCCATGCCGGCGCCGCGCCCGGCATGGTGGTGCGCTAGCCCTCCGCCAGAGACGTGAAGCTTCGCGACTTCCGCTTCCGACCGGCGCTCGTCGACTCGCTGAAGGAATACCGGCGCGCCGACTTCACCGCCGACCTCGGCGCCGGCCTGACCGTGGCCTGCGTGGCGATGCCGCTTGCGATGGCCTTCGGGATCGCGTCGGGCGTGAAGCCGGAGGCGGGCCTGATCACGGCGGTGATCGGCGGGGCGATCGTCGCGTTGCTCGGCGGCTCCCGCGTGCAGATCGCGGGACCGGCCGGCGCCTTCGTCGCACTGCTCTACGCCATCGTCGAGCGCTACGGCATCGCCAACCTGCTGATCGCGACGATGATGGCCGGGGTGATCCTGATGGCGATGGGCGCGTTCCGCCTGGGCCAGCTGGTGCGCTTCGTGCCGGTCCCGATCGTCATCGGTTTCACCAACGGCATCGCCATCGTCATCGCGATGTCGCAGGTGAAGGACCTGCTGGGCCTGGACATCGCGGAGATGCCGGCCAACTTCTTCTCGCAGATCGCGACCCTTCAGCAGCACCTGCACACGATCAACTGGTGGGCCGTCGGGCTGGCCGTCGCCGGGCTCGTGCTGCTCATATTCTGGCCAAAGGCAGCGGGCAGCAAGCCGGTCACGCGCCGCGAGGCCATCATGGACGGTGAACCGGCCACCGAGATCCTTCGCGACATGCCGGAGGCCGCGGCGTCGAGCGCCCCGGCGGCGCAGGTGGCGTCGACGCCACCCGCATCGGCGCCTCGGCGGATGGAGCCGGATGCCCCTGCTGCCGCGGGCGACGGAGGCAGACCTCGCGGCACGGTGCTCATGGCCGTGTTGCGGGCGGTGCCCGGACCCCTGGTCGTGCTGATCCTGGGCACGCTCGCGGTCTGGGCGTTCGGGCTGCCGGTGGAAACGATCGGCTCGCGGTTCGGCGGCATTCCGCGGGAGATCCCGGACATCCAGTTGCCGGCCTTCGACTGGCAGACCGCGCAGAACCTGGTGGCGCCCACTCTCTCGATCGCCTTCCTGGGCGCGATCGAGTCGCTCCTATGCGCCCGGGTGGCCGACGGCATCCTGGGCGATCGCCACGATCCCAACCAGGAGCTCATGGCCCAGGGCGCGGCCAACTTCGTCGCCCCGCTCTTCGGCGGCATCGCGGTCACCGGCACGATCGCCCGCACGGTCACCAACATTCGCAGCGGCGCGCGGACGCCGGTCGCCGGACTGGTGCACTCGGCCGCCCTGCTCGCGTTCATGCTCCTGCTCGCGCCGATGGCGACCTTCATCCCGATGGCCGTGCTCGCGTCCATCCTCCTGTTCGTCGCCTGGAACATGGGCGAGTGGCGCGCGTTCGCCCACCTGCGCCACTTCTCGAACAACTACCGTCTGGTGCTGCTCGCCACCTTCCTGCTGACGGTCGTGTTCGACCTCACGGTGGCGGTCCAGGTGGGGCTGATCCTCGCAAGCCTGCTCTTCATCACCCGGGTCTCCTCGCTCACCCGCATCGAGCGCGTGCGACTGCCCGGGGATCTCGCCACGCTTCCGGACGGGCGCACGGTCGGCGCATGGCGCGTCTTCGGATCGCTCTTCTTCGGGTCCGTGGGCAAGCTCGACGCCCTGCTGGATCCGGCCGAGACGCTGCCCGACGTGGTCATCCTGGCGATGCACCAGGTGATCAACGTGGACACCACCGGCCTGGATGCGCTCAAGGGACTGCACCGGCACCTCGAGCGGCGCGGCGGCCGCCTGGTGCTGGCCGACCTCAACCAGCAGCCGGCCTCGCTGCTGCGCCGCTCCGGCTTCCTCGCCGACCTGGGGCCGGACAGCGTGTTCGACCGGCTCGACGACGCCTACGAGCATATCCGCGGCAAGCCGGCTTGAGGACGGGCCACTCCGCCCAGGGACGCCCCGGCGCACCGGGACGTATCCGGGCGCGCCCTGGCGACCCGCTTCAGCGCGGCGCCAGGGCCTGCAGGAACACGCGCACCCGCGCCGGCAAGCGCTGGCGCCCGGGCAGCAGTGCGTACATCCGCAGCGGATCGCAGTCGAAGTCCGGCAGCAACCGCGCCAACTGACCCGCGGCGACCGCCGGGGCGCAGAACGTGGCTGTGATCCGCGCGACACCCAGCCCGGCGACGGCGGCCTGAAGCCGCAGCGACGCGTTGGGGCTGCGCATCCGCGGCACCAGCGGAACGGTCAGCGACGTGCCGTCGGCATCGTGGAAAAGCCACTCGGCATCGTCTCCGGACGCGATCGCGGGCAGAAGCGCGAGATCGGACGGCGCCTTTGGCGCGCCGTACCGTCCCAACAGGGCGGGCGCGGCGAAGATGCCGCGCTGCAGGCAGAAGATGCGGCGCGCCACCAGGCCGGAATCGGGCAGCACCGTGTCCAGCGCGGTGAAGACGATGTCGTAGCGATCGGCCACGAGATCCACGCGGTCGTAGTGCATGTCGATATCGATCTCGAGCGCCGGGTAACGGGCGAGCAGGTCGGTGGCGACCGGCCCCAGGTGATGGGCGGCGAACTCGTAGGGCGCGGCGATCCGCAGTCGACCCGCCACCGTCCGCGCGGAAGCGGCCGATTCGTCGCGCAGCGCGCGCAGGCGATCGAAGACGGGCGCCGCCTTCCGGTAGAGCTCCTCGCCCTGGGCGGTCAGGCGGACCCGGCGGGTGGTGCGCTCCAGAAGGCGGCTGTCGAGCGCCGCTTCCAGGCGCGCGATCGCCGCGCTGACCCGCGACTTCGGCCATCGCAGCGTGCGGGCGGCGGCCGTGAAACCGCCCTCGTGGGCGACGTGGCAGAACGCGTCGAAGTCATCCCAGCTCATGGACCCGGGGCTGCGGGACCGCGGCCCCGTCGCGCATCGGCGGCGCTCCGGCAGGCGCGGCGCGCTCCGCGGCGATCAGCTCGTCCATGACGCGGCGGAAGTGCGTGAGCGGGCCGTCGGAGGCGATCGGGACCATCCGGAACTCCGGGTCGGCATCGAGGGTGCGCTGCTGCGCCTCGATGATCGCCTTGTCCTCCATGAAGCCTTCCACCAGGCTCGCGTGCAGCGACCGCGAGATGGTCGAGTCGTCGCCCTCGAAGTCGTTGAGGTAGCTCCAGAAGAAGTGCGTGGTGCGACGGGTTTCCGGCGTGAGGAACTGGCAGTTCCTGTACTGGCGCGCGCCCTCCAGGTTGCCCTTTTCCGCTCCGCTGCCCGCCGGCGAGAACAGCGTCTCCAGGAAGAAGATGCCGGGCACCCGCATGTGGCCGATATTGCGCCGATCCACCGGCGCGTCCTTCTCCGGGATGACCTTGCGGTGGAACGGCGGCGGCGCGCTGTTCATGTGCCAGCGCTCTACCCGGAAGCCGCCGGGCAGCCGCTCCACCGCGACCGGCTTCGTCTTGTAGGCGTACTCCTCGGAGCCGCCCAACGTCTTCGTATGGACGAAGGCGAGGTGAGCGAAGTCGCTCAGGTTGTCGACGATGAGCAGGTAGTTGGAGTCGTAGTGCAGGTAGTCCGGGATCCCCTTCCATCTGCGGTCACGCAGGTAGGGGAAGTCCACGATCAGGTCAGGATCCGCCTTTTTCGGCTCTCCCATCCAGATCCACACCAGATGGTCCCGCTCCACCACGGGATAGCTCTGCACAGCCACCTTGGGCGGCACCTTCTCCTGCCCCGGGATCTGGATGCAGCGGCCGGTGTGATCGAACTTGAGGCCGTGGTACATGCAGCGGATGCAGTCGCCTTCGCGCCGGCCCATCGAGAGCAGCGCTCCGCGATGGCAGCATCGATCCCGCAGCGCCACCACCCGGCCGCTCTCGCCCTTGTAGAGGAGGATGCCCTCCTCCATGATCGTGCGGGCAAGCAGCCTGCCGTCGATCAGCTCGTGGTCCCACGCGGCCACGTACCAGCAGTTCCTGAGGAACATGTCTCCACCTCCATGACGGCGCATCGCGGGTCGGTCCGCCCGCTCATGTTAGGAACCACGTGCCGTCCGGATCAACCACCAGCGCCGCACAGACTGTTCCGCAATCCGGACAATCCGCCCTGCCCCGGCGCGGGCTCGCAGGTGTCGCTACGGCGCGCCCTGCGTGCGCCAGTCCTCTATCCGCGTGATCCGCTTGACCCGCTTCGTCTGCTGGTCGAAGTGGGCGTTGAAGAACATCGTCGCCTGCGCGTCCCCTTCGTAGCGCCAGCTCCAGACCTCCTCGCCCGAGAGCGCGTACGAGGTCGTCTCGGTCTGCCGTCCGAGAATCCGCCGCACGTCGTCCTGCGACATGCCGACCTTCACCTTCGCGAAGTTGGAATCCACGAGCGCGCGCTCCATGCCGAGGTAGCGGCCATCCGGGCCGATGTGCACGAAGTAGGTCTGGGTGCCCATGGGGCCCCTCGGATACTCCAGCTTCTTCGCGCCATTCTCCTCCTCCCAGACGAGATCCGGCACGCCCATCAACTGGCGCACGTCCTGTTCGGTGTGCTGGCCCACCACCAGCTTCTTCTCGGCGAAGTAGTCGCAGCCGGCGGTCGTGGCCGCCAGCGCGAAGGCGACCGAGGCCGCAGCCGCCAGGCGGGCGACCGCCCGCGGGGTCCATCTCTCCGGACGAGTGCCGGTCCTTCCCATGTCGCTGTCGCTCTTCCGCCGGGCGGAGCCGGCGATTGGTTGCCCGTCAACTACAATACCATCCAACCGACACGTCGCAACGGCGCCATGGCCTACGAATCCGATCTGACCCTGTTCCTCAAGAAGCTGAAAGCGCAACGCCCCAGCCTGGAATCCGAGCAGCGCCGCGGCCGCGCCATCTGGTGGGACCGTCCGCCGCTCGACCTGGAGCGCCGACGCGAGGAGCTGGAGGCGCGCGTGGCGCAGAAGCCTTACCCCTACCAGACCAAGGACTGACGGGCAGCGCCCGGATCGGCAGGCCATTTGACAGGTACGGTCGTCAGCCTCGAGGCAGGCAAGTCGCAAGTGCACCCCGGCGGGCACCAGGAGCAGCTCGAGCTGCCGATCGTCGCGCGCATCCATGGCGAGCCGCTGCGCCGCATCCCCAACGATCTCTATATCCCCCCGGATGCGCTCGAGGTGCTGCTGGATGCCTTCGAGGGCCCGCTGGACCTGCTGCTCTACCTGATCCGCAAGCAGAACTTCGACATCCTCGACATCCCGATGGCCGAGGTGACGAACCAGTACCTCGCCTATGTGAACGAGATCCGCACGCGCAACCTGGAGCTCGCGGCGGAGTACCTGCTGATGGCCGCGGTGCTGATCGACATCAAGTCGCGCATGCTGCTGCCGGTCAAGAAGGCCGACAGCGACGAGGAGGTGGAGGATCCGCGCGCCGAGCTCGCCCGACGCCTGCTCCAGTACGAGATGATCAAGGCCGGCGCCGCGCGGCTGGACGAGCTGCCGCTTGCCGGCCGCGACTTCCTGCGCACGCAGGTCGTGGTGGATCACGACGTGGTGATGCGCCTGCCCGAAGTCGCCCCGATCGATCTGCGCAACGCCTGGGCGGACGTGCTCAAGCGGGCCCGGCTGGTCCAGCACCACCAGGTGCACCGCGAGGAGCTCTCGGTGCGCGAGCACATGACGGTCATCCTGCGCCGCCTGCAGACCCGCCGCTTCCTGGAGTTCCAGGACCTCTTCGACGTCGGCAAGGGCGTGCCGGTCGTCGTCGTGACCTTCGTCGCCATGCTGGAGCTGGCCAGGGAATCGCTGGTGCAGGTCACCCAGGCCGAGCCTTTCGCACCCATCTACGTCCGGTTGTCCTACCAGCCGAGCTAGCACGGCCGATCCGGCGAGCCCGTGATACCGCGTCCGCACCCACTCGACCTCACCACTCTCAATACCTTCGGCGTCACCGCGATGGCGCGCCAGGCCTGGACCGTGTCGGATCCGGCCTGCCTCGATGCGGTGCTCGAGGCCGCGGTGGCGGCGGGCCGCGAGCGGGCGCCCTTCGTGCTTGCCGGCGGGAGCAACCTGCTGCTTGCCCGCGACATCGACGAGCCGCTGCTGCTCGTGCGCCTCACCGGGCGCAAGCTGCTGGAGCAAGACGGCGACCGCGTACTGGTGGAGGTCGCTGCCGGCGAGCCCTGGCATCCGCTGGTCCGCTGGACGCTCGACCAGGGATTGGCGGGACTCGAAAACCTCGCGCTGATCCCCGGACTCGTCGGCGCGGCACCTTGGCAGAACATCGGCGCCTACGGGGTGGAGGTGGCAAGCCGCATCGACTCGGTGGCGGCGATCGAGATCGCCACCGGCCGCCGCCGCAGCTTCTCCGGTGCCGAATGCGCCTTCGCCTACCGCGACAGCTTCTTCAAGTCGCAGGCGGGCCGCGGGTGGCTGATCACCGCGGTGCGCCTGCGCCTGTCGCGGGCATCCGAGCCGCAGCTCGACTACGGCGAGCTGCGCGCGGAGATCGCCCGGCGCGCCGGCCCCCGGGCGAGCACCATGCCGACGCCGGTCGAGGTGGCGGACGCGGTCGAGGCGATCCGCCGCCGCAAGCTGCCGGATCCCGCCGTGATCGGCAACGCGGGCAGCTTCTTCAAGAACCCTGTGGTGACGAGGGAGAAGGCCGAGGCGCTGCTCGGGCGCCACCCTGCCTTGCCGACCCACCCCGTCGTCGACGATCCGGCGCGGGTCAAGTTGTCAGCCGGCTGGCTCATCGAGCAGGCCGGCTGGCGCGGCCACCGCGAAGGCGATGCCGGTGTCAGCGCCGCGCACGCGCTGGTGCTGGTCAACCATGGCCGCGCCACCGGCGCGCAGCTGCTCGCGCTCGCCCGACGGGTGCAGGTCTCCGTGCAGGACAGCTTCGGCGTCGCGCTCGAGCCGGAGCCGGTCATCGTCGACTGAACGGCTCGAGGCGTAGGGCCGGGCTGCGCAGGACAACGGAGAATCCCATGCCCCACGTGATCGTCGAGCGCAACTTCGAGATGCCCTTCACCAGCGAGGAGCTCGGGGCCGTCGAGGCCCGCATGAAGCCGTGCCTCGAGCTCTACAACGTCCGTTGGATCCGGAGCTACTGGTCCTCGGACCGGCGGCGCATGGTCCGCGAATACGAGGCCGCCGACGTGGCGAGCGTCCGCAACCTCCAGCGGGAGGCGGGCGCGCGGTTCGAACGGGCCTGGGCGGCGGATATCCTCGAGGGATGATCGAGGTCGGCGCCGTGCCCAGACTCTGCCTGGTGATCGACACCAACCTCTGGCTCGACATGCTGGTGTTCGACGATCCGTCGACCCGCCGTCTCGCGACGTTGCTCGATCCGCCGGCGGTCGCGCCGCTGGCAAGCGACGCCATGCGCGCCGAGCTCGCCGACGTGATCGATCGCGACCGCTTCGGCCTCGCACCGGAGCAGCGCCGTGCGGTGCTGGTCCGCTTCGATGCGCTGGTCACTCCCACACAAGCGGCACCGGACTGCCGCCTGCCGTGCCGCGACCCGGACGATCGCAAGTTCCTCGACCTGGCGGTGACCCACCGGGTGGATTGGCTGCTGTCCCGCGACAAGGCGCTGCTTGCCGGCCGCAAGGCGGCGTGGGGGCGGTTCGGCGTGCGTATCGGCAAGGTCGGCGACTTCTATAATTGGCTCGACCAGGCCGCGGCGGGAACCCCCCGGGCCTGAGCGGCCCTGCCCGGACCCCTATCCGGCTTCCATTCCCCGGACTCCCTTCGCAGCCCAATGGCCTCCAATCACGCCCCGCTTCGCACTCGACTTCCCGCCGTCGGCACGACGATCTTCACCGTCATGTCGGCGCTTGCCGCGCGGCACGAGGCGGTGAATCTCGGCCAGGGCTTCCCGGATTTCGATTGCGACCCGGCCCTGGTCCAGGCCGTCGCCGCCGCGATGGCCGCGGGCCAGAACCAGTACCCACCGATGACCGGGGTGCCGGCGTTGCGAGAGGCGATTGCGGAGAAGATCGCCTCCGGGTACGGCCATCGCTACGACCCGGATGCGGAGATCACCATCACCGCCGGCGCGACGCAGGCGATCCTCACCGCCATCCTGGCGATCGTGCATCCCGGCGACGAGGTGATCGTCCTGGAACCCTGCTACGACAGCTACGCGCCCAACATCGCCATGGCCGGCGGCGTCATGGTGCCGGTCGCGATGACGGCGGACTTCCGCGTGCCGTGGGACGACGTCGCCCGTGCGATCGGCCCGCGCACCCGGGCCATCATCGTGAACACGCCGCACAACCCCAGTGCGACGGTGCTGTCGACCGACGACCTCGCCGAGCTCGAGCGGCTCGTCCTCGCGCACGGCCTCTACGTGATCTCCGACGAGGTCTACGAGCACATGTGCTTCGACGGCGCGATTCACCAGTCGGTCTCGCGCCGCCCGGCGCTCGCCGAGCACGCCTTCGTCGTCTCGTCCTTCGGCAAGACCTTCCACGTGACCGGCTGGAAGATCGGCTACTGCGCGGCGCCCGCTGCGCTCACCGCCGAGTTCCGCAAGTCGCACCAGTACGTCGTCTTCAGCGTCAATGCCCCGATGCAGGCCGGCATCGCGAGCTACCTGAAGGACCCGGCGCCCTATCTCGGACTGCCGGCCTTCTACCAGGCCAAGCGCGACCGATTCCGCGCGGCGCTGGCCGATACCGGCTTTCGACTGCTGCCGTGCGAAGGCAGCTACTTCCAGGTGGCGGACTATGGCGCGCTGAGCGACCTGCCGGAAGCGGGCTTCGCCACCTGGCTCACCGAAACCGCCGGGGTGGCGGTGGTGCCGATGTCGGCGTTCTACAGCCGCCCGCGAGAGCAGCGGCTGGTGCGCTTCTGCTTCGCCAAGCGCGACCAGACGCTCGACGAGGCGGCCCGCCGCCTGCGCGCCGCTTCGTCGCAGCGCGCAGTCGCAGGCACGCCATGATCGCTTCGCCGCCGGGCCGGCTCGGCCGCCTCCTGATCGGGCTGGCACTGGCGGTGCTCGCCGGCTGCGCGGCGCTGCCGCCGGCCAACCTGCAGCCGCCGGACGTATCGGTGGCCGACCTCGCCGTCACGGACATCGGACTGGACCGACTGCGCTTTCGCGTCGAGCTCGACGCGGACAACCCGAATGACTTCGACCTTCCGCTCACCAACGTGCGGCTTGATCTCACCGTGTTCGACGTGGTCCTCGCCGAGGGCTTCGTGGTCGACAGCCGGGTGACGCTGCCCGCGCTCGCGTCGCGGCGCGTGCCGGTCGTCTTCACGGTGCCCACCAGCCGCCTGCTCGATGTGATGCGGCGCTTTCGAAGTGGCGGCTGGAACCGGTTCACCTACCGCCTTGCGGGCTCGGCCCGCTGGGGAAACACGCCCTTCGACGTGCCGTTCGAGCGCAGCGGCGACCTCGAGACCCTACGGCGGCTGGCCGACATCTTCGGCGGCATCTGAGCGCCCTGCCCGCCGTGGCCAAGAGCGGACCCATACCGCGGCGCTGGCTCCTGGTGTGCCGGGTGGTGGACAACCTCGGCGATGCAGCCGTCATGTGGCGGCTTGCCCGCCAGCTCGCGGTGGAGCACGGGCTGTCCGTGAGCCTGCACATCGACGAGATTGCCGTGCTTCGGCACCTCGTCCCCGCCGCGCGGAGTGGAGCGACCATCGATGGGGTCGCGTTGCACCTGCTGCCCCCGGAGGCACCCAGTCCTCCCGGAGGCGCCGACGTCGTCGTCAGCGGCTTCCATGCGGCGCTGCCGCCGGCCTGGCCAGCGTGGATGGCTCGTCACGGCCCGGTCTGGATCAATCTCGAGTACCTCTCCGCCGAGCTGTGGGTGGACGACTTCCACGGCCTGCCCTCGCCCCGCCCGGGCGGGCTGGTGGAGCACTACTTCTATCCCGGCTTCAGCGCACGCAGCGGCGGACTGCTGCGTGAACGCGACCTGCTGCAACGACGCGACGCATTCATGGCGGACCCTCGCCGCGCGGCAGCGTTTCTCTCGAATCTCGGCGTCATCCGGCGCGAGGGCGAGACGCTCGCCTCGCTGCTCTGCTATCCGCATGCGCCGCTGGTGCCGCTCGCGCGGGCGCTCGCCGGCGCGGGCACGCGCCTGCACCTGCTGGTGCCCGAGGGCGTGGCGAGCGAGCTCGTCGGCGCCGATGGCGGCGCCCGGCTGGCCGCCATGTCCGCGGGCCTCCTGCGGACCACGCCGCTGCCGTTCCTGCCGCAAGCCGACTACGACGCCCTCCTCTGGTCCTGCGACCTGAACTTCGTCCGCGGCGAGGATTCGTGGGTACGCGCGATCTGGTCGGGCCGCCCGTTCGCCTGGCAAGCCTATCCCCAGGATCAAGGTGCGCATCTGGCGAAGCTCGAGGCGTTCCTGGCCCTCTGCGCGACGACGCCGGCATCCGCGCCTTCGGACGTCCTGGCCGACGCCTGTCGCTGGTGGAACGACCCCGGCCGCGGCGATCCCGCCGCGATGGTCCGACTGATCGCCGATCCTTCCCTCGCGGAGCCGTCGATCGCCACGCTGCAGGCACGGATCGAAGGCCCGGATCTCGCCGCTCGGTTGGTTGCCTTCGCCGGCGCGCGCTGGCGATCCGTTCGACGCGGGCCCGATGACCGGACGTGATCCCAACGATTCACGCCTCGACCAAGTTACAATCATGGGCTTTGCTACACCAGGGTCCACTGCATGAAAACAGCCCAGGAAGTGCGCGTCGGCAACGTCATCATGGTCGGTAACGACCCGATGGTGGTGCTGAAGGCCGAATACAACAAGTCGGGCCGCAACGCTGCCGTCGTCAAGATGAAGATGAAGAACCTGCTTTCGGGCTCGGGCATGGAGAACGTGTTCCGCGCCGACGACAAGTTCGACGTGCAGGTGCTCGAGAAGAAGGAAGTCACCTTCTCGTACTACTCGGATCCCAGCTACGTCTTCATGGATGGCGAGTACAACCAGTACGAGGTCGACAGGGAAAGCATGGGCGACGCGCTCAACTATGTCGACGAAGGCATGACCTGCGAGGTCGTGTTCTACGAGGGCCGGCCGATCTCGGTCGAGTTGCCGACATCGCTCGTGCGCGAAGTGGAGTACACCGAGCCTGCCGTGCGCGGCGATACCTCGGGCAAGGTGCTCAAGCCCGCGCGCATCAAGCCGACCGGCTTCGAAGTGCAGGTGCCAGCCTTCGTCGAGACCGGCGATCGCATCGAGATCGATACCCGCACCGGCGAATACCGCAGCCGCGTCAAGGCCTAGGAGGCGGGCGAAGGCCCGGGCCGCGGCTCTCGCGCGGCCCCCTTTCCAGGTCCGATGGCCTCCTAGCCGCCGCGTCCGTCCGGGGCGAAGCGCGGCGCCTCCGGAGCCCGCTCGCCGCGGTGCCTGGACTGCTGCTGCCGCAAGTGTCGTGTCACCACCCGACGCACCGTCGCGTGCAGCACGCTGAGGGTGACCGGCTTGCCGAGATAACCGCTGCTCCCGGCCCACGCCGCCTTGGCCAGGTCCAGGATGCCCGAACGGGCGCTCAGCACGACCACCGGCATCCGCAGCGGCGCTTCGTGCTTCAGCCGGCGCAGCATGGCAAAGCCGTCGCCATCGGGCTGCCGCGGCTCCAGGATGACCAGCTCGTAGGTGCGCATCGAGAGGACGTCTTCTGCCTGCCCCAGGCTTCCCACCCCTTCCGCATCGACGCCGATCTGGCGCAGCGCCACCGCGAGCTGGCTGCGCACCGAGGGGCTGGGC
This sequence comes from Pseudomonadota bacterium, assembly GCA_023388075.1. Classification (GTDB taxonomy): domain Bacteria; phylum Pseudomonadota; class Gammaproteobacteria; order Burkholderiales; family Burkholderiaceae_E; genus Lautropia. Next base: position 124,491 of record JAEWGX010000041.1, read on the forward strand.
TCGACCAGGAGGGCCCGCGGCGGCCGCCCCGCGACGAGCGGCAGGCGGCTGCCCTCGTCCGGCTGGATCAGCCGACTGGAGAGGCGGCGTGTGCGCTCGCGAAGCGCCGCCGATTCGGCGGCCTTGTTGAGCACGCCCAACACGTCGAGGCTGAAGGTGGCGAAGAGCAGATCGTCGTGGCCGCGACGGGCATCCGCGCGACGCCCGACTCCGATCACCTGCACTGCCTGCGGCACGCTGCGCAGCGTGCGGGCGACCTCGGTGCCGCCCTTCGCCGTCAGGTCGACCAGGGCGATGTCGAACTCGCCCGGACCGCGATGCTCCGCCACGCGGTAGCGATAGTTGTTGTGGCGCGCATGCCGGACGATGATCTCGAGCATGCGCTGGAACCGGTGCCCCAATCCGAATACGGCGATCCGGTAGCACGGCCGCGCATCGAACGGCGCGGGCTCCTCTTGGGTGGCTGGCACTCTCTCCCCGCTGGCCTGTACGTCTGCCCGCATTGTAGCTGGGATTGCTCTCGAAGGCACCGTCGCGCAGGCACAAAGCGCCTACGATTCAGTGCGTTGGAAACAACTCTTGCGAATAAACGCGAATCTGTCGGCGGCGCTTACTCGGGGCGCGGCCCACTGGAGTCACCGCACGCTCAACCGTCCGAGGCGACCTCGTCCCCGCCGTCGAGCGGCTCGAGCCGCAGGCCGTTGTCGCGCGCGAAGCCGAGGACGAACTTGTACGCCATCGGTTCGAGGTCGCGCAGGGCCGGGTCGACGATCACGCACTTGAAGCCGCCGCGCGTGGAAGGCACGACGTAGGGCGAGTAGGTCAGATGATGCCGGCTGCCGGCCCTGCCGGGGCGAAACGCGGACATGACGCCCGCGAGGCGCTCGGCCCAGTCGCTTGGCCGAAATGCACGACCATCGCCGGTCTGGCCGACGATCACGAACTTCCGGTTGCCGTCGCCAGGCGAGCCTTTGCCGCCCGGCAGCGACGAGCCGTTGCCGTCGTCCTGCTGCATCGCAGGATGATAACCTTCAGTCACCCCCGCCTTTCACCGCGGCTTCTCGAGACACCCAAGGAACCATCATGACCGCTGCCTCGCCCCTCATGTCGACATATCCGCCCCAGCCCGTCGCTTTCGAGCGCGGCGAAGGCGTGCGCCTGTACGACACTCAGGGGCGGCGCTACCTCGACTGCCTCTCCGGCATCGCCGTCAATACGCTCGGCCACGCTCATCCGCGGCTGGTCGCGGCGCTCGGCGACCAGATCGGCAAGATCATCCACACCTCCAACCTCTTCGAGATCCCGCTGCAGCGGCAGGTCGCGACCCATCTCGTCCGCCTCTCCGGCATGACGAACGTGTTCTTCTGCAATTCCGGGCTGGAGGCGAACGAGGCGGCAATCAAGATCGCCCGCCTCTACGGACACGACCGAGGCGTGAAGGAACCGCACATCGTCGTCTACGACAAGGCCTTCCACGGCCGCTCCCTCGCCACTCTCTCGGCCACCGGCAACGAGAAGGTCCAGAGGGGCTTCGAGCCCCTCGTGCCGGGATTCGTGCGCGTGCCGCTCAACGACGTCGCGGCGTTGCGCGCAGCCGGCGATGCCGACCCTCAGATCGTCGCCGTCTTCCTCGAGGCGATCCAGGGTGAAGGCGGCATCACCAGCGCGCGGGTGGAGTACCTGCGCGAGGTTCGCAAGCTCTGCGACGAACGCGGCTGGCTGCTGATGATCGACGAGGTGCAGTGCGGCACCGGCCGCACCGGCCGCTGGTTCGCTCATCAGTGGGCCGGCATCGTCCCTGACGTGATGCCGCTCGCCAAGGGCCTCGGATCGGGCGTGCCGATCGGCGCGGTGGTCGCGCATGGCGCGGCAGCCGAGACCTTCAAGCCCGGCAATCACGGCACCACCTTCGGCGGAAATCCGCTCGCGATGCGCGCGGCGCTCACCACCATCGAGGTGATGGAGGAGGAGAAGCTGCTCGCCAACGCCGAACGGATCGGCGCGATGCTTCGCGAAGGCTTCGAGGCCGGGCTCGCCGGCGTGCCGGGCTTCGTCGAGCTGCGCGGGCGGGGACTGATGATCGGCATCGCGCTGGACCGCCCCTGCGGCGGGCTGGTCAAGGAAGCGCTCGACGCGGGTCTGGTGCTCAACGTGACCGCGGATTCGGTGATCCGGCTGCTGCCGGCGCTGATCTTCAGCGAGGACGATGCCCGCGAGCTCCTCGACAAGCTGCTGCCCATCGTGCGGCGCTTCCTCGGCGCGCCGGCGCGTGCCTGAGCCCGACAGCCAAGGACACCGCGCCGATGACCATCAAGCACTTCCTGCGTTTCGACGACTTCAGTCGCGAGGAGCTGGACTATCTCTTCTCTCGCACCCGTTTCATCAAGGACCGCTTCAAGCGCTACCAGCCCTACCATCCGCTGGCCGACCGCACGCTGGTGATGATCTTCGAGAAGGCCTCCACCCGGACGCGCCTGTCCTTCGAGGCCGGCATGCATCAGCTCGGCGGCGCGGCCATCTACCTCAACACCCGCGATTCGCAGCTCGGACGCGGCGAACCGGTGGAGGATGCGGCGCAGGTGATCTCGCGCATGTGCGACATCGTCATGATCCGCACCTTCGAGCAGACGGTCGCCGAGCGCTTCGCCGCCCACTCCCGCGTTCCGGTCATCAACGGGCTCACCAACGAGTACCACCCGTGCCAGGTCCTCGCGGATGTCTTCACCTTCACGGAGCACCGCGGCCCCCTGGAGGGGCGCATCGTGGCCTGGGTTGGCGACGCCAACAACATGAGCTACACCTGGATCCAGGCAGCGCGGCTGCTGGGATTCATGGTGCACGTCTGCACTCCGGCCGCCTATCCGATCGACCCGGCGCTGGTGGCCGAGGACGACCGTGCGCACTTCCGCGTCTTCGACGACCCGATGAAGGCCTGCGAGGGAGCGTCCCTGGTCACCACCGACGTGTGGACCAGCATGGGCTTCGAGGACGAGGACAACGACCGCCGCCAGGCGTTCGCGGACTTCCGCGTCGACGAGGAGATGATGGCGGTGGCGCGGCCCGATGCGCTGTTCATGCATTGCCTTCCGGCGCACCGCGGCGAGGAGGTCACCGCTGGCGTGATCGACGGACCGCAGTCGGTGGTGTGGGACGAGGCCGAGAACCGCCTGCACGTGCAGAAGGCCCTCCTGGAATACCTCGTGATCGGCCGCCTGCCGACCTGATGCGCTAGCGGCAGAGGTGCAGGCGCACGCCGGGACGGCCGCTGGCCGGCCTGATGGCGGGGCCGATTTCGTCGAGGTCGATCCGCCGCGGCGTCGCTCGGCGCGCTCCGTCGCTGTTCGGCATCAGGGCGACCGCGCGATAGGAGCCGCTGAGCAGGAGGTTGCACTTGCGCAGCCGCGACAGCGCTGCGCTCGCCTCGCCGGTGGCCCGGTCGATCAGCTCCTCCAGGCGCGCGAAGGCAGGACGCTCGATCAGCATCATCATCACGTCACGCAGCGCCCGATGGTAGGCCACGCATTCGTCGAAGAGCGGGGACTCGGGCAGCGGATAGAAGCCGTAGCGCGGCAACAGCTCGCGCACCTCCCGGTCGATGGTGGGCTGGTCCGGCTCGAGCAGCGCGAGGATCTCCGATGCCACCGACTTCTCGACCTGGCCGGTCAGCTCGCTGATCCGCATCAGCAGCTCCGGATACGTGCGGGAGGTCCCATCCCGGAACTCCGCCAGGATCGTGAACAGGTCGTCCCGGCGCATCCTCAACTTGCCGCGCATGCCGGCATGCCGGCATAGCTGGCGCTGGAACTCGGCGTCGGTCGTGACGTCCACCGTGCCGATGCGCTCGAGCAGCCAGGCGTGATCTCTGGCGCCGGCGACGACTCGCCGGACCGTGGCGGCCGCTGTGGCCTCGATGTCCCGCAACAGGCGGTCGGCAGCGATGGCGTCAATGGTAGGTCCGGGCATCAGGGGCTCATGGGTCAGTGCTTGGGAATGTCCCGATGATGGCGGTGACACCCCTGCCTTCCCCGTGTACCGGGACGCCCGGCGCGTCGATCCGGACCGACGGCCCGCGAGTGTTGCGTGGAAGCACCTGTGGCTCGACCGCGGCTCGACCGCGAATACACGGGCGCTACAAATCGGCTGCCGCCGGACGCCTTTCCGATACGAACGACGCGAATACTTCATCGCAAGCGGACGGGATCCGGCCACCCGGCCAGGATCTTGACAGTGCCCGATCCGGGCTCCTATAGTTGAACATGCGTTTAATCCACCCGTTTAATCCTGACGTTCAAGCCTGCCACCGGCTGCCGGCGCCAGGACCGGATCGCTCCAGGCCGTGCCGGCGTTGCACGTCCCCTTGGAGCGGTGAAACCCGCAGCGACGGCCTCGAGGCCGTCGTTCCGGTCGACCACCAATCTGCCCTCCCCAAAGGAGTACGACCATGACCTCTGCCGCCACCATGAATCCATCCACCACCGCGACGGTCGACAACGGCGTGAACGTCGCCGCGCTGCTCGGCGCGCGCGAAGCGCTCACCGCCACGCCCGAGGCCGCCCGCTTCAAGTGGCGCGCCACCAGCGAATGGCTGCACGGTACCCACAGCCGCGCCACGATCGACGGCTTCTTCGGGCTCGGCGGGGAACAGAAGCATCGCCAGACCTACCGCTACGAGTCGGATCACCCGGAGATCTTCGCCTCGCCGGACAACGGCGCCACGCCGGTCGAGTTCGTGCTGGTCGGACTCGCCGGCTGCCTGACTGCGGGCGTAGCGGCGGTCGCGCAGCACCGCGGCATCCAGCTCCGGTCGGTCAAGGCGACCCTGGAAGCCGGCATGGATCTGCAGGGCATCCTCGGCATCGACGAGCAGGTGCGCAACGGCTTCGACGGCATCTCGGTTCACTACGAGATCGACGCCGAAGCCACGCCGGAGCAGATCGAAGCGCTGGTGGCTCAGTCGCAGAAGCGCTCGGCGGTCTTCGACATCGTCACCAACCCGACCGACGTCACGGTCACCGCGCGCAAGGCGTGATCATGCGAGGCTGGGCCGACAGGCGGCCGCGAACCGTCCCGGGCCGGGTGGCACGATGAGCGCCGGGCGGTTCGTCGACGTGGTCGTCGTCGGCGCCGGCCACAACGGCCTGGCGATGAGCCGGGCGCTGTCCCTGCGCTCGCTCGATCACGTGGTGATCGAGCGCGGCGAGGTGGCCAATGCCTGGCGCACCGAGCGCTGGGATGGCCTGCGGCTGCTCACGCCGAACTGGCTGTGCCGGCTCCCCGGTCAGCCCTACGACGGTGACGACCCTGACGGCTACATGGCCGCGGGCGAATTCGCGGAGCGGGTGTCGCGCTATGCCGCGGCGCTCCAGGCGCCGGTGCTGACCCGCACCGCGGTGCTCCGGGTCGAGCCCCGGGAAGGCGGCTACCGCGTGGTCACCGACCAGGGTAGCTGGCGCTGCCGGGCCGTCGTCCTGGCCAGCGGCGCCTTCAGCCAGCCGGCCCTGCCGGGCATCGCTCAGGCGATTCCCGCCGAAGTCCGGCAGCTCACCCAACGCGACTACCGCAACCCCGCGCAGCTCGACCAGGGTGGCGTGCTGGTGGTCGGCGCATCGGCCAGCGGCGTCCAGATCGCGCAGGACATCCAGCGCAGCGGCAGGCAGGTGACGCTCGCCGTGGGCGAGCATGTGCGCATGCCCCGCGTCTATCGCGGCCGTGACATCCAGTGGTGGATGCTCGAATGCGGCCTGCTGGACCAGCGGATCGAGGAAGCCGACGACCCGGACCGCGCGCGGCGCCTGCCGTCGCCACAGCTCATCGGCTCGCCCCAGCGAGCCACCCTGGACATCAACATCCTGCGCGCCCAGGGCGTGGAGACGGTCGGCCGCCTCGCCGCCGTGCGCGACGGCAAGGCGCTCTTCTCCGGCTCGCTTCGCAACGTCTGCGCCCTCGCGGACCTGAAGATGAATCGGCTCCTGGATGCGATCGACCAGTGGATCGACGATACGGCACCGCCCGGACCGACCGGCGCAGCGCAACGCTATGCGCCGACCCAGGTCGCTGCCTCGCCGCGGTTGCAGCTCGCGTTGGGCAAGGACATCCGTACCGTGGTCTGGGCAACCGGCATGCGCCCGGACCATTCCTGGCTGCATGCGCCGGTCTTCGACCGCAAAGGCGCGCTGAGACACGATCGCGGCGTGGTGGACGCCCCCGGCCTGTACGTGCTGGGGCTTCCGTTCCTGCGGCGCCGCAAGTCCAGCTTCATCCATGGCGCCGAGGACGACGTGCGTGAGTTGGGCTCGCACCTGGCGGACTACCTGGACCGTACCGCGCGGCAAGCGCCTCGCCTGGTGACGATCCCGGGGTCCTGCTTCCCGCACCCGCCGCGCCCGCCGGCGCAGGGGTGTGCCTTCGATTCACCCGGGAGGACCCGCCATGGCCCGCTTTGACAACATCGTCGAGACTATCGGCAGGACGCCCTTGGTCCGGCTCAACCGGCTCGCGCCTGCCGGCATCAACGTGTACGTGAAGGTGGAGTCCTTCAATCCGCTCGGGTCGGTCAAGGACCGGATGGCTCGGGCGGTCATCGAGGACGCCGAATGCCGAGGCATGCTGGCGCCAGGCCAGACCGTGATCGAGGCCACCAGCGGCAACACCGGCATCGGCCTCGCGATGGTATGCGCCCAGAAGGGATACCCGCTGGTGGTCACCATGGCCGAGAGCTTCAGCGTGGAGCGGCGCAAGCTGCTTCGCTTCCTGGGCGCGCGGGTGGTGCTCACGCCCGCCTCCGAGAAGGGCACCGGCATGCTCAACAAGGCGATCGAGCTCGCCGAGGCGCATGGCTGGTTTCTCTGCCGCCAGTTCGAGAACGAGGCGAACGCGGAGGTGCACACGCGCACCACGGCGAGGGAGATCCTCGCCGACTTTGCCGGCGAGGAGATCCACGCGTTCGTCACCGGCTTCGGCACCGGCGGCACCCTCCTCGGTGTCGCGCGCGGCCTCAAGGCTGCCGATCCCCGCATCCGGGTGATCGCGGCAGAGCCGGACAACTCGCCGGTCCTCGGCAGCGGCATCGCCCAGCAGCGCGACGCCGCGGGACAGCCGGCCACCAGCCATCCGCTCTTCCGGCCCCACCTGATGCAGGGCTGGAGCCCGGACTTCATCTCGACTCTCACCGAGAAGGCCGTGGCCGAGGGCCTGGTCGACGCGATCGTCCCGGTCGATGGCAACCAGGCCCTGCGGCTCACTCGCGAGCTGGCAACGCGCGAGGGCATCTTCGTCGGAACCTCCAGCGGCGCGACGCTCACTGCCGCGCTCGATGTCGCGCGGCGAGCGCCGCCGGGAGCCAACATCGTCTGCATGCTGCCCGACACCGGAGAGCGCTACCTGTCGACGCCGCTCTTCGACGGCATCGAGGCGGACATGGACGACGCCGAGCTCGCCCTCTCGCGCTCCACGCCAGGCTATCGCTTCGATACGCCGGCCGCGCCGCCGGTCTCGCCCGCCGCCCCGGCGGCGGTGCCGGCCCGGCTGCAGGAGGTCGCCGCGACGCTCGACGCCGAGGCGGATGCGTTCGTCGGCGACGTCGTGCGCGACCATGGCGTGGTCATGTTCGCGCTGGAGTGGTGCGAATTCTGCTGGGCTGTGCGCAAGCTGTTCGCCCGGTTGGGCATCGCCTACCGCAGCGTCGACATCGACTCGGCGGCGATGCAGCAGGGCGACATGGGCACCAGGATACGGTCGGTGCTGAAGCAGCGAACCGGCTCGCCCACCATCCCGCAGATCTACATAGGCGGGACGCACGTGGGCGGGTGCACGGACCTGTTCGATGCGATCCCCTCGGGCCGCATGCGCGAGCTGCTCGACGCCGCCGGTGTGGAGCACGATCGCGACGCGCAGGTCGACCCCTACGCGCTGCTGCCCAAGTGGCTGCATCCGCGTCGCAGTGCCTGAAGCATGGCGGGCCGACGACATGAACGACGTGGTGCCCGTCATCGACATCCGGGAGCTCGGCAGCGGCTCGGCCGCCGACGCGATCGACCGGGCGTGCAGGGACTGGGGCTTCTTCCAGGTGACCGGCCACGGCATCGACCAGACCGTGATCGACGGGATCTTCGACGCGTCGCATCGCTTCTTCGGGCAGCCCGCGTCGTGGAAGCGGCGGCTCCTGCGCGATGCCGACAATCCCTGGGGCTACTTCGACCGCGAGCTCACCAGGAACCGCCGGGACTGCAAGGAAATCTACGACTACGGCCCCGACCGCGGCGACGGCCGCCCTCCTCGATGGCCGGAGGGACCGTTGCGCGAGCGCTTCGAGCCGGCGGTACGTGCCTGCTACGCAAGCTGCACGGTGCTGTCCTTGAGGCTGCTGGCGGTGATCGCGGCCAACCTCGGGGTGGCGCCGGAGGTACTGGCTCGCGGCTTCGAGGATGAGGCGCACACGAGCTTCCTGCGCCTCAATTTCTATCCAGCCACGCCTCCTCTCGAGGCCGGCCACGAAGCCACGCGGCCGCTCGGGGTAGGCGAGCACACCGACGCCGGCGCGCTCACCGTCCTGCTGCAGGATGGCCAACCGGGGCTGGAAGTGCAGCACGATGGCCGCTGGTCCCTGGTGGAGCCGCGCCACGACGCGCTGGTGGTCAACATCGGCGACATCGTTCAAGTCTGGTCGAACGACCGCTATCGGGCCGCGCGGCACCGAGTTCTCACGAATCCGGTGCGCGACCGCTACAGCGTCCCGTTCTTCCTGAATCCATCCTACGAAACCGCCTACCAGCCGCTGCCGACGACCGTGACGCCCGACCGGCCCGCCGCGTACCGCCCCATCGGCTGGCGCGAGTTCCGCGATCTCCGGGCCGCCGGCGACTACGCCGACCTCGGCGAAGAGATCCAGATTCATCACTATCGCCGGTAAGGAGTCGAACGTCATGCCATTCATCGACACCATCCCGCCCGAATCGGCCGAAGGGACCATCGCTGCCATGTACCTGCGGCAGCAGCGCTCCTGGGGGTACATCCCGAACTACGCCAAGGTGTTCTCCCATCGCCCGGAGGTGCTGGCGCGCTGGGGGGCGCTGCTGGCGGAGATCAAGCGTCCGATGGACAAGCGGCGCTTCGAGCTCGTCACCTTCGTCGCGGCCTACGAGCTGGGCAACTCCGCCTGCGCGCTGGCGCACGGCAGGGCCCTCGGCGAGTTCTTCAGCAACGACCAGATCCGCGCGATCGCGTCCGGGCACGGCGACGGCAACCTCACCGAGGCCGAGCAGGCCATGGTGGCGTTCGCGCGGCAGGTTGCCACCAGCGCGCAGCACGTCACCGAGAGCCAGGTTGCCGCGCTAAGGGCGAACGGCTACTCGGAGGCGGAGATCTTCGACATCGCGGCCACGGCTGCCGGCCGTGCCTTCTTCGCCAAGTTGCTCGATGCGCTCGGGGTGCAGGTGGACTCGCCGTTTCTCGCCATGGAGGAGAGCCTGCGACTGGCGCTGACCGTCGGCCGGCCGATCGACCAGGAACCCTGCGCGACGATCGCGGAGGCGCTGGGCGAGCTCGACCACGTGCAGCCATAGAGAAGGGCCGCCTCGCGGCGGCCCTCGTTCACTCCTGGAAGACGCGAGCCCGGGAGGGGAGCTCCCGGGAGCCCTCGCTCAGGACTCGAGCGTCTCGACCTGCTCCTCGTCCTCGCCTTCGGGCGGGGGTGGCGCGGACGAGCTGGTATAGCTGAGCTGCACCTCGCCCTTGTCGTCCAGGTCCACGGTGACCTTGCCGCCCTTGACCAGCTTGCCGAAGAGCAGCTCGTCGGCCAGTGCCTTGCGGATCGTGTCCTGGATCAGCCGCTGCATCGGACGAGCTCCCATCAGCGGGTCGAAGCCCGCCTTGGCGAGGTGCTTGCGCAACGCGTCCGTGAAGATGGCCTCGACCTTCTTCTCGTGGAGCTGCTCCTCGAGCTGCATGAGGAACTTGTCCACCACGCGCAGGATGATCTCCTCGTCGAGCGAACGGAAGCTGATCGTCGAGTCGATCCGGTTGCGGAACTCCGGCGTGAACATCCGCTTGATCTCCGCCATCTCGTCGCCGGCCTGCTTGTTGTCCGCGAAGCCGATCGAGCGTTTCTGCAGGTCTTGCGCTCCCGCGTTGGTGGTCATCACGAGGATCACGTTGCGGAAGTCCGCCTTGCGCCCGTTGTTGTCCGTAAGGCTGCCGTGGTCCATCACCTGCAGCAGGATGTTGAAGATGTCCGGATGGGCCTTCTCGATCTCGTCGAGCAGCAGCACCGCGTGCGGCTTCTTCGTGATCGCCTCGGTGAGGAGGCCACCCTGGTCGAAGCCGACGTAGCCCGGAGGCGCGCCGATCAGCCGCGACACGGCGTGCCGTTCCATGTACTCCGACATGTCGAAGCGGATCAGCTCGATGCCGAGCGTGAAGGCGAGCTGGCGCGCGACCTCAGTCTTGCCGACCCCCGTCGGGCCGGAGAAGAGGAACGAGCCGATCGGCTTGTCCGGCTTGCCCAGGCCCGAGCGCGACATCTTGATGGCCGAGGCCAGCGCATCGATGGCCGCGTCCTGGCCGAAGACCACGTTCTTCAGGTCTCGTTCCAGATACTGCAGCTTGCTGCGATCGTCGCTGGAAACCGAGGCCGGCGGGATGCGGGCGATCTTCGAGACGATGTCCTCGATGTCGTTCTTTCCCACCACCTTCTTCTGCTTGTCCTTGGGCAGGATGCGCTGGGCGGCGCCGGCCTCGTCGATGACGTCGATGGCCTTGTCCGGCAGGTGGCGATCATTGATGTACTTGGCCGAGAGCTCAGCCGCGGCCGAGAGCGCCGAGCCGGTGTACTTGATGCCGTGGTGCTCCTCGAACCGGCTCTTCAGGCCGCGCAGGATCTGCACCGTCTGCTCCACCGTCGGCTCCACCACGTCGATCTTCTGGAACCGGCGCGAGAGCGCATGGTCCTTCTCGAAGATGCCGCGGTACTCGTTGAAGGTGGTCGCGCCGATGCACTTCAGGCTGCCCGAGGAGAGCGCCGGCTTGAGCAGGTTCGAGGCGTCCAGCGTCCCGCCCGAGGCCGAGCCGGCCCCGATCAGGGTGTGGATCTCGTCGATGAAGAGGATGGCATTCTTGTTCGCGCGCAGCTGCTTCAGCACCGCCTTCAGGCGCTGCTCGAAATCGCCACGGTACTTGGTGCCCGCGAGCAGCGCGCCCATGTCCAACGAATAGACGGTGGCCTCGGTCAGCACCTCGGGCGCGTCGCCCTGGACGATGCGCCAGGCAAGCCCTTCCGCGATGGCGGTCTTGCCGACCCCGGCCTCGCCGACCAGCAGCGGGTTGTTCTTGCGCCGGCGGCAAAGCACCTGGATGACGCGTTCGACCTCGCTTTCCCGGCCGATCAGCGGATCGATCCGGCCTTCCTTGGCGGAGACGTTGAGGTTGGTCGTGAACTGCTCCAGTGCGCCCTGCTGGCTGCTGCCCTGCTCCTGCTCCGCCTCGGCCGCCTCTTCCTTGGCGGTTTCCTTGGGCTGCGGCGTCTTGGCGATGCCGTGGGAGATGTAGTTCACCACGTCCAGCCGGGTGATTCCCTGCTGGTGGAGGTAGTAGACCGCGTGCGAATCCTTCTCGCCGAAGATGGCGACGAGCACGTTCGCGCCGGTCACTTCCTTCTTGCCGTTGGAAGTGGACTGCACGTGCATGATGGCGCGCTGAATCACGCGCTGGAACCCGAGCGTGGGCTGCGTGTCGATCTCCTCGGTGCCCGGCACGACGGGCGTGTTCTCCTTGATGAACCCGGTGAGGCTCTTGCGGAGCTCGTCGACATTGGCCACGCAGGCGCGCAGCACTTCCGCGGCGGAGGGATTGTCCAGCAGCGCGAGCAGCAGGTGCTCCACAGTGATGAACTCGTGCCGCTGCTGCCTGGCCTCGACGAAGGCCATGTGCAGGCTGACTTCCAATTCTTGAGCGATCATGCTTCCTCCATCACGCACTGCAGCGGATGCTGGTGCTGGCGGGAATAGCTGCATACCTGCTCGAC
>JAEWGX010000121.1 GCA_023388075.1 Pseudomonadota bacterium
CGTTTCGCGCCGCGGCGGCAGAGCTCGGCCTCGACCTCGCGGTGGTGGCCCATTCCCGGCCGGCGCTGCGCGAGCTCTACGAGGCGCCGCTCGTGCTGATCCGACCCGACCAGGTGGTCGCGTGGCGGGGGAGCGTGGCGGAAGACGCCAGGGCGGTGCTGGCGCAGGCCTGTGGATGGGTTTCAAAGTACATGCTGTGGTGATGATCGATCACCACGATGCATGTTCGTCACACGAGCAGCGTTGACAACATCAGGAGAATCCACGATGGCCAGCGCATCAGGCGCAAACAAACCGACAAGCGACAACCCGCGAACCGCACTCGATGCACCGGCCGGCCGCGTCGCCTTCGTTACCGGCGCCTCGCGCGGGATTGGTGCCGCGACCGCGATTGCCCTTGCCGAACGGGGCATCTCGCCGGTTTTCGCGGTCCGGGACGCCTCCGCTGCCGACGGCGTACTGAAGTCAGTCCGGGACCACAACGTCGCGGGCCGGATCGAAACCTGTGACGTGGCCGACGGGCAATCGGTAGCCGCGGCGATCGGCAGGGTACTCGATCGCTGGGGAAGACTTGACATCGTCGTCAACAATGCCGGGCAGGTCGATCCTATCGGCCATGTCGGCGACACTCGTCCGGCTGACTGGGCACGCGGGATCGAGGTGAACTTGGTGGGCGCCTACAACGTCGTGCACGCCTGCCTACCGGCCCTCTTGGCGAGCCCGGCAGCCACGATTCTTAACGTTTCTAGCGGTGCTGCCCATAATCCACGGGAGGGTTGGTCGGCGTACTGCTGTGCCAAAGCCGGTCTCGCCATGCTCACCCGATCCATCGATCTCGAATATCGCGAACGGGGCATTGCTGCATTCGGCCTGCAACCCGGCGTGGTCGACACGGAGATGCAGGTTCGGATACGCGACTCGGGTATGAACGAGATCAGCCGCATACCTCGAAGCGACCTGGCGCCCCCTGGCCATGCCGCAGGACTGATCGCCTGGCTGTGCGATGTGCGTCCGTCGCAGCATCGAGGCAAGGATCTGTCGATCCGAGATGTCGATCTGCTCGCTGAAGCGCGACTGGCCGGACGCTGAAGGTACCGCGAGATATCCCTTCTCTCTCCACTGCATACGACACCCTATGAATCGCCAAGACAAAGTGATCCTTACGTGCGCTGTGACCGGCTCGATCCATACACCCAGCATGTCACCCTACCTTCCAATCTCGCCCGACGAGATCGCGGAAGCTGCCATCGGTGCCGCTACTGCGGGGGCGGCCGTCGTCCACCTCCATGCCAGGCGACCAGAAGACGGACGCCCGGACCAGACTCCGGAAGCATTCATGCGCTTCCTGCCGCGGATCAGGGCAGAAAGCGACGTGGTGGTCAACATCACCACCGGGGGAGCGCCGACGATGGGAGTGGAGGAGCGGCTTCAGCCGGCCTTGCGCCTGGCACCGGAATTGGCATCCTTGAATCTCGGCTCGATGAACTTCGGTCTCTTCGAGATGCTGGCTCGCTACAAGGACTTCCGCTACGGCTGGGAGCAACCCTACCTGGCGGAAAGCGAAGACCGCGTCTTCCGGAACACCTTCCGCGACATCGCATTCATTCTCGAATCATGCAAAGCCAACGGCACGCGATTCGAGCTGGAGTGCTATGACGTCGGACACCTCTATACAGCCGCTCATTTCCTTGATCGCGGCTTGCTCGAGCCTCCGCTCTTCATACAGTCCGTGTTCGGTCTCCGTGGAGGGATCGGCCCGCACCCTGAAGATGTCATGCACATGAAGCGCACGGCCGACCGCCTTTTCGGGCAACAGTACTTGTGGTCCGTGCTAGGGGCCGGTCGCAATCAGATGTTCATTGCGGTGCAGTCGGCCGTAATGGGTGGGAATGTGCGGGTGGGCCTCGAAGACAGCCTGTGGCTCGGACACGGACAACTTGCGCGAAGCAATGCCGATCAGGTGACCAAGATACGTCGGATCCTCGAAGAACTGGGCCTGCAACTCGCAACGCCCCAAGAAGCCCGTGCGATGCTTCGCCTGAAGGGGCACGACCTAGTCGGCTTCTAGCTGGGACAAGCCAGGCCCCCTACGCGCGCCGCCAGTCTCCGCGGCTCCTTGCGCACCCGTCCGACCCCGCGACACTAGGGATAACACTAACTTGAACGGGCCTAACATCGACGCCTAGGATTGATCAAAGATCAAATCTTCCCTCCCCGGGTCCCGCCCCGTAACCGAGGGCCGGACCTGGCGCGCTTCCTTCCCCAACCAAACCGAGGTGGCAGGTGTTCCAGTATTTCCCCGGCAACTACGTATGGAATCTCAGCATCAACCTGGCAATCGAGATGGGTGCAAGCATCGGGGAGCTCGATGCAATCTGCTCGCCCCTGACTGAGGTTGCCGCGAAAGGTGATGACGAAGGCACTACTCAGTTCATGCAGAGCTTCGTGGACATGGGCGACAGGCTTCTGTCGATGGCGAACGAGGACATCGAACACGGCAGAAGCCTCAGCGCAGGCGAGAAGTTGGTTCGCGCATCAACCTACTTCATTACTGCGGAACGCATGCAAGGTCCGCATACACCCGAGCGAGCCGCGCTCTACGCGAAGTTCCTTGAAACGTTCCAAAAGGGAGTCACGCTTCGTAAGGACAATTGCGAATTTGTCTCGATTCCCTACGGCGACTCCTATCTCTCCGGGTTGCTTGTCGCCGCAGCGTCAGGAGAGAAACGCCACCCGTGTATGGTGTTGATCAATGGCCTTGATGTCACGAAGGAAATTCTCTACGGGATGCGATGGGCCGAGGCGTTCTCAAAACGCGGAATCTCCACTTTGGTTCTGGATCAGCCCGGGAGCGGTGACGCCCTGAGGCAGAGGAAACTGACGGCATTCCCCGAGAGTGAGCGCTGGGCAAGCCCCGTGGTGGACTGGCTTTCTTCGCGTGACGATATCGATCCGTCCCAGATAGGTCTTACTGGCATCTCCATGGCCGGCTATTACGTCCCTCGAGCGGTCGCCTTCGAACCGCGGTTCGCGCTGGGCATCGCATGCGGCGCTCTATACAACTGGGGAGAAATCACGCAAGTCCGCTTGCGAAAGGAAGGCGAGCGCTCAGTTCCGCACTACTGGAATCACGCCCAGTGGGTATGGAACGCGAAATCCGTCGACGACCTGCTCCAGATCTCGGCGCAAGTAGCGCTACGCGATGTCCTTGGGCACATCCGAGTGCCGTTCCTGGTGACTCATGGAGAGAACGATCGGCAGATACCGGTCGCACACGCACATGCAACCTACGACGGGCTAGTCAACAGCCCGAAGCGCGAGCTGAAGCTGTACGCGGAACTCGGCACCGGACGCGAGCATTGCCACGCCGACAACTTCACGAACGCCAGGGACTACATGTCCGACTGGGCTTCAGAAGTCTTTGCCTCGCTGAAGGCCAGGACCATCTGACGGCGGAACAAGACCCACCTCGCGGCCGACAACAACCGGAGAACTAGATCATGACGAAAAACTGGACGACTCAAGCCCACCACTTCCTCAAGTTGGCGTTCGTATCCACCTTGGCTTTGTGGATTGCGCCAGCATCATCAAGTCCCCCTGAGCAAGCCTCGCCTTCCTCATCAGGAGCCCTTCGAATAATCGTCCCAGCGCCACCCGGAGGGAACTCTGACATGTGGGCACGCCTCGTGGCCGCCGGACTCGAGAAGGACCATGGGCGGAGAGTCATCGTGGAGAACAAACCGGGCGGCGGCGGAGTCATCGCGGCGAACACCCTCCTGAACACCCCCGCGGACGGCAGCTCCATTCTTGTGATGGCAGCAAGCACCTTGATCATCCCGTCCAAGCTGGTGAAGCCAACGCCCTTCGAACTCAGTGATTTCGCGCCAGTGAGCTTGTTCGTCAGGTCCAACGTGGTCCTCCTGGTGAACCCTTCAGTTCCGGCGACGACGGCTCGGGAGTTGATCGAGTACGTGAAGCAGAACCCGGGTAAAGTGCTGGCGGCAAGCCCGAGTGTCGCGAGCATGGGGGGATTTCTCACCATGAAGCTTGCCGAGTGGGGAAAGATCGATCTTCCGCTGGTACCCTACAAGGGCTCGGCTCCCGCGATGCAGGCGGTTATGGCGAACGAAGTCCAGGTCTTCATGGCAGACATAACGCAATCGCTTCCCTTCATTCAGTCAGGCAAGCTCCGCGTAATTGCGCAGTTGGGCGAGACTCGGGCACCTCAACTTCCTCAGGTCGAGACCCTCAGCGAAACCATCCCAGGGTTCACCAGTGATCTGTGGTTCGGCTTTGTGACGAAAGCGGGAACGCCACCGTCCACGATCAGCACCCTGAACCAGCAGATCAACGGGGTGCTGGGCTCCAGCGAGATGAGGGAGAAGGCTCTGGCCATGGGGGCATCCATCGTCCGCCAGTCTCCAGAGCATTTCCAGACGCTCCTGAACGAGGAGGCGAAAACCTACGGCGATCTCATTGAAAGGAACAAGATCTCCATCAACTAGTCGATGCCACGTCAGGCCCCTACGAGCGGCGGCGGAAAGTGTTGAAGCCCGTTGAATACACCACCTTGCGGGAGCAGGTGACTCAATCGGTACGGCAAGCACTGATGCACGGAGAGTTCAAGCCTGGAGAGCCTCTCACCGTAAGGTCAATTGCGCAGATGCTTGGCGCCAGCATTATGCCCACTCGAGAGGCGATGAACAGGCTGATTGCTGAAGGCGCTTTGGAGTTGCGCTCCAATCGAACCGTCATCGTCCCGTTAATGGAGTTGGAGGAGTTCGACGAACTCACTACCCTACGGTGCCACGTTGAAGGACTGGCGGCAGCCAAGTCGGTGAGGTGGGTTCAGCAGGGGCACATCGACAGACTCAAGGAGGCGAATTCGCTTATGCGCGCGTCGGGAAGAGCTGCGGACATCAACTCTTACCTGACGCACAACTTCGAGTTTCATTTCGGCATCTATCGCCTGGGCGCCACGCCGTTCACGCTCTCCATAATCGAGAAGCTATGGGTCCGGGGGGGGCCATTGATCCGCAGTTCCTTCGGACCAAGGGGAATTGAAGCGTCGGCGGGAGCGCACGGCAGGATCATCGAGGCGCTGGAGACCCGTGATGAGATTGCCTTGCAAACCGCCGTCGTCGACGACATCACCTTTGCAGCAAGGACCATCCGTTGCTCGCTGAGCCCGCAAGCGGTCAACCGCTGATTTGATAGCGTGGTGGCGATGGAGACAATGGAAGAACCGCGGTGGTCGAGTGGGTGGACAGCCTCGGAGGTAGGGACTTGAACCCACCGGCGGAATCCCTGCGTCCCGGCCCGCAGGATCCTCTTCGCGCTGCGTTGGCACCTCAATCCATCGCGATCATTGGGGCATCGGAGAACACCAATAAGGTTGGGGGTCGGCCGCTCGCCTACCTGAGCCGCCACGGCTTTAAGGGATCAATCTATCCGGTCAACCCGACACGAGCCACGGTCCAGGGCCAGCGCTGCTTTCCGACGGTCAACGAACTCCCAGAAGCACCTGATCTTGCCATCGTCGCGGTTGCGGGCGACGCTGCGCTTGCAGCTGTCGCCGATTGCGCGCGATCTGGGGTAAAGGTCGCAATCGTCATGAGCTCCGGGTTTGGCGAAGCCAACGACGAGGGGAAGCGAGCCGAGAAGGAAATGGTGGATTGCGCCAGGGCCGGTGGCATGCGACTCATCGGACCGAACTCGCAAGGTCTTGCGAACTTCGGCAACGGGACGGTTGCCAGCTTCTCGACAATGTTCACCGAGGCGCCTCCGATGGATGGCCCTGTTGGGATCGTCAGCCAGAGCGGCGCAATGAGCGTAGTCCCCTACGGCCTCCTGCGGGCGCGTGGGATAGGGGTCAGGCATTCCCATGCGACCGGCAACGACGCTGACGTCACGGTGTGCGAACTGGCCACCCTGGTAGCGGAGGACGCCGACCTCAGGCTCCTGATGCTCTATCTGGAGGGGATACCCGATCCGTGGAACCTTGCAGCGGCAGCTCGCGCCGCTCGCGACCGAGACCTGCCGATCGTGGTGCTCAAGTCCGGCCGCTCGCCAGTCGGGCAGGAAGCGGTGCGATCCCATACTGGGGCGCTGGCGAACGAAGACCGCGTTGTCGACGCGTTTCTGCGCGACCATGGAATCCTGCGGGTCGACACCATGGCGGACTTCGTAAATGCAGCGGAGTTATACCTCAAGGGCTGGACGCCACGCGGTCGCCGCCTGGTGGCCATCAGCAACTCCGGCGCAGTGTGCGTCCTAACCGCGGACGCGGCCAGCACCGCTGAGATGCCGATGGAACCGCTCTCGCCCAACGTCCAAACCGAGTTGCGCGGCATCCTGCCCGGCTTCGCAACCGTTCGGAACCCCGTAGATATCACGGCTGCACTGCTGACGAACAGTGGCTTGTTCGGTGAAATCCTTCCGGTCATTGCAAAAGATCCCTGTGCCGACGCCTTCCTGATCGGCATCCCTGTTGCCGGATCCGGGTACGACGTCCCAGGGTTCGCGCGGGATGCGGCAACCTTTGCCGCTCTAACGGAGAAGCCGTTGGTGATCGCCGCGCCTCAGCAAAGTGTCGCGATGCACTTCAAGGAGCAGAACCTGGCGGTTCTTCCGACGGAAGGAGAGGCCGTCGCGGCCCTCTCGCAGTTCATCCGGCACGCGGAACTGCGCGCTTCGGCACGAGCACGGCCTGTAGAGCCCACACGCTGGCCGCGCCGAGTCACGATCTCCGACACGATGCTCGATGAGGCCGCCAGCCTGAGCCTTCTGAGGGACTATGGCGTTCCTATCGTCGAACATATCGCTTCCAACAGCGAGGACGATGCAGTCGAGGCGTTTGAAGCCCTGGGTGGAAGACCAGTGGTGGTCAAGGGGTGCTCCGCTTCGGTGGCGCACAAGTCCGAGCTGGGGCTCGTGAGAGTCGGGCTGGGAAGCCTCGATGCGGTTGTAGGAGCATTCCGGGCAGTGAGAGCTTCCGCCGCTGCCGCCAACATCGCATTGTCCTCCGTGATCGTGTCCCGCTTCGTCTCCGGCCGACGCGAGTTGATGATCGGAGGGCGCTATGACCCCTTGTTCGGACCTGTTCTCCTCCTCGGAGATGGAGGCAAGTATGTCGAGGCCATCAACGACACCCAGGTTCTATTGGCCCCGTTCGACGAGGAAAAGACAAGGGCGGCGCTTGGTCGCTTAAGGGTCGCGAAGCTCCTGGATGGCGTCCGGGGCGAGGGTCCGCTGGACGTGGAGGCATTCTGCAGGCTGGCACAGTCCGTTGGTGAACTGATGATGGACTCTGCCGTCATGGTCACCAATCTGGATGTCAACCCCGTCATAGTCGGCTCCCAAGGCGAAGGCTGTGTCGCCGTCGATGCGGTCGTCTACCTGGCCGTCGCACGGCACGATGCATGAGCCGAGGTCCAGCCAGTATTCGCTTCTGAGCAACAGGCTTCATGGCTCCAGCCTATATCTCCGGTGTCGGAACCACTCCCTTCGGGTGCTTGCCACACCGAAGCGCACTAGATCTGATGGCGCATGCCGCCCAGGAAGCTCTTGACGATGCGAGGATGGATCGTTCGCAGATTGACGGCTTACTCTGCGGCTACGCCCTTACCCTTCCGCATGTGATGCTATCGACCCTCTTTAGCGAGAGGTTCGCATTGGCGCCTTCGTTTGCGCAAACCCTGCAACTAGGAGGAGCGACAGGCGGTGCAATGATCATGACGGCGCGTGAACTGGTGCGTAGTGGCGCATGCCGCAGCGTACTGGTCGTTGCGGGAGAGAACCGGCTGAGCGGGCAATCGAGAGATGATTCGATCCAGGCGCTTGCGCAAGTCGGAGATGTAGAGAGTGAAGTGCCGAATGGCGGTTCCGTTCCGGCCTACTACGCCCTAATGGCGTCGGCTTACATGAACGAAACGGGGCTTTCCGAGGCCGACCTGGCCGAGTTCGCCGTTCTGATGCGGGGCAATGCGAAACGTCATCCGCAAGCGCACTTGCGTGAGGCGATCACTGTAGCTGACGTTCTCGCCTCGAAGCCGGTGGCTACCCCATTGAAGCTCCTTGACTGCTGCCCAATCTCCGACGGGGCGGCGGCGCTGATAATCACGGCTGATTGCCCGGGCGACGCGCCGATAGAGATAGTGGGTGCCGGGCAGGCCCATCGGCATCAGCACCTTTCGGCGTGGCGCGACCTGCGCGTTTCTGGTGCCGGTGAGGCAGCGCGCCGAGCGCTGGACGGCGCCGGCTTGTCACTATCTGAGATCAACTATCTCGCAGTCTATGATTCGTTCACGATCACACTGGCGATGTTGCTCGAGGAGATCGGGTTCGCACCTCGCGGTGAATCAGCTGATCGCCTGAAGGACGGTGCGTTCTCCGTTGAGGGACCACATCCTTTGAACACTCACGGTGGGCTGCTGTCCTTCGGGCACTGCGGTGTCGCCGGCGGTATGGCGCACGCGGTTGAGGCATATCGTCAACTTGCGGACAAGGCCGGCGCCAGGCAGGTCCAACGTGCTTCTCACGCGCTTGTCCATGCCGATGGCGGAGTAATGTCTTCGCATGTCAGCCTTGTCCTAGCGAGAGCGCGCTGAATGCACGACAACCCTTCGAGAGCCGGTGTCTATGCCGAAGGCTTGGCAGCCGGTGTCGTCAGGTATCTGCAATGCACGAGATGCGGCGCCTCGCAGTCGCTCATCCGCTACGCGTGCGGCGCGTGCATGGACCAGAGGCTCGAATGGCGCGACTCCTGCGGAAGGGGCGTGGTGTGTGCTTCTTCGGTGGTCAGCCGTGCTCCGTCGGATCTCTACCGATCGCTGGTTCCGTACACCTTGGTTCTCGTGGATCTCGTCGAGGGACCACGAGTGATGGCCCATGCCGAAACAGGGGTTCGGATCGGTGATCGGGTCAGCGCCACCTTCTTCCAGCTCGCCGAGTTCCACCTCGTGCGCTTCGTGCGCCTCAGTAAAGGTGCGGGGTAGGTCTTCGCATGTCGGTCAGCGGACTTTCCCCGTGGGTGACTTCGACCATGCCTCTACGACCCCAGTGAACTCACGTTACCTGCGGCCGCTTCCCTTCCCAGGCATTCCTGAGCAGCGCCATCAACGGCTCCCGCTCGAGCGGACGAGGATTCGGGTAGCGGTTCTGCATGGCAAGCTCGCAGGCCCGGTCCAGGTCCTCCACCTTCATTCCCAGATCGCGCAGGCCGAGCGGCGCTCCGCCGGCGCGCGCGAGGTCATGGACGGCGCCGGGGGCGTCGCCGGGAACGCCCATGGCGGTCGCGATCCGACTCATGGCCTCGGGCGCGGCCGTCGCGTTGTAGGCGAGCGCATGCGGCAGCACGATCGTGTGCGTCTCGGCATGCGGCAGGTTGAAGGTGCCGCCGAGCGTATGGCAGAGCTTGTGATGCAGGGCCATGTCGACTCCGGCGAGCACCGTGCCGCAGAGCCATGCGCCGTAGAGCGCGTCGGAACGCGCCTCGTCGAGCCTCTCCTGCCGTGCGATGCGAGGCAACGCCCGCGCGAGCGCGGCGATTCCCTCCTGGGCCATCAGCTCCAGGATGGGATTCGTGGTGGCCGAGTACAGGCCCTCGGCCGCATGCGCGATCGCATTGATGCCGCTGGTCACGCTCGGCTTCGGCGGTAGCGTCGTGGTGAGCTCGGGGTCGTAGATCACGGTGCGCGGCAACACCCGATCGTCGCGTCCGGTCTTCTTCAGGCCGCCTTCCGTCAGTCCGTAGATGGGCGTCATCTCCGAGCCCGCGTAGGTGGTCGGAATCGCGAGGATCGGGAGCCCCGAGTCCAGCGCGATCGCCTTGCCCAGGCCGATCGTGGAGCCACCTCCGATCGCCACCGCGCAGTCGGCGCCGAGCCTGTGCGCGACGTCGCGTGCGGCGCGCGCGGTCTCGATCGGTACGTGCATGACGGCCTGGTCGAAGACGCCCGCCGCGCGATCGCCGAGCAACCTGGCGACCCGCTCCGCGCTGGCGCGCTGCTCCGGCGTGCTGAGCACCAGCGCGCGCCGGGCGCCCAGGGTCTCGATCTCCTGGGCCAGCCGGCCGAGGCTGCCGGCGCCGAACACGACCCGAGCCGGACGGCCGATGTAGACGAACGACTTCATGCACAGCTCTCCCCGATGCACGACGCCGCCTCGCGGACTGCGACGCGGCCGCCAGGGCCGATCCTGCCACAAGTCGGGCGTCCCGCAGGCCGCGGGCTGACGCAATCCCGGAGCGGGAGCCGCGGAACCGATCAGCCGCCGGTCGTTTCGCCGCCCATCACCTGCAGCACGATACCGGTGACGTACGACGAGTCGGCGTCCGAGGCCAGGTAGACATAGGCCGGGGCCAGCTCCTCCGGCTGCGCGGGGCGGCCCATCGGGTTGTTCTCGCCGAAGTGCGCGACCTTCTCCGGCGTGGCGCCGTCGTCGGATGGATTGAGCGGCGTCCAGACCGGTCCCGGTGCCACCGCGTTCACGCGTATGCCCCGTTCCAGGACGTTCTGGGCCAGGGCCTTGGTGAACGCGTTGATGGCGCCCTTTGTCGCCGAATAGTCCGGCAGCTGCGCCGAGCCCTGGATGCCGGTCTCCGAGCTGGAGGCGATGATCGCGCTGCCCGGCTTCATGTGGCGCAACGCCGCGCGGCACAGCCTGAAGTACGCGTAGACGTTGGTCTTGAAGGTGCGATCGAACTCCTCGTCGGTGACCTCTTCGAGCGTCTTCTTGCGGTTCTGCCGGGCCGCGTTGGAGACGAGGACGTCGATCCTGCCGAACGCGGCCACGGTTCGCTCCACCAGCGCGTCGCAGTAGGCGGCGTCGGTCAGGTCCCCCGGGAGCAGCTCGCAGCGTCGCCCGGCCGCCTCCACATGGCGGCGGGTCTCCTCGGCGTCGGATTGCTCCTCGGGCAGATAGGCGATGGCGACATCCGCGCCCTCGCGCGCATACATCACCGCGACCGCGCGGCCGATGCCGGAATCACCGCCGGTGACGAGCGCCGCCTTGCCCTCCAGCTTGCCCGCGGGCCTGTAAAGCGGCGCCTCGAATCGCGGCAGCGGATCGAGCCGAGACTCGAGCCCCACGGATGACTGCTTCTGCGCCGGGAACGGCGGCTTCGGCTCCGATTGCATCTGCACCATGGCTTCCTCGCGTCCCGGGCCTTACCGGCGGTCTTTCAAGCCGTGCACGCCGGACTGCTCCGCGCAGTGGCTGCAGCAGAAGATGCGACCCTCGGCTTCCACGCCATGGCCGATGATCGCGCAGTCGCAGTGGCCGCAGCGCGGCGCCACCAGGCTGATGGCGCATTCGAAGCTGTCGAAGGTGTGCGTCCGGCCCGCCATCGTGACCTCGAAGGACTTGTCGTAGTCATTGCCGCACTTGTCGCAGCGTGCCATGCCGGCCTCCATCGAATTCTCGGGGTAGGGAGATCCCGGGCGGCAACCGACATGCCCATGTGGGCCGAGGCCCCCGACTGGCGAGCCTTGTTGTCCGCCTGACGCTGCGCCCGGGGCTTACCCCGCTTTCCCTGCTAATCTCTTGATCTCTATCATCCCGTTCCTGTTCCCACCGAAACCAGGCCCTCCGATGAACAGAGCTTTCCCGGCCGTGCTCGCGGTGCTGGCGGTCGCCGCCGCAGCCGGCGGCGGCTATTGGTTCGGCACTCGCGGCCCAGGCGCCCAGGGCGATGCGCCACCGCAGGTCGCGCAGGCGCCGCGGAAGAACCCGGCCGGCGCCGGCGGCGCTGCCAACGAGGAAGCGACCGTGGTGGAGGTCGCCCGGGTCATCTCTGTTGCACTGCCGCAAACCATCACTGCGGTCGGCAGCCTGCGCTCCGACGAGTCGGTCACCTTGCGGCCGGAGATAGCCGGCCGCATCACCGAGATCCTGTTCCAGGAGGGCCGCGAGGTCCAGAAAGGGGACCTGCTGGTGCGCCTGGACCAGTCCATCACGCAGGCCGAGGTGCGCCAGGCCCGGGCCAACCTGACCCTGGCCAAGGGCAAGTACGAGCGCTCGGTCGATCTTGCGCGACGCAACTTCATCTCCGGGCAGGCCAAGGACGAGGCGCGCAACAACCTCGAGATCGCGGCCTCGGCGCTCGCGCTCGCCGAGGCCCGGCTGCGCAAGACGGAGATCCGTGCGCCGTTCTCCGGGATCATCGGGCTGCGGTCGGTGTCCACGGGCGACTACGTGCGCGAGGGACAGGACATGGTGACCCTGCAGGCCATCGATCCGCTCAAGGTCGACTTCCGGGTCCCCGAGATGTTCCTCACCCAGGTCGCGATGGGACAGTCTGTGGAGGTGGCGCTGGACGCCCTCCCCGGCAAGACCTACGAAGGCAAGGTCTATGCGCTGGATCCGCTGGTCGACGCGGCCGGGCGCTCCATCGTGATCCGGGCGCAGGTGGGCAACCAGGGGACCGCGCTGCGCCCGGGCATGTTCGCGCGGGTCACGCTGATCACCCGCGAGCAGAAGGAGGCGCTGGTCGTGCCGGAGCAGGCGCTGATTCCGCAAGGCACCGACCAGTACGTCTTCCGCGTGGTCCACTCGCGGGCCGAGCGCGTCAAGGTCGCCACCGGCCAGCGCCGCGACGGCAAGGTGGAGATCCAGAGCGGCCTGGAGGGCGGGGACATCGTGGTCACCGCGGGTCAGCTCAAGCTGCGCGACGGTGTCCTGGTGCGTGCCGCCAACGCCGGAGCCAACGGCAACCCGGCCGCCACCGATCCGGCGAGCGGCTCCCCGGGCCCGGCGCGCTCGCTGGCGAGTCGCGCCACCTCTCTCGCCACCGAGTAAGGACCGCAGGCCGTGACGCTGCCCGAGTTGTGCATCCGGCGGCCGGTCTTCGCGACCGTGCTGTCGCTGGTGGTCCTGCTGGTCGGACTCATCTCCTACGACCGGCTGGCCGTGCGCGAGTATCCGCGCATCGACGAGCCGGTGGTGAGCGTCAACACCACCTATCGCGGCGCCTCGGCCGAGGTGGTCGAGTCGCAGGTCACCAAGATCATCGAGGACTCGCTTTCCGGCATCGAGGGCGTGCAGTTGATGACGTCGCGCAGCCGCTCGGAGCGCAGCCAGATCAACGTGCGCTTCGAGCTGTCGCGCACGCCGGATTCCGCCGCAGCGGACGTCCGCGACAAGGTCTCGCGGGTCAGGGGGCGGCTGCCGGACGAGATCGACGAGCCGATCATCGCCAAGGTGGAGGCCGATTCCCAATCGGTCGTCAACATCTCGGTCCAGGCCGGATCGCTCACCCCGCTCGAGGCGTCCGACTACATCGCCCGCTACGTGAAGCCGCGGCTCTCGGTGCTGCCGGGCGTGGCGGACGTGCGCATCTTCGGCGAGCGGCTGGTGTCGATGAGGATCAACCTGGACCGCACGCGACTCGCCGCCTATCGCCTGACGGTGCAGGATGTGGAGGATGCCATCCGGCGCCAGAACGCGGAGATCCCGGCCGGCCGCATCGAGTCGACGGCGCGAGAGTTCACCGTCGTCGCCGAGACGGACCTGCGCACGCCGGAGCAGTTCGGCCGGATCATCGTGGCCAACGTCGCGGGCTATCCGGTGCGCATCCAGGACCTGGGCACGGCGGAGATCGGCGCGGTGGACGAGCGCACGGTCTCGCGCTTCAACGGCAAGCCGGCGCTCAACATCGGCATCGCCAAGCAGGCCACGGCCAACCCGCTCGACCTGTCGCGTGCGGTGCGCGCCGAGGTCGACGAGATCAACGCGAACCTGCCCACCGGCATGCGGCTGGTGGTCGCCTACGACACCTCCACCTTCATCGACCGGGCCATCGAATCCGTCTTCGCCACCATCGGCGAGGCCATCATCCTCGTCGTGCTGGTGATCTTCTTTTTCCTGCGCAGCCTGCGGGCCACGATCATCCCGATCGTCACCATCCCGGTCTCGCTCGTCGGTGCCTTCGCGCTGATGTACGCGTTCGGCTTCACGGTCAATACGCTGACCTTGCTCGCGATGGTGCTCGCCATCGGCCTGGTGGTGGACGATGCCATCGTCGTGCTGGAGAACATCTTCCGCCACATGGAAGAGGGCATGTCGCGGATGCAGGCCGCGATCGCGGGATCGCGCGAGATCGCCTTCGCGGTGATCGCGATGACGCTCACGCTGGCCTCGGTGTTCGCGCCGCTCGCCTTCGCCACCGGCCGCACCGGGCGGCTCTTCATCGAGTTCGCGCTCACGCTCGCCGGCGCGGTGATGGTCTCGGGCTTCATGGCTCTCACCTTGACGCCGATGATGTGCTCGAAGTTGCTGCGCCATGAGACCAAGCACTCGTGGATGTACAACAAGGTGGAAGCCTTCCTGGTCGGCATGACCAACGGCTACCGCAACTCCCTCGCCGCAGTGATGAAGGCCCGCTGGATCGTCGTGCTCGGCTGGGTGATCACGCTGG
The DNA here is from genome assembly GCA_023388075.1 of Pseudomonadota bacterium. Classification (GTDB taxonomy): domain Bacteria; phylum Pseudomonadota; class Gammaproteobacteria; order Burkholderiales; family Burkholderiaceae_E; genus Lautropia. Next base: position 14,417 of record JAEWGX010000121.1, read on the forward strand.
CAGCCGGCGCACTGCTCTTCACGTCGCTCAAGTCCGAGCTCTCCCCGATCGAGGACCGCGGCCTCATCTTCGGCGTCGTCACCGTGCCCCAGGGGTCCACGCCGCAGTACACCGCAGAGCAGCTGCGGCCGATCGAGGCGTTCTTCAATGACATTCCGGAGGCATTCGGCAACACCGCCATCGCGGGCTGGCCGACCGTCGTCGACGGCACCACCGTGCTGCGACTGAAGCCCTGGGAGGAACGGACCAAGAAGCAGCAGCAGATCGCCGAAGAGCTGCGGCCCAAGCTTGCGTCCATCCCGGGCGCGATCGCGTATCCGATCAACCCGCCGTCGCTCGGCCAGAGCTTCCGCTCGACGCCGATCGAGTACGTCATCATGGCCCAGGTGCCGTACGACGAGCTGCAGCGCATGGTGGACCGCTTCCTCGCGGTGGCCGGCCAGTTTCCCGGCGCGCAGAACCTGACCACGGACCTGCGGCTCAACACGCCGGAGATCCGCGTCGAGATCAACCGCGACAAGCTGGGCGACATCGGCATCAACGTCGACACCGTCGGCCGCACGCTCGAGACCATGCTGGGCGGCCGCCAGGTGACCCGCTTCAAGCGCGACGGCGAGCAGTACGACGTGATCGTGCAGGTCTCGCCGCTCGACCGCTCGACGCCGGCGGACATCCGGGAGATCTATGTGCGCGGCCGAGCCGGCGAGATGGTGCAGCTGGCCAACCTGGTGCACGTCCGCGAGGGCGTCGCGCCCCAGTCGCTCAACCACTTCCAGCGGCTGCGGGCGGTGAAGATCACCGGTACGCTGGCGCCCGGCTACTCCATCGAGGAAGTGCTGAACGCATTCGACGCAGCCGCCAAGGAGACGCTGGGCTCCGCCGCGCAGACCGACCTGGACGGGCAATCGCGCGAGTTCCGCAACTCCGGCAGCGAGATCTACCTGGTCTTCGTGCTCTCGCTCTGCTTCATCTACCTGGTGCTGTCGGCCCAGTTCGAGAGCTTCGTGTCGCCGTTCGTCATCATGCTGTCGGTCCCGCTCTCGATGACCGGCGCGCTGTTCGCGCTCTGGCTGACCGGGGGGACTCTCAACATCTACAGCCAGGTGGGGCTGATCACGCTGGTCGGCCTCATCACCAAGCACGGCATCCTGATCGTCGAGTTCACCAACCAGTTGCGCGCCAAGGGCGCGAGCCTCTCCGACGCGGTGATCGAGGCCGCCACCATGCGGCTGCGCCCCATCCTGATGACCACCGGCGCGATGGTGCTCGGCGCGTTGCCGCTCGCGCTCGCCACCGGGGCGGGCGCCGAATCGCGCAGGCAGATCGGCTGGGTGATCGTCGGCGGCATGAGCTTTGGCACCCTGCTCACGCTATTCGTCGTGCCGATCGCCTACTCGCTCCTGGCGAAGAGGGCCCACATCGAGGTGCACGGCGTGGAGGAGCAGCCTGCCGCGGCCCACGGGGCTCACTGAGTCCAGGCCGGGAAGGGGCCGACGCTCACCAGCCGTGCCGCCCCGCCCATCCGGTGATCAGCGCCACCGATTGGGCCAGGTGCTCGGGCTGCCCCTTGAAATAGTGGTTGGCGCCGCGAATGCAGTGCATCTCCTTGTCGGTGCTCGCGCAGGCCCGGTACATCAGCCCGATGTCCGGCTGCGGGACGGCGTCGTCGGCACTGTGCTCGATGGCGAGAAACGGCACGGATACCTGCGCGGCGCAGGCCTCGCCGTCGGCACGAGAGTGGTCGATGGACCACTGCGACAACCAGGCGCGCAGCGTCGAGAAGCGGCCCAGACCCACCGGGCCGGTGTTCACGGTCTCGGGCAACCCGAGATAGCAGCGACCGATGGGACGGTCGTTGGGCTCGATCGTGCCGTCCAGGAAACGGGGCTCCGCCATCGTCCGATGGGTGATGAAACCGCGCTCCACCTCGGCGGTGCCGCGCCGGCGCAGCTCGTGCAGCGTCTGCTCCACCCAGGCCGTGATGCGGCGCATGCGCTTCAGTTGCGCCTCCCGGTAGGCCGCGAGCCAGTCACGCGGATAGGGCGGTTGCATGCCGCCCGGCGCATAGAGGTCGAAGCGAGGATCACGATTGTCCGGGTCGAGCTCGTCGCGCACGGACGGGTCGATCCAGTCGCACAGCATGCGTGCACGGGAACGATGCGCCGCCTCGAGAACGAGACCGTCGACCGGCATCAGGCCGGCCGCCGCCAGGTCGATCGGGTCGCCGGCCGGAGTCGCCGTGATCGTGGGCCGCTCTGCCTGGGACTGGTAGAAGAGCGCAAGCGAGCCCCCGCCCGACCAGCCGAGCAGGACGACGCGGCGAAAGCCAAGCGTCTCGCGGGCATGGCGCACGCAGGCGCCCAGGTCCACCGCCACCTTCTCGTAGATCAGCGGCGTGTCGTTCTTGACGTAGCGGCTGCCCATGCAGAGCACCGGGTAGCCGGCCTGTGCCAGCGCGCCCGGCAGCGGTAGAAGCTGCAGGGTCGAGCTCGGATGCATCATCAGGAACACGGTCTCGCGCGGCGCATCCTGCGGCTCGATCAGCACCCCCTCCAGGTTCACCGCGCCCTGGCTGCCGGCGAATCCGTAGGTCTCGGTGAACTGGCTGGCTTCCTGGAAGGCGACATGGATCCAGCGGTACGCGATCGATGGCATGCGGGGGCTCCGGTTCAGGGAAGGGTTGCTCGCGGCGCTGCCGTGGGCGAGGCAGTGCCGGGGAGTGAGAGCTGGGCTCGCATTGTCGTCCAGCGACCCTCCAGTGTCACGGCGCCGCCGGGCCGCCGAAGCCGCGCAGTCGACTCCGGTCGTCACGGGGGCGGAATCCGGATTCGAGGTCAGACAGCGCCTTGCCGATGAGGCCGGCGAGCGTCTCGCCTGCTCGGCGTTCGCCTGCCATCAGCAGGAGGAACGCGTACCAGGTGACGAAGCTGCCGACGACCATCTCGCCGCCGTCCTCGAGGATCACGAGCGCGTTGTCCAGCCATCCGGCGGGGTCAACGGCGATGTGCGCCATGTCCACCACCACGCCGAAGAACACCAGGGCGAGGAGCAGCGCGAACAGGTCGCGCGAGGACCGACGGAACTCGTCGCCGCCGCGCGCATAGGCCAGGCCCAGGCTCACGGCGAGCACCAACCCGGCCGCCGCCGACACCAGCAGCTCGCCGAAATCGATGGCGCGCAGCCCGATCGCATCCGTCAGGGCGAGCCGGTCGGCGAGCACCACGCCGAGGTTCTCGTGCAGGCTCAACGAGTCGTCGGCGAGCAGGTAGCCAAACAACGCCACCCAGGCGAGATACTGCCAGCGGCGGCTCCGCAGGCCCACGCAGGCCAGCAGCAGGCACGCCCAGAGCAGCTTCAGGTACTGGAAGAACTCGGCATAGCCCCGGTCCACGTCCAGCGTCGCCAACGGACTGTCGAGCAACGTGGTGCCGGTCGCGACCAGGTGAATGGCAACGTACACGAGGTCGCCGACCAGCAGGAGCACCAGGAGGACGGAGGCAGCGATGCCCGGGCCTGACGCACCGATGGCAGGCTCCACGTCGGATCGCTCCATCGACGCCACTCCTGCAGTATGAGAATCCCTGGCCAGGATGGCCGCAGGGCTTGCCGATGATACGGAAATCCGGAACCCGCCTTCCGTCGCCCCGCGGGAACCGCGCTCCGGCGTCGATCACGCGACGCGGGGCGGACCCGAGACGCGACACGACGGCGCCCGGCTGCCATCCGGCGGCCCGTCGTGACCAGGCTCCAGGCGCGCGCGCATGATCCCTGCAATGGCGGGACACCGGAGTGCGGCCATGTCGATCAGGATCGCTGTACCGAAGGACGGATTCGTCTACGTGCTGGGACCGGAACGGCAGGTCACCGCCAGGATCCCATTGCGCCAGGGCGACGGCCTCGTGAACTTCACGAACGCGACGGTCACCGTGAGACGCGGCGCCTCTCTTCTCGTCTATGGCGAAAACGGCGCGCTGGTCTCGCGACTCTATCGCGCGCCGTGACGGCGCGCGCCGCATCGCACCGCGTTCGATCCCTTTAGTCGTCCTTGGCTGGAGCCTGTCCCGGCGCTTCGCTGGCCGGCGCGTCCGCCATCAGGTCGCGGGTCGGGGGCTCCGGTCGCGAGCTGCCCGGCGCCTCGGGCGACGGAGCGTCAAACTTCCGAGCTTCGGACGTCGAAGCGTCGGACCTCGGAGGCTCGGAGGTCGGGGCCTCGGGCCGCGTAGCGTCGGGATTCGCCGAGACGTCCGCGGAGTCCGATGCCGGGGCGCGCGATTCCAGCCGTTCGGTGCGCTCCGGCCGCGGACCGTCGCCCCGGGGGCGATCGCGATCATCGCGCCTTGGCCGGTCGCCGGACTTCGCACGCGGCGCTTCCCGCGTCTCCGCTCCCCGGGCAAGCGGACCGAGCGCCGCCCGCAGCTTCTCGGCCATCGCGGTGTTCTTCGGGAAGGCGGGCCGCCTTTCCGCCGCCGCATGGCGCGGGGCCGCATCCTGGCGATTGTCTCGTCCGCGGCGCCCGTCACGGCCGTCCGCGCCACGCCGGCCTTTCTCGCCGCCCGGGGTGCCACCCCGAGGCGGCCGGTTGCCGCCGGGGTGCTCGCTTCTCTGCCCGTCCCGGCCATGGGTGCCCCGGCCCTGCGCGCCTCCGGGCGCCTGCGCTCGCCCGTCAGCGCCGGTTCGGGCCTGCCGGTCTTGCTGTCCCGGCCCGGCATTCGGCTGTCCGGACTGCTGACCACCCCGGCGACCGGGACGGCCGCCCTGCCCCGGGCCGCCCTGCCCAGGGGCTCCCTGTCGGGGGCCTCCCTGCCGGGTGCGTCCCTGCCCGGGGCCGCCCGGCTGCGTCGCATCCGCGCCGGCCTTCGACACCGGCCGCGGCTGGTTCTGACGGAATTCGGGCGGCAGGTCGAGCTTGCCCTCGGCGTCGAAGCTGGCGACGAGGGTCCGTCGCTGCTCTCCGTCGCCGAAGGCGAGCGTGCATCGATCCGGCGCGTCCCACTGGATCCGGCGCAAGGAGCCGAGCGCGGCCCGATTCACCGCATGCGAGCGTGCTGCCAGCACCAGCGGATCGGCATCCGCCGACGGGAAGTCGGGCGCGAACTCGATCTGCAGGTGCAGCGGCGCGGGGGCGAGCGCGATCATGCCGCGAACCAGCGTCTGTCGAAGGGCCCCCGGACCTGTCGGGGCTGCCGCGTCGGCCGACGGCCGCTGCGCCGGCGCGAGTGATGCGATCAGTCGCTCGACCTTGCCGAGCAGCACCTGGGCGGCCGGGATATCCAGCGCCTCCGCCCGCAGCATCTGGCGCCACTCGTAGGCCAGGCCGCCCTGGGTCTTCTGCAGCGTCGAGAACCGGATCCCGCCGGCCGCGGCCGACAGGCGCGCCGCGGCCCCGTCGAGCAACGCGAACGCCGCCGTGACCGCCTCGCGCGCCCGCGCTTCCTCGGGCGTCGGCTCCCGCTTCGGGGTCGACTCCGGCGCCGGTTCGCGCCCCGGGGTCGACTCCGTCGCCGGTAGCGGCGGAGACGCCAGCTCGGCTTCCGCGCCCACCTTGGGTTCCGACGTCTCGTCGAGCCTCCCCGTGCCGCCTTCAGGCGCCGCCGACACCTCGGACTCCCGAGCCACCATGGACTCCTGCGCCGCCTCGCGCTCCTGCGACTTCTCGGGCTCCGCGGCCGCCTCCGGCGCCGACGGCGGCTCGCTCCGCTCGTCCTTCGACGCGGAGGGCGGGCCGTCCTGGCCGCTCGGCATCGCCGGCGGCGGCGAGGACGTTTCGTCCCGCGGATCGGCCGGGTCGTTGGGGTCAGGCATGGTCACGGCAATGTTCCGGCTGCATCGGCAGGTAAAGGGTGAGGGAAACGGAGGCTAGCGATGGTACCCCCCGGACGAACGTGAGCCTCGATCATCGGCGCACGCGGTGGCGGACAAGCCGCCCGCCCGTCTATGTCGTGGAGAGTCTGCCAAGGGCCTGCGCGATCGGCTCGACATCGCGGGGACGGACCAGCCGCGCCACTTCCTCGCCGTTCGAAAGAAAGACCAGTGTCGGCCACAGCTTGACGCGAAAGGACCTGCCAAGGGGCCGGCCGGGACCATCCTCGATCTTGATATGTCGTACCTCCGGATACCCGGCCATCGCCTGTGCGATATGCGGCTGGGCGGCCCGGCAGTAGCCGCAATAGGGAGTGCCGAACTCGATCACGAGCGGCGCCTCGTGCGCATCCACGTCGGCGCGCGAAGGTTCGCGGTTCTCGTATGTCGTGCTGAAAGCCATGGCCCGCTATCGATTCCTGGATGATTGACTCTACGGCGCCGGTGCGCCTCGTGACGATTCAGCAGGGATTGTGCCCCGCCCCAGGGCAAGTCGCCCGTTCACAGCAGCCGCAGCTCGCGCGCCTTCGCGAGCGCATGGGCCCGGTTCTTCACCCCGAGCGCCTCGTAGGCCCGCTTGAGATACCACTTGACCGTCTCCTCGGAGATGTAGAGCCGGTCGCCGACCTCGCGATTGCGCAGCCCCTGCTCCACCAGCCGCAGGATCTGCACCTCGCGCCGGTGCAGCGCCTGCATCGGCGCCGGCGTGGGCGCCCTGCTCGCCGCCTGCGCGAGCGTCTCGAACCAGGCCCGCAGGCGCGCCTGCATGGAAGCACCGTCGCCCGAGCCCGGCAGGCCGGTGCCGGAGACCGCGGCAAGCTGCACCTCCAGCAACCCCGCCCCGCAATGGATCAGCGCAAGCGCGCAACCGCCTGGCGATGCCAGCCGGATCGCCTCGGCCAGCAGCCGCCCACCTTCGGCCGGCTCGCCCAGGGCATGGAGGGCGAGCGCCTCGAGGCCGAGGAACTCCACCAGGTACTTGAGGCGGCCTGCGCGCCTTTCCGCCTCGGCGCCGCGCCGGGCCCGCTCGCGCAGCTCGCGGTGCCGGCCCTGGCGATGGAGGCGCTGGCAGTGCAGCGCGTCGTACTGCACGTAGTTCTCGGTGGGCACTGCGCGGTCGAGCTGGCGGCTCGAGGCGAGGACCTCGCGCGCCTCCTCGAGACTGCGGTCGACGAGCTCCCAGCCGGTGTCGGCGACCTGCTCGGCCTGCATCGCGATGCGCGCCTGCGCCAGTGCCGCGCGAAACAGCACCCGGTCGATGGAACGCGCGCCGCCCAACTCGCGCGCGCGATCGAGGTCCTCCGCGGCCGCCTCGAAGCGACCGGCGAGGGCATGCGCCTGGGCCCTCAGCACGCGCGCGACGCCGACATAGGCGAAGGTGTGGGTGGAGTCGAGCAGCTCGATCGCCGCATCGAGCGCCGCCGTCGCCTGCGCCACCTCGAGCCGGTCCAGGTGCGCGATGCCGCGAGCGGCGTTGAGAAAGGCCGCGCTGCCGGCGCGCTGCCAGCGCCGATTGCCGGGCTCCTGGAACCACTGGTCGATGCCGCGCAGCGCGATATCGGGCCGCGCCGACAGCTGGTCCACCATGGCGCGGTTGTAGCGCGCCATCAGGCTCACCACCACGTCCTCGTTCGAATCGGCGATGCGGATTGCCTCCACGTAGTGACGCCGCGCCGAAGCCAGGTCGCCCTGCGCCCGGGCGCCGTAGCCAAGCACCACCTGGGCGTAGGCGCGCTGCAGGCCCTCCTCCAGGCCGAAGGCCGTGGCAAGCTCCGGCCGGATCCAGTCGCTGTCCACCAGGTCGTAGCGGGTCACGCCGCACATCGAGCGCAGGATGAGCAGCTCGTCCGCCAGGCGCCGTCGGCCCGGGCCGGCCTTCGCCAGCATGCGCTCGGCGCGGTCCACTGCCTCGCTCGCCGCGATGGCATCGCCAAGGTAGAGCTGGGTCCACGCATCCAGCGCGCAAAGCATCGGCGAGGACGCGACGCCGCCACGCCCGACCGCCTGCAGCCACCCGTGCAGCTCCTTGAAGTTGCCGTCGCGCAGCAGCGAGTAGCCATGCGTTTCCAGCAGGCGCACCGCCCGCTCCTGGCTGCCGCCGGCAAGCGCGTGATGCAGGGCCTCGGCCGGCATCGCGTTCTGCTCGTACCAGGCGCTCGCGCGCAGGTACAGCGGCTGCACCGCCTCGATGCCTTGCGCCTTTTTCTTCAGGCGCAGGAAGTTCTGGAACAGATGGTGATAGCGATGCCAGATCTGCTCGCGGTCCAGCCGCACGATGAAGAGGTTCGCCCTCTCCAGCGCCTCGATCATCGCGGTGCCGTCGTCGCTCCCGGTGACCGCATCGCATAGCGGCGCGCAGAACTGGTCGAGCAGCGCGGTATCGAGCAGGAAAGCGCGTACCGCGGGCACCTGGCTCGCCAGGATGTCCTCCAACAGGTAGTCGGCGAAATCGGCGCCGCCCGCGCCGTGGTCGAACAGCGCCTCGCCGTGCTCCCGATAAGCGATGGAGGCAAGCTGCAAGCCGCAGATCCAACCCTCGGTCTGGTCGGTGAGCGTCGCGATGCGATCCTCCGAGAGCGCCACCCGGTGCACCCGCCTCAGATACTCGCGCACCTCGGAAGCCGCGAGGCGCAGGTCGTCGAAGCCGATCTCCACCACCGCCCCGCGCGACTTCAGCCGCGCGACGCTCAACGGCACCGCGCGCTGGCTCGCCACGACGAACCGCGTCTCGGCCGAGCTGTATTGCAGCAGGTACCCGACGGCCGCGACGATGTCCGCGTTCTCGATCGCCTGGAAGTCGTCGAGGAAGACGGCCAGCGGTCGCGCCGGCGCGCCGGCCCGCGGCCCCGCTTCCGCAATCACCGCGGCCATCGCCTCGGTGACCGAGATCTCGATGCTCGCCTGCAGCATCGCCGTCAGTGCGTCGCCGAACCCCGGCCGCACACGGGCGATGGCCGCCACCAGGTTCAGCATGAACACCCTCGGCTCGTTGTCGAATCGATCGAGTGACAGCCAGGCCGCTTCCCAGCCCTGCGCCACCAGGCGCCGGTGCGCCTGCGCGAGCAGCGTCGACTTGCCCGAACCGGTCGGCGCGGTCACGACCGCCAGCTTGCGCTGCCCCAGGTCCGCCAGCAGCGAGACCAGGCCCGGGCGCTCCAGCAGGCGGGAGTCGGTCGACGGCGGATAGATCTTGGTGACCGGGGGACGGTAGCGTGGGCGAGCCATGGCGACGAACCCCACGTCGGGGCGGGATTTCGGGGGGAAGACGCGCCGGATTCTAGACCCCCCTGCCCGGGAGCACGTCATCAGCGAACCCCTCTTTCGGGGGGTGATTCGGGGGGCGAAGTGGGTAGACTCATCGTGGAGTTGCCCTGCGCGCCAACAACCGACTCTCATGGAGACATCAATGAAGCGGCCCGTCACCCAGTTCAGCAGCATTCACCATTCCGCGGCCGGCGGTGACGCCATCGCCGCCCCGTCCGCCCGTCGCACCCTGATTGCCACCGCGATGATCGGCCTCGGCGCGGCGTTCGCATTTGGCGCGCCCTCGCACGCGCAAGCCCAGGACATCAAGATCGCCCACGTGTCCGACCAGACCGGTCCGCTGGAGGCCTACGCCAAGCAGACCCACATCGGGCTGATGATGGGCTTCGAGTACGCCACCAACGGCACCATGATGATCGGCAATCGCAAGATCGTGGTGACGCAGCGCGACGCGCAGACCAAGCCGGACGTCGGCCGCTCGCAGCTCGCCGCGGCCTTCGGCGACGACAAGGTCGACATCGCGGTCGGGCCCACCTCCTCCGGGACCGCGCTCGCCATGCTGCCGGTGGCCGAGGAGTACAAGAAGATCCTGCTGGTGGAGCCGGCCGTGGCGGATTCCATCACCGGCGACAAGTGGAACCGCTACATCTTCCGCACCGGGCGCAACTCCACCCAGGACGCGGTCTCCAACGCGGTCGCGATCGGCAAGCCCGGCACGTACGTCGCCACGCTGGCGCAGGACTACGCCTTCGGCAAGGACTTCGTCGCCGCGTTCAAGGAGGCACTCGCCGGTACCGGCGCGAAGATCGTGCACGAGGAATATGCGCCCTTCCGGGCTACCGACTTCACCGCCTCGATGGAGCGCATTTTCAACGCCCTCAAGGATCAGCCGGGACGCAAGGTCCTGTTCGTGAACTGGGCCGGCGCGGATCCTTTTCCGAAGCTGATCGCCACCGATCCGAAGCGCTTCGGGATCGAGATCGCTTCCGGGGCGAACATCCTGCCGGCGATGGTGTCCTACAAGCAGCTGCCCGGGATGGAAGGCGCGGCCTATTACTACTTCGGCATCCCGAAGAACCCGGTGAACGAGTGGCTGGTCACGGAGCACCAGAAGCGCCACAACGGTCCGCCGGACTTCTTCACGGCGGGCGGCATGAGCGCGGCCATCGCGATCGTCGAGGCGATCAGGAAGGCGGGCGGCACCGACACCGAGAAGCTGATCGCCGCCATGGAGGGCATGAGCTTCGAGTCGCCCAAGGGCACGATGACCTTCCGCAAGGAGGACCACCAGGCCATGCAGAGCATGTACCACTTCAAGATCAAGGCCGATCCGGCCTTCGAGTGGGGCGTGCCCGAGCTGGTCCGGGAGATCAAGCCCGAGGAGATGAAGATCCCGTTGCGCAACAAGCGCTGAGCGAAAGGCGGTGCTGCTCGAATCCGACCGGCTCACGATCCGCTTCGGCGGGCATGCCGCCGTCAACGACGTGAGCTGCGGCTTCGCGGCCGGCACGCTGACGGCGATCGTGGGGCCGAACGGCGCGGGCAAGACCACCTACTTCAACCTGCTGTCCGGGCAGTTGCGCGCCACCAGCGGCCGCGTCCTGCTCGAAGGCGACGACATCACCGGCCTGCCGGCATCGAAGCGGGCCCGGCGCGGGCTCGGGCGTGCCTTCCAGCTGACCAACCTGTTCCCCAATCTCACGGTGCACGAGAACGTCCGGCTCGCGGTACAGGCCGCTGCCGGGCGCGGCTGGGATCTGTGGCACATCTGGTCCTCGGATCGGCATCTCGTGGAGGCGGCCGACGCGATCCTCGCCGACATCGCACTCGCGGCCCGGCGCGACGTGCTCGCCGCCGAGCTCTCGCACGGCGACCAGCGCAAGCTGGAGGTCGCGATCCTGATCGCGCTGCAGCCCAAGGTGTTCATGTTCGACGAGCCGACCGCGGGCATGAGCGTCGACGAGGCGCCGGTGATCCTGGACCTGATCGCTCGCATCAAGCAGCAGCGCGACAGGACCATTGTGCTGGTGGAGCACAAGCTCGACGTGGTGCGCTCGCTCGCGGACCGCATCGTCGTCCTGCACCAGGGCGCGCTGGTCGCCGACGGCGACCCCGTCGAGGTGATGGCCTCGCGCGTCGTGCAGGAAGCATATCTGGGAGGCGCGGCGGCATGAGCCACGACGTGCCCCTCGCGACAACCGTGCCGGCGGCCGGCCGCGGCGGCGCCGGTCCGCTGCACAGCGCGCCCGGCGGCTCCCACGGCGAGCTCGGCGCGACGCGCCCGGCGGCGCAGGGCCCGCTGCTGAGCCTCTCCGGCGTGCACACGCACATCGGCCCGTACCACATCCTGCAGGGCGTGGACCTGGACGTCCCGGAGCGCGGCCTCACCATGCTGCTCGGCAGGAACGGCGCGGGCAAGACCACCACCTTGCGCACCATCATGGGTATGTGGCGCGCCTCCCAGGGCACGATCCGCTACGACGGCGCCGACATCACGCGGCGCGACACGCCCGGCATCGCGCTTTCGGGCGTCGGCTACGTGCCTGAGAACATGGGGATCTTCGCCGGGCTCACCGTCCGGGAGAACCTGGTGCTGGCCGCGCGCAGCGGCCCGATCGACGATGCCCGCCTGCAGTGGATCTTCACGCTGTTTCCGGCGCTGCGGCGATTCTGGACCCTGCCCGCAGGCAACCTCTCCGGCGGCCAGAAGCAGATGCTTGCCACCGCACGCGCCATCATCGAGCCGAAGAAGCTGCTGTTGGTGGACGAGCCGACCAAGGGACTGGCGCCGGCCATCGTCGAGAACCTGATCGACGCGTTCCGCGAGCTCAAGGCGTCCACCACGCTTCTCGTGGTGGAGCAGAACTTCCGCTTCGCGCGGGCCCTTGGTGACACGGTGGCGGTAATGGACTCCGGCCGGGTGGTCCATCACGGCAGCATGGCGGCGCTTGCGGGCGACGAAGCCCTGCAGCAGTCCCTGCTCGGCCTCGACCTCGGCGCGAGCGCGCGGCCTGGGGCCGGACCGCCGGGCGCGGGAGCCGGGCCATGAGCGCGCGCGGATCCGACGCGGCGGCCACCGTGGCAGCGGGCAGCACCGCCGGCGTGCCGGCGACCGAGCCGCTGCCCCGCACCCGTCGGGACGTGGTGCCGCTGCTGCTCGTGCCGGCCTCGATGCTGCTCGCGCTCCCCTTCATGGGATCGTTCCCGACGTGGGTCACCCTTACCGCGGCCGGGCTGGCCATGGGAATGATGATCTTCGTGATGGCCTCCGGACTCTCGCTGATCTTCGGCCTGATGGACGTGCTCAACTTCGCGCACGGCGCCTTCATCACGGTGGGCGCCTACATCGCGGTGAGCGTGCTGCGACCGCTGTCGGGCTGGATGGCCGCGGACAGCGTCGCGAGCAACGTCGCCGTGGTGCTGCTCGCCATGACCGCGGCCGCGGTCGTAGGCGGAGTCCTCGGCTGGTTCTTCGAGCGGGTCATCGTTCGCCCGGTCTACGGCCAGCACCTGAAGCAGATCCTGATCACGGTGGGCGGGCTGATCGTCGCGGAGCAACTGATCCACGTGGTGTGGGGCCCGGACATGATTGCGCTGCCGAAGCCGACCACGTTCAAGGGCGGCGTCGTCATCGGCGAGGCCTCGGTGGAAAAGTACCGGCTGATCGCGGTCGCGGTCGGCGTCGCAGTCTTCGCGGCGATGATGCTGGTGCTGGAGCGTACCCGCCTCGGCCTGTTGATCCGTGCCGGCGTCGAGGACCGGGAGATGGTGGAGGCACTGGGCTACCGCATCGGTCGCGTCTTCGTCGGCGTCTTCGTCGCGGGCGCGGCGCTGGCCGGCCTCGGCGGCACCATGTGGGCGCTCTACGAGGAAACCGTGCGGGCCACCATGGGCGCGGAGCTCATGATCCTCATCTTCATCGTCGTCATCATCGGCGGCCTCGGGTCCGTGGGCGGCTGCTTCATCGCCGCGTTGCTGGTCGGCCTCACCAGCAACTACGTCGGCTTCGTCGCGCCCAAGGTGGCGCTCGGCTCCACCATCCTGCTCATGCTCCTGGTGCTGCTGTGGCGCCCGTCGGGCCTCTATCCGGTGGCGCGACGATGACCGGCGCGGCGCAAGGCACGATGAAACCGCCGACCACCGGCACGAGGTCGTCGGAGACCACGCGCACCCACGGGATCGTCGCGCGGCTGCTCTCCGGCGACGGGCCGCGCAGCCGCCTGCTTGCCGTGGTGCTCCTCGCGATCCTGGTCGGCCTTGCCCTTGCGCCGTTTCTCTTTCCGGGCACGCGCTCGCTCAATGTGGCCGCGCGCATCTGCGTCTTCATCCTGCTGGTGGCGAGCTACGACCTGCTGCTCGGCTACACCGGCATCGTTTCCTTCGCCCACACCATGTTCTTCGGCATCGGCGGCTACGGCGTCGGGCTCGCCATGTCCAGCCATGGGGTGAGCTGGACCGGCATCGCCGGCGGAACGCTGGCCGCGCTCGCGCTTTCCTTCGTCCTCTCGCTTGCCGTCGGCCTCTTCTCGCTGCGCGTGCGCACCATCTTCTTCGCCATGATCACGCTGGCGGTGGCCTCCTTCTTCGCCATCCTCGCCTCGCAGCTCTCGGATCTCACCGGCGGCGAGGACGGCATCACCTTCCGGTTGCCGCAGCTGCTCTCGCCGGGCACACGCCTGCTGGAGGCGCCGCTCTTCGGTATCGACATCAACGGCCGGGTACTGACCTACTACCTGGTGTTCGTCGGCTCGCTCGCCGGCTTCCTGCTCCTGCTGCGCCTGGTGAACTCGCCGTTCGGCCGGGTGCTGCAGGCGATCCGGGAGAACGAGTTCCGCGCCGAGGCGATCGGCTACCGCACGGTTTACTACCGCACGGCCGCAAGCGTGATCAGCGCGCTGGCGGCCACGTTCGCGGGGGTGCTCTACGCGCTGTGGTTGCGCTACACCGGGCCGGAGGTAACGCTCTCCTTCGCCATCATGGTGGACATCCTGCTGATGGTGGTCATCGGCGGCATGGGCACGATGTACGGAGCGGTGATCGGCGCGACGCTCTTCGTCCTGGCGCAGAGCTATCTGCAGGATCTCATGCGGATCGCGAACCAGGCCACGGCCTCCGTGCCACTGCTGCCGGACCTGGTCCACCCGGATCGCTGGCTGCTCTGGCTCGGCGTGCTCTTCGTGCTGAGCGTCTATTTCCTGCCCGCGGGCCTCGTCGGCCGGCTGCGCGCCGGGGCCGCACGCCGCCGCCGCTGAGCTGCACCATGGCAACCATCGAAGCGTCCCGTCCGCGTTCCTGCTATCGCCGGCTGCTCGGTCGTGAAATGCACTACACCGAATGGGGAGACCCGGCGCGACCGGTGCTGCTGGCCGCCCATGGCCTCGCCCGCACCGGGCGCGACATGGACGACCTGGCGGCCTGGTTCGCCGATCGCTACCGCGTCGTCTGTCCCGACACGATCGGGCGCGGCCTCTCCCAGTGGAGCCCGGCGCCCGACGACGAGTACTGCCTCGCGTTCTACGTGCGGCAGGTGGCGGCGCTGCTGGACGACCTCGGTGTGGAGCGAGTGGCCTGGGTCGGCACGTCGATGGGAGGCGCGATCGGCATGTCTGCGGCGGCCGGCCCCCTGCGTGGCCGGGTCACCCATCTGGTGCTGAATGACAACGCGCCGGAGCTGGCTGCCGCTGCCGTCGACCGCATCCGGGCCTACGCGGGTAATCCCGCCGCATTCGCGACCGTCACCGAGCTGGAGGAGTACTTCCGGACGGTGTACCGACCGTACGGCTGGATATCGGACGAAGGCTGGCGACGCCTCACCGAGACGTCGGTGCGCCGGCTGCCGGACGGGCGCGTGACGCCGCACTACGACCCGGCGATCGTGCGGCAGTTCCATCGCGAAGTGGACGACTACCTGCTGTGGGACGTCTACGACCGGCTCGACATCCCGGTCCTCTGCCTGCGCGGCGCCGAGTCGGATCTGGTACTGAGGGAGACCACCGAGCGCATGGCCCGTCGAGGTCCGCGAGCCACGATCGTGGAGATCCCCGGCTGCGGACATGCGCCGGCCTTGAACACGGCCGACCAGCTCGGCCTGATCGACCGGTTCGTCTCGGGCTGAGGCCGGGAAGCAGCGCGGCCGGCGAAGTCATCCGCCGGCCGGCGTTGCTGCTGTCTAGAGGCCCGGGCGGGCAACTCCCGCGCCGATCGAGCCGGTGCTGGAGCCGCTGCTGCCGCCAGTGCCGCTCGCGCCCCCTTTGCCGCCGGTCGAGCCGGCCGAGCCGCTCGCGCCGGGCGATGCGCCGCTAGCCGAGGCGGAGCCCGTCGATCCGGTGCTCGCGCCGCCGGCGGTGGCGCTCTTCGCGGCAGTGCCGCCGCCTGAGCCGCTCGTACCGACGCTGTTTCCGCTACCCGTGCCCACGGACTTCGCTGACTTGCTCCAGTCGCCGCTGCCGCTGCTGCCCATGGAACCGCCGCCCATGGACCCCGATGAGCTGGAGCCCATGGAGCCCGACGAGCCGGAGCCGCCCATGCTGCCATTTCTGCGCGTACCCGAGGCCCCGTTCTCCCCGCCCTGGCCTCCAACCACCGACCGAGCCAACTCGTCGGCGGTCTGGGAAGCGGTTTCCCGGAAGGTCTCGTAGCCTTCGGCAGCCGCCTGGCGCGCCCTCTCGGCCACGGACTCGCTCGCCTCGCCGAGCAACTCACGCTCGCGGCGCGTCGACGGCATCAGCGCCGCCACGGTCGCGCCGATGGCAATTCCGATCGCACCCATCAGCAACGGCTGCTCTTCCATCAGGACGCTGAACTCGTCCCGCGCGCGCCGCGCCTGCTCCCGAGCGGAGACGCTCGCCGAGCCCCACCGTTCCTCGGCCGAGTGCCGCATCGATCCGGCCCGATCCATCAGCCCGTGAGCCCTGTCCCTCAGGCTCGTGCCGGAGGTCGAGCCGCCCATCGAGGACGCGTCGCCATCCGAAGACGAATGCATCCGGCTGGAGACGCTGTCGCGAGCCGACTGGAGACGCTCGCTCGCCGAGCTCGTTGCCGAGGCGACGGAGCTGCGCGCCCCAGCCACCTTGGACTTGAGCGCCTCGCCGACGCCGGACAGCTTCTCGCGCATGCCGCCACGGCGATGCCCGTTGCCGCCACCATAGGTGCGATAGCCGGCGTCGGCATCCGTCTCGATGTCGTAGGGCGTATCGTAAGGCGTGTCGTACGGAGAGTCGTACGGCGTATAGATGCGCCGGCTGCCCGTCGTCGCATGGCCGTTGCCGGAGCTCCGGCTGCCATACGCCTTGAGCATCCACATCACGCCGATGCCGGTGACGATCACCGGCAGCGGATTGCGGCCGACTGCGGACGCCACGCTGGAGGCCAGCTGGCCGCCGTGGTCCCGCGCATAGCCGAGCGCCTGGTCCATCAGTTGGCCGGGAGAGAGCCGCTGCTCCAACTCCGCCACCGTCCGGCCGATCCGCTCGCGGGTGTGATTGATTTCCTGTTCCATGACACTAGGCTCCTTTGGGTAGCTGGATGACGTATCGGGCGTGTTCATGCGACGCTCCTCTTGACCATCTCCTGGTCACGGCGCAGCGATTCGATGGTGCGCTCCGGCACCATCGCCTTCGGATCGAGAGACTTCTTCGCTTTCAGCAGCAGGACGATCCCGACCAGGCTGACCACGCCCCCCACGATGAGAGCGGCGAGCCATGGCTGCACCACCAGCGAGAGCGCATAGACTGCTGACAGCAGCAGGAATCCGACGCCGGCCAGCAGCACGCCAAGTCCGATCGCGAGCGACAGCACTCCCGCCTTCAGGTCGCGGACCGCCACGCTCACTTCGGCCTTGGCGAGCTGCACCTCCTGGGTGAAGAGCCGGGTGATGTCGTCGGCCAGGCTCCTGAAAAGGCCGCTCACGGAACCGAGGCCCAGGCCGTTGCCGCTCGGCGCATCCGGGCGAGGCATGGGACGGGTCCGTTCGGACATGATCTCAGCCATTGACCCCTCCGCTGACCTGGCCGGTTCGCGTACCGCCGAAGCTGCCGTCCGGCGAGAGTCCGGCGGAGCCCATCTCCGGGAAGACGCGGTCCCGGTCGTCGTCGCTGCCGCGGCCTTGCCACGAGCTGCCGGCACCGCTGCCGCTGCGAAAGCTGTCGGGAGCGCCGCGCGAGTCACCGTAGTCGCTGCCATAGCGATCGGTGCGCCGCATCGGGCTCGAGCCGCTGGACGACGCCTTCAGGAAACGCGTGAGGCCGAACCCGATCGCGACGCTTCCGGCCAGGAAGAGCGCGGGATTGCTGTGGGCGAGCCGCCGCGCATCGCTGGCGAGCTCATCCACGCTGGAGCTGCGCAGCCGATCCGCCAGGGAATTGACCGAGGACGCGATGTGCGTGGTGTAGGCCGCCAGGCTGTCCTGGTGATCGCTCTTGAGCCGGTTGGCGGTGTCTTCCAAGGCCCGGGCGAGAGTGTCCGCCTGCCCCGCGACTTCGCTCAGGCCGGAATCCAGCCGAGCCTTGCCGGCAGCCGCGGCCGTATCGGCAAACTGCGCGAGCTTGCCCTTGCCCGCCTCGAGCTCACCCTTCACAGAGCGATCCTTGATGGCCTGGTCGGCGGACGCGCCGGCCGGATTCTGATACTCGTTCATTGCATTGCTCCTGCACCGGTGATTGACTGATCCTGGCATGACCGCATGCCGCGGGCACGCCGCTCGGCGATACTGCAAACGGCGGGCCCGCGACGTGCCCGACGGGCTCGCGCACAGGAGAACCCATGCGTCTCACGCATCCCGAACGCGTCGTCTACGCGGAGCGAGGAACCACCAAGGGCGACGTCGCCGACTACTACGTATCGGTGATGCCCTGGCTGCTCCCCGAGATCATCAACCGACCGGTGTCCGTGGTGCGCTGCTCCAAGGGCACCGACAGCGCCTGCTTCTTCCAGCGACACCACACTGCCGGCTTGAAGCTGGTCGACGTGGTGCAGTTGCGCGAGGACTCGGGCGAGCTCGGCGACTACCTGGTGGTGCGCAACGCCGAATCCGTCATGGAGCTCGTCCAGTTCAACACGATCGAATTCCACCCGTGGGGCGCGTTGGCGGAATCACCGGATGTCGCCGACCGGGTGGTGTTCGATCTGGACCCCGGCGACGGCGTGGGTTGGCCAGAGCTCGCCCGGGCCGCGACCGAGATCCGCGAGTGGCTGTCGCGCCGCTCCCTGCGTTCGTTCCTGCGCACCTCCGGGGGGCGGGGCCTGCACGTCGTCGTGCCGCTGCTGCCCGGTTGCGACTGGGCACGGGTGAAGCCATTCGCCCGGGAGGTGGCCGTCGCCCTCGCGGCGCAGGCCCCGGATCGTTATGTGGCAAGCGCGCCGAAGCACCTGCGCGCCGGCCGCATCTTCATCGACTACCTGCGCAACGGGCGTAGTGCCACCAGCATCGCGTCCTACTCCCTGCGCGCGCGGCCCGGCGCACCCGTGGCCGCGCCGCTCTCGTGGGACGAACTCGACCCGCGCCACGCGGTGGCCTTCGACATCGACACCATGCCGGAGCGGTTGCGCCGGATCGCGAGCGATCCCTGGGAAGGCATCGACGAGGTCCGCCAGGCCCTGCCCGCGGGCTCGGGAGTTGCTTGATCCGGGCGCACGATTGAAAGCCAAGGAGTCGGATCATGGATACCACCCAATCCACGGCGGCCGCGAAGATCAAGCTGATCTCGAGCGACAAGGTCCAGGGAACCGAGGTCTACGGCCCCGACGGCGAGCACGTGGGTGAGATCGACCACCTCATGATCGAGCGCGTTTCCGGCCGGGTCGCCTACGCGGTCATGAGCTTCGGCGGCTTTCTCGGCATGGGCAAGGACTTCTATCCCGTGCCGTGGGATGCGCTGAAGTACGACACCAGCCTGGACGGCTACCGGACCAACATCACCCGGGAGCAGGTGGAGGGCGCACCGGCCCGCACCGACGACACGTCGGGCTGGGACGACGAGCAGTGGAACGAGCGGCTGCACGAGCACTACCGCGCCCACCCCACCTACCGCGGCTACCTCTGACGAGCTAGCCCGCTCAGAACCGGTTTTCCGGGTCCCGGCCGGCGGCCTCGTCGGGAACCGGTCCCAGCTGCATACGGAAGGCGAGCTCGCGTACCCGGGCGCGCAGACGCCCGGTGAGGGTTCGCGCCGCCGGCACCTGCCGGCAAGCCACCTCGCGACGATCCCGCCACATGCGCTCCTCCAGCGCCATGACTACCCTGCGCTCCGTGGGCTTGCCGGGCTCGCGCAGGTGAGAGACACCGGGGCGTCCGAACCCGATGACCATTCCGGCCGGGGATCCGGGAGAGAAGTGAGCATGGGAATCGTTCATCGTAGCTTCCTCTTCCGTCGCGCCTGCCGGCATCCCAGGTCGCGGGGCCGGCGAGGAATCATTCTGTGACGCCGCCCCTGCCGCTACAAACGAATTTCCCGCACGACATGCATGCGCCGGATGCATGCATAATGTGGCCATGCCGCCGCCCCGCAGCGTCCGCCCCATCAGCCTCGCCAACCTGCGCGGCTTCGAGGCCTCGGCGCGCCTGCTCAGCTTCACCCTGGCGGCCGAAGAGCTCCACCTGACTCAGTCCTCCATCTCCCGGCAGATCCGTTCGCTCGAGGCGCAGGTCGGCAAGCCACTCTTTCGCCGCCGCATCCGGCATCTGGAGCTGACCGCCGCGGGCCAGCGGCTCTACCGCGTGGTCCATGCGAGCCTCGCCGACATCGACCGGACGGTATCGGACCTGCGCGGCACGCGGCAGCGCAAGCGGATCACGCTGACCACCTTCGCGTCGTTCGCCTCGCTCATGCTGGTGCCGCGGCTCGCCGACTTCGCCGAGCAGTATCCTGACATCGACATCCGCATCGATGCGGCCGACGAGGTGCGGGACCTGGAGGCCGACGGGATCGACGTCGCCATCCGGTTCTGTCCCGATTCACGGGCGCCGCGCGAGGCGATCCGCCTGCTCGACGAGCAGCTCACGCCGGCGCTGAGTCCGGTGCTGCTTGCCCGCGCCGGTCCGTTCCGGCGGCCGCGCGACGTGACACGGACCACGCTGCTCGTCCAGGATCACGCCGGACCGTACGACGAGTTCCAGAGCTGGCACGCCTGGTTCGCCCATCACGGCCTGCCCATGCCGGCGGACGTCCCCACCATCTCGTTCAACTTCACCTACCAGGCGGTGGAGGCGGCGGTCCGTGGCCAAGGGGTGATGCTGGCCCCGGTGGTCTACATCCGCGATCACGTGGCGCGCAACGAGCTCGTCTGTCCGTTCGAGGCGAGGATGTCCTCGCCCCACGGCTACTATCTGGTCACCAACCGCATGTCGGCAAACCTGCCCCATGTCGCAGCCTTCACCCGTTGGCTGGTCGAGATGCTTCGGCCGCACGAGCCCGCCGAGCCGGCCCGCGAGCCGGTGTCGGCCTGACCGCGCCGAAGCCGCAGCCAGCCTTCCGCCCACCGCGCCCCGGAGCCCTCGGGCACCGGCGCGCCATTGACAGGAATTCCATGCCAATCGCCGCCGACACCCAGAACATGGCCCTCTTCTGCGATTTCGAGAACATCGCGCTGGGGGTGCGCGAGGCGCGCTACGACCAGTTCGACATCGGCCGGATCCTGGAGCGCCTGCTGCTCAAGGGCAGCATCGTGGTCAAGAAGGCCTACTGCGACTGGGATCGCTACAAGGATTTCAAGGCGGCGATGCACCAGGCGTCGTTCGAGATGATCGAGATCCCGCACGTGCGCATGTCCGGCAAGAACTCGGCCGATATCCGGATGGTGGTGGACGCGCTGGACCTCTGCTACACCAAGTCCCATGTCGACACCTTCGTGATCATCAGCGGCGATTCCGACTTCTCTCCGCTGGTGAGCAAGCTGCGCGAGAACAACAAGACGGTGATCGGAGTCGGCGTGAAGAACTCCACGTCGGACCTGCTGATCGCCAACTGCGACGAATTCATCTTCTACGACGACCTGGTGCGCACGCAGCGCGGCCGAAGCGCCGTCGCCGCGAAGAGCCGCCCCGCCGAGCGCCGCAAGGCATCCACGACCGCGGCGGGCAGAAACGGCAAGGACCCTGCCAAGGAAGGGAAGGACGCGGGCAAGGATGCCAAGGATGCGGGCAAGGACGGCCGAAAGGAAGCCAAGCCTGGGGGGACCGACCGCGGCGGCAAGGCGCCGGCCGGCGCCACCGGCCCGGTGGCCGTTGATTCCGAACCGCTCGCGCCCGACGAGGCCGTCATCGAACCGATCGGCGCAAGCGCCGAGTCGAGCGCGGAGGTCGAGGACCGCGCGGCGCGCGGCCTGGAGCTGATCGTGGAGACGCTCGATGCGCTGCTGGAGGAACGAGGCGAGGACGAGCGGATCTGGGGCTCGATGATCAAGCAGACGCTGAAGCGGCGCAATCCGGGCTTCAACGAGCTCTACTACGGCTACAAGTCGTTCAACCGCATGCTGGAGGATGCCCGGGACCGCGGGCTGCTCCAGATCGAGCAGGACGACAAGTCGGGCGGCTACGTGGTCCGGGCGGTGTAGCCGCCGACGTTTCCAACGCTAGTAGCGGTACCGCAACCCGACCGAGGTGAGCCCGATGGTCTGGTCACCGGGCGCGAACTCGAACTTGTGGCGCTCGTACTCGGCAGTGACCTCGAGCTGGTTGGTGAGCTTGTAGCCCAGGCCGATGCCGTAGCTGAGGCCGAAGCCCTTCTCGGAGCCGGTGCGCACTCCCGCCGCGTTCGTGTCGGTATCCGTCCAGCCGTAGGTGGTGCCGATCTTGCCGAAGGCGGTGAAGGCCGGCGACACGGGCAGGCTGCCCACCAGGCTGATGTTCAGGCCCTGCGCCTTCTGGCGTCCGCCCGCGAAGCTGATCCGCCCCATGTTGAGGTAGCCCACCTCGGCGCTGAACGTCTCGTTGGCGGCGCCGCCCGCCACCAGCTTGAAGGCGGTACGGTCGTCGTCGCAGCTCAGCCCGGGGACGCAATCGGGATCGAACTTCGCCTGTCCGATCGAGAGGCCGACATAACCCTGGCTGCCTGCCGCGGCTTCGCCCCAGCGAAGCTGCGCCTGCGCCGTCCCGGCGACGGCTACCGCTGCCACCAGGAGCGTGAGGCGCACGGCACGGGAGGCGCCGATCAGGCTGTGGTGGGCTCGGTTCGACATGGATCACTCCTCTCTTCAATTGACTCGAGGCCCGATGATGACCCCGACCGGGCGCCGCGCGCAAACCGAGGGGGTTCCCAGCCAAGCGCTTTGGCCGCGGCGAGCGCCGGCAGGGCTGGCAGCGCAGGCAGCCGGATGTCGGGGGCGGCCGGCACGCGATCGGGCTGAGCGGGAAACGCCCCGCGCGGAATCACGACGACGCCGCCCGCGCTCATGGGCCAGCGGCCGGCGTCGGCGGCCGGATCGAATCCGACCTCGAGGCCGTTCGGCAGCCAGTTGCCCGCATCCACGATGACGTTGCGCAGGCGGCAGCGCGCCCCGATCCGGGTGTCCTCGGCCACGATGCAGCGAGAGAGGGAAGCGCCCGGTCCGACCTCCACGCCCGAGCGCAGGACGGTATCGACCAGCTCGGCGCCGATCCCGATCCGGGCGCCGTCGCACGCGACGCCCGGCATCGCTTCCGGGAAGCTGGCGGGCTGCTGGCAATGGATCGGCCAGCGCGGATCGCCGAGGTAGAACGGCGGCGCCTGGGCGAACATGTCCATGTGGGCCGCGAAGTACGCATCGATGGTGCCCACGTCGCGCCAGTAGGGCCGCTGCGGCGCGCTGGCGAGGCGGTCGGTGCCGAAATCGTAGGCCATGAGCCGGTGCGTGCTCAGCAGCCGCGGCAGCAGGTCGCGGCCGAAGTCGACCCCGCCCGCGGCATGCGTGGCGTCGAGCGCCTCCAGGAGCACCTGCGGGTCGAACAGATAGTTCCCCATGGACACGAGCGAGAGGCCGGGGCGACCGGGGATCTCGGCCGGATGCGCCGGCTTCTCCTCGAAGTGGCGGATGCGGTCGGCGCCATCCACGCCGAGCACGCCGAATGCATGGGCCTCCGAGACCGGTACCGGGATCGCCGAGACCGAAACGTCCGCGCGACAGGCGAGATGAAACGCGACCATCTCGCCCACGTCCATGCGATAGACGTGGTCGGCGCTGAATACCGCGACCAGGTCGGGCGCGAATGCGCGGATCTGCTCGCGGTGGCAACGGACCGCGTCCGCTGTCCCGCGATAGAGCGGGTACCTCCCGGCACCGCCCACGCGGGCGTTGACGCGGACGGCGCCGTCGGCCCGATCGGCGCCCCAGTTGCGGCGCAGGTGCTGCAACAGCGTCTGCGGCTCGTACTGCAGCAGGACCTCGACGGCCGTGATGCCCGAATTGCGCAGGTTGCTGAGCGCGAAGTCCACCAGGCGGTGGCGCGCGTGAAACGGGGCGGCCGGCTTGGCCACATGGGTGGTCAGCGGCGCGAGCCGTTTTCCCTCCCCCCCTGCAAGCACGAACGCGAGCACCCTGGTAGTTTTTTCCATCGGTTGTCCCTGCACCGGTTGTTATCGGGCCTGTACGGCCGCGCGCTCTGTCACCTGCGTCCTGGCGGGGCGAAAAGGCAATCGACGTGCCCAATTTCGTTATTGTTCATAATGTCGAACCACGGTTCTTGATGCAGAACAAGCCTTCGGCCTAGAATGAACGGCAATCCGCATCGGGGCGTTCATGAAAGTTCGGAGAATCGCCGGCGCCTTGGGCGCCGAAATATCTGGCGTCGATCTCTCCCGGGATCTCTCCAGCGCGCTGGCGGCGGAGATCCGCCAGGTGCTGCTGGACAACCTGGTCGTCTTCTTCCGGGACCAGGCGCTCACGCCCGCGCAGTTCCTGGAATTCGCGTCGCGCATGGGCGAGCCGGTGGAGTACCCGTTCGTCAACGGGCTGCCCGGGTTCCCGCACGTGATCGAGGTGAAGAAGCTGGAGCACGAGGTGACCAACTTCGGCGGCATCTGGCACTCGGATACCACCTACCTGGACGAGCCGCCGATGGGCTCGATGCTGCTCGCGCGGGAAGTGCCGCCCTATGGCGGAGACACCCTCTTCGCGAACCAGTACCTTGCCTACGAGACCCTGTCGGACACCATGAAGCAGCTGCTCGACGGATTGGTGGGGATCAGCAGCTCAGCGAAGGCGGATGTGTCCAAGACCCGGGAGGACCGCATCCGCACCGACGGGCGTGGCGGCGAAGCAAGCCGCGGTTATCTGGCCGAGCATCCGCTGGTCCGCACCCATCCGGAGACCGGTCGCAAGGCGCTCTTCGTGAACGTGGCCCACACGGCGGGGATCAAGGGGATGACCGACGCGGAGAGCGCCCCCCTCCTGGAGTTCCTGTTCCGTCACCAGGTCAAGCCGGAGTTCACCTGCCGTTTCGCCTGGGAGGTCGGGTCGATCGCTTTCTGGGACAACCGTTGCGCCCAGCACAATCCGGTCAACGACTACCACGGCTTTCGCCGTGTGATGCACCGGATCACCCTGCGCGGCGACCGTCCCCGCTGACCCGCCCGGTCGACGACGCACCGACCATCGATCCGGCCTGCCCGGCCAGGTCACTGCAGGCCGCGACCAGCCGACGGGCGAAATCGTCCAGCCCGGCCTCCATCCGGTGGCGGGGCCCGGCCACCGCTATCGCGAGCGTCTCGCCGTCGATCACCAGCGTGGCGGCCACTGCCCAGACGTCCGCGACGTTCTCGCCGCGGGTCACGTACCAGCCGCGCTTGCGTCCCTTGACCAGGTCGCCGTGCAGCGCCTTGCGGTCGACCAGGGTGGCGCCGGTAACGGCAGGCAGCTCCAGGCGATCCAGCAGCGCTCGCAGGTCCGCGTCGCGCAGCCCGCCCAGGAGCGCCTTGCCGATCGCGCTCGAGTGCAGCGGCTTGCGCTCGCCCGGGCCGGCGGAGTAGCGGATCGGATTGGGGCCTTCGATCACCTGCAGATAGACGACCCCATCGCCCTGGCGCTTGCCGAAGATCACCGTCTCGCCGGTGGCGTCGCGCAGCGCCTCCAGCGACGGGGTGGCCAGCTCGATGAACGGATCGTGGGCCAGGATCTCCCGGGCGAGGTCGTGCAGGCGCCGCGTCGGATAGAGCGAACGCGGACGACTGAGGCCGTAGAGGTAGCCCTGCTCCACCAGCGTGCCGACGATGGCGTGACAGCTGCTCTTCGGCGCCCCGATCGAGCGCGACAGCTCCGTGAGCGACAGGGGACGGCGCGCCGCCGCGAACGCCTCGATCATCGCGAGCGCCCGCTCCACTGCCGTCACCGCCGACTTCGCCATCACAGGTCCTCCCGCCGCCCATTGTAGGCGGCTTGGTCTCCGTTCAGAATATCGAACGCCGGTTCCTTTCTTCGAATGCGCTGTCGGGCTAGCATCGTGGCGGAATCCACCAACGAGGAGGAGAAACGATGAAGCGACGGACGTTGGGCAAGCTCTGCGTGCTTGCCGTGATGCTGGGCGGCGCCATGGGCGCGGGCGCGCAGGAGTACCCCAACCGGACGGTGAAGATCATCGTGCCCCAGACGCCGGGCGGCGCCTCCGACACCCTGGCGCGGATCATCGGCCAGAAGCTGAGCGACAAATGGGGCCAGCCCGTGGTGATCGAGAACCGGGCGGGCGCCGGCGGCAACGTCGGCACCGAGGTGGTCGCGAGCTCGCCCGCCGACGGCTACACGCTGCTGATGAGCTACGTCGGCACCCAGGCGATCAACGGTTCGCTCTACAAGAGCCTGCCGTTCGACCCCGACAAGGATTTCGCGCCGGTGGCCACGCTCGCCACCCTGCCCTTCGTCGTGGTGAGCCGGCCCGACGCCGCATTCAAGACCGTGCCCGAGCTCGTGGAGGCGGCGAAGAAATCGCGGATGACCTACGGATCGGCCGGCAACGGCTCCGTCAACCACCTCCTGGGCGAGATGTTCAACAAGGCGGCGGGCGTCAAGCTGGTCCACATCCCCTACCGCGGCGCGGCCCCGGCCATGACCGACCTCATGGGCGGCCAGATCGACGTGGTCTTCACCAGCCTGCCCTCCGTGGCCGGATCGCTCAAGGCCGGCAAGCTGCGGGCGATCGCGGTGACCAGCGCCAAGCGCGCCGCCGCCTTCGACCAGATCCCCACCATCGCGGAGGCGGGCTTCGCCGGCTTCGACGTGAGCCCGTGGTTCGGTCTGCTGGCTCCGGCGCGCACGCCGCCGGCCATCGTCGCGAAGGTCAACGCCGACGTCAACGCGCTGCTGAAGACCAGGGAGGTGGCGGAGAGCTTCGCGGCGCAGGGGGCCGAACCCTACCTGACCGCGCCGGCCGAGTTCACCAAGGTGCTCCGGTCGGACATCGAGAAATGGGGCCGCGTGGTGAAGGAGTCGGGTGCGAGCCTGGATTGACCGGACGCGGGCGCCCTGCGCTTCGATTTGTTCCAATTTCTGCATCTCGCGATAGGCAAGCGGCCCGCCGCGCGTCAAGGCTGGCCGCCGCGCCTCCCTGTCTGCTATTTTCGAAGCTCGGCACAGGCCGGCAACGGAATCGACCATCCAGGTCGATCCACAAGCAAGAAATCGGAGGGACGGATGAGACTTACCTGGTTGGCTAGGGCTGCTGCCGCATTGACGCTGGCAGCCGCTGCGACCGCAGCACCGGCGCAGCAGAACTTCAAGATGCGCGTCCAGACGGCAGTACCGTCGGCAAGCATCTACTTCGAGCTGCTCAAGCGTTTCGGTGACCGCGTGGACAAGATGTCCAACGGCCGCCTCAAGATGGAGATGCTGCCGGACGGCGCCATCGTGCCCGCGTTCGAGATCCTCGATGCCGTGGACAACGGCATCGTGGAAGCGGGTTACGCCTGGACCCACTACTGGTCCGGGAAGAACCCGGCCGCCGGGCTCTTCTCCAACCCCATGGCCGGCGCCGGCGTCGGACTCGACCAGCTGTCCCACGTGGCGTGGCTCTTCGAAGGCGGCGGCTACGACCTGGCCCGCAAGCTCTACAAGGACGTGCTCAAGGTCAACGTGGAACCCGTCTTCGTCCAGCCCATGGGGCCCGATCCGCTCGGCTGGTTCAAGTCCGAGATCAAGAGCACCGAGGACTTCAAGAAGATGAAGTACCGCTCGCCACCCGGCATCACCGGCGAGATCTTCAAGGAGATGGGCGTCGCGGCGGTGGCACTGCCGGGCGGCGAGATCGTGCCGGCGGCCCAGCGTGGCACCATCGACGCGGCCGAATGGATCGGCCCGGCAGACGACCTCAACCTCGGCCTGCAGACCGTGTGGAAGAACTACTACCTGCAGGGGCTGCACCAGTCCACCGACATCGGCGAGGTCATCATCAACCAGGACTACTGGAAGAAGCTGCCGGACGACCTCAAGGCGATCGTGCACACCGCGGCCATGGCCTCCATCGCGGAGACCTACACCTTCAACGTCTATCGCAACGCCCAGGCCGTCGTGAAGCTGCGCGAGGAGTTCAAGGTGAACATCCGCGACACGCCCAAGGACTTCTTCCCCGAGTTCGTCCGGGCGACCAACGTCGTGCTGGATCGCTATGCCGGCAGGGACGCCTTCTTCAAGCAGGTCCTGGACTCCCAGCGCAACTTCGCGCAGGTCGTGGTGCCGTACTGGACCAAGATCCTGGACCTCTATTCCCAGCTGGGCAACGCGGCGCTCGATAGCGGCGCGGTGAAGAAGTAGACCCGGCCTGATGCCTGCCGGAGCGTGAGCCGCCTCGTCCGGACCAAGGCCCGGAGCCGCTCGCGTCACCCCGACAGGCCGCCTTCCACGCCGGCCGCCGCGGACCTGTCCAGGTTCGCGGCGGTCGCGCAGGAGACCTCATGTCCTCGACCCTGACCTTCATCCCGCGCGTCACGCGCGCGATCGACCGCTTCGCGGATGCCTGCGGATGGCTCGTTTCCTGGCTGATCATCCCGATGGTGCTGTCCCTGGTCTACGAAGTGGTGGCCCGCTACTTCTTCAACATGCCGACCATCTGGGCCTACGACATGACCTTCATCCTGTACGGCACCTTCTTCATGCTGGGCGCCGCCTACACCCTGATGAAGAAGGGCCACATCCGCACCGACATCCTGTACGCCAACTGGTCCCCGCGCCGGCAGGGCATCGTCGATGCGATCTGCTACCTGGTGTTCTTCTTCCCCGCGATCGGTGTCTTCACCTGGCTCGGCTGGAGCTTCTTCAGCAAGAGCTTCGGACAGGACGAACGCTTCGTCACCAGCCCGTGGATGCCGGCAGCCTGGCCGCTCAAGTTCATGATCCCGCTCGCCGGCCTGCTGCTCCTGATCCAGGGCCTGTCGGAGGTGCTGAAGAGCTTCTACGCCGTGAAGACCAATCGCTGGCCGGATGCCGCGGAGAAGGCGGAATGAGCGCCACTGCCCGGCTGCCCGAGCGGACCGCGATTCCCCCTCGGAGAGGACGTCTTGCTGGCGACAGGAGGACGGCCGAGTGACCACCGAGTGGCTGAGCCCCGAGTGGTGGGGCATCGTCTCGCTGATGGTGCTCTTCGGCGCCATCTTCATCGGCTTTCCCATCGCCTTCACGCTGGTCTTCGTCGCGCTGACCTTCGGATACTTCGTCCTGGGGCCGCTCGCGCTCTACCTCATGACCCTGCAGGTGTTCTCCGTGATGAAGGACACCTCGCTCGCCGCGGTGCCCTTCTTCCTGTTCATGGGGTACCTGCTCGAGCAATCCGGGCTGATGGAGCGGCTCTTCCGCGCGATCCAGCTCATGCTGGCCGGCCTGCGCGGCTCCCTCTACCTGGCCGTGCTGCTCACCGCGACAGTCTTCGCGGCGGCCACCGGAATCGTCGGCTCCTCCGTGACGCTGCTCGGCGTCATGGCCGCCCCGACCATGAACCGAAGCGGCTACAGCGTTCGGCTGAGCGCGGGCGCCATCACCGCGGGAGGAACGCTGGGCATCCTCATCCCCCCGTCCATCATGCTGATCGTGATGGGGCCGGTCGTCGGCGTGCCGGCCACGGATCTCTTCGCCGCCGCCGTCTTTCCGGGTCTCTTGCTGGCCGGCCTCTACATCGTCTATTGCCTGGTGCGCTGCCACGTCAACCCGGCACTCGGACCGGCGCTGCCCATGGAGGAGCGCGCAGACTCCTGGGTGACAGTGGCGAGGGAGTTCGTGCTGGGCTGCCTGCCCATCGTCATCGTCATCATGGCGACCCTCGGCGTGATCCTCGTCGGCATCGCCACCCCGACCGATGCAGGGGCAGTCGGCGCGTTCGCCGTCTTCATCCTGACCCTGGTCTACCGGCGGCTGACCTGGAAGAAGCTTCGCCAGGCGATGATGTCCACCCTCGAGGTCTCCAGCATGATCCTGCTGCTGGTGGCGGCCTCCAACTTCTTCGGCGCCGTGTTCTCGCGCCTGGGCAGCCCGACGCTCATCGCCGAATCCCTGCTGACGCTCAGCTACTCGCCCACCGTCATGCTCCTGATCATCCTGGCGATCATCTTCGTGCTGGGCTGGCCGCTGGAGTGGGTGCCCATCGTCCTGATCGTGATCCCGATCCTGCTGCCGCTGGTGGACAAGCTGGGGATCGACAAGGTGTGGTTCTGCATCCTCGTCGCCGTGTGCCTGCAGACGGCGTGGCTGTCGCCGCCGGTGGCCCTGTCGGCGTACTTCCTGAAGGGTGTCGTGCCGACCTGGCCGCTGAAGGACATCTACTTCGGGATGATGCAGTTCATGGTGCTGCAAGTGATCGGGCTGCTCATGGTGCTGGCCTGGCCCGAGATCGCGCTGTGGCTGCCGGGGGTGCTGCGGGAGTGAAGCGCGGGCGGTGCGGATCCCGGCCCGCCTGACGGCGGCCCGGGCCAGCCCCCGTTACACTAGCGCGCATCGAGGACTAGCGCGCACTAGCCGATCCAACGAATCCCCAGCAGGAACCCCATGGCCACCTACCGCGACATCATCAAGCAGATCGACCAGCTGACCAAGGAAGCCGAGAAGGCCCGACAGTCCGAGGTCGCGGCCGTCGTGGCGGATATCCGCGCCAAGATGGCGGAGTACGGCATCACCCTGAACGACATCGCCGGCAAGGCTGGCGGGTCCGGGCGCAAGGGCCGGAAGCGCGCAACCGGCGCCAGGGCGTCCAAGTCGCCTCCCAAGTATCGTGGGAGCAAGGGCGAGTTGTGGTCCGGCCGGGGACGGCGCCCCAACTGGGTGCAGGAAGAGCTGGCGAAGGGCAAGACGCTGGAGGATCTGCGGATCTGAGCCGGCTGATGCCGGTGTGCAAGGATGCGACGTGACATTCGTCACGCGACAGATGTTCCTTTCTCCGTCAATGTGACTCGAATCACTGCGGCGACCGTTCGTCGGCTGGAGACTGCCGGTTCTCGGACCACAGCCTCTCTCCCAGCCGCAGATGAACCGCGTTTCCCGCTTCTCCTCCCGCCAGTCCCCTGCCCGACTTCCGCTCCCGAAGGCCATTGGAAACCTGGCCCCGGCGCTCTTGGTATCCGCCTTGATCGTGTCGGGATGTGGAGGCGGCGGCAGCGACGATTCGACCGCGGTCGCGGCGGCGCAGCAGGATCCCGCGGCCTACGAGAACGTGAGTCCCCGGCCGGAGCAGGACCCGGGCGCGCAGGCCTTGCCGCCGGACGATGGCGGCGCCGTGCCGCCCACCGAGCCACCCGCTCCAGCGCCCGAGCCGGCGCCCGAGCCGGCGCCCGAACCACCTCCGGCG
>JAEWGX010000023.1 GCA_023388075.1 Pseudomonadota bacterium
CCGGCAGGCTGCGCGCGGCCAGCCGCTGCAACATCCCCGGCGGCCGCGTCGGCGGGTCGCGCCGCCGCGATCGCCGGCGGACGCTGCCGCAGCCGCAGCGCGAGCGGCAACATCGTGACGAAGCAGAAGATGCCGATCCCGTAGTAGGTGGAGCGCCAGCCGTAGCCTTCCACGAAAAACTGGACCACCGGCGGCCAGATCGCGCCGCCGATGTAGTTGCCCGCCGCGCAGATCGCGACCGCGATTCCGCGGCGTCGATCGAACCAGAGCGACGTGTCGGCGATCAGCGGCGCGAAGGTGGCCGAGCTGCCGAGCATGCCGATCATCAGCCCGTGCACCAGGGCATACATCATCAGGTTCGAGGACATCCCGGCGATCAGGAATCCCGCCGAGAGGCAGGTCACGCCGAGGAACATCGAGACCATGATGCCGTAACGGTCCGCGATCCGTCCCATCAGCATGCTGCCCACGCCGAAGCCGATCATCGTGAGCGTGTACGGCAACGACGCGCCACCGCGGTCCGCGCCGAACTCCGCCTGCACGGTGGGCAGGACGACGACCACGACGTACATGCCGCAACCGCCCAGGATCATCAGGGCTACGGACGCGACCAGCCTGAGCCAGGCGGCCGGGGAATCGGCGATGGCGTTGGAGCTCATGGATACCCGCGACGACGGAAACGGCAGCCTGTCCGCACGTTGGACGACCGGCTGAGACGAGGACCGCTATGGTACCCCGCGTCAGCGCCTGCCTGGCCCGGCCTGGGCGGCGCCAACGGTGGTGGACCCGGTCACAGCTCCGTCCTCGCCTTCCACAGCTCGGGGAAGAGCACGACGTCCAGCATCTTGCGCAGGTAGGCAACGCCCACGGTGCCGCCGGTCCCCGGCTTGAAGCCGATGATCCGTTCCACCGTCGTGACGTGCCGGAAGCGCCATTGGCGGAAGGCGTCCTCCAGATCGACGAACTCCTCGGCCAGCTGGTAGAGGTCCCACTGGTCGTCGGGCTCGCGGTAGATCCGCACCCAGGCCCGCGCGAGCGAGTCCGAGGGGGCACGGGGCCGTGTCCAGTCCCGCTCGACGTCGGCCGGGTCGATCTCGAAGCCGCGGCGCACCAGCAGGCGGATGGCCTCGTCGTAGAGCGAAGGCTGCTCGAGCGAGCGGCGCACCGCCGCCTCCAGGTCCGCGCGATGGGCATGCGGCTTCACCATCACCGGATTCTTGTTGCCCAGGATGAACTCGAGCTGGCGGTACTGGTAGGACTGGAAGCCGGAGGACGAGCCGAGATACGGGCGGATGCGCGAATACTCCGACGGCGTCATGGTGGACAGCACGTCCCAGGCATGGACGAGCTGCTCCATGATCCGCGAGACGCGAGCGAGCATCTTGAAGGCCGGCTGCAGCGCGTCGCGCCGCACGCTATCGCGCGCCGCTTCCAGCTCCGTCAGCATCAGCTTGATCCAGAGCTCGCTGGTCTGGTGCTGGATGATGAACAGCATCTCGTTGTGGTCGCCGGAGCGCGGATGCTGCGCGTCGAGCACCCGGTCCAGGTGCAGGTACTCTCCGTAAGTCAGCCGCCCGGCCTGGTCGAGGTGGGCGCCCTCGAAGGTCTCCGCCTCGGCAACTCCTTCATGCGTCTTCCGGTCCGTTCCCTTGTCGTTCATGTCACCGCCAATCGTTGCCGGAAGCGGGGCTGGTCCCACTCCCGAGTCTGAAGTACCTCCGCCACATGGCCGGCGGCATCCCATGCGTCCACGAAGCGCAGGTAGAGCGGCGGGAAGCCGAAGCGCATGATGTCCGGCGCACGGAAATCGCCCACCACGCCGCGTGCGATCAACGCCTGGACCACCGCGTAGGCCGCGTCGCCGTCCGGCATGGCGAAGCTCACCTGGTTGCCCCGTTGGCTCGGCGTCCGAGGCGTGACCAGCGACACCCCATACTGGGCGCAACCTTCCTCCACCAGATCGATGAAGCATTCGGTCAGCAACGCCGCCTTGCGCTCCAGCGCCTCGAGGCCGCCGAGCGGCTGGGCGGCCAGGAGCCCATCCACGCCGGCCTCCAGCGCGGTCAGGCCCAGCACCGGCGGGGTGCCGCAGAGGTAGCGGCCCACGCCTTCGGCGGGCCGGTACTCGGTGGCGAAGTCGAAGGGCTTCGCATGCCCCATCCATCCGGAAAGCGGCTGGATGAAGTCGCCCTGGTGGCGACGGGCCACGTAGAGGAACGCCGGCGCGCCAGGGCCGCCGTTGAGGTACTTGTAGCCGCAGCCCACGGCAAAATCCGCCTGGGCCGCCTCGAGGTCCACCGGGAACGCGCCGGCCGAATGGGCCAGGTCCCAGATCGCCAGCGCGCCGGCGCGCTGTATCAGGGCGGTGACCCGGGCCATGTCGAGCCGCGAGCCGGTCCGGTAGTCCACCTGGGTCAGCATCGCCACCGCGATGTCGTCGCGGCCGGAGGCCAGGATCGATTCGAGCGCCTCACGCTCCACCAGCTCGAGCCGATAGCCCTGCCCGAGCGTCGCGACGAGGCCCTGGGCGATGTAGAGATCCGTCGGGAAGTTGCCGCGTTCGGACAGGATGGTTCGCCGCTTCGGACGCAGGCGCAGCGCCGCCGCAAGCACCTTGAAGAGGTTGACCGAGGTCGAATCCGCCGCGATCACCTCGTCCGCCCCGGCGCCGACCAGCGTCGCGATCTTGGCCCCGACACGTCGCGGCAGGTCGATCCACCCGGCGCTGTTCCAGCTGCCGATCAGGCCTTCGCCCCATTCCTGGCTCACCGCCGCGGCGACGCGGTCCGCGGTGGCAGCGGGCAGCGGCCCGAGCGAGTTGCCGTCGAGATAGATCACTCCGCCAGGCAACACGAACTGCCCGCGCAGCGCCGCGAGCGGATCCTCCGCGTCGAGCGCCTCGCACGTCGCGCGGGTCCACTCCCGCGCTTCCTCGTTCGCGATGTCCTGCCGTCCTTCCACCCCGGGCGATCTCTGTTGTCGGTGAGCGTTGTGCCGAGTGTAGCCCCAATGGAAGCACTCCCTCCGGGCCGGGCAGTTGACAAGCCCCCCGGCTGCCCCTATCGTGCGTCGCCTGATATATCAATGATGTGGCGTTGAGCTATCAATTGTCGACCGAAGGAGCCACTGGCGGTACATTCCCCGCCTCGGGCATCACGGGGCGGCCAGCCGGCCGTTCCCAAACTGGGAGGAGATGCATGAACAAGCGGGACTTCATTCGCGCCGGCACCGCCGGCACGCTCGCCCTGGGTACGGCGTCGCTGGCCAACGCCCAATCCGGACAGAGCTACAACTGGAAGATGGCGACGGGCTGGCCGGGCGGCCCGCTCATGGACATCGGCGCCAAGGCATTCGCCGAGCGCATGGCGCAGCTCTCGGGCGGTCGCTTCAAGATCCAGACGTTTCCGGGCGGCGCGCTGGGCAACGCCCTGCGGGTGCCGGAGACCGTCAGGAACGGCCTGGCCGAGATCGGGCACACCTGGATGGGCTACGACTGGGGCAAGGACCAGACCACCGTCCTCTTCGGCGGCTACGCGGGCACGTTCGATACCGAGCGCATGTTGCACTGGCTCTACGAGGGCGGCGGCAAGGAGCTGCAGCGCAAGTTCCGCGACGAGACCGAGGGCATCGTCTCGCTGCCGCTCTTCATCCGCACCGCCGAGGTGTTCGTCCATTCGCGCAAGCCGGTCAAGACGCTGGAGGACCTGAAGGGCCTCAAGCTGCGCACCGCCGGCGCCTGGCTGGAGATGGCCCGCGACCTCGGCGCCGCGCCGGTGACCACCGCCGGCGGCGACGTCTACCCGATGCTCGAGCGCGGCGCCATCGACGCGGTGGAATGGGGCACGCTTTGGGAGAACATCTCCCCCGGCTTCCACAAGGTGGCGAAGTACCTGTCCTACCCGGGCGTGCACCAGCCGACCGCCCCGTTCGAGCTGGTCATCAACAAGGAAGTCTGGAGCAAGATGCCGGCGGCGGACCAGCAGCTGGTGGAGGTGGTGGCGAAGCTCGTGACCCTGGAGAGCTGGATGCGGATCGGAGCCGAGGACGTGAAGGCGTTCGACTTCTTCAAGAAGCAGGGCGTGGAGATGATCGAGCTCGACGACGAGGTGCAGTTCGCCGCGCGCAAGATCGGCCTCGAGTGGGCCGACAAGACCGCCAAGGAAGGCAAGTACAAGTTCTTTGCCGAGGTGCACAAGAGCCAGGTGGCCTTCGACGAGGCCTGGCGCCACGCCGACTCCTGGCGCAAGGTGAAGGTGAAGTCCGCCTGACCGCCATCGCCTGCAGGGCGGCATCCCGCGATGCCGCCCGCTTCGCCCCCGCGCCGGGGCGCTCACGACGCCGGCGGTTTCGCCCGGCAGGCCGCGGAATCGCTTCCGTCGGAGATCCTCCTTGCATTCCCTGATACGACAGATCGAACGAGTCGTCACCGTGGTCGGCATCGGCGCCGCCATGCTGCTGGTGCCGCTGGTGCTCGCCACCTGCTGGGAGGTGTTCTCCCGCTACGTGATGGGCGCGCCGACCGACTGGGCCTACGAGGTCGGCTACATCCTCACCGGCTCGCACTTCCTGCTTGGCCTCGCCTACACCCTCAAGCAGAACCTGCACATCCGCATCGACGTGTTCACGGGCTTCATGTCCAAGCGCACGAAGGCGCTGATCGACGCAACTGCCTACACGGTCATGCTGCCCCTTCTCGTCTGGCTTGCCTGGATGCTCGGCGAGTACCTGGTGGCGGGCTATGTGCGCGGCGAGCGCAGCGGGCAATCCGCGCTGAATCCGCCGGTCTGGCCATTCCGTCTCGTCTTCACCGTCAGCTTCGCGCTGTTCGCGCTGCAGGTTTTCGTCGAGCTCCTCAAGTCCATCACGCGCCTTCGCGCAGGCCAGGCCAACTGAACATGGACATCCTTCCGTTCCTGATGCTGCCGGTCGCCTTCGTGCTGATGTTTCTGGGCGTCCAGGTCGCCTTCGCCATGATGATCACGGCGGTGCTCTTCGGAATGATCACCTTCGGCGACAAGGTGGTCTACCAGTTCATCGAGAAAATCGACGATCTCTCCTCCAACTTCGTCTTCGCGGCGGTGCCGCTCTTCGTCTTCATGGGCGCGATGCTGGAGAAGTCCGGCATCGCGGACCGGCTGTTCGAGGCGATCCACATCTGGACCCGGCGGCTGCCCGGCGGCCTCGCGCTCGCCACCGTGCTGATGTGCATCATCTTCGCGGCCTCGAGCGGCGTGATCGGCGCGACCGAGTCGGTGGTGGGGCTGCTCACCATCCCGGTGATGCTGCGCTACGGTTACAGCAAGGGGCTCATCAGCGGCACCATCTGCGCCGGTGGGTCGCTCGGCACCATCATCCCGCCGTCGGTCGTGGTGATCGTCATGGGCCCGCTCGCCGACCTGTCCGTGGGCGACCTGATGTACGGCATGGTGTTCCCGGGGCTGCTGATGGGGGCGCTCTACCTCGTCTACATCCTGGTCCTGTGCATCGTCAGCCCTCGCATGGGACCGCGGATCCCGCCGGATCCGAACGATCCGCCCTTTGCCCGCAAGCTGTGGATCACCAGCACCAACCTGATCCCGCCGGTGTTCATGATCTTCGCGGTGCTGGGCTCCATCCTGCTTGGATGGGCCTCGCCCACGGAGGCGGCCGCGATCGGGGCGCTGTGCTCGGTGCTGCTGACGGCGCTCTACGGCCAGTTCAACTGGCGCGGGCTGTTCGAGGCACTGGTGAAGACGGTCACGGTCACCGCGATGATCATGGCGGTGCTGCTGGCGGGGACGCTCTTCACCGGCGTCTTCATCGGCGGCGGGGGCATCAACACCGCCAACAACCTGATCCAGGACATGAACCTGTCCCCCTGGATGCTGCTTGCGATGATGATGTTCGTGATCTTCCTTTCGGGGTTCTTCCTGGACTGGATCTCGATCGTGCTCATCTTCATCCCGATCTTCACGCCGCTGGTGAAGGCCGCCGGCTTCGATCCGGTCTGGTTCTGCATCCTGTTCCTGATCCTGATCCAGACCAGCTACCTGACGCCGCCGATGGCGCCCGCGATCTTCTATCTGCGCGCGGTGGCGCCGCAGGAGATCACCATCGCCGACATGTACCGCGGCGTGATCCCGTTCATCGTCCTGCAGACGGGCACGCTGGCAATCGTCTTGGCGTGGCCGGAGCTGGTAACCTGGCTGCCAGCGAAGTTGCTGCAGCTGCGCTGAGGTTCACGAGGAGGTTTTCATGACACCTGAACAGATTCTTGCCATCGAGCCCAGGGTGCTGTCCCAGGCGCAACGGGAGTTCTACTTCACCGAGGGCTACCTTCTGCTGCCCGGCGTGATCGATCCCGACTGGATCGGGCGCCTGCGTGACGCCACCGACCGCCTGGTGGAGCGCAGCCGCGGCGTCAGCCGCTCCGACGACGTCTTCGACCTGGAGCCCGGCCACAGCAGCGACGCTCCGCGACTGCGCCGGGTCTCCAAGCCGGTGGAGCAGGACCCGGTGTACTGGGCCTACGTGACCGAATCGATCATGCCGGACATCGTCGCGGACCTGGTGGGGCCAGACGTCAAGTTCCACCACTCGAAGCTCAATTTCAAGTGGTTGCGCGGCGGCGAGGAGGTGAAGTGGCACTACGACATCTCGTTCTGGCCGCACACCAACTACTCGCCGCTCACGGTCGGGACCTATCTCTACGACTGCGGCATGGACCAGGGGCCGCTCGCCGTGCTGCCGCGCAGCCACGAGATCGAGCCCATGCTTTCCCAGTACGGCGACGACGGCCAGTGGACCGGCTGCCTCGGTGAGCGCGATCTGGCCCGGCTTGACCTGTCCAAGGCGGTCTACCTCACCGGACCGGCCGGTTCGCTGACGCTGCACAACTGCCGGACACTGCACAGCTCGCCCAGGAACATGTCGGACCAGGGGCGGCCGTTGCTGCTCAACACCCTGTCCTCCGCGGATGCCATCCCGTACACCTCGAACCCGATCAAGTCGCGCTTCGACCAGGCGATCGTGCGCGGCAAGCCGGCTCGCTTCGCGCATCACGATCCGCGGCCGTGCCTGCTGCCCCCGGACTGGTCGGGCGGCTATTCCTCCATCTTCGCATTGCAGCAAGGGGAGGAGGGTCGCGCCAGCACCGCCGGGGCCAGCGCCGGGATGATGTAGGGCAGGCGGCGGCCTTGACCGGCCCCCGCCGCCCTGTCTAATATGTCAGTCATGTGTTAGGCGGCCGGGCAGGACTGCCAGCCGTCCCATCGAAGGAGGTTTCCGCCATGATGAGCGAACGCCAGCGCCGGTTCCGCGAACAGTACGTCTCCGAGATCAGTCCTGCCTACAACGGGCTGGTGCACGTCGGCGTGATCGCGCTCCTGGGCTTCGGCGGGATCTGGTACTGCCTCAGCCGGATGGAGAACGCCACCTGGGAGTGGCTGATGGCCATCCCGGTGTTCATCGCCGCGAACTTCGGCGAGTGGGCGATGCACAAGTACATCATGCATCGCCGGATCGACGTCTTCGCCCTGCGCGCGATCTATGAGCGGCACACCCGCCAGCACCACCAGTACTTCACCGACAACGAGCCGACGATCGACTCGGTGAAGGAGTTCCGGATCGTCTTCTTCCCGTGGCGCGTGTTCCTCGTGATCGGCGTGGGAGGCATCGGCTTCGGCTCGCTGACCGCGCTCCTGTGGAACGCGAATGCGGGCTACGTCGTCTTCATCACGATGGTGGCGATGTACCTCATCTACGAGGTGTTCCACTACTGCTGCCACGTCAAGGAAAACGCCTTCGTGCGCAACATGCCGTTCGTCAACACCATCCGGCGCCATCACACTGCCCACCACAACCAGGGCATCATGATGCACTACAACATGAACCTGACATTCCCCATCGCGGACTGGTTCATGGGAACGTCCGACCTGCGCCGCGGGCTGCTCGGCCATGTCTTCAACGGCTACAGCACCGCGCACGTGAAGGACGAGCTGAAGCCGATCATGCAGCGCTTCCGCGTCGACGATTCGCGCGTGACGCTGGACGGCCCCGTGCTGACCGATGAAGAGCGCCGGGTGCTCGCTTGAAGGCTGCGCTGCGTCGGGTTGGCGCGACGCCCGCCACGACGTCGGCGCCGGCCGCGGCGCCAAGATCCTCCCGGCGTCGTAGCGGCAGTCGCTCGCTCACGGACGAAGCCTACTCCCAGCTCGAGGAGCTGATCGTCACTCTCCAGTTGCGGCCCGGCGTGGCCGTCTCTGAGGCGATGCTTTCGGAGCGGCTGGGGATCGGCCGCACGCCGATCCGAGAGGCGCTGCAGCGGCTCGCCCGGGAGCACCTGGTGGTGGTGCTGCCCCAGCGCGGGAACCTGGTCTCGCAGATCGACGTGCGCAAGCAGTTGCGGCTGCTGGAGACGCGCCGCGAGGTGGAGCGGCTGATCGTGCGCTGTGCCGCGCGGCGCGCGACTCCCGAGGAGCGCGAGGAGTTCGCCCAGCTTGCCGGCATGCTGAACCGGGCGGCCGAGCGCAACGATTCGCGCAGCTTCCTGCGCGGCGACAAGCGCTTCAACGACCTCTGCCTGCAGGCGGCGCGCAACGAGTTCGCCGCCGGGGCGATCGGCCTGATGCATGGGCTCTCGCGCCGTTTCTGGTACCTGCACTACAAGCGGGCCGCGGACCTTCCCGAGACCGCGCGGCTCCACGCGAACACCGCGGCGGCGATCGCTCGCGGCGACGAGGAGGAGGCGGCGGCCGCGCTGGACGCCCTGCTCGACAGCATCGAGGCCTTCACGCGGGCGACGGTGTCCACCGATTTCTGACGCGGGCGGCGCCCCTGCGGCGAACCCTTGATCAGCCGCCGGGGTCCTCGTAGGCGGCGCGGGTGAACCGCGGGGTGCATAGCGCGAGGAAAACGAGGTCCTGTTCCCCGATGTTGGTCACGCGCTGCGCGACGCCCGGCGGGATGACCACCACGTCGCCCGGCTCGATATCGGACACGTAGTGGTCGGCGCTCGCCATCGCGCTGTCCGCTCCGACCAGCTCCACCCTTCCCTCGCCCGAGAGGACGACATACCGCTCCGCCACGCCGACCAGCCGGTGCAGGCGCGTGGTGACGCCAGGAGCCACGCGCGCCCGGGCCACCGACAGGCCGGGGTCGTCAGGGGAGTTGAGCCATTCGGTGATGTGGCAGCCCTCTTCGAACCAGTACTCCTGGCTCGTCGCGCCGCGAAGGATCATTGGCCGCTTCGGCATGCCGCCGCCCGGGCCTCCTGGGTCGCCCGGGTCGCCGTTGCCGGCCGGGGCGCCTTCACCGATCCGGTCCCTGTCCATGGTGCGCCGTCGCCGGGATGGCCCGGCCTGATGAAGATCAGCGCAATGTACATGAACTACATGAACAGCCGACGCCGGATCGAGTTAGCATCCGTCTACGCTGCCCGGCCCGACTGCGCCGCGCCGGGCACGAACCACGAGAGGAGACCCTGCACATGAAACGTCGTTCCCTGTTGCGCGCCACGCTCGCGGGCGCGTTCGCCACCGCCCTGACCGCCGGGCTGGTGGCGCCGGCCCATGCCGCCTATCCCGACCGGCCGATCACCCTGATCGTGCCCTGGGGCGCCGGCGGCGGCACCGATGCGGTAGCCCGCTTCCTCGCCTCCGAGCTGGAGAAGGACCTCAAGCAGCCGGTCAACGTGGTCAACCGCACCGGGGGCAGCGGCGTCGTCGGCCACAATGCCATCGCCACCGCGGCGCCCGACGGCTACACCATCGGCCTGATCACGGTCGAGATCTCGATGATGAAGCACGTCGGCCTCACCAAGCTCGGGCCGTCGGACTTCACGCCGATCGGCCTGGTGAACTACGACCCGACCGCTATCTTCGTCGGCGCTGATTCCAAGATCCAGAACGTCAAGGACCTGCTCGAGGCCGCCAAGGCGAACCCGGGCAAGCTCAAGGCGAGCGGCACCGGTCAAGGCGGCATCTGGCATCTCGGCCTGGCCGGCATGCTGGTGGACGCGGGCCTCAAGGGCGACGCGATCGGCTGGGTGCCGAGCCAGGGTGCGGCACCGGGACTCCAGGACCTGGTCGCGGGTGGCATCGACCTCGCCTCCTGCTCCCTGCCCGAGGGCCGCTCGCTGGCCGAAGCCGGCAAGATTCGGCCGATCCTCCTAATGTCCCCCAAGCCTGACGGGATCTTCCCGAAGGTGCCGCTCCTCAAGAACGAGACCGGCAGCGACTGGACCACCGGCGCCTGGCGCGGCATCGCCGGGCCCAAGGGGCTCCCGGCGGAGGTCGCGGGCAAGCTGGAAGCGGCGGTCAAGAAAGCCTATGAAGGCCAGCCCTATCAGGACTTCCTGAAGAGC
The DNA here is from genome assembly GCA_023388075.1 of Pseudomonadota bacterium. GTDB lineage: Bacteria > Pseudomonadota > Gammaproteobacteria > Burkholderiales > Burkholderiaceae_E > Lautropia. The sequence goes on from JAEWGX010000023.1 coordinate 10,343, forward strand.
CGTGGTTTCGGCGCCCAGTACGCCGACGCCAAGGGCTTCGGCGAGTTCATGGCCGGGGAAGAAAAGTCGAAGGGCGAGGTGATGAAGGCCGTCGGCATCGCCAAGTAGCCGCGCGAAAGCACGGTGGCCCGTTCCTGACCCCGCCCGCGCGGCGGGGCGTCACCAGGAGCCGCCGGACCCCCAGCGGCTTCGTCTGTCCAGACCTGTGAGTCCGCGCATGAAGAGCAACGATGCACCAATCGGGGTAGGCCTGCTGGTGCTCTCGCTGCTGGTTCTATGGCACGTCAGCGGCTATCCGCCGGCGCCGGGCCAGCCGTACAACGCCGCCCTGTTTCCCGGCATCGCCGCGGGAGGACTCGCCATCGCGGCGATCGGACTGATCGTCTCCGGCCTGAAGCAGGGTCGCGCCGCGAGGGACGACCTGCGCACGCAGCCCTCGCTCCGGGGGCGAAGGGACGATCCTGACGACACGATCTCCGACGATTCCGCCGAAGTGGTCTCGGCCTCGAGGGTGCCTTCGCGCATCCTCGCCATCGTGCTCACCGGCGGTTCGATTCTCTTCTACATCGCCGTCGCCCAGTACCTGGGTTTCATGATCACCGGCGTCCTGCTCCTCTGCGTGCTGATGTGGGCCTACGGGGTGCGTCCGCTGCTGATCCTGCCGGTGGCGGTGGTCGTCACGCTGGTCATCCACTTCTGCTTCTACCGCCTGCTGTCGGTGCCCCTGCCGTGGGGCCTCCTGCAGCCGATCGCCTGGTAAGTCGCATGGATGCATGGATCCAGGCCTTCGGCCTCGTGATGAACTGGACCGTGATCCTCACGGTGGTAGGCTCGGCGCTGTTCGGCTTGTTCGTCGGCGCGGTGCCCGGGCTGACGGCGACCATGGCGACCGCGCTGCTGGTGCCGATCACCTTCTTCCTGCCGCCGGTTGCGGCGGTCGGCGCGATCGTCACCGCCACCGCCATGGCGATCTTCGCCGGGGACATCCCGGGCTGCCTGCTGCGGATGCCCGGAACGCCGGCCTCGGCCGCCTACGTCGACGATTCCTACGGCATGACCCGCAAGGGCATGGCCGAAAAGGCGCTCGGCATCGGCCTGGTCTTCTCGGCCATCGGCGGCATCTTCGGCACCGTCGTGCTGACTTTCACCGCGCCGGCGCTCGCCGACATCGCCCTGCGGTTCAGCTCGTTCGAATACTTCTGGCTGGTGCTGCTCGGCCTCTCCTGCGCCGTCTTCATCGCGAGCGATCGCCCGTTGAAAGGGTTCGTCACGCTGATGCTCGGCCTGCTTTGTGGCAGCGTCGGACTGGAGAATCCGGCCGCCCACCCGCGCTTCACCTTCGACAATCCTAATCTGCTCGGCGGCCTGAGCCTGATCCCGGCGATGATCGGCATGTTCGCCGTCTCGGAGGTGCTGCGCTTCTCGCAGCTCGGCGAGAGCGTCATGGTGGTCTCGCGGCAGGTCGGCAAGGTGCTGACCGGCATGGGCGGGCTCGCCCGGAAGTACTGGCGCCAGACCGCGCGCGGCAGCGTGCTCGGCACCGTGGTGGGCGCGCTGCCGGGAGCGGGCGCCGACATCGCTGCATGGATGTCGTACGCGATGAGCAAGAAGCTCTCCAAGGAGCCGGAGAAGTTCGGCACCGGCCATCCGGAAGGGCTGGTGGAATCCGGCGCCGCCAACAACAGCGCGCTGGCCGGCGCCTGGATCCCGGCGCTGGTTTTCGGCATCCCGGGCGACTCCATCACCGCGATCGCGATCGGCGTGCTCTACATGAAGGACATGAATCCCGGGCCGACCATCTTCGTGAACAGCCCGCAGAACGTCTATGCGGTGTTCCTGCTCTTCTTCATCGCCAACCTGATCATGATCCCGCTCGGCGTGCTGACGATCAAGGCGGCGGCGAACCTCCTCAAGGCGCCGCGCAACATCCTGATGCCGGTGATCATGCTGTTCTGCATCGTCGGCGCTTTCGCGATCAACAATGCCACCTTCGACCTGTACGTGCTGCTGGGCTTCGGCGTGATGGCCTGGTTCCTGGAGGCGAACGACTATCCGATCGGGCCGCTCATCCTGGGCATGCTGCTCGGAACCATGCTGGAGGAGCACTTCATCCGCTCGATGATCAAGGCCGAGGGTGACTTCCTGATGTTCGTCGAGCGGCCGATCGCCGCGGGACTTGCCATCTTCATCGCGCTGCTCTGGGGCGTCTCCGCATGGCTCGCGCTGCGGCGGCGCTCCATCTCACGGATCGCCGAGCGCGCCGCTGCCGGCGCCTGAGCGACCGACGGCCGCCCATGGCTGCGCGACCGGACGACGGACTGCTGCTCGGCACCGACGGCCAACGGCGCTGCTGGTGGCAGGCGGGCCTGCCGGACTACCAGCAGTACCACGACGAGGAGTGGGGCCGTCCGGTGACCGACGACCGGCGGCTCTTCGAGAAGCTCTGCCTGGAGGGCTTCCAGGCAGGGCTGTCCTGGCTCACCATTCTGCGCAAGCGCGAGAACTTCCGCAGCGCCTTCCACGGCTTCGACTTCGCCCGGGTAGCGCGCTACACCACGCGCGACGTGGACCGGCTGCTTGCCGACGCCGGCATCGTGAGGCATCGCCAGAAGATCGAATCGACCATCAACAACGCCCAACGCGCGCTGGAGCTCACCCGGGAGTTCGGCTCGCTCGCCGCCTACTTCTGGGCGTTCGAGCCGGACGCCTCGCAGCGGCCGACGCGCTTCGACGCCGCGACCCTGCGGGCGATCACGACCACCGATGCCTCGCGCGCCCTTTCACGCGACCTGAAACGGCGCGGCTGGACCTTCGTGGGCCCCACCACCGTCTACGCCTTCATGCAGGCGATGGGGCTGGTGAACGACCATCTGGCGGGCTGCTGCGTGCGGGCGGTGGTGCAAGAGCAGCGGTCGACACTTGTCCGGCCGCAGGCACCCCGCGCGCCGGTGCCGGTCGCAAGCGAGCCGGGACGTCGGACCCGCCGCTGAGCACGCGTCGTATCCCACGACAGACGGCGGGTATTGCGCGACCACCTCGCACGTCGTGGTCATCATGTACCTCGTCGAGCCAGGCGGTGCCTCGCCGACACCGATCCCTGCACTTTGAACCGCGTCATCGCGATGATCGAGAACCGCGCTCCCGCCAAAGCCGACGAGCCTGCGAATCCGCCCGGGGAGGACGACCGCGAGGGCATCAGCCCGGTGCCGAACCCCATCGGCATGGAAGGCATCGAGTTCATCGAGTACACGACGCCGAGGCCGCAGGCGCTCGGCCAGGAGCTGGAGCGGATCGGCTTTCGCCCGATCGCCCGCCACCGCTCGCGCGAGGTGCTGCTCTACCGGCAGGGCGACATGAACCTGGTCGTCAACGCCCATCCGGAAGACCAGATACCGCTTGCACAGACCCCGACCATCGCCGCGTTCGCGCTGCGCGTGCGTGACGCGCGCGACGCCTACCGGTATGTGGTCGAGCGCGGCGCCTGGCCGGTGCCGGTGCACACCGAGGTGATGGAGCTCCACATCCCCGCGATCCGCTGCGCCGGTGGCAGCCGCATCTACTTCGTCGACCGGCATCGAGAGATGTCAACGGAACGCCGGGCCGCCCCAAGTTCCGTCGAGCCCCCCCGGGGGGCAGGCCGGGCAGAGCCCGGCCATTGGGGGCCCTCCATCTACGACGTCGACTTCGTGCCGATCCCGACGGTCGATCGCAACCCGCCGGCGCTGGCGGGCCTCGACTATTTCGGCATCGTCCAGTACATCGGGCCGGACCGGATGGCCGACTGGGTCGCGTTCTATCGCGAGCTGTTCGGCTTCGCGCCGATTCCCGACGAGGTTCGCTTCGGGATCCTGCCGCGCGGCACGCTGCTGCGCAGCCCCTGCCGGACGTTCTACCTGCAACTGGTGGAGGCCGGCTGGGATGCCACCGATTCGGGCCCGCGCGAGACGCTCCGCCGCATCGGCTTCGGCACCACCGACGTCACGGCCGCGATGGCCGCGCTCTCCGCGCGGGGGGTGACCTTCATCCACAACGATCGAGTCCGGCCGAGCGACCGCGGGGCGGTGACCGAGCCGCGGCTCGGCGGGGTGATGTTCGAGCTGGTGCATCGCGAGCGGACTTCCCGATCGCACGGCTAGCGTGAAACCAGCCCCCGGCCGCCGAGCGCCCCTGAAGGAGCGCCACTGAGATGGACAACTTCGGGATGGACACCATCTCGCTGGCGGGCACGCTTCCCGACAAGCTCGCCGCGATCGGCGCGGCGGGCTTCACCCAGGTGATGCTGTCCGCCGCGGACGTGGCGGGATATCCGGGCGGCATCGGCAAGGCCGCCGAGGCGGTGCGCGCGAGCGGGCTGCGCGTCACCGGCTTCCAGGTGCTGCGCGACTTCGAAGGGCTCGCGGGCGACCTCCACGAGTACAAGCTCGACATCGCCAAGGCCATGCTGGAGATGTGCAGCGTCCTCGACTCCCCGGTGCTGCTGGCCTGTTCGTCCACCTCCTCGCACGCCACCGGCGATCCGGAGCTGATCGCGCGCGACCTGCGAAAGCTCGCGCTGCTTGCCCTGCCGCTCGGCATCCGGGTCGCCTACGAGGCGCTCTCGTGGGGACGCCACGTCGATACGGTGGCGGCGGCCTGGGACCTGGTCCAGCGCGCCGACTGCCCGAACCTGGGGCTCGGCCTCGATTCGTATCACCTCCTCGCGATGGAGGGCGGCACCGCGCAGGTCGAGGGGCGACCCTGGACGATCCCGATCGAGACGTCGGAAGACTCGCCGCTCGCGGTGATCGACGAGATCGATCCGGCGCGGCTCTTCCTGGTGCAGTTGAGCGACTTCCTGTGGAACGAAATCCGGTCCCGCGAGGAACGCATCGCCACGGCACGGCACTTCCGGGTGTTCCCTGGCGAGGGCGTGCACAGCGCGGCGCTGGCCGAGATGGTCGTCCGGCTGGACCGCGTCGGCTACGCCGGCGACTACAGCTTCGAGGTGTTCAACGACGACTACCGGCAGCTGCTGCCGGCCACGGTCGCCGAGCGGGCCCGGTGCAGCGCGCTGTGGCTCGCCGAGGACGTGCTGGGACGGGCGACGCCGGAGCCGGATCCGATGCGGCTGCGCGTGAAGGCCGGCTGATGCCGATCCGCGGCCGACCGGCCTTTCCCCCGCCGACGCGACTGCCGGATCAGGCCGGTCGCGCCGCGGCGGCGGCCGGCCGCAACCGCTCCTCGCGGATCGGCAGGTTGACCAGGGCGGCGATGGTGGCGAGCACCGCGTCAGCGATCCACATCCAGTCGTAGCTGCCGGTTTCGGCGAAGGCGATGCCGCCAAGCCAGGCGCCGAGGAACCCGCCGACCTGGTGCGACAGCAGCGTCAGCCCGAAGAGAGTGGCGAGATAGCGCATGCCGAAGAGCTTGCCGACGATGCCCGCGGTAGGCGGGACGGTGGCGAGCCAGGTGAGCCCGAGCGCCACCGCGAACACGTAGAACGTGATGGGCTCCTTCGGCGACGCCATGTAGATCAGGATGATCACCGCGCGCGAGAGATACATCCAGAAGAGCAGGTACTTCATGCGATAGCGCGAGCCGAGCGCGCCCGCGGAGAGGCTGCCCGCGATGTTCGCGAGCCCGATCAGGGCGATCGAGATGCCGGATACGCTGGTCGGCAGGCCACATAGCGCGACCTCGCCCGGCAGGTGCGTGACCAGGAACGCGATGTGAAAGCCGCAGGTGAAGAAGCCCGCATGCAGAAGCAGGTAGCTGCGGTCCCGCAGCGCCACGGCCAGTTGGCGTCTCAGGCCGATCCCGGGCGGGGCTGCAGGCGCGGCAGGCGACGGCACCGGCTCGGCAGCGGTCTCCGCAGCGGTCTGCGCAGCGGGCTTCGCTGCCGGCTCCGCGGCCGGCGCGCCGCGTCGGAGCATCCTCGCAAGCGGCAGGGTGGCGAGCATCAGCGCCGCCAGGACGAACATGGCGTTGACCCAGCCCGCGAGCGCGATGAGACGCTCGGTGACCGGCGCGAACACGAACTGCCCGAAGGACCCACCCGCGTTGACGACACCGGCGCCGAAGGAACGCCGCTCGGCCGGCAGGCCGCGCGCAGCGGCGGCGATCAGGATGGAGAAGCTGCCGGCCCCCGCGCCCGCCGCGACCATGACGCCCATCGACAGGACCAGGCCCCATTCGCTGGTCATGAAGGGGGTGATCGCGGTGCCGATCGCGAGCAGCAGGCCACCGGCGACGATGATCGGGACCGGCCCGAACCGGTCCGCGGCCGCGCCGAAGACGGGCTGCGCCGCGCCCCAGACGAACTGCCCGACCGCAAGGGCGAAGCTGATGGAGACGATGCCGAGGCCGGTGGCGGTATTGATCGGCGAGACGAAGAGGCCCGATACCTGGCGGACCCCCATGGTGAGCATCATGATGGCGGCCGCGGGAAACAGGACGCCCCAGATCGCGATGCGACCTGCGCGGGAATCGGCGGTCAAGCGGTTCTCCTCGCGCCGGGTGCAGCCTCATCGGCATCCTGCACGAGCAGGCGTTGACAGGTATCGATCAGCTCGTGCAGCGCGGCCACCCGTTCGGTTCCGACCGCCCGGTCGAAGGCATCCTGTGCCTGCTGCCACCGCCGGCGCGCGAGGGTGCGAAGCTGCAGCCCCGCGCGGGTGATCCGCACCTGGTTGCTGCGGCCGTCCTCGCCCCGCGACACCTGGAGCATCCCCGCGTCCGCCAGCGGCCGCAGGTTCCGGGTCAGGGTGGACGCGTCCAGACCCAGGATCCGCGCGAGCTCCGACTGCTGCAGCGGACCGCGCGCGGCCACCGTCATCAGCAGCGAGTACTGCGTGGTCTTGAGCCCGCAGGCGGCCAGATGACCGTCATAGTGTCGGGACACGAGGCGCATCAGGCGACGCAGCTTGAGATGGCTGCAGTCGCCGGGCCTTGCGCGGGAGGCAGGCGGGCGGTTCACGATGCTCCGGATGCGATTGACCACGATCCGATTGTACCTACAATGGTTGCATCTACAAGTCACTGCGCCGGCTTCGCATTCGGCGCTTCACGGGAGAGCGTCGTGGACGATACGGCACGGAACCGGCTGCGGGAATGGCTGGAGGACGAAGAGCGGATGCGCAAGCGCATGGCGGCCGGCCAGGCGGCGGACACGACCGTGACCCGCGAGGAGCTGGCGCGCCTTCCCGGCATCGCGCTGTTCGAGGCGATGCTCGATGGCCGCCTGCCCGGCGCGCCGATCGCGTCGACACTGGACTTCCTGCTGGTGCGCGTGGAGCCGGGTCTCGCCGTCTTCCAGGGCGAGCCGATGCAGCGTCACTACAACCCCCTCGGATCCGTCCACGGCGGCTGGTACGCCACCCTCCTGGATTCGGCGCTCGGCTGCGCCGTGCACAGCGGCCTGCCGCCGGGAAAGTCCTACACCACGCTGGAGCTCAAGATCAATCTGGTGCGCGCGCTGCGCGAGGGGGTCGGACGGGTGCGTGCGGAGGGACGCATCGTGCACCCGGGCAACCAGGTCGCCACCGCGGAGGCTCGGCTGGTGGGGCCGGACGGCCGGCTGTATGCTCACGGGACGACCACCTGCCTCGTCTTCGACAGCCGCTAGCCCGGCGGTCGGGACCGGACCATGGGCGCGCATCGAGCCGACCACCAGGCATCCCCGACCCGACCGGGCCGGCGCGAGGTCTGTCGCGGAGCCGGCGTGGCCTTCCTCGCAGCGGTCCTGTCGTCGGCCGGCGGATGCGGCGGATCGGGAAGCGGCGCGGTTCCCCCGCCGCAGGCTCCAGAGTCTCCACAGGCACCACCGCCCGCGCCGCCGCCAGGCGAGCCGGTGTCCGTCAAGGCGGTGCCGGTGGTGACCGGCCTCGCGCGGCCGTGGTCCTTCGTGTTCCTTCCCGACGGCGGCATTCTCGTCACCGAGCGCGATGGGGCGCTGCGCCCGATCGGGAACGGGTCGGCGGGGCCGCCGCTCGCGGGAGTCCCCGCCGTCAGCGCTCAGGGCCAGGGCGGGCTGCTCGATCTCGCCCTCGGTCCGGACTTCGCGAACGACCGCCGCATCTACTTCACCTTCACCGAGCCGGTGGCAGGCGGGCTGGCGCGTGCCGCGGTCGCCCGCGCGACGCTCGGCGATACGGCCATCGAAGACGTCGAGGTGATCTATCGCCAGGTCCCCGCGGTTGCCGGCGGCAACCACTTCGGCGGGCGGCTCGTCTTCGATCGCTTCGGCTACCTGTTCGTGACCCTCGGCGATCGGTACGACCCGAACCAGGCGCAACGGATGCAGGTCGCGCTCGGCAAGGTGGTCCGGATCTCCCCGGACGGCTCCGTACCCCCGGACAATCCCGCGCTGATGCCGGGGAGCGTCGACACCGGCCGGCCATCCGACACCGGGCCGGCGCATCCGGCGTTCCTGGAGAACGGCGCGCTGCCGGAGATCTGGACGCTCGGACACCGCAACCCGCAGGGAGCGGCGTTGCATCCGGAGACCGGCGAGCTCTGGATCAGCGAGCATGGCCCGCTTGGCGGCGACGAGGTCAACCGGATCCTGCGCGGCCGCAACTACGGCTGGCCGCGGATCACGCACGGCCGCGACTACGATACCGGCCAGCCGCTCGGCGAAGGCACCGCCGCCGCGGACGTGGAGCCGTCGGTCCACTTCTGGGTGCCGGTCTCGGTCGCGCCGGCCGGGATGGCGTTCTACACGGGCGACGGACTGCCGGGCTGGAAGGGTTCTCTCCTGGTGGGCACGCTCGTCGGCCAGCATCTCGCGCGGCTCGACCTGCGGGGCAACGCGGTCGCCGCGGCCAGCATGCACCTGCAGGGCATCGGCCGGATCCGCGCGGTCCGGCAGGGGCCCGACGGCTACCCCTGGTTCGTCACCGACGAGGGCACGCTCTATCGGATCGAGCCCCGGTAGAGTGCCGCCATCGAGCAGCAGCAGGCATGGAAAGTGCCGACGCGGCGGCATCGTGAAGCCGAACCGGCCCGTCTTCGTCGTCCTCAATGCGCGCTCGGGCCGCGGGGACATCCGCGACAGGATCGAGACGCTGCGCCAGGGCTTTCTCGCCGCCTCCGGCCAAGCGCCGCGCCTCTTCGTCGCACGCTCGGGCAAGCGCGTCCCCGAAATCGCGCGAGCGGCCGTGGAGCAGGCACGCCAGGAGGATGGCGTGCTGGTGGTCTCCGGCGGCGATGGCACGATCAACGCCGTGGGGCAGCTCGCCCTGGCGCGGCAGGTGCCGTTCGGCATCATCCCCGGCGGCACTTTCAACCTGCTCAGCCGCACGCACGACATTCCGCAGGACGTCGAAGGGGCGATTCGTACGATCGTGTCCGGCCGGGTGCGCGCGGTGCAGGCAGGGCTGGTGAACGACCGGGTCTTCTTCGTCAACGCGAGCCTCGGCCTCTATCCGCGACTGCTGGAAGACCGCGAAGCCTACAAGCGGCGCCTGGGACGCAGCCGCCTGGTCGCGCTGTGGTCCGCACTGGTGACCCTCTTCACCCGGTCGTACCGGCTGGACCTCGCGCTCGCGGCCGACGGACGCGAATGGAAGCAACGCACGCCGACACTCTTCGTCGGCAACAACCGCCTGCAGCTCGACCAGGTGGGTATCGAAGAAGCGGACTGCCTGGAGCGCGGCCGCTTGCTCGCGCTCACGTCCGAGCCGCTCGACACCCTGGCTGCGATCCGCCTTCTCGCGCGCGGCGCGCTCGGACGGCTGGGCGAAGCCCCGGAGGTGCACGCCTTCTCCTTCCAGCGGCTGGTCGTCGGGTCCACGCGACCGACCACGCGCTCGCGAGTCAAGGTCGCCACCGATGGCGAGATCGTCTCGCTCACGCTGCCGCTCGAGTTCCGGCCCAGCCCCCATGCACTGCAACTCATCGTGCCCGACGACGCGGCCGCCGCGGGGCTCGAGTCCGAGGAAAGCCGGCCCGGGCGGAGCGGATCCGCCGATGCCCCGATGGACACCGGCCTGCCGACCGCCGCCCGAATCGGAGACGCCACGGCCATGCCGCGATGACGCCCCACCCCGGACTCCTCCAGATCTCGGATCCGCACTTCGGCACCGAGGTGCCGCGCGTGGTCGACGCGTTGCGGGCGCTGGCGCGCGAGCTCTCGCCGTCCGTGGTCGTGCTCTCCGGCGACATCACCCAGCGCGCGACCGTTGCCCAGTTCAGCGCCGCGGCCGAGTTCCTGCGTTCGCTCGACGCGCCGGCGACCGTGGTCGTGCCGGGCAACCACGACGTTCCGCTGGTCAACCTCGCGCTGCGGGCGTTCGCGCCGTACCGTCGCTTTCGCGGCGCGTTCGGAGACGAGCTGGAGCCGGTGCACGACGAGGCGCGCCTGCTGGTCATCGGGGTGAACACCGTGATGCCGCATTGGCACCAGCAGGGCGCGGTGTCGCGGCGCCAGATCGCGCAGGTGGCGAACCGGTTGCGCCAGGCAGCGCCGGGCCAGGTGCGGATCGTCGCCTGTCATCACCCGGTCCACGTGATCCGGCCCGAGGACGACAAGAACCTGCTGCGCGGCGCCGACGCGGCGGTGCGCGAATGGGTCCGCGCCGGCGCGGACCTGGTGATGGGCGGGCACATCCACTTGCCCTACCTGCGGCCGCTGCGTCAGCGCCTGCCGGACCTGCCACGCACCGCCTGGGTGGCGCAGGCCGGCACCGCGGTCTCCGCGCGCATTCGCGGCGGCATCCCCAACTCCGTCAGCTACCTGCAGCCGCTCGATTCGCCGCAGGGGCTCGTCTGCCGTGCCCAGCGCTGGGACTTCAGCGAATCGGTCGGCGAGTTCCGCATGGTGCGCAGCCAGGACCTGCTGCTCGACCGCACCGTGGCCTGAGCAGCGTCGAGTCCTTGGCACTCATTGGATCGTCCTCCGTTCGCGGTGTGCGATTCGAGTCGGGTCGTCCGCCTGAGTCCGCCGCACCACCTGGCCGGCGCGGGCGCCGCGGTGCTCACCGCCGTGCCATGTGACGGCACCGTTCACGATCACGGTGTCGATGCCGCGCGCGGGCCTGGTCGGCTCGTCGTAGGTGGCGGCGTCCAGCACGGTGCCGGCATCGAAGATCACGATGTCGGCGTGGTTGCCCTGCTTCAGGCTGCCGCGCCCCGCCAGGCCGAAGGTGTCGGCCGTGAGCCCGGTCATCTTCCACACCGCGGTCTCGAGCGGGAAGAGCCCCAGGTCGCGGCTGTAGTGGCCGAGCACGCGCGGGAAGGTGCCCCACAGGCGCGGATGCGGCTTGTCTCCAAGGGGAATGCCGTCCGAGCCCACCATCGTGCGCTCGAAGGCGAGGATGTTCCGCACGTCCTGCTCGTCCATGAGGAAATAGATGGCGCTTCCCGGCTGCAGCCGCCGTGCCGCCTCCTCCGGCTCCACCCCCCACTCGGCGGCGATCGCGCTCAGCTCCCGGCCGGCGCACTCCGGATGCGGCTCGCTGGTCGCGATCAGCACGCGCCCGCCCAGCATGCCGCGGTCGGTGCGGATCATGGTGGACCCTGCCGTGTAGGGATAGCAGTCCAGGCCGATGCACTGGTGCTTCATCGCGGCCTGGATGAACGGCAGGGTCTCGGCGGAGCGCCCGAAGTTCTGGGCGTTCTGCAGCTTGTGATGCGAGACCACGACCGGGACTCGAAGGGCGCGTCCGATGCGGAAGGTCTCGTCGAGGGAGTCCATCACATGGTCGGCCTCGTCGCGCATGTGGGTCACGTAGAGCGCATTGCGCCCGCTGAGCGGCCGCCCCACCTCGATGATCTCCTCGGTGGTCGCCTTCGCCGCCGGCGGATAGAAGGTGCCGGTCGACATGCCGATCGCGCCGGCCTGCAGCGCCTCCTCCACCAGCGCCTGCATCGCGGCGATCTCGGCGTCGCTCGCTTCGCGGTCGAGTCCCTGCATCGTCACCGCCCGCAGAGTGGAATGACCGACCATCGCCGCGACGTTGACCGAGGAAGGCGTCTCCCGCAATGCCCGCAGGTAGTCGGCGAAGGTGGCGAAGCGCGTGCTCCCGGCCGCGTCGATCAGGCTGAGCGGCATCGGCAGGTCCATGTCCGGCCGCAGCGGCGCGGCGCTCACGCCGCAGTTGCCCGCGACCACCGTGGTCACGCCCTGGGAGACCTTGAAGGACATGTCCGGCTGCGTGAGCACCGCCTGGTCGTCGTGCGTATGCGCGTCGATGAAGCCGGGAGCGACGATGCGGCCGTCCGCCTCCAGGATCGTATCGGCCTGGTGGCCGGCGAGATCGCCGATGGCGGCGATGCGGCCGTCGATCACGCCGACGTCGGCGTCGAAGCGCGGCGCACGCGTGCCGTCGATCACGGTTCCGCCGCGGATCAGAAGGTCGAAGTGGCTTGGGTCGGTCGACATCGCATCTCTCCCTAGCGGAAATGGCAGGCCACCCAGTGCCGGCCGCCGGTCCCTTCGGCAGCGGCCCCAGGGGAGTCCTGGGGCTCGCGCGGCTCGAGTGGCGGCACCTGCTCGCGGCAGATGGCCTGGGCGAGCGGGCACCGGGTGTGGAAACGGCACCCCGGCGGTGGATCGGCGGGGCTGGGCAGGTCGCCGGTCAGCAGCAGCCGCTTCGCGCGCACGCGCGGGTCCGGCACGGGAACCGCCGCGAGCAGCATCTCGGTGTACGGATGGCGCGGAGCGGAGAACAGCGTGTCCCGGTCCGCGATCTCGACGATGTGGCCCAGGTACATCACCGCCACGCGATGGCTGATGTGGCGCACGACGGCGAGGTCGTGGGCGACGAAGAGGTAGGCGATGCCGAGCTCGGCCTGCAGGTCCATGAGCAGGTTCACCACCTGCGCCTGCACCGAGACGTCGAGCGCCGAGACCGGCTCGTCGCAGACGATCAGCTTGGGATTCAACGCGAGCGCCCGCGCGATGCCCAGTCGCTGGCGCTGCCCGCCCGAGAACTCGTAGGCGTACCGGCGCGTGCCCTCCGGCCGCAGCCCGACGCGCTGGAACAGCCACTGCACCCGTTCCCGCCGCTCTCCCGCCGAGGCGCCTCCGAAGTTGCGCAGCGGCTCCGCGACGATCTCGCCGGCGGTCAGCCGCGGGTTCAGCGACGCGTAGGGGTCCTGGAAGATGATCTGCAGGTCGCGCCGATGCTGCCGCATCGCCTGGCGCGCCAGGCCGACCAGCTCCCTGCCTTCGAGGCGCACGGAGCCGGACGTCGGTTCGATCAGCCGCATGACCGACTTCGCCGTGGTGGTCTTTCCGCAGCCGGACTCGCCGACCAGCGCGAGCGTTTCACCGCGCGCGACCTGAAAGCTCACGCCGTCGACCGCCCGCACCGGCGGCGACTGCGAGCCGAGCCAGCGCCGCGGCGCGTGATAGTGCTTGCGCAGGTCGGTGACCTCGAGCAACGGCGGCGCCAGCATCAGCCCGCCACCTCCGCGGTCGCTTCGGTGGCAGGCCAGCCTTCGGCCACGGCGAAGCACGCGACCAGGTGGCTGCCGGACGGATTCGCGAGCGCGGGGCTCTCCCTGCGACAGCGCTCGCGCGCGAGCGGGCAGCGCGCCGCGAAGGCGCATCCGCGGCCGAGCTCCGTGGGCGCCGGGACCATGCCCGGAATCTCGGCGAGCCGGGCCGCGCTGGCATTCATCGACGGCATCGACGCCATCAGTGCCCGGGTGTAGGGATGCAGGGGCGCATCGAAGAGATCGATCACGTCGGCCTCCTCCACCTTGCGGCCGGCATACATCACCACCACGCGGTCACAGGTCTCCGCCACGACCCCGAGGTCGTGCGTGATCAGCATCACCCCCATGCCGAACGTAGCCTGCAGCCGCGCGATGAGGTCGAGGATCTGCGCCTGGATGGTGACGTCCAGCGCAGTGGTGGGCTCGTCTGCGATCAGCACCTCGGGGTCGCAGGCGAGCGCCATGGCGATCATGACGCGTTGGCGCATGCCGCCGGAAAGCTCGTGCGGATACTCCCGGACCCGTCGCTCCGGCACCGGGATCTGCACGACCCGCAGCATCTCGACCGCCCGTTCCAGTGCCTCCGCCTTGCCCACCTTGCGGTGCAGGCGCACGGTCTCGGCGATCTGGCGGCCCACCGTCAGCACCGGGTTGAGCGAGGTCATGGGCTCCTGGAAGATCATGGAGATGCGGTTGCCGCGAATCCGGCGCATGTCCCGCTCGCCGAGGCGCATCAGGTCTACGCCGCGCAGGCGTACTTCGCCCTGGTGCTGCCCGGGCGGCGTGGGCACGAGCCGCATGATCGACAGCGCGGTCACGCTCTTGCCGCAGCCGGACTCGCCGACCACGCCGAGCGTGCGTCCGGCATCGAGGCGCAGGTCGACGCCGTCCACCGAGCGCACCCGCCCGTTGAGCGTATCGAACCAGGTGCGCAGGCCGCTCACCTCCAGCAACGGCGCATCCGGACCGCCTGCCCTTGCCGATTGCGCGCCGCTCATGGGTCGAGGCTCTATAGCTGGCGCGCGAGGCGTGGGTCCAGCGCATCGCGCAGGCCGTCGCCCAGCAGGTTGGTGGCGAGCACCATCGTCGCGAGGAGAATGCCCGGATACAGGATGATGTGGAAGGCAACCGCGAAGAAGTTGCGGCCCTCCGCCATCATGTTGCCCCAGCTCGGCATCTGCTGCGCGGGCACGCCCACCCCGAGGAAGGAAAGCGCCGCCTCGGCGAGCATCGCGGCAGCGGCCATGAACGTCGCCTGCACCACCAGCGGCGGCATCATGTTGGGGAGCACGTGCCGCCACAGGATCGTGGGCAGGCGCGTGCCGACCGCATGCGCGGCCTCCACGTAGAGCTGCTCGCGCAGCGTGAGCGCGAGCGAGCGCACCAGCCGCGCCACGCGCGGGATGTCCGGAATGGTGATCGCGATGATGACGGTGGCGAGGCTCGGTCGCATCACCGACATCAGCGCGATGGCGAGCAGGATGCCGGGAATCGCCATCAGGCCGTCCATGATGCGCATCACCGCACCATCGGCCGCCCGGACGAAGCCGGCGAAGAGGCCGATCACCACGCCGAAGACGGTGGCGAGCCCCGCGACGCCGAGCCCCGTGACGAGCGATACCTGTCCGCCCCAGACCGCGCGGCTGAACACGTCGCGGCCGAGGGCGTCCGTCCCGAACCAGTGCTCCGCGGTCGGCGGCTTCAGGCGCGCGAGCGGATCGATGTCCTGCGGATCGTGGGTGGCGATCCATGGCGCCCCGATCGACAGCACGACGATCGCCGCCAGCAGCACGGCGCCGAGCACGAGCGTGGGATGCTTGCGCAGCCAGCGCCAGCGCGGCGCGACGAAGGGCGGCTCGTCCGGGACCGGGACGACAGCAGCGGCGGGCAGCGTGCTCGACATGCCGCTCAGTAGCGGATGCGCGGATCGAAGAGGCGGTAGCTCAAGTCGATCAGCAGGTTGATCAGCACGTAGGCGCCGGCCGAGAGGAGCAGCACGCTCTGGATCACCGGATAGTCGTGATGCTGGGCCGAGTCCACCACCAGCCGACCGATGCCGGGAATGGCGAAGACGGTTTCGGTCACCACGACCCCGCCGATCAGCAGCGCGATACCCACGCCGATGGTGGTCGCGATCGGGATGGCGGCATTGCGCAGCGCATGCCCGAGCACCGCCCCCACGCCCAGTCCCTTGGCGCGCGCGGTTCGGATGTAGTCCTCGGAGAGCACCTCCAGCACCGTCGCGCGCGTCATGCGGGTGACCAGCGCGATGTACACCAGGGCGAGGTTCACGCAGGGCAGGATCAGGCTGGCGAACCACGGGCCGATGCCTTCCGAGATTCGCCGGTAGCCCTGCACCGGCAGCAAGCCGAGCTGGATGGAGAAGCTGTGGATCAGCAGGTAGCCGACCAGGAAGACCGGCACGGAGAAGGCGAGCACCGAGAAGAGCATGATCAGCCGGTCCACCCAGGAACCGGCGCGGTACGCCGCCAGCGTGCCGAGCGGCACCGAGACCATCATGGTGATCGCCATCGTCACCACCGCGATCGCGAGCGTGGGCTCGAGCCGCTGCGCCAGCAGTCCGGTCACCGGCACGTTGGTGAAGATCGAAGTCCCTAGATCACCCTGCGCGAGGCGCCCCAGCCAGAGCAGGAACTGCCGCCACAGCGGCTGGTCCAGCCCGAGCGCCACGCGCAACCGGGCGATGTCCTCGCCCGTGGCGAGGTCGCCCGCGATCAGCGCCGCGGGATCCCCGGGCGAGAGGTGGATCAGCAGGAACACCACCACCGCCACCACCGCCATGACGGGGATGGTGGCGAGCAGGCGGCGGACGACGAACCACATCTACCGATCCAGCATCCAGACGGTGGGCAGGCCGCGCTTCATCCGGTCCAGGTTCCTGAGATCCTTGCGGGCCGCAAAGGCCGCCCAGTACTGGCCCACGCTGATGTAGGGCACGGCCTCGAAGGCACGCTTCTGGAAGGCGTCGAGCAGGCCCCGGCGCTTGCCCGGATCCAGCTCGCGCAGCCAGGCCGTGCGCAGCTCGTCCAGCTCCTTGTCGCAGGGCCACCCCGGCAGCGAGTTGCCGCAGGCGGCGCTGAGATAGGCGTTGGTGATGGGCGAATCCACGTCGAACTCGCCGGCCACCGTCAGGTACATGTTCCAGCCGCCCGCCGACGGCGCCTCCTTCTTCGCGCGCCGCGCGGCGACGGAGGCCCAGTCCATGCTGTGCATGTCGACCTGGATGCCGATGCTGCGCATGGCCTGCGCCGCCACCAGCGCCTCGGCGTTCAGGTAGGTGATGTCCGTCGGCACCAGCAGGACCACCTTCTCGCCCTTGTAGCCGCTCTCTGCGAGCAGCTTCTTCGCCTTGGCGATATCCGGCTTGCGGAACTGCTCCGCGCCGGCGTCGGTCTCATTGGCGCCCCCGCAGATGAAGTAGGTGTGGCACCACGCCAGGCGCATCTCCGGCGCGTACCCCATGCCGGCCACGAAGCGCTCCTGCTCCACCGCGTGCAGCATCGCCTGGCGCGCCTTCACGTTGTCGAAGGGCGGGTGCAGGTGGTTCATCACCATGAAGCCCTGGTATGCGCCCGAAGCACCGATCATCAGGTTCGGGTCGGCGCGCAGCGGCGCGATGAAGTCCGGCGGCACCTGCTCGATGTAGTCCACCTCGCCGTTGCGGAGCGCCGCGATGGCGCTGTTGGCGTCGGGCAGGTAAAGCCACTCGACCCGGTCGAACGCGGGCTTCTTGCTGCCGGCCAGAACGCTGGGGGCCTCCGTCCGGGGCACGTAGTCCGGGTTGCGGACGAACACCACCTTGTTGCCGGGCGCCCACTCGTCGCGCTTGAAGAGGAACGGACCGGAGCCGACCACTTCCGTGAGCGGCGCCGTGGTCGGTGTCTTGGCAAGCCGCTCGGGCATGATCACCGGCGGATAGCCGGAGGGCTTGGCGAGGCCGTGCAGCACCATGCCGAACGGCTGCGCCAGCGCGAGCGAGAAGCTGCGCTCGTCCTCCACCTTCCACTGGGCCCCGGCCGCGTTCATCGCCCGGCCCACGTTGTCCCGCGACGACCAGCGCTCGATGGATGCCACGGCATCGGCCGCGGTCACCGGCTTGCCGTCGGAGAACTTCAGGCCCTCGCGCAGGGTGAATCGCCACGCCTTGCCGTCGTCGGAGCGGGTGTATTGCTCCACCATCTGCGGCTGGGGCTCGCCCTTCTCGTCGAGCCCGAACAGCATGTCGTACACCATGTACCCGAAGTTGCGCGTGATGTAGGCCGTGGTGAAGCTGGGATCCAGGATCTTCACGTCCGCGTGCGCGACCACCCGCAAGGTCTTGCCCTGGGCCGCCGCGGGCGGGCTTGCCGCCCCCAGCAGTACCCCGAGCGAAAGCGCCGCGGCAGTCGAGACCGCGGCCATCATGCCTGTCTTCATCTCCTTCCTCCCTTGTTCGAGTCCTTCCCCAATACTGCCCGTCCGTTGACTTCCCGTCTCGCGTCCCTCTTCATTCACCGGTCGAGCGGCCACTTGGGTCGCCTGATCCTGCGGTACTCGAGCGTCGAGGGATCGATCGTCACGGAGCCTGGCGCGCCGACGTAGATCACCGGTCCGCCGAGCTTCGAGTACGCGGCGTGGAAGTGCTGCGACGATTTCACCACGACGAGCTTCCTGCCCGCCAGATCGCAGCCCATCCCCGTGAAGAGATCCGTCCCGATGGCCTGGTTGCGCAGCGTGACGAGCAGGATGTCGATGCCGCCGGCGCGAACCAGCGCGGACGGACCCATCTCGGCCGGCGCACCGGAGAGGCCCGTCTGCACGAGCGCCGGATGCACCGCCAGCACGGTGCAATCCAGGTCGAGCGGATCGCCGGAAAGGGGGCCCACCTTGCCCCCGATCCGCAGCGCCAGCCGCGCGCCCACCCCGGCCTCGATGGCGATGCGAGCCGCCACCGGATCCCAGAACGGCCCGACCGCGGCGTCGCCGATGCCGCGCTCCAGCATCCGGGCAAGGATGAAGGTGGCGTCGCCCGCCGCCCCGCCGCCCGGATTGTCGGCCCCGTCGGACAGGATCACCGGTCCGCCGTCGAACGCGAGCGCCTCGTCCAGCGCGGTATCGATATCGGGAAAGCGCACGGCGAGCGCTTCGCGCATGCCGATCAGCTCGTCGGCGAGCTGCCGCGCCAGCGCGTCGCCGCGGGCGCGCGCACCGTCCTGGTTGCCGTCCATATAGACCAGCACCTTGGTTCCCATGTCCGGCACGTCGCCCCAGGCAAAGCCGTGCGTGATGGAGATCGAGAGAACGCCGTCCCGGCCCTCGAGCGCCTGGATCCGATCCACGAAGGCACGCGCGGGGTCGCGCGAGGTGTGGATGGTGACGATCATCTCGCAGTCCACCACCGACGAGATCGGCCGCACCTGCGCCCCCGCCGTGGCGGCGCAGAGATCGACCAGCTCGCGCGCGCGCTCCAGCGCATCGGTGTGCGGATATTCCTTGTACGCGATCAGCAGGTCCGCGGAGGCGACCATCGCCGCGCTCAGGTGATTGTGCGGATCCAGCTCCGCGCCCACCACGACGTCCGGGCCGACGAGGGCGCGCACCCGCGCGAGCAGGTCGCCCTCGCAGTCCTCGTAGCCGTCGGCGACCATGGCGCCGTGCAGGCCGAGCAGGACCATGTCGACCGGCAGCGCGCTGCGCAGGTCCGCAAGCAGCTCGTCGCGCAGGGACTCGTACGCTGCGCGGGTGGTGGTGCCGCTCGGTTGGGCGCCGGCCACCATGCCTTCCACCAGCTCCCAACCGGCAGGCCTGCCGCGCTCGCGGGCGGCCCAGGTCGGCGCGGCGAAGTGGAAGAAGTGCGCCGGATGCTTGCCGGCGGGGAAGTAGCCGCGATCGCGAAAGGACGCGAGCCCGGTGGGCATCGGGGCGAAGGTGTTGGTCTCCGTGGCGAGGCAGCCGCTGAAGACGCGCATGGCCGCCCTACCCCCGGGTCGCGGCGCGCAGCCGCGCCGGGCCGAGCATCGCGGCGGACAGGCCGAACGCGGCGAGCCGCGACGTGACGGGCTCGCCCCGCGCGAGCGCTGCACAGGCCTCGCCCATCGCGGCGGCGGTCTGGATACCGTAGCCGCCCTGCGCGGCCAGCCAGAAGAACCCCTCCGCCTGCGGATCGAACCCGCCGACGAGGTCGCCGTCGGGGACGAAGGAGCGCAGGCCGGCCCAGGTCCGGGCCGGCCTGCGAATGGTCAGGGTGGTCATGGCCTGGATACGATCGATGGCCAGCGCGATGTCGAGCTCCTCGGGCTGCACGTCGTGCGGCTCGACCAGGTCGGCGTTGGCCGGCGAGCCGAGCATCATGCCGGCGTCGGGCTTGATGTACCAGTCCTCCGCGATGCCGGCCGTCATGGGCCAGCGCGAAGCATCGAGGCCCTCCGGCAGGGCGAAGACGAAGGCGGCGCGGCGACGCGGCTCGATGCCGATCGGCGGCACGCCGGCCAGCGCCGCGATCCGGTCGACCCAGGCTCCGGCGGCGTTGATCACGATCGGCGCCTCGTAGTCGCTGCCGCCCGCGTGTATCCGCCAGCGGCCGCCCGCGCGCGAAAGCGACGTCACCTCGGCGTTGCACACCAGCCTGCCGCCGGCGCGCCGCGCCATGCGCAGGAAGCCCTGGTGGATGGCGTGCACGTCCATGTCGGCGGCATCGGGCTCGTGGATCGCGCCGGCGAGCAGCTCACGGCGCAGCACCGGCACCAGCGCACAGGCTTCGTCGGCATCGAGCAGGCGCCCCCGTTCGGTCACGCTGGCGAGCACCTGCCAGCCCTCCTCCAGCAGGGCCTCCTGCCCGGTGGTCGCGACCATCATGGCGCCGCGCGGACCGAGCAACGGGTGCTCGGAGAAGCCGTCCGGCGGGCTCTCCAGGAAGGACCGGCTCGCCATCGTGAGCGCGCGCACCTGCGGCGTGCCGTAGCTCTCCATGAAGAGCGCCGCCGAGCGCCCGGTGGTGTGGTACCCGGGTTGCGACTCCCGTTCCAGCACGACCACACGCCCATGCGGCGCGAGCCAGCAGGCGACCGACGCGCCGGCGATCCCGGCGCCGATGACGACGAAGTCGGCCGTGACGACGCTGCCCGTCATCAGTGGCGCGCGGCCGCCCGAAGCCACCGACGACGGGCCCCTTCGGGGGGCAGCGAGCGCAGTGACCGCAGGGACCGTTTCATGGTCAGCTCAGCGCGACCTCGAAACCGCGGCCGGTTCCCGGCCGCGCCATCATCGCTTCGTACCAGCGCTGCACGTTGGGATAGCGGGCGAGCTCCACCTTGTGGCGCTCGTGACGCCAGGCCCAGCCCACTATGGCGAAGTCGGCGATGGAGATGTCGCCCGCGAAGAACTCGTGCGTGGCGAGGCGCCGATCCATCACCCCATAGAGCCGGTGCGTTTCCTTCGAGTAGCGCTCCAGGCCGTAGCGGCGATCCTGCTCGTTCTTCAGCGCCGCGAAGTGATGCACCTGCCCCGGCATCGGCCCGAAACTGCCCATCTGGAACATCAGCCACTCCAGCACCGGGATCCGTGCCCGCAGGTCCGCTGGCATGAAGCGGCCGGTCTTCTCGGCGAGGTAGAGGAGGATGGCGCCGGATTCGAAGACGCTGATCGGCTCGCCCCCCGGGCCGTCCCTGTCCACGATCGCCGGGATCTTGTTGTTCGGGCTGATCGCGAGGAACTCCGGCGCGAACTGCTGGTCGCGGGTGATGTCGACGACGCGCACCTCGTAGGGCAGGCCCATCTCCTCGAGGGCCACGCTGATCTTGCGTCCGTTGGGCGTATTCCAGGTGTGCAGTTCGATGCTCATCGTCCTCGCCGGGGGTCCATGTGGACAGGGGACGATAACACGACGCACGCGCCGGTCCGGACCGGGGCGAGAACCGGAACGATTTCACGGCCACCCCGCCGGCCATCGGGGCGGGCGACCGCGCATCCTCGGGTATCCCCCGACCGTCAACTGCTCCTCAGCCCCCCTTCGACGAGCGGGCATGCTCTTGCGGTCCACGGCGAGCGGCCGGAGGACCTCTGCCATCACATGGGAGCGTGCGTGCCATTCAGCCATTCCTTCATCAGTCGCGCCGACGCGGTCGCACGGCGGGATGCGAAGGTGGTCTTCGGCGCCTGGCTGGCCGCCGTGCTCGCGATGGTGGCCCTTGGCGCGGGCGCGGCCACCGGCTTGCCGGCATGGCTCGAGCCCGGGCTGCTGCCGCGCCTGCAGGCGGGAGCAGCCGTGCTGGTGGTCGTCGCCGGCGCGAGCCTGTTCCGTCGCCTGTTCGGCGAGGAGCTCGTCGGAAGGGCGACCCGCTCGTCGCTGCGACTCGCGACGCCGGCAGGCGCCTTCTTCCTCACGCTCGTCGCGGGCGCGACCCCCGGCGTTCCGGTCCCGGCGGCCATCGTCGCCGTCGTGCCGGGCATCGTGGCGCTCACCGTGGGAAGCCTGCAGGTGTTGCGCGCCACCGCCAGCCGCGAGATCCACTGGTACCTGGCCGGGCTGGGTGCACTCACCCCCGCGATCGCACTGGCGCTCGCCGCTGCCGCCGGCGGGATCACCACCGCGCTCTCGCTCGTGCTGGTGGGCGCGGCCGCGTTGGCAGCGCTGGGCTGGGGCGCCGCCGTCTCGGTGGCCGCCGCGTCGGCACGAGGCTCGCTCGACGTCGCCCAGGACAAGCTCATCGAATCGGCGCGAAAGTACCGGCACGTCTACTATTCCGTGCCCATCGCGCTGGTCTCGGTGGACACGCAGGGCAACGTGCTGCGCTGGAACGAGATGGCGCAGGAGGCCTTCGGCCACCTGCTGGAACAGGGACGGCTCAATCCGCTCTCGGCGGTCCTGGGCGAGCGGGCCACCGCCGCGCTGCTGGCCGCGGTGGGCGAGCACGGACGCCATCGCAGCGAGCTGCGGATCGAGGCGGGCGGAGAAGTCCGCACCTATGCGGTCGACGCGATGGCAGCGGGCTCCGACATCGAGCTGAGCTTCGGCGACGTCTCCGAGCGCAGCCGGCTCGCCGCGACGCTCGAGCACATCGCGCACCACGACTTCCTCACGCACTGCCTGAACCGCCGCGGTCTGGAGCGCGAGATCGACAAGCTGCTCGGCTCGCTGAGCGAGCGTGACCATGCCTCCTTCCTCTACGTGGATCTCGACCGCTTCAAGACGATCAACGATGTCTTCGGTCACGCCGCGGGCGACGCGATCGTGCTGGAGGTCGCGCGAAGGCTCGCTGCGCAGTTGCCGCCTCCCGCGACGGTCGGCCGCATCGGCGGCGACGAGTTCATGGCGGTGCTGCCCGGCTTCGATCTCGCGGCCGCCAAGGCGCAGGCGCAGCGCGTGTTCGCTTCGCTAACCCGCGAGACCGTCGACTACGAGGGCATGCAGCTCAACGTGGAAGCGAGCATCGGCGTGATCGAGGCGCCCCCCGGCATGCAGACCCGCGAGCTGCTCGCCTACGCCGACGAGGCCTGCGCGCAGTCCAAGCGCGCCGGCCGTGGCCGGATCACCGCGCTCGACGCCGGCCACGAGGCGCTGCTCAACTACCGCGCCGAGAAGCTCTACGGCACGCAGCTCCGCTTCCGGCTTCCGACCGAGCGGATGCGCCTCTATGCCCAGCCCATCGTGCCGCTCAAGGGCGGCTCCGGCGTGCTCTCGTACGAGGTGCTGCTGCGCACCGAGGACGAGCACGGCCGCATCGAGCTGCCGTCGCGTCTGCTCGCGGCGGCCGAGCGCCAGGGCGCCATGCCGGCGATCGACCGCTTCATGCTCACGCGCACCGTGAACCACCTGGCCGACCACCCGGGCCATGCGATGGCGCTCGGCTTCGTCTGCGTGAACCTGAGCGGCATGTCGCTCAACGACGAGCGCTTCGTCGCGGACGCGATCTCGCTGCTGCGCGAGCACCGGGCGATCGCCTCGCGCCTGTGCCTGGAGATCACCGAATCCGTGGCGCTCTACGACATCACCAGCACGCGCCGCTTCGTCGACGAGATGCATGCGATCGGCGCCTCGATCGCGCTGGACGATTTCGGTGCCGGCTATACGTCGTTCGCCTACCTGAAGGAGCTGCCCGCATCGCTTCTGAAGATCGACGGCCAGTTCATCAACGGGCTCGCCAACGGCGGCAAGCACCAGGGGAT
This sequence comes from Pseudomonadota bacterium, assembly GCA_023388075.1. Classification (GTDB taxonomy): domain Bacteria; phylum Pseudomonadota; class Gammaproteobacteria; order Burkholderiales; family Burkholderiaceae_E; genus Lautropia. The sequence continues at coordinate 33,929 of JAEWGX010000023.1, forward strand.
CGTGCGCGCGATCCAGCAGGTGGGCCGCGAGCTGGGCATGAAGTGCCTTGCGGAGTGGGTGGAGGACACCGCCACCTTGCAGGCCCTGATCGAGCTCGACGTGGACTACGCCCAGGGCTACGTCTTCTCGCGCGCACGGCCGATCGAGCACTGGCTCGACGAGCGCGTGGACCTCGCACCCCTGCTGGCCTGCCAGTCATGAAGGATCCGATCGACACCGCGATGATGGACCCGGCCGCTCTCGGCGGCGGCGGCGCGAGCATCGTCCCGCAACGCCCTCAGCTCGAGACGGTGGGACCGTCGCCGCTGCCGGCGGGCACCCGCCTGCAGGAGTTCGATATCCGGGCCGTGATCGGCCAGGGTGGCTTCGGCATCGTCTACCTCGCGCGCGACCTGTCGCTGCAGCGGCCGGTCGCCATCAAGGAGTACATGCCGGCCCATCTTGCCGGCCGCGACGCCAGCGCGACCGTGCGCCCCCTCACGGCCGGCCAGTCCCAGATATTCGAGCTGGGCCGGCGCAGCTTCATCAACGAGGCGCGCATGCTGGCGCGCTTCAAGCATCCCGGCCTGGTCGAGGTGCTGCGCTTCTGGGAGCAGAACGGCACCGCGTACATGGCGATGCCCTACTACGATGGCGCGACCCTGACCGAGTACCTCCGCCGGCATCCGGGCGTCGTCACCCAGGAGTGGCTGCGCACGACGATCGCACCGCTGCTGGATGCGCTCGGCCACATGCACGCGGAGGATTGCTACCACCGCGATGTCGCGCCGGACAACATCCTGGTGCTCAAGGACGGTTCAGCCGTGCTGCTCGACCTCGGCGCCGCGCGCCGCGTGATCGGCGACGACGCACAGGCGATGACGGTCATGCTGAAGCCCGGGTACGCGCCGATCGAGCAGTACTCCGACGATCCGCGCTTCCGCCAGGGCCCATGGACCGACATCTATGCGATCGCCGCGGTGCTCTACTTCGCCATCACGGGGCGGCCGCCGCCGGCGTCCGCATCGCGCGTCATGCGCGACAGCGTCGCATCGCTCGCGCAGGCGCGACCCGCGGGCTTCGGCGATGCCTTCCTGCAGGCGATCGACCGGGGCCTCTCGCTGCAGCCGGACGACAGGCCGCGCTCGATAGCGGAATTCAGGGCGGCGCTCTGGGCGGACGAAGCAGCGGCGCGCACGCCGACGAAGGCGGCGAGCATCGAGCAGCCGGCGATGCGGGACGCGCCGGCTCCAGCCGGCAGCCGGCGCGCGGGATCGGCCCGGGGCGCGAGCCTCGCCTCTCTGCCGCTCGTTGCCGGGGCCGCCGTGCTCGCCGTCGCCGTCGCGGCGGGCGGCTGGATGAGCTTCTCCACGAGCCCTTCGCCAGGACCGGCTGCTCCAGGGCCACAGACGACAGCCGGCACGATCGCCGAGGTCGCGCAGCCCGGTCCGCTTGCGCAACCCGGCCCCGCGACGCAGCCCGCGCCTGCCGCGACAGTCCCTGTCGCGACAGCGCCCGCCCAGCCGGCGCTCGCCGAGCCCGCGCCCGCCACGGCCGCGTCTCCCCCGCCCGCGCCCGCCAAGGCCACGGCTGCCGTGGCGCAGCCGGCCATCCGGCAGCCGTCGGCCGCCGAGCCCGCCCAGCCGCCGCGGCCGGCTGCCGGCAACGGCACGGTGCGACTGGCGATCAAGCCGTGGGCGGAGATCCGTGTGGCCGGGGTGAAGCGAGGCGTGAGCCCGCCGCTCAAGGAGCTCGCGCTGCCCGCAGGCCGGCACACCATCGAGCTGCGCAATCCCGCTGCGGCGCCAGTCACCCGGACGATCGAGGTCCAGCCCGGACGTCCCGTCACCCTCCAACATCAGTTCTGAATCACCACCCGAGGCCGCCATGCAGAACCCGACGATCCGCGCAGGCGGTGTCCCATCCTGGGGCGCCGCGATCCGTGCCCTCGCCATCCGTGCCGCCGCGTTCGCCCTCGCACTGACGACGGCGGCGTGCGCCTCGCTCGGCGTCGACGACGGCCCCGGCAGCGCCGCCCAGCGGCAACTCGCCGAAGGCATCGCCCACTACGACCAGGGCAACTACGTGGCCGCCATCCGGACGCTGATGACATCCGAGGAGATCTGGAAGGCTTCGCTGCAGACCCAGGTCACCGCCCGCAAGTACCTGGCGTTCAGCCATTGCCTGTCGAACCGGCCGGATCTCTGTCGCCAGACCTTCGCCGAGCTGTTGCGCATCGCCCCGGATTTCCGGCTCGCGGCCACCGAGGCCGGCCATCCACAGTGGGGCAAGGTCTTCGAGCAGGCGCGCCGCGAGGCCGCCATGGCGCGTGGGACGACGCCGACCGGCAATGCCGCCCTGCCGCTCGCCCAGGCCCTGAACTGAGCCAGGGTCCTCTCCCGAGCCGGCGTCCTCTCGGCTGAGTCGACCCCCTCTCGGCGCTGCTGCCCTTCCGGGCGGCGTCCCTCTGGACGCGGACGTCCGCTCAGGAGGCGTCCCCGGACAAGGCGTCGTCCGCGGACAGGCCGGCACCCGGCGCGGTTCCGTCGCCCGCGTCCCCGCCGACCGCCGCGAGCAGCTGGGCACCGTAGCGTTCCAGCTTGCGCGTGCCCACGCCACCGATCGCGGCCAGCTCCTCCAGCTCGCGCGGCTGATTGCGCGCGATCTCCCGCAGCGTCGCGTCGTGGAAGATGACGTAGGCGGGCACGCCCGCGGCCTGGGCCTGCGTCGATCGCCACGCACGCAGCCGGTCGAAGCGCGCCGCGGCCGCGCTGTCCAGGCCCTCGGCCGCGGCCGGCACGCCACCTGAGCC
>JAEWGX010000034.1 GCA_023388075.1 Pseudomonadota bacterium
CTGCAGGCAATGGTGCGGCTGAAAGGACTCGAACCTTCACACCTTTCGGCGCCAGAACCTAAATCTGGTGCGTCTACCAATTTCGCCACAGCCGCGGGGGTCCCCGCCGGTTCAGCCGAGGATTCCATAATTCTATCTGATCGCCTCGTGCAGCCATCCGTCCGGTGGACGAAAGCTCCGGCTATGCGGCGGTCTCGGCGGGCTCGGATGCATCCGGCGGCGGTCGCAGCCGATACCAGGCGACATAGAGCGCCGGCACCGCGAGCACCGTAAGGATGGTGGCGAAGAAGAGGCCGCCCATGATGGCGAACGCCATCGGGCCCCACAGCACGTCGCGCGAGAGCGGCACCATGGCGAAGATGGCCGCCGCCGCGGTCAGGGCGATCGGACGGAAGCGCCGCACGGCCGATTCGCGCACCGCCTCCCAGGGCGAATGCCCGGCGGCCTCGTCCTGCCGGATCTGGTCGATCAGTATGACGGTGTTGCGCATGATCATGCCGCCCAGCGCGATGGTGCCGAGCATCGCCACGAAGCCGAACGGCCGCGCCGACAGCAGCAGCGCGGTCGCCACGCCGATGATGCCGAGCGGCGCTGTCACCAGCACCATCGCGGCCAGCGAGAAGCGGTGCAGCTGGAGCATCAGCAGCCCGACCACGATCGCCAGCATCATCGGCATCCCGGCCGCGATGGAGGCCTGGGCCTGCGCGTTGTCCTCCGCCGGCCCGCCGGTCTCGATCCGGTAGCCGGGCGGCAGCGTGGCTGCCAGGCGGTCGATCTCCGGCTGCATCCGGGCGGCGATGTCCGGCGCCTGAACGCCGTCGACCAGGTCCGCCCGGACGGTCAGGTTGGGCGTGCGGCTGCGCCGCCAGATGATCGGCTCCTCCATCACCTCGGTGATGCGGGCGATCTGCGAGAGCGGCACGCTGGCGCCGGTCGCGGTGCGGACCTGCAGGTACGGCAACGCGGAGAGCCGGGTGCGCTCCTGCGGCGGCGCGCGCAGCACCACGTCGATCAGCAGGTCGTCCTCGCGCAGCGTCCCGATGGTCGCGCCGGCAACCGCCCCACCCACCACCCGGGCGACCTGTGCGCTCGACAGGCCGATGGCGCGGGCCTTGTCCTGGTCGACCTCGATGCGCACCGCCGGCGAGCGTTCCCCCCAGTCGAGATGGGTGTCGATCGCGTGCGGATTGGCGCGCACCACCTCGGCGAGCCGGGCGCCGATCCGCTTGAGCTCGAGCGGCTCCGGTCCCAGCACTCGCAGCTGGATCGGATAGGCGACCGGCGGACCGAGCGGCGTGCGGTACACCCGGCTGCGCACGCCCGGGAAGTGCTCCGTCAGGCGTTCCCGCAGCGCGGGCAGCAGCCGCTCGCGGCTCTCCACGTCCGGGGTCAGGATGACGAACTGGGCGAAGTTCGGCCGGAAGAGTTGCTGGTCGAGCGAGAGGAAGTAGCGTGGCGAGCCGTTGCCGACGTAGGCGACATAGGTGGCGACGTCCGGGCTCCCCGCCAGGTAGCGCTCCAGCGACTCGGCCTGCTCCTGGGTGGCGGCGAGGCTCGCGCCTTCCGGCAGCCACAGCTCCGCCAGGATCTCGGCGCGATCGGACGCGGGGAAGAACTGCTTCTCGGTCGCCTGCATGCCGAGGACGCCGAGCGCCATCGCGGCCACCGTCGCCGCGAGCGTGATCCAGCGGCGGCGCATGCACCAGTCGATCAGCGCGCGCAGACCCCGGTAGAAGCGGGTGTCGAACACGGGATGGCCGGCGCCGACTTGCTCGCGCAGCAGGTAGCTGCCGATGAAGGGCGTGGCCATCACCGCCATCACCCAGGAGATCAGCAGCGCGAGCGTCACCACGGCGAAGATCGCGAAGGTGTACTCGCCGGTCGCCGAGCGGGCGGTCGCGATCGGCAGGAAGCCGGCCGCGGTGACCAGGGTGCCGGTGAGCATCGGGAACGCGGTGCTGGTGTAGGCGAAGGTCGCGGCCGCGAGCTTGTCCAGCCCCTCCTCCAGCTTGCGCGCCATCATCTCGACCGCGATCATGGCGTCGTCCACCAGCAGGCCGAGGGCGATCACCAGCGCGCCGGTGGAGACCCGGTGCAGGTCGATGCCGAAGATCGCCATGCCGAGGAACGTCGCCGCCAGCACCAGCGGGATGGTGAGCGCCACCACCATGCCGGCGCGCAGGCCCAGGCTGATGAAGCTCACCACCAGCACGATCGCCACCGCCTCGAGCAGCGCACGCACGAAGTAGCCGACCGCGCCCCGCACGATGCGCGGCTGGTCCGAGACCTTGGCGAACTCGAAGCCGACCGGCAGGTCGGCGCGCAGCCGCTCCATCGTTGACGCGAGGTTGTCGCCGAGCTCGAGCACGTCGCCCCGCCGCGTCATCGAGACGGCGATGCCGATCGCCTGCTGGCCGCCGTAGCGCATGGTGTAGACCGGCGGATCGACCAGCCCGCGGGTCACCCGCGCGATGTCGCCCAGGCGGATGACCCGGCCGCCTACCGACAGCCGCAGCTCCTCGATCTCGCGGACCGTATCGAACTGGCCGGTCACCCGCAGCGGCACGCTGCGCGTCGGGGTGTGGACGGTGCCGGCCGGGGCCACGACGTTCTGCGCCACCAGCTGCTCGGCGATGCGGTTGGGGTCGATGCCGAGGGTGGCCATCCGGGCGGTCGAGATCTCCACGTAGATCCGCTCGTCCTGCGTGCCGATCAGCTCGACCTTGGCGACGTCCGGCACCCGCAGCAGCTCCTGGCGGATGTTTTCGGCATGGCGCTTGAGCTCGGGGATGCTGAAGCCGTCGCCGGTGACCGCATAGATGGTGCCGAAGACGTCGCCGAACTCGTCGTTGAAGAACGGCCCGATCACCTCCTGCGGCAGCGTGGCGCGGATGTCGCCGACCTTCTTGCGCACCTGGTACCAGATCCCGGGCACCTCCTCCGGCGGCGCATGCTCCTGCAGCTCGAGCACGATCAGCGATTCGCCCGGCTTGGAGTAGCTGCGAGTCCACTTGAAGTACGGCACCTCCTGCAGCTTCTTCTCGATGCGGTCGGTGACCTGCTGGTCCATCTGCTCCGTGGTGGCGCCCGGCCACAGGGTGCGCACCACCATCGCCCGGAAGGTGAAGTCGGGGTCCTCGCGCTGGCCGAGCTGCAGGAACGCGAGCGTGCCGGCGATGGCAACCACGATCAGCGCGAACGCGGTCACCTGCGGGTAGCGCAGGGCGAGCGCCGACAGGTTGAAGCGCGAGGCCGGCTTGCCGTTCACGGCCGCCCCGCGTGCAACGCCGCGATCACCGCGCGGCTGCCTGGCTCGATGCTGCCGCCCTCACCTTCTGGCCCTCGCGAAGCAGGTTCGCGCCAGCCGTGACCACGGTCTCGCCGCCCCGCAGGCCCTGCTCGATCACGACCGCGTCGTCGAGGAGCGCGCCCAGGGTGACCGGTCGCGACTGCACCGTGGCCGTGGCCGGATCCACGATCCAGACCTTGGCCGTCCCTTCGCGGCTGTGCAGCGCCGTGATCGGCACCTGGATGTGCGAGCCGCCCGCGCCCTCGGCGGTGGCCACGGCGCTCATGCCGAGGGCGACGGCGGCGGTGTCGCCGCGAAGGGAGAGCCGCGCGGCGTAGGTGCGCGAGGCGGGATCGGCGGCCGGGGACAGCTCGCGCAGGCTCGCCTGCCACTGTCGCCCGGGTATGCCGGCCAGCGTCACGGTCCAGCTCGTGCCTTCCCGCACCCGCGAAAGGTCGCGCTCCGGGACGTTCACCAGCACCTCGACATCGCCCGCCTGGGCCACCCGCACCACGGACTGGCCCACGGCTACGACCTGGCCAGCCTCGGCATCCACCGCGGTCACGATGCCGGCGGCATCCGCCTTCAGAAGCTGGTGCTCCAGCGTGTTGCGCGCCTGCTCGACCTGCGCGGTGGCCGCCTGCAGGCGCGAGCGCGCCGCATCCACCGCCGCGCGCTGGCGCTGCACGTTGGCATCGCTCACGAAGTTGCCTTGGCGCAGGCGCTCCGCCCGCTCCAGGTCGGCGCGGGCGAGCGCGAGCTCCGTGCGCAGCGCCTCCTGCTGCGCGCGCTGCGCATCCAGCGCCGGCGCGAGATCGCTTGGATCGAGCCGGGCCAGGACCTGCCCCGCCTCCACCCGGTCGCCCACCTGGACCTTGCGCTCGAGCACCCTGCCGCCGACGCGAAAGCCGTAGCGCACCTCCACCCGAGGCCGGACCTCGCCGGCGAGCGAAAGCTCCGGCGCCACCGAGCTCGCGGCCACCAGCTGCGTGCGCACCGGCCGCGGTGCCTCGATCGCCTCCGGCGGCGCGGGCTTGCTGCAGCCGGCGAGCAGCGCCGATCCCAGCAGGAGGACGGCGGCGACTTGGCGGCGGGCGGCGCGAAGGGTCATGGAATAACTAACCAACGAGTCATTAAGGGAAATTCTTGCACTGCGCCCGCCGGTTGTAAAGGCCTCATTCGAGAGAGCCTGGGGACCCCTTCGAGGGGCACTCTACAATCCGGCCGTGACCAAGAACGTGCTGCCAGGAATGCCACTCCGAGGCCCCGCCACCGCTCCCGGGCCCACGGGAACCATTTCCGGCGGCCGGGCGTGGCACGGCGTCGATCACTACGAGAACTTTCCGGTCGGCTCGTGGCTGGTGCCGCGTGCCCTGCGACCCGCGGTCGTCGCGATCTACCGGTTCGCGCGACATGCCGACGACATCGCCGACGAGGGCGACGCCACGGCATCCGAGCGCGACGAACGGCTGCGCGGGCTTGCCCGGGCGCTGGACACCGCCGCCATGGCCGGGGCGAGCGGCGAGCCGGTGGTCGATCGCCTCGCCGAAAGCGTGCGGGCTCACGGGCTCGACTGGCGTCACTTTCACGACCTGCTGGATGCCTTCCGGCAGGACCTGCGGGTGCGCCGGTATGCCGACGCCGCGGCGGTGGACGACTACTGCCGTCGTTCGGCGAATCCGGTCGGGCGGCTGATGCTGGAGCTGTTCGCCGCGGCCACGCCGGAGAACCTGGCGGACTCGGACCGGATCTGCAGCGGCCTGCAGCGAGTGAACTTCCTCCAGGACATCGGGGTGGACCTCGCCAAGGACCGGATCTACCTGCCTGCCGCGACACTGGCCCGGTGCGGGGTGGACGAGGCACGGCTCGCGGGCGAAGTCGCGCAGGGCAGCTTCTCCGCCGCCACGCGCCGCGCTGTCGCGATCGAGGCGGCGCGCACCCGCTCGCAACTGCTGGCCGGGCGTGCGCTCGTGGATCGGGTGCCACGCCGGCTCGGCTGGGAGCTGCGCTTCGTGCTCGCCGGCGCGCTGCGGGTGCTGGATCGTCTCGCCGCGATCGATCACGACGTCGCCCGCACCCGCCCGCGACTTGGCTGGCGCGATGCCCCGGCGCTGCTGGCGGGCGCCCTGCGGCCGACCCGGCGCGGAGTCCTGCCTGCGGAATCCGAGCGATGACGCCGGACCAGTACTGCCAGGACAAGGCGGCCCAGAGCGGATCCAGCTTCTATTACAGCTTTCTTTTCCTGCCGCCCGAGCGGCGCCGCGCGATCACCGCGCTCTATGCGTACTGCCGCGAGGTCGACGATGTCGTGGACGAGATCCCGGACCGCTCGGTGGCCGCGGCCAAGCTCGCCTGGTGGCGCGACGAGGTGGATCGCCTGGATGCCGGAGAGCCCACGCACCCGGTGACGAGGGCGCTGCAACCGCACCTGGCCCGCTTCGGCATCCAGCGCCGCCAGCTCGTCGAGGTGATCGACGGCATGCAGATGGACCTGGACCAGACCCGCTACCTCGATTTCGAAGGCCTTCGGCTCTATTGCCGGCGCGTCGCGGGCGTGATCGGCGAGCTGTCCGCCTCGATCTTCGGCTTCCAGGACCCGCGCACGCTGCAGTACGCCGACGAGCTCGGCCTCGCCTTCCAGCTCACCAACATCATTCGCGACGTCGGCGAGGACGCACGGGCCGGCCGGGTGTACATCCCGCTCGACGATCTCCAGCGTCACGGCCTGGCCGCCCACCAGCTCCTCGCCGCCCGTGCCGCCGACCAGGAAAGCGACGCGTTCCGCGCCCTGATGCGCGAGCAGGTCCGGCGCGCGCGGCACCACTACCGGCGCGCGTTCGAGCTGCTTCCCGAGATCGATCGGCGCACCCAGCGTCCCGGCCTGATCATGTCCGCGATCTATGCGGCCCTGCTCGAGGAGATCGAGCGCGACGGCTACCGGGTGCTCACGCAGCGCACGGCGCTCACGCCGGTGCGCAAGCTCTGGCTCGCCTGGCGTACCTGGCAGCGAGGTCGGCCGCCGCGCATCCCGGCCGACTGATGCGCCCGGCGCAAGTGGTGGTGATCGGCGCGGGCTGGGCAGGGATCGCCGCCGCCATCCATCTTGCCCGCGCCGGCCGTGCCGTGCGGCTGCTGGACGCCGCGCCCCAGGCGGGCGGCCGCGCGCGACGCGTCACCCTCCAGTGGATCCATCCGCGCCACGGCAAGCAGCCGGTCGAGCTCGACAACGGGCAGCATCTGCTGCTGGGCGCCTATACCGAGGTGCTGGAGCTGCTGCGGCTCACCGGCGGCTCCGACGCGGCCCGCATGGAACGCTATCCGATGCGGCTGGCCGGCAGCGGCGGGCTGCTGCTCGAGCGGCCGGCCTTCGAGCGCGGCGGTACCGCCGGCACGCTGCTCGCCCCGCTCTCGTCCCTCTTCGGGTTGCTGCGGGCCCGCGGCCTGTCGGCCGGGTCGCGCTGGGCGATGATGCGCGCGCTTCTCGGCCTTCGCATGGCCGGCTGGCGCGTTCCCGAGGGCGTCTTGACCGTGGACGACTGGTTCGGCCAGGCGCGCCAGCCGGCCGAGCTGGTGGAGCGGGTCTGGCGACCGCTGGTGATCGCCGCGCTCAACACCCCGACGGATCGGGCCTGCGCCGCGACGTTCCTGCGGGTGGTACGCGACAGCCTCGGCGCCGGTCACGCGGCAAGCGACTTCATCCTGGCGCGGCGCAATCTCGGCGACCTGTTCGTCGATCCCGGCATCGCCTGGCTGCGCGAGCACGGCGCCGAGGTGACCCTGCGCTGCGACGTGCGGCGCATCGTGCGCGGCGGGTCGCATCGCTACCGGGTGCTCGGCGGCACGCGCGCCGCGGTCGCGCCACTCGAGATCGAGTGCGACGAGATCGTGATCGCCACGCCTCCCTATGCGAGCGCCCGCCTGCTGGACGGGCTGGCCGATCCGTCGCTGGTCGCGACGCTGGGCCGCTTCGACTACCTGCCGATCACCACCGCCTACCTTGGCTGGCCCGAGGATCCGGTCGCTCGCGACGCGGGAGACCCGCGGCAGCGCCACTCGCCACTACCCGGAATGCTCGCCCTGCGCGATGCGCCCGCCGAGCAGCGCTACGCCCAGTGGTTCTTCGATCGCGGACGGCTCGGGCACTGGCACGTCGCCGCGCTGGTGCTGAGCGACAGCCGCGACGCGCGCGAGCTCGGCGACAGCCGCCTTGCCGATGCGCTGATCCGCCAGCTCCTTCTCGAGGTCGACCTGCCCGCGCCGACGCAGCTCAGCCTCATCCACGAGAAGCGCGCAACGATCGCCTGCACGCCCGAGCGTCCGCGACTTGCCGGCGATGCCGTCGGGGACGCGCTGCCGGGCATCGCGCTGGCTGGCGACTACGTCTATGCCGACTACCCGGCCACGCTGGAGGGCGCGGTGCGCAGCGGCCGGCTTGCCGCCGAGCTGCTGCTGCGGGACTAGCCGGCGCGGGACTACCACGCCGCCGCGAGCGCCTCGTCCAGCCGATCCGCGGCGATCACCTCGAGCCCCTCGATCGGGCGCCGCGGCGCGTTCGCCCGTGGGGCGATCACCTTGCCGAAGCCGAGCTTCACCGCCTCGCGCAGGCGCTCCTGGCCTCGCGGCGACGGGCGGATCTCGCCGGTGAGGCCGATCTCGCCGAAGACGGCGAGTCCGTGCGGCAGCGCCCGGTCCTTCAGCGAGGAAACGATGGCCAGCACCACGGCCAGATCCGCCGCCGGCTCGGTGATGCGCACGCCGCCCACCGCGTTGATGAACACGTCCTGGTCGTAGGCCTGGATGCCGGCGTGCCGGTGCAGCACCGCCAGGAGCAGCGCGAGCCGCGCGGCCTCCAGTCCGACCGAGAGACGTCGTGGCTGGGGCGCGTGCGCGGTGTCCACCAGCGCCTGGATCTCGACGAGCAACGGGCGCGTTCCCTCCTGGGTGACCAGGACGCAGGAGCCGGCGACCGGCTGGGCATGCCGGGACAGGAAGAGCGCGGATGGATTGCTCACCGCGCGCAGGCCGCGGTCGGTCATGGCGAAGACACCCAGCTCGTTCACCGCGCCGAAGCGGTTCTTGATCGCGCGCACCAGCCGGAAGGTGGAGTGGCTGTCGCCCTCGAAGTAGAGGACGGTATCCACCATGTGCTCCAGCACGCGCGGGCCGGCCAGCGCGCCCTCCTTGGTCACGTGGCCGATCATCACCACGGCGACGCCCTGCTGCTTCGCCATCCGCGTGAGCTGCGCCGCGCACTCGCGCACCTGCGCCACGGAGCCGGGCGCCGATTGCAGCTGGTCGGTGAAGACCGTCTGGATCGAATCGATCACCACCACCGCTGGCCGCGTCGACCGGATCGCCGCGTCTATCCGCTCGAGCGAGATCTCCGCGAGCATCGGCAGGCGCGAGCCGTCGACGCCAATCCGCTGCGCGCGCAAGGCCACCTGCCCGAGCGACTCCTCGCCCGTCACGTAGAGCACCGGTTGGGTCTGGGCGAGGCTCGCGAGGGTCTGCAGCAGCAGCGTCGACTTGCCGATGCCCGGGTCCCCGCCGATCAGCACCACCGAGCCGGGGACCATGCCACCGCCGAGCACGCGGTCGAACTCCTCAAGGCCGGTCGCAAGCCGCGGCGACGATTCGGGCGGCACTTCGGCAAGGAGCGATACCGGGCTCGGCGCGGCGAGCGGCTCGAAGCGCCCCGAGGCGCCGCGCTCGACACGGGTTTCCTCCAACGTGTTCCACGCGTTGCAGGCCGGACACTGACCCTGCCACTTGGCGAAGGCCGCGCCGCATTCACGGCAGACGTACTGGGAACGCGGCGCCATCAGGCGGGCGGCCCGATGAAGTCCTCGCGCACGACGCGGCGCACCCGCGGCGCGATCGCGCAGAGCAATTCGTAGCCGATCGTGCCGGCGCTGGCGGCAACCTCGTCCACCGACACCTGCGCGCCCCATAGCTCCACGGGCGAGCCGAGGCGCGCGCTTGGGATCGCGTCGATGTCCACCGCCAGCATGTCCATCGATACTCGACCCACCGTGCCGGTGCGCACGCCCGCGACGGCGACGGGTGTCCCGGTGGGCGCGACCCGCGGATAGCCGTCCGCATAGCCGCAATCCACGATACCGATACGCATCCGGGACGGCGCGGTGAAGGAGGAGCCGTAGCCCACGCTGTCCCCCGGAGCGAGATCGCGTACGGCGATCAGGCGCCCGGTGAGCGACATGGCCGGACGCAGCCCGAAGGAGGCGGCGCCGCGGTCGGCGAACGGCGTCGCGCCGTAGAGGATGATCCCCGGCCGTACCCAGTCGCGGTGCGCCTGCGGCACGGTCAGCACGGCCGCGGAGTTCGCCAGGCTGCGTTCTCCCGGCAGACCCGCCGTCGCGGCGTCGAAGTCCGCGATCGCGCGTGCCGCGCCGCCGGCCACGTCCGCGTTGGCGAAGTGGCTCATCAGCGCGACCGACTCGACGCCGGGCATGGCCGAGAGACGCGAATGGATCGCGCCCGCGCGCTCGCGCGGCACGCCGAGCCGATTGAGGCCGGTGTCGACCTTCAGCACCGCCGCGACCGGCTCGCCGCGGTGCGCCTGCAGCCAGCCCACCTGCTCCTCGCAATGCACGACGAGCGCAAGGCGAAGTCGCGCCGCGAGCGCCACGTCGTCCTCCTCGAAGGCACCTTCGATCATCAGGATGGGGCGCCGCCAGCCGGCCTCGCGCAACCGTGCCGCGCCATCGAACTCGAGCAGCGCGAGTCCATCGGCAGCCGCGAACCCGGTCATGGCTGCGCCGAGCCCGTGGCCGTAGGCCTCGGCCTTCACCACCGCCCATGTCCGGGAGCCGGGGGCCGCCGTGCGCGCGACGGCGAGGTTGTGCGCAAGCGCGGCGATCGAGGTGGTGGCGGTGGTGCTTCGGGTCATGAGGGAAAGAAGCTCGTCAGGGACCGGGGCTTGCTGGCGGGCGGCACGGGCTCGGCGGGGTCGCGGCCGGGCGCCGGACGGCGGAAGAGCCCGCCGGACCTTCCATGATATAACCACGCCCGGATCGCGAACGGCGGATGGATGCCCGCCGGCTCGAGCCAATCGGAGTGAATCGATGCCAGGCAGGGACGAGACGATGCGAGGCGCATGAAGCGCGGCTTCTACACGATCATGGCGGCGCAGTTCTTCTCGTCGCTGGCCGACAACGCGCTGCTGATCGCCGCGATGGCGCTTCTCCTGGAGAACCATTCGCCCGAGTGGGTCGTGCCGTTGCTGAAGCTCTTCTTCACCATCTCGTACGTGATGCTGGCGCCCTTCGTGGGCGCGTTCGCGGACTCGATGCCGAAGGGCCGGGTGATGCTGGTGACCAACTTCGTGAAGATCGGAGGGTGCGCCCTCCTCTTCTGGACCGTGCATCCGCTGCTCTCCTACGCCGTCGTCGGCTTCGGCGCGGCCGCCTATTCCCCGGCCAAGTACGGCATCCTGACCGAGCTGCTGCCCCCGGAGAAGCTCGTCGCCGCCAACGGGTGGATCGAGGGCACGACGGTCGCCTCGATCATTCTGGGCACGCTGCTCGGCGGGGCGCTGATCACGCCGAGGATCTCCGGATACCTGCTCGCCCTGGACCTGCCTCTGATCGACACCGGGATCACCTCGCCGGCCGAGGCGGCGATCGCGGCCACGGCGGGCATCTATCTCCTGGCCGCGGCCATCAACCTGAAGATCCCCGACACCGGGGCGCGCTACCCGCACCAGCAGCGTCACCCCCTGCGGCTGATGCGCGAGTTCGTCCACTGCAACCGTACGCTCTGGCGCGACAAGCTCGGACAGATCTCGCTGTCGGTGACGACGCTCTTCTGGGGCGCTGGTGCCACGCTGCAGTTCATCGTGCTGAAATGGGCGCAGATCCACCTCGGCATGCGGCTCGACCAGGCCGCGATCCTGCAAGGCATCGTCGCCGTCGGCGTGGCCGGCGGGGCGATGGGCGCCGCCGCGATCATCCCGCTCAGGCGCTCGCCCCGAGTCCTGCCCTGCGGCGTCCTGATGGGATTGCTGCTTCCGGTGATGACAGTGGTGTCGTCACTGCCCTTCGCGTTCGCGATGCTGGTCGTGATCGGGGCCCTCGCGGGCTTCTTCGTCGTCCCGATGAACGCGCTGCTTCAGCACCGCGGCTACGTGCTGATGAGCGCGGGCCATTCGATCGCGGTCCAGAACTTCAACGAGAACCTCAACATCCTGGTCATGCTCTCGCTCTACGCGGTGCTGCTGCGCCTGGACCTGCATATCAACACCATCGTGGTCCTGTTCGGCTTGTTCGTGGCCACGGCCATGATGATGGTGATCCGGTTGCATCGCGCCAACCAGCGCAACTACGATTCCGAGTCGCTGATCGGCGAGCATCCGCATGCCCGCGCCGGCGAGGTCAAGCCGTGACGCGTGCCCGGGCGGAACCGGTGCGTCGGTCGGCGCCAATGGCCCGGACGGCTCAGGCGGTCGACCGGCTCGCGACGTCGACCGCGAGGCAGAGATCCTCCCAGCTCTTGCGCTTGTCCGGGAGGTTGCGCAGCAGGTATGCCGGATGATAGGTGCACACCACCGGGATCCGGCGCTGCTCCCCCGGATAGTGATGCACCCGTTGTCGCAGCCCCGCGATGCTCGCGTCGGTGCCGAGCACGCCCTGGGCGGCGACCCGGCCGAGCAACAGGATCAGGTCGGGCTGGACCAGCTCGATCTGCCGGCGCAGGAAGGGCTCGCAGGCGTGCGCCTCCGCGGGCTCGGGGTTGCGGTTGCCCGGCGGGCGGCACTTGACGATGTTGGTGATGAAGACGTCCGACTCGCGCGCGAGGCCGGCCGCAACGAGCATCTGCGTCAGCAACTGGCCGGCCGCGCCGACGAACGGCTCGCCGCGGGCATCCTCCTCCGCCCCGGGCGCTTCGCCGATCAGCATCCAGCGCGCCGTCGCCGGGCCGGTCCCGAAGACCGTGTTGCGACGGGTTTCACAGAGCCCGCAGCGACGGCAGTCGGCGACCTCCGCCTGCAGTGCCGCCCAGGCGTCTTCGGCCGGCATCGCAGGCAGGGGCGCGACGCGTCCGTGCGACGACGGCTGCGGCACCGCGGCTTGCCCGACCTGCGATTCCGGAGGCGACGTGACGGGCGGACCGTCGACCTGCGGCTCGGTCGTCGCCGACGCCTCGCGGCGGATCCACAGCGGGCCGAGTTCGAGCGCCTCCCAGGCCCGCAGCAGGCGCTCATCCACCATGAGGGACCCCGGGAAGCCATGGCGCGTGCAGCGGCAGCGTGCCGCGCATGACGATCGCGTCTTCGCGCCTGCCGTCGAAGAACGGGTAGTAGCCGCGGCGCACGCCGATGCGCTCCAGGCCGACGCGATCGTAGAGGCGAAGCGCCCGGGCGTTCGATGGCCTGACCTCGAGCAGCAGCGCCGTGGCGCCGCGCCTGCCGACGTCGTCCGCGATCCAGCGGAGGGACCATTCACCCTGGCCGCGCCCCTGCCGCGCCCGCACGACGCTCAGGTTGAGGAGGTGCACCTCGTCCGGGCTCCACATCAGCACGCTGTAGCCCGCAAGCCGCCGCGCTTCGTCGATGAAGCACCACGCATCGTAGCCGGCAGCGAGCGAGTCGCTGAAGTTGCCCCGCGTCCACGGAAAGTCGTAGATCTCGACCTCGTGCCGCATGACCTCGTCCAGGTCCGCGGGTGTCATCGGCCGCACGGCGAGCGGCTGCGCCGGGGCGAGGCCGGGGAGGATGCTCGCGTACTGCGTGCCCTGGGACCGGGATCCCGTGTCGCCCATCGGCATCACCCCCGCGCCGCCTCGGCCGCGCCGGATGCGCGTTCGACCGCCCTCAGGCGCTGCTCCC
This sequence comes from Pseudomonadota bacterium, assembly GCA_023388075.1. GTDB lineage: Bacteria > Pseudomonadota > Gammaproteobacteria > Burkholderiales > Burkholderiaceae_E > Lautropia. The sequence continues at coordinate 13,137 of JAEWGX010000034.1, forward strand.
GCAAGTCGAGCGCGACCTTGTCGCGCACGTACACGGGCAGTGCGGCTTCGGGCGGGCCGCCGGCGGGTGCGCCGCGGCTGGTCGCCACCGCGAGCACCGCATCGGCGGTCGGCCCGCGCCGGCCCGCCGCTTCGGGATCCAGGCCGGCGGACGATGCCCATTGCGCGAGTGCCGGCACGACGACGAAGGCGTTCCCGGCGGCGACGCAGGCCGCGCCCTCGCCGCGGAACCGCTCGAAGGCCGCGATCGCCTCGGCGGCGCTGCCGACGAGCGGTCCGGCCAGCGGCTCGGGATGCGCGCCGGCGCGGCAGCGATGGACTGCGTAGTAGCACTCGCCCATGCGGGCATCGATCGCGCCCAACTGGAGCCATTCGGCGCCGGGCTCGCGCCAGCCCGGCGCCTGGGCGGCCATGGCCGCGAAGGAGCAGATGCCGGCCACCGGCAACGAGAGCGCGAGGCCGAGACCCTGGACCAGCCCGGCCGCGACGCGCAGCGAGGTGAAGGCGCCCGGTCCCTGCGCGAAGGCAAGCCCTGTCACCTGGGAGAGCCGGATGGAAGCTCGCGACAGCAATCGATCCAGCAGCACCAACGCGTCACGCGACGCGAGCGGGCCCTGTGCCTGCGCCGTGCTCCGCACGCCGGGATGCTGGCGCTCGGGCTGGCGCGACCAGAATTCCGTGGACGCGGCCCGTTCGGTCCCGAGCGCCACGGAGCAGTCGTCCGCGTGGATGGAAAGCGCGAGCAGCAGCGGGGCGACGCTTGCCTCGATGGCAGGTGGGGCGCCCTCCGGGGACGAGGAGGATGAACCGTGGGGCGATTCGGGGAACGGTACCATCCCCCGATTCTAGGAGACCCGGCGCGGCCGCGCCGTCAGTCAGTCCGAGGCGAAGGTGCCCGGGCGCGGCAGCCGGCGCAGTTGCTCGCGCAACCGCAACCGCTCGTCCTCGGTGAGCCGGACCTTGCCCACCGGCGCGACGGTGGCGGCGTCGAGCGGCGCCAGCGGAGGGGCGACGTCCGGCGCGGCAATCGGGCCGTCCACCAGCGGTCCACCGCCTGGCCGGGCCGGCGGGCCAGGGAGCGCCGAAGCCGGCTCGACCGGCAAGGCGGACGCCGGATCCAGGACCGGGTTGACGGCGGGCACGACCACCGGCGTCGCCGCTGGCGCGATCGTTGGCGCGATGGAGGGCGCAAGGCCGGGCGCGACGGTGGCCGGGTCAGCCGGCTCCACGCCGGGCCGCTCGGCACCGCGTTCAAGCCCGTAGTGCTCCAGCAGCTGCCGCCGCAGCTCCTGGCCGCGAATGGGGTTCTCCCGCATCTGCGCTGCCGGCTCCGTGCGACCGACCGCCAAGGCGGCTTGCGGCCAGGCCAGCACGCCCGCCAGCGTGGCCATGCCGAGCACCCGCGCCACCGGGCGGCTGCGTGCCTGCGCGGCGATCACGTTGGGCTTGACCTTGGGCGAGGACATGAGACGAGGATACGCCACGGGGCAGGAAAAAACAGCGACGTATTCGACGCTTGGCGGATTCAGCAACACGACCGGGGCGGCATTGCGTTCGGCATTCTAGGGACCTTCGTCGCGGACGAGTGGTAAGCGATGTGCCGACGGGTGGTCGGTTCCGTAAGCTTCGTAAGCCGGCCATGCGCCGCGGCGGTCAAGGCATCGCGAGGGGTAAGGTCTGTAACAAGTCGTAATCCTGATGGCCTCAGGTGACCTGCCGCGGCGCATTTGTAACACGGCCGGGAGGAACCCGATATCATCGTTTTCATGAATCGCAACACCCGGAAACTGCTCGTCGTCGACGACGACGCAAAGCTGCGCGAGCTGCTGCAGCGCTATCTCTCCGAACAGCAATTCGAGGTCTCGCTCGCCGCGGACGCGACGGCGATGAACCGCCTGATGCAGCGCGAGGCCTATGACCTGATCATTCTTGACCAGATGCTGCCCGGCGAGGAAGGCCTCTCCATCATCCGTCGCCTGCGTGCCGCGAGCGACCGCACGCCGATCATCATGCTCACCGCCAAGGGCGACGACGTGGATCGCATCATCGGCCTCGAGATGGGCGCGGACGACTACGTGCCCAAGCCGTTCAATCCGCGCGAGCTGGTCGCGCGCATCCACGCCGTGCTGCGTCGCCAGAGCCATACCGAGGCGCCGGGCGCTCCGGCGCAGGACGCCGGCGTGGTCAACTTCGGCGCCTTCGCGTTCGATCTCGCCACGCGCACGCTCTCGCGCGACGGCGAGCGCGTCAATCTCACCACCGGCGAGTTCTCGGTGCTCAAGGTACTGGTGCGCCACCCGCGCGTTCCGCTGTCGCGCGAGAAGCTGATGCTGCTCGCGCGCGGCCGGGAATACGGCGCCTTCGACCGGAGCCTCGACGTGCAGATCTCCCGGTTGCGCAAGCTGATCGAGCCGGATCCCCAGAACCCGCGCTTCATCCAGACGGTCTGGGGCGTAGGCTACGTGTTCGTGCCCGAGTGACCGGGTTTCCCAGCGCCTGAGCCGGTAGGTCGCTCGGGCGGGAAGCCCACCGCCAAACGAGGTCGCCGCTGAGACTCAGCCTTTTCTGGCGGACCTTCGCCCTGATCGGCCTGCTCATCGCGGTCAGCCTGGGCGCGTGGTACCAGCTCTATCGCGTCTTCGAGCGCGAGCCGCAGACCGCGCGCTTCGCCTGGGAGATCGCCTCCATCGTCAACCTGACGCGCGCCGGGCTGGTCAGCGCTGTCGGCGACCGTCGCCGCGAGCTGCTGGTGGACCTGGAGCGCAACGAGGGAGTGCGCGTCTATCCGCTCGAGCCGCAGGACAAGATCGAGCAGTGGCCGGACCGGCAGGTGGGACAGCTCGTGGAAGCCAAGCTGAAGGAGCTGCTGGGTCCGCGCACGCTCGTGGCGAGCAAGGTCAATGGCGAGAAGGCGCTCTGGGTGAGCTTCGATATCGCCGGCGACGAGTACTGGCTGATCGCGGATCCCAAGCGGCTCGAGCGGCAGCTTGGCGGCAACTGGATGGAGGTCACGGCCACCGCCGTGCTGCTCGCCTTGATCGGCGCCATCCTGATCAGTCGCCTGGTCAACCGGCCGCTTGCGAACCTCGCACGCGAGATCGGCAAGCTCGCCCGCGGCGAGCGGCCGTCGCGGTTGCGCGAAAGCGGCCCGACCGAGATCTCCGAGCTCAACCGGCGGTTCAACCAGCTGGCCGGCGACCTGCAGGCGATGGAGGGTGACCGCGCCGTCGTCCTGGCCGGCGTCTCGCACGACATCCGTACGCCGCTCACCCGCCTGCGGCTTGAAATCGAGCTGAGCGGGCTGGACGAGGAGAGCAAGGCCTCGATGGTGGAGGAGATCGACCGGATCGATTCCATCGTGCGGCAGTTCATCGAGTACGCGCGTCCGCTCGAGTTCACGATCGAGGCGGTTCCGATCGAACCGGTGGTCGAGCACCTGCTGCGCGCCTACTCGCGGGAGCGGGCCGAGGGCATGATGCAGATCCAGGTGCGGCTGGAATCGCGCCTGTCCTGGCAGGGCAACGCGATCTTCCTCCAGCGCATCCTCGCCAACCTGCTGGACAACGCGGTCAAGTACGGCAAGTCGCCGCGCGACGGCGTCGTCCGGATCGACCTGCTGGGCCGTCGTCGCGGCCGCCAGGTGGAGTTGGTGGTGCGCGACCAGGGCGCCGGCGTGCCCTCGGAGGCGCTCGAGCGACTGTCGCGACCGTTCGCGCGGCTCGACACCGAGCGTGGTGGCATCGGCGGCTCGGGCCTTGGCCTCGCGGTGGTGAACCGGCTGGCGCGCCGCGCGGGCGGCGAGCTGGTGCTGGAGAATGCCTCGGCCGGCGGCCTGCTCGCGCGGGTGACGCTGCAGGACCAGGGGTCGCATGCGTTGCTCTCCGGGCCGGCCGGCGGCATCACCAAGGCGGGGCCGCTGCCGGCCGGCGGCGCGACCGGGCTCGCCCCCAGGCCGGTGCCGACCGGGCACCCCGGCATCGGAGCCGGCACCGAGGTCTGAGAGGCCCGCCCCGCGGCGGGCGTCTGCTATCCAGGCCCGGTCGCTTTCACCAGCAACACGGCAGCCTGGGCCTCGATCGCTTCGCCTCGTCCCAGGTAGCCCAGCCGCTCGTTGGTCTTGGCCTTCACGTTGACGCATTCGGGCGCGCACTGGAGGGCCTGCGCGATGCACGCCTTCATTGCCGGCAGGTACGGCGCGAGCTTCGGCGCCTGCGCGATCACCGTGGCATCGACGTTGCCCGCCACGAAGCCGGCGGCCCGCGCGCGCTCCATGGCTTGGCCGAGCAGCACCCTGCTGTCCGCGTCCCGCCAGGCCGGGTCGGTATCGGGAAACAGTCCGCCGATATCTCCAAGACCGGCCGCGCCCAGCACCGCGTCGGTGATCGCATGCAGCAGGACGTCCGCGTCGGAGTGGCCCAGCAGGCCGCGGGGATGGTCGATGCGCACCCCGCCGATCACCAGCGCGCGGCCCGGTACCAGGGCGTGCACGTCATAGCCCTGCCCGATCCGCCAGGGCGGTTCGGCCGGCCGCACGGGCCCGGGCTCGCTCACCCCCGATCCTCCCGGCGCAGCAGGATGCGCAGCATCAGGAGGTCCTCGATGGTGGTGATCTTCAGGTTCCGCCGCGATCCCGTGACCATCAGCGGCCGCCCTCCCTCGGCCTCGATGGCGGCGGCCTCGTCGGTCACGTTGGGATGGGCGAGCAACGCGCGCCTCAGCGCGCCGGCGCGGAAGACCTGCGGCGTCTGGGCGAGCCAGAGCCGGCTGCGATCGACCGTGCCGCCACTGCGGTACTCGGCCGACGCCTCCAGCGACGAGACCGGATCGAGCCGTTTTACCGTATCGGTCATCGGAACGCAGAGCAGCGCGCCGCACGGCTCGTGCTCGAGACAGGAGGACAGGCGCAGCAGGCTGGCGCCATCGATGCCGGGGCGCGCCGCATCGTGCACGTACACCCAGTCGTTCTGGTCGATGACGCCGCGCTGCGCGAGCCAGGTGAGCCCGTTCAACACGGTGTCCCGGCGCGACCGGCCGCCACGGCGCACCAGCTCCACCCGCGGGTGACGCAGTCCTTCGAGACGCGGGGCGATCTCGTCGTCGGGCTGCACCACGACGGCGACATGGTCGAACCAGGCTTGCTCCAGGAACGCGGCCACCGCGCACTCGAGCACGCTGCGACCGCCGAGCTCCAGGTACTGCTTGGGCACGCGCGAGCCCAGGCGCGTGCCTGCGCCCGCCGCGGGGATGAGCACCACGTGGCGCGCGGAGCCGTCGCGCGGCTTGCCGAAGATTCCGGTCGGGACCGAATCGCTAGAATGGCGGCTTGCTGTCAAACGTTGATCGATGTTGGCTTCTTCAATAGACCCCGTCAGGCAGGCTCGCCGCGCTCGCGCCGCGAAGCGACTGCCGCCCGGCCACGGATCGTCCGACGCACTGCGCTTGTCCCGGCTTGCTCGCGAGGCGAAGGAAGCAGGCGCCGCGTCGTCGGGCGCCGGCGCGGTGCACGTGATTGTATGCGCGCAGTCCGGCGACTGCCCCCGGCTGCTCGCCGAGTTCGCCTGGTTCGAGCCGTCACTGCGCGTCGCGTCGCTGCCGGACTGGGAGACGCTGCCCTACGATCACCTCTCCCCGCACCAGGACCTGGTGTCGGAGCGTCTCGCGGCGCTGCATCGCCTCGCGCGCGGCCAGCTCGACGTGCTGGTGGTGGCCGCCACCACCGCCGCGCACCGCGTCACGCCGCCGTCCTTCCTCGCCGCGCGCACCTTCGAGTTCCGCAAGGGACAGACGCTGGACGAGCAAGGGCTGCGGTCGCAGCTCACGCTTGCCGGCTACGAGCACGTCACGCAGGTCCTCCGGCCCGGCGAGTACAGCGTGCGGGGGGGCCTGATCGATCTCTTCCCGATGGGCTCGGAGCTGCCCTACCGGCTGGACCTCTTCGGCGACCAGCTCGAGAGCCTGCGCACGTTCGACCCCGACACCCAACGCAGCCTCTATCCGGTCGACGGCGTGCGACTGCTCCCCGGTCGCGAGTTTCCGCTTGACGAAGCTGCCTGCACGGCGTTTCGCGGACGCTGGCGCGAGCGCTTCGAGGGCGATCCGTCACGCGCCACCGTCTACCGCGACATCGGCAACGGCATCGCGGCCAACGGCATCGAGTACTACCTGCCGCTCTTTTTCGCGGACACCGCGACTCTCTTCGACCACCTGCCCGCCGCCGCCGTCGTGGTGATGCATGGCGACGTGCAGCAGGCGCTGCTCGCCTTCCGCGACGATGCCGAGCAGCGCTACCGGTTCATCGGCAAGGATCCCGAGCGGCCCGCGCTCGAACCGGGCGAGCTCTTCCTGTCCGCCGAAGAGTTCTTCGTCGCGGCGCAGGCGCACGATCGCCTCGTGCTCCCGGCTCCCGGACCGGACGTGGCCGACGGTGGCGAGGCCGGGCCGGTGCCCCCGGTGGCGATCAACCGTCGACTGACGGATCCGCTTGCGCTGCTGAAGGATGCGCTGGCCGCGCCGGGGCCGGTCCCCGGCACCGTGGAGCGGCGGGCCATCGTCGCGGAATCCCCGGGTCGGCGCGAGACGCTCGCCGATCTATTCAGCGAAGGCGGCCTTCGCTTGCCCACGTTCGATACCTGGGCCGCGTTCCTTGCGAGCGACGCGCCGGCGATGCTCGGTACCGGTCCGGTGCACCGCGGCTTTCGCCTCGCCGGCGAAGGCCTGCTGGTCGTCACGGAGAGCGAGCTCTTTCCCGGCTTCGTGCGACAGCCGAGCCGGGCCCGGGCCGGGCAGGCGACCCAGGTCGACAGCCTGATCCGCGATCTCTCCGAGTTGAAGCCGGGCGATCCGGTCGTTCACGCGCAGCACGGCATCGGGCGCTACCAGGGGCTGGTCAACATGGACCTGGGCGAAGGCGTGACCGAGTTCCTCCATCTCGCCTATGCGGGAGATGCCACCCTCTACGTGCCCGTGGCCCAGCTCCACCTGATCGGCCGCTACTCCGGCGCGGCGCCGGAGAGCGCACCGCTGCATGCGCTCGGCTCCGGGCAGTGGGAAAAGGCGCGACGCAAGGCCGCGGAGAAGGCGCGGGACACCGCCGCCGAGCTCCTGGACCTCTATGCGCGGCGCGCGGCGCGGCAGGGCCATCCGTTCCGCTTCGACGCGGCCGACTACGAGGCATTCGTCGAAGGCTTCGGCTTCGAGGAGACGCCGGACCAGGTCGCGGCCATCCATGCCGTGGTGCAGGACCTGGTCGCCGCCCGGCCGATGGACCGGCTGGTCTGCGGCGACGTCGGCTTCGGCAAGACCGAAGTGGCGCTGCGCGCGGCTTTCGTCGCCGCGGCCGGCGGACGCCAGGTGGCCGTGCTCACGCCGACGACGCTGCTCGCCGAGCAGCACTACCAGACCTTCAGCGACCGCTTCGCCAACTGGCCGATCCGTATCGCCGAGCTCTCGCGCTTTCGCAGCGCCAAGGAATCGAAGGCGGCGATCGAGGGAATCGCCGTAGGCCGCATCGACATCGTGATCGGCACGCACAAGCTGCTGTCTCCGGGCGTGCGGTTCAAGGACCTGGGCCTCGTCATCATCGACGAGGAGCATCGCTTCGGGGTGAGGCAAAAGGAGCGGCTGAAGGCGCTGCGCGCGGAAGTGGACGTGCTGACCCTGACCGCCACGCCGATCCCTCGCACGCTCGCGATGAGCCTCGAAGGCATCCGGGACTTCTCGGTGATCGCCACGGCGCCGCAGAAGCGCCTGGCCATCAAGACCTTCGTGCGCAAGGAGTCGAGCGGAACGATCAGAGAGGCGCTGCTGCGCGAGCTCAAGCGAGGCGGCCAGGTCTATTTCCTGCACAACGAGGTTGCCACCATCGAGCGTCGCCAGCGCGAGCTTGCCGAGCTGGTCCCCGAGGCGCGCATCCGCGTCGCCCATGGCCAGATGCCGGAGCGCGAGCTGGAGTACGTCATGCGGGACTTCCACCAGCAGCGCTTCAACCTCCTGCTTTGCACGACCATCATCGAGACCGGCATCGACGTGCCGACGGCGAATACCATCGTGATCCACCGGGCGGACCGTTTCGGCCTCGCGCAGCTTCACCAGCTTCGCGGCCGCGTCGGCCGCTCGCACCATCAGGCTTATGCCTATCTGCTGATACCGGACGAAGAGGCCATCACCGCGGATGCCAGGAAGCGGCTGGATGCAATCCAGATGATGGAGGACCTGGGCTCCGGCTTCTACCTCTCGATGCACGACCTGGAGATCCGCGGCGCGGGCGAGGTGCTGGGCGAATCGCAGTCCGGCGAGATGCAGGAGGTCGGCTTCACGCTTTACTCTGAGATGCTGAAGGCCGCGGTGGACGCGCTGAAGGCCGGCAAGGAGCCGGACCTGGCCGCCACCATGGCGCGGATACCGGAGATCAAGCTGCACGCGCCGGCGTTGCTTCCCGAGGACTACTGCCCGGACGTGCACGAGCGGCTGATGCTCTACAAGCGGCTCGCCAACTGCAGCGACGGCGACGCCGTGAGCCTCATGCGGGAGGAGATCGTGGATCGCTTCGGCAAGCTGCCGCCGGCGGCGGCGACGCTGATCGAGGTGCATCGGCTGCGCCTGCTCGCGCAGGCGATCGGCCTCGCCAAGGTGGATGCCACGCCCGAGGCGATCACCCTGCAGTTCGACGCGCAGCCCATCACCTCCCCGGCCGTGATCCTGAAGTTCGCCCAGTCGCGCCGCGACACCACCTTTGCCGGACAGGATCGGCTGCGCATCAAGCTCGCTACCGAGGATGCCGCGGCGCGCACGCGCGCGGTGCGCGACATCCTGCTGCAGCTCAAGCCGGCCGTGGGACAGATGTCCGACCGGTTGGTGACAGAGGGGAGATGATGGATCTGGTGGTACAGCACCCGCGATTGCGGGATGGGCCCGTCAACGCCTTTGCCGAGCGCCTCGGGGCGCCACCGACCCGGCGCGACGCGACGGTCGCCCGCTGGAGCGCCGCGCCGGCCCTCCCGTCGCACGAGCTCGCCGGCCTGGCCGAGGCGCAGGCGGTGGACGCGGCACTCGTGCCTCGTGGCGCGCGGCTGGCCGACTACCGGCTTCTCGCGTTCGACATGGACTCCACCCTCATCACCATCGAGTGCATCGACGAGATCGCCGACTACGCCGGCTGCAAGCCGCAGGTGGCCGCGATCACCGAGGCGGCGATGCGCGGCGAGATTCGCGACTACGACGAGAGCCTCCGGCGCCGCGCGGCACTGCTTGCCGGGCTCGACGTCGCGGTGCTGGACAGGGTCTACGCCGAGCGGCTGCGCCTTTCGCCCGGCGCCCGTGACCTGATCGAGGCCGCCCGGCACGCGGGATTGAAGACACTGCTGGTCTCCGGCGGATTCACCTTCTTCACCGATCGCCTGCAGGCCGAACTCTCCCTGGACTACACCCGCTCCAACACGCTCGAGGTGGTGGACGGCAAGCTGACCGGCCGCGTCGTCGGGACCATCGTCAATGCCGAGGGCAAGGCGCAGGCGCTGCGCGACACCTGTCGCGCGCTCGGCGTCGAACCCACGGCGGCCATCGCGATCGGCGACGGCGCCAATGACCTGAGGATGATGGCGGAGGCAGGCATCTCCATTGCCTACCACGCGAAGCCGGTGGTTCGCGCAGAGACCACCTGGGCCATCAATCATTGCGGCCTGGAGGCCGTGCTGAACCTGCTGCCGCCGGACTGAGCATCACCGGCACGCGACCTGCACCGGTCCCTGTTCTACCGCCCGGGCTGGCATCCCTCCAACCCGTACCGGTCATAGAGCTCCAACGGCGCATCGTTCGCCCGAAGCAGCGACACCAGCTTGCGCTCCAGCGCCCGTTCCAGGACAGGGTCCTCGATCGGCGAGGCCTGCGCCGGGTCCGACTCGATATCGTGGATCACCGTCCTGGCCTCGAGTAGAGGATAGCGGCGCGTCATGTTGGCCTTCGCATCGAGCCGCACGGGCAGCCGCCAGACCGGGTAGCCGCGGGTGAACGGCAAAGATCCGGTCACCTGGGCGTCCACGAACTCCATGGCCTCGAAGTAGCTGCGCATGTGCATCGGCATCAACGTGTACTGGTTCAGTGCCGCCGCGCGGTCCGGCACCGGGTACCGGAAATAGGTGTGTCGACCGTCCGTGAAGTTGATCGCCGCGCCGAACTGGCCGAAGATGCAGCCCCCCTGAGCGCGCCCCGGATCGTCCGCCGAAAGGAGCGGGAGCAGGCTGCGACCCTGGACTTCCGGTGGCAGGGGAAGATTGAAGATGTCGAGCATCGTCGGCATCAGGTCGATGGTCTGCGTAAGGCTTGCCGCCCGCCGCGGCTGCAGGTCCGTGGCACGAGGGGGCGCGACCAGGAGCGGGATATGAGCCACCTCGTTGAAGAACGGCGGGCGGTTCTTGCCCAGGTATTCCTTCTCTCCGAGCAGCAGACCATGGTCGGTCGTGAGCACCAGCCAGGTGTCCGCCCAGAGGTCATGTCGGTCGAACCGGTCCAGCAGGCGGCCGAGCTGCTCGTCGCAGGCGGCGACCAGTGCCTCGTAGTTGCCCCTCAGGAGCGCGAGGAGGTCCGGGTTCAGATCGGACTTGCCGTAGCTGGGCCAGTCGAAGATCTTTCCCCCGAGGGCGGCAACGCCCGGCGACAGGAAGCGATCCGGCGCGAAGAACGGCTCGTGCGGATCGAAGCACTCGAGGTGCAGGAACCAGTCGTCGTCCGCATGATGGTGCTCCAGGAAGCGATCCGCGCTGTCGAAGCACTGCGTCAACGGGAACAGGCCGGTTCTCTCGAGGTAGTCGCGGTTGACGTAGTACGGCAGCTTCCCGTTCGGGTCCTCGCGGAAATCGTGTTGGCGCTCGTGGAAGCGCTCCGCGAACCGATCCACCTGCGGCCGCAGCCTGGGGCGCCACTTGTCCTTCTCCTGGCCGCGGATGAACTCCCAGGACGAGTAGCGCCCATGGAACCCGGTGCCGCCGTCCTCGAAGTAGTGGTAGTGGTCCGTGATCAGGTGGGTGTAGACGCCCTGCTCCTGCAGGATCTCGGCAATGGATCGATCGAACGGCTCCAGGGGGCCCCAGCCCCGATGGAGGAAGTTCAGCCTTCCCGTCTGGATGTCGCGCCGCGCCGGCATGCACGGCAGGCTGCCCACGAAGTGCCGATCGAAGACGACCCCGCGATCCGCCAGGCGCTGGAAATTAGGCGTCCGAACACGCTCCGCGCTCCCGGCGTAGCACGAGAGCGCGTGGCGGTTCAGGGAATCGAACAGGACAAAGACGACTTTCAATGTCAGTCAATGCGGGCGCCGGATTTTCTCACCACCTCGGCCCACTTCCCTACTTCGCGCGAGAGGAACTTCCCGAAGCCCGCCGGTCCATCGCCGCTGAACTCTATGCCCATGGCGTCGATCGCCGACCGCGTTTCCGGCATGGTGAGCGCCTTGGCCAGGTCCGCATGGATCTTGTCCACGACGGCCTGAGGCGTCGTCCCCGGAGCGAGCAGGCCCTGCCAGCCGATGGCCTCGAAGCCCTCGACGCCGCTCTCCCGAATAGTCGGCACGGACGACATGACCGCAGATCGCTGGGGCGACGAGATGGCGAGCGCCCGCAAGCGGCCGCCCTTGATGTGCGGCGTCGCTTCGGGCAACGCGGCGAACATCAGGTCGGTCTGGCCGCCGATGAGGTCCGCCAGCGCCGGCGCACCGCCCTTGTATGGCAGGTGCACGATGTGCAGCTTGGCCATGGACTTCAACAGCTCCATTGCCAGATGCTGGGGAGAGCCGTTCCCGGCCGAGCCGTAGTTGAGCTTGCCGGGATGGCCGCGCGTGTAACCGATGAAATCGTCGAACGACTGCAGCGGGGACTTGGCGGGCACGAGCAACACGCTCGGCACAGTGGCGACGAGCGTCACCGGCCGGAAGTCCTTCTCCACGTCGTATCCGAGGTTCCGGTAGAGGCTCGGGTTGATCGTGAAGGAGCCGGAGGTGAAGAGCAGCGTGTGACCGTCGCCCGGCGATCGCGCGACCGCCTCGTGGCCGATGTTGCCGCTGGCACCGGGACGATTCTCCACCACGACCGGTTGCCCCCAGGCGTCGCTGAGGAGCCCGGCGACACGCCTTGCGAGGGCATCGGTGAGGCCGCCGGGAGCAAACGGAACCACGATCTTCACCGGCTTGTCCGGGAAGCCCGTGGCGGCCGCCGAGGCCGATGGCATCGCCAGGTACAGAACGGACGCCGCCAGACCGGTGGCAAGCCCGCCCGCGATGGATCGCAGTCGTCGGGCGGAAAGCATCATCATCATCACACTCCTCCTTGCTACGTTGGCGTTGTTGCCGATTCCGTGCAGCGCGCCCGGCGCGCCTGCGGCAGGGCAATCATGCGGGCGCAACCGCGGCCAACCCGAGCCGCTGGTAGCTCTCGGGCGGCGCATCGACCGCGGCCATCAGGGCGGTCATCTCAGCCATGAGGCGGGATTCCACGCGCGGGTCGGCGATGGGTGCGAGTTGGCGCGGATCCTTCCGGAGATCGAAGAGCACGGTGTTCGTATCCTTCTGTCCGCCGGGGCCGTGACCGAAGTAGACCGGCGACTTTGGCGTTGCCGGCACCCTGAGCAGTGGTACCCCCTTGCTGAAAGGCAACGGCGGTACCAGCGTCGCATCGGCCAACTCGCCGACACTGAAGAACTCTTTCATGTGCGTCGGCATCAGCGTGTACTGGTACAGGTCATGGCCTAGCATGTCCTCGGGATAGCGAAAGTACGTGTAGCGGCCGTCCGTGATGTTCACGGCGCTGCCGAACACGCCGTAGAGCGCCGCCGATCGAACGGGTTCGTCCTTGGCGAGCAGGCGCATCAGGGAAATTCCCTGGCTCTCCTCGGGCGCCGGCTGCCCGAACACGTCCAGCACGGTCGGGGCGATGTCGATCGTCTGGGTGAGCGAGGCGCGCCGTGTCCCGCCCTGGTCGCGGAAATCCGGGTGATAGAAAAGCAGGGGGATATGAGCCACCTCGTTGTAGCAGGGCATGACGAGCTTGGCCCACCAATCGTGCTCCCCGAGCAGGAATCCGTGGTCGGTCGTCACGATCAGCGCGGTATCGTTCCACAGGTCCCGCTGGTCCATGACGTCCAGCAGCCGCCCCAGCTCGTGGTCGCAGAGCGCGACCGTGGCGCAGTAGTTGGCGCGAAGCTCGTCGCATTCCTCCGGTGCCTCGTTCACCCGGGCATAGGGCGGCCAGTCCAGTACGGGGCCACGGTAGCTCGTCGGAAAGGCCTCCCGAAATCCCTTGGGCGCGTGGAACGGCTCGTGTGGATCGAAGGTCTCGACATGAAGCAGCCAGTCGTCCGCTGCACCGTTGTCCTTCAGGAACGCGAGGCCGGCATCGAAGCATCGGACCGAGGGGAAGTCCTCGTACTCACGGATGAACTGCCTGTTGATGATGTACTGGGCGAACTTGTGCCGCCGCTTGTCGCTGAACTGGAGCGAGTGGTACATCTCCCGCAACCGCTCCCAGGGAGGTGCCACCATCGCCTTCCACGGATCCCGCTCCTGGCCTCGGACGAACTCGTAGGTGTCATACCGGTTGTGGTAGGTGGCGCCGCCGTCCTCCCAGTAGTGATAGTGATCCGACACGAGGTGCGAATAGACGCCGTTACGATGGAGGATCTCGGCAAACGAGTTGTCGAAAGGCTCGAGCGGCCCCCATGCCCGGTGGAGGAAGGACAGCCTGCCGGTGTGCATGTCGCGCCGGGCCGGCATGCAGGGCAGGCTTCCGACGTAGTGATTGTCGAAGGCGACCGCGCGCTCGGCGAGTCGCAGGAAGTTCGGCGTCTGTATCGCGCTTGATCCATAGCACTGCAGGGATCCGCGGTTGAGCGAATCGAACAGGACGAAGATGAGTCTCATGCGGACCACTATACGGTCCCCTACCAATCCGGACAAGATTATTATTCGGCCATATCGATTCCATATTGGAATGCATGGAGATGAACGGCAACGCATCGCCGGTACGGCTCGACGGCCTGCTCCTGCGGCTTCGGCTGCAGCACCTCCGGATGCTGGTGGCGCTCGGCGAGTCCCGGAGCATCCACGAGGCAGCCCGACGGATGCACCTCACCCAATCGGCAGCGAGCAAGCTCCTCGGCGACATGGAGCGGGCGTTCGTCGCCCGGCTGTTCGAGCGTGGACGACTCGGATTGCAGGCCACGCCGGCGGGAAGCGCGCTCGTGCGGCGGGCGGCGCGGATGCTCCGGGACGTGGAGGCTGCCCGGGAAGAACAGCAGTTGTTCCGGAAGGGAGCGGCAACGCTGTTGCGCGTCGGGGGGTTGCCGCTCGCGCTGGCCACTGTCATGCCGCACGTGCTGGCCCGCTGCCGGCAGGAATGGCCGGAGCTCGTGCTTCAGCTTCGCGAGGCGACGGGCCGCGCGCTGCTGCGTGACGTCGAGGCAGGCACCGTGGATTGCGCTCTCGGACGGATCGTGCCCGAGGAGCCAATCGACTCGACCGGCATGGATCTCCTGCTCGATGAGCTGGTGGAGGAGGAACTCGTCGCGGTGGTTCGCCGCGATCACGCCCTTGCGCAGCGTCGAAGGGTTCCGCCGAAGGACCTGGAGCGATTCGAATGGATCACACCGGCGGTGGGGTCCACCGCCCACACCACGTTCATCGCGGCCCTGCAGCGCGCCGGCATCGCGCCGCCCCGACCCGCGGTGGAATGCGATGCCTCCTACGCAACCATCCTGGCGTATATCCGGCGCTTCAATCTCGCCGGCCTGCTACCGAAGACCATCGCGGTCCAGGAGGCCGCCACGACGCCGCTGCGCATCCTGCGGCTTCCCCTGCGGATGAAGCTTCCGCCGATCGCCTTCGTGTGCCGGCGCGACCGGGCCGAGGCACCGGAGATCGCCCGCCTGCATGCCATCGTGCGTGCCTCGGCGGGCCTGGCCGCGAAAGGCCTCCCCTCGCCCGGAACGGGGGGCTCCTTGCCTAGGCCTCGGCGTGCAGGTCGTGCTCGTCCGCCGCCGTGATGCGAACGTCGACGAAATCGCCAACGGCGAGCTTGCGGCCACGCGGAGCGGCGATGACGACCATGCCATCGATCTCCGGCGCGTCCGCCGTGGAGCGCGCGAGATAGCACCTGCGTCCTTCCGGCGTGCGCGCCTCGTTGTCCACGAGCACGCGCAAGCTCCGGCCGACCTGGCGCTGCAGCCGCGCCGCGCTGATTCCGGCCTGCAGCGCCATCAGCCGTTGCCGACGCTCCTCACGCACCGGCTCCGGCACCGGGTCCGGCAGCGCATTGGCGGCCGCGCCCTCCACCGGCGAGTAGGCGAAGCAGCCGACGCGGTCGAGCTGTGCCTCGTGCAGGAAGTCGAGGAGATACCGGAACTGGTCCTCGGTCTCGCCGGGAAAGCCCGCGATGAAGGTGCTGCGGATGGTGAGCTCGGGACAGACCGCGCGCCAGCCGGCGATGCGCTCGATGTTGCGCTCTCCGGAAGCCGGCCGCTTCATGGCCTTCAGCACCGCCGGATGGGCGTGCTGGAACGGCACGTCGAGGTACGGGAGGATGGCGCCCTCCGCCATCAACGGCAGGATCTCATCCACCGACGGATACGGATACACGTAGTGCAGCCGAACCCAGGCGCCGTGGCTTCTGGCCAGCGCACCCAGCTCCGTGCAGAGCTCCTTCATCCGCGTGCGGACCGGGCGGCCCGCGACGAAATCGGTTCGGTACCGCAGGTCCACGCCGTAGGCGCTGGTGTCCTGGGAGATCACCAGCAACTCCTTCACGCCGGCCTCCAGCAGGCTCTGCGCCTCGCGAACCACCTCCCCGATCGGCCGGCTGGCGAGGTCGCCCCGCATGGACGGAATGATGCAGAAGCTGCAGCGGTGATTGCAGCCCTCGGAGATCTTCAGATAGGCGTAGTGGCGCGGCGTGAGCTTGATGCCCCCCGGGGGGAGCAGGTCCGTGAACGGATCGTGCGGCCGCGGCAGGTGGCTGTGCACATGGGCCATGACCTCGTCCAGGGCATGCGGACCGGTCACCGCGAGAACGCTCGGGTGGATGCTGCGCACCAGATTCTCGCCGCTGCGCGCGCGGCGGGCGCCGAGGCAACCGGTCACGATCACCTTGCCATTCTCGGCGAGCGCCTCGCCGATCGCATCGAGCGATTCGGTCACCGCATCGTCGATGAAGCCGCAGGTGTTGACGAGCACCAGGTCGGCGCCCTCGTAGCGCGGCGCGATCTCGTAGCCCTCGGCGCGCAACTGCGAGACGATGCGCTCGGAGTCGGTCAGGGCCTTGGGACAGCCGAGGCTGACCATCCCGATGCGGGCGGGCTTTGACATGGAGTTGACGCGAAGTCGCGGCACGGCGCGCGGCGGCGCAGGCGACGGGCAGGATTGATTCGGGGGGCCATTCTACCAGCCAGGCACGTCCGGTCACGCCGCGCTGGCGCCGCCGGCTGCCGGTTTCAGCCCTTGTCCTTGTCCTTGTCCTTGTCCTTCTCCGCCGAGGAGGGCGCCGGGGGTGACGACGGCGGCGTGGTGAACCCGGTTCCCGGGAAAGCGCCCGGGAAGTTCTGGAAGACGTTGCGCGCCTGCTGCTGCATCTGCTCCTGCATCTGGAAGAACAGGTTCTTGCTCTGCTCGATGTAGTTGCTCATCATGCTCTGCATCATCGGCGCCTGGCCCTGCATGAACTGGGTCCACAGTTCCGCGCTCGGCACGCCTCGACCGTCGTAGAGCGACTTGGACTGCTCCTGCATGCGATTCTGCACCTCGACGAACGTCTGCATCGTCTTCTCGAGGTAGGTTCCCATCATCCCCTGCATCGCGTGGCCATAGAAGCGGATCATGTGAGCCAGCATCTGCGAGGAGAAGAGCGGCGCGCCACCGGCCTCCTCGTCGAGGATGATCTGCAGGAGGATGCTGCGAGTCAGGTCCTCCGTGGTCTTCGCGTCGATGACCTTGAAGTCCTCGGAATCCAGGACGAGCTGCTTGACATCCGCGAGCGTGATGTAGGCACTGGTCTGGGTATCGTACAGCCGTCGGTTGGGATACTTCTTGATCAGGCGCGTGGTGTTTGCCATGTATCGGGTCGAGGATTGAGGTGGCCGCGTGGTTGCCCCAGCGGGTCAACCCATGTGCAGTCCACCGTTGAGAGAGAAGTCCGCGCCCGTGGCAAAGCCGGCTTCGTCGCTGGCGATCCACGCGACGATGGAGGCGATCTCTTCCGGGGTGCCGAGCCGCCGCACCGGGATGGTGGCGACGATCTTGTCCAGCACGTCCTGGCGGATCGCCTTCACCATGTCGGTGGCGATGTAGCCGGGGGAGACGGTGTTGACGGTGACGCCCTTGCTGGCGACCTCCTGTGCGAGCGCCATGGTGAAACCGTGCAGGCCTGCCTTCGCCGTCGAGTAGTTGGTCTGGCCGAACTGCCCCTTCTGCCCGTTGACCGAGGAGATGTTGATGATGCGCCCCCAGCCCTTCTCCAGCATGCCGTCGAGTACCTGCTTCGTGACGTTGAACATGGAGTTGAGGTTGGTGTCGATCACCGCGCGCCAGTCATCGAGCGACATCTTGCGAAAGAGCCCGTCACGCGTGATGCCTGCGTTGTTCACCACGATGTCGGGATTGCCGTGCTCCTCGCGCACCTTGGAGAAGGCCTCCACGGTGGAATCCCAGTCCGCGACGTTGCCCACCGAGGCATGGAAGGTGAATCCGGCCTCCTTCTGCTCGTTGATCCACTTGTTGTAGTCACGGCTCGGGCCGCACCCGGCGATGACGAGATACCCTTCCCGGGCGAGCCGCTGGCAGATGGCAGTGCCGATGCCGCCCATGCCCCCGGTCACATACGCGATCCGCTGAACCATCTCGTACTCCTCCGTCAGTCGATGCTGCTGCCGGGCTCGCGCCCGTCCGTGAGCCGGTCGACGACTCGCGCAGCTTACGCCGCCGACCGTGCGATGTCATGTCTGGATAGTACCTATTCCGCCGGCTCCTTCACGTAGCGCCCCGGTGCGGGCTCGATCACCGGGAAGCCCGGCGCGCCGGGACGCGCCGGCGCGGGCACCGATTTCCCGCGAAACGGCTCCATCCATTGCGACCAATCCGGCCACCAGCTGCCCGGGTGCTCCGTGGACCGCTCGAGCCACTGCTCCGGTGCGAGTCCGGTGATGTCGGGGCCGGTGCGATAGCTGCGCTTCTTCTTGGCCGGTGGGTTGATCACGCCCGCGATGTGCCCGCTCGCGCCGAGCACGAAGCGACGGTCGCCCGCGAGCGCCTGCGCTGACGCGAAGCCGGCGCGCCACGGCACGATGTGGTCCTCGCTGGTGCAGAGGACATAGGTGGGGATGTCGATGGTGCGCAGGTCGATCGGCTGGCCGAGGCAGGTGAGCCGTCCCGGGATCCGCAGCTCGTTCTGCAGGTAGGTGTGACGCAGGTACCAGCAGAACATCGGCCCGGGCAGGTTGGTGCTGTCCGCGTTCCAGTAGAGCAGGTCGAAGGCCGGGGGTGACTCGCCCTTCAGGTAGTTGCTGACCACGTAGTTCCACACCAGGTCGTTCGGGCGCAGCGACGAGAACGTGACGGCGAGGTCGCGGCCGGGCATGATGCCGCCGCGGCCGATCGTCTGCTCGCGAAACGCGACATGCATCTCGTCCACGAAGATGCCGAGCGCTCCCGGGTCCGCGAAATCCAGCAGCGTGGTGAGCAGCGTCATGCTCGCGGCCGGCCGTTCGCCGCGGGCCGCGAGCGCCGCCAGTGCCGCGCCCAGCAAGGTCCCGCCGACGCAGAAGCCGAGGGTATTGATGGTGTCGGCGCCGGTGATCCTGCGCACCACGGCGATGACGTCGACCACGCCGAGCTTCAGGTAGTCGTCCCAGGTGAGATGACCCTGCGACTCCTTGACGTTGCGCCAGGAGACCACGAAGACGGTATTGCCGTCGGCCACCGCGTGGGCGATGAACGAGTTCTCCGGCTGAAGGTCAAGAATGTAGTACTTGTTGATGCAGGGAGGAACCATCAGCAGCGGCCGATTGCCCACGGTCGGCGTCTGCGGCTCGTACTGGATGAGCTGCACCAGCTCGTTCTGGTACACCACGCTGCCCGGCGACGTTCCCACGTTGCGGCCGACCTCGAAGGCGTTCAGGTCCGTCTGCGAGATCTGTCCCTGGCCCAGATCGGCGAGCAGATTGTTGATGCCCGCCACCAGGCTCTCCCCTCCCGTCTCCAGCAGCTTCGCCTGCGCATCGGGGTTGGTCGCGAGGAAGTTGGCGGGAGAGCTCGCGCTCACCCACTGCTCGGTCAGGTAGCGGATGCGCTCGCGCGTCTTGCCATCGGCCTCGATGAGGCCCGCGGTCCTGCGCATGAAGTCCTCGTTGAGCAGGAACCAGGCGGCCTGCCACGCGTGCTGGGGATGGTCACGCCAGGCCTTCGAGCTGAAGCGGCGGTCATCCAGCACCGGCGGCTTGCCGCCGGCGAACTGGGCGAACAGCTCCGTCGCGCGCGCGACGTACTCCTTCTGCAAGGCGAGGAGCGCCTGCTGGTCCAAGCCCCATGGCGCCGGCATCGCGCCGTCCTTCGGCATGGCCGGGAAAGCGCCGCCTGCCGGGACGCCGCTCGCCTTCGCGGCATCGTCGCGCTGCCTTGCCGAGACGCCGCTCGCCTTCGCGGCATCGTCGCGCTGCCTTGCCGAGACGCGGCGCCCCTTGGCCGCCGTTGCCACCTGGGCGGCCTTGGCCGCCTTCCGCGGCTTGTTTGCCTTGCTCGGCTTGGTCGTGTCGGGCGCCTTGGTCGCGGTGGTCGCCGGCTTGGAGGCCTTGGAGGATGCCTTCCGTGAGGCTGCAGCACGGGCCTTCCCGTTGCCAGATCGTGCGGAACTCAAGGGTGGGCTCTCCTGCAGACTGTTTTCTCGCGCCCGGGCTTGGAGGGCGAGGTTGCCGTACCCGCATCCGCGTTCAGGCCCGGGCTTGCCAACCAATTCTGCGCTGCGGGTCGGGGACCGTCAAACCTGGGGGATCAGCCAGACGAGCGCGGCCATCCGCCCGCAGGTCCGATCGCGCCGGTAGCTCCAGAAGGATTGCGCATCCTGCACGGTGCAGGCGCCGCTCGCGGCGATGGCGGCGACACCCGCGCGTTGGAGTCGGTGACGTGCAAGCGCTGCGAGATCGGCGAGCCATTTGCCGTCGCCAAGCGCTGGCACGAAGTGCCGTGCGGCTTCCGGGTCCGAGGAGACGAAGGCCTCGCGCACCTCTGCCCCGACCTCGAAGGCCGCAGGGCCGATGCAGGGCCCGAGCCAGGCCACCAACTCCGCATGCGGCCGCTCCGCCCGCATCCGGGCGACGGTGTTCTCGAGGACGCCGGCTGCCAGGCCGCGCCATCCGGCGTGCGCTGCGCCGACGATGGTGCCGGCACGGTCCGCGAGCAGCACGGGTAGGCAATCGGCGACGAGCACGGCGAGCGCGACGCCGCTCTCGGTGGCGAACTGCGCGTCGGCCCGTGGCGCCTCGAAGGACTGCGCGGCGGGAACCGCGACCCGGTCGCCGCCCAACCCGGCGGCGTCGGCCCTGCCGGCCGGTGCGGCGTCATGCCTGCCGACCTTGACCACATCGGCCCCATGGACCTGCTGCAGCCAGCGTATCGGCATACCTATCGCCTCGGCCAGCCGCGCTCGATTCGTCGCCACGCTCTGCGGTTCATCGCCGCAGGCGGCGCCGAGGTTGAGTCCGGACGAACCTCGCGCATCGCCCCAGGGACCCGCGCTCACGCCGCCACTGCGTCGGGTGCAGGCGGCACCTACCTGCGTGGGAGCACCCCAGCGAGGGACGATCAGCCCGTCCAACTCCCGCTTCATCCGGCCGATCCCTGGATCATCGCCCCGCATCCGCTTCGTCGGCAGGCGCCTCGGCCGGAGGCAGCGTGAGCGGCCCGGCGATCCCGACCTCATCGAGAAGCCGCGCCAGGTCCGCGGGGATCGGCGCCTCGACCGACAGGGGCGCTCCGGTCGCGGGATGCCTCAGGCGCAGGCGCCACGCATGCAGCGCCTGCCGCTCGAAGCCCGGATGCGGCGGGCCGCCGTAGACGGCGTCGCCGACCAGCGGATGCCCGATGCTGGCCAGGTGCACCCTGATCTGATGAGTGCGCCCGGTATGGAGCCGACAGATGACAGCGGCATGCTCCCTCTGCGTCTGCCGGCCGCGCGCGATCACGCGGTACTCGGTTCGTGCTGGCTTGGCGGCCTGGGCGCCCACCGCGCCCGCGCCGTCAGCCACGGCCATGCGCAGGCGATTGCGCGGGTCGCGGCCGATCGGTGCATCGATGCGGCCGTGCTCGTCGATTGCGCCCGCGACCACGGCGAGATACTCCCGCCCCATCGTACGACTCGCGAGCTGCTCGGTCAGGCAGACGAATGCCCGCTCCGAGCGGGCGCAGACCATGACCCCGGTGGTGTCGCGGTCGAGCCGGTGGACGATCCCCGCCCGCGGCAGCTTCGCGGACCCCGGCCAGGCATGCAGAAGGCCGTTCATGAGCGTGCCGCGCCAATTGCCGGGCGCGGGATGCGTCACGAGTCCGGCAGGCTTGTCGATGACCACGATGTCCTCGTCGCGGTAGAGGATCTGGAGCGGCACCGGATCCGGCAGGAATGCCTGCTCGCTCTCGAGCGGCTGCGGCTCCACCTCCACTTCCTCGTGGCCCGAGAGGCGATAGCTGGGGAGCCGCAGGGCCTGCTCCACCCTGACGGCGCCGAGCCCGATCCAGCGCTGCACGCGAGTCCTGGAGATGCCATCCAGCCGGTCGGCGAGGAAGCGATCCAGTCGCTCGCCGGCGGCTCCATGGGCGCTCAGTCGGCGCGTAGCGACGGTGGGCGAGGCGGTGTCCGACCGCTGACTATAATCCGGCATCGACGAGAGGCATCACGCATCAGGGGGAACGACGTTGACCATTCACGCAGGACGCCATCTGTCCCGCCCCTTCCTGGCGGCCCTCGTGGCCGCGGTGATGATCGGTATCGGGGGCTGCGCCACCTCCGAGTACGATCCGACGGCCAACTGGACCGCGGCCCAATTATATGCGGACGCCAAGGGCGAGCTCGACGCCGGCAACTGGGCCGCGGCGCAGAAGTCGCTGCGCCGCCTGGAATCCCGCTATCCCTTCGGAAGGTATGCCCAGCAGGCGCAGCTCGACCTTGCCTGGGCCAGCTACAAGGAGGGCGAGCGTGCCGAGGCGCTGGTCGCGGTGGAGCGTTTCATTCGCCTGCACCCGACCCATGAGCGGCTCGACTACGCCTTCTACCTGAAGGGGCTGATCAACTTCAGCACGCGTGAGGGGCTGATTGCCCGCTTGGCCGGACAGGACCTCTCGGAGCGCGACCAGCAGGCCGCGCGCGAGGCGTACGAGTCCTTCAAGCAGATCGTCACCCGCTTTCCGGAAAGCCGCTATGCGGAGGACTCGCTCGCGCGCATGAAGTTCCTGGTGAACGCGATGGCCGAGGGCGAGGTGCACATCGCGCGCTACTACTACAGTCGAGGCGCCTATGTCGCGGCGGCCAATCGCGCCCAGGACGTGGTCTCGGTGTACCGCCAGACCCCGGCCACCGAGGAGGCGCTCAACCTGATGGTGATCTCCTACGACAAGCTCGGTCTGGTCGAACTGCGCGACGACGCGCTGCGCGTGCTGGAGCGCACCTTCCCGCAGAGCCGCTTCCTGGAGGCCGCGCGCAGGACGGCGGCGGCGAACCCGAGCCGGGCGTTGCCGGAGAAACGGGTCTTCACCGCTAAAAACTGACCGGCGCTTCCGGAAGGCAGGCCAGGGCGTCGTCCAGCGAGCCGACCCGGCGAAACGGCGGGATGCTCCCGAGGAGCTTTCGGCCATAACTGCGGCTCGCCAGCCGTTCGTCGCAGATCACCAGCAGCCCGCGATCCTGCTCGGAGCGGATGAGCCGCCCCGCCCCCTGCTTGAGCGCCATCGCGGCGGCCGGCAGGGATAGCTCGCCGAAGGCGTTGCCGCCACCGGCCTCGATCGCACGGCTGCGGGCACGCAGCACCGGGTCGTCCGGCGGCGCGAACGGCAGCTTGTCGATCACCACCAGCGACAGCTGGTCACCCACCACGTCCACGCCCTCCCAGAAGCCCGCCGCGCCGACCAGGACCGCCGCGGCGGCGCCGCGGAAGCGCTGCAGCAACTCGTGGCGGGGTGCATCGCCCTGGACCAGCACGTCCACCCGCGAGCCGGCAAGTGGTCGCAGCTCGTCCGCGATGAGGCGCACCGCGCGCAGGGTGGTGCACAGGACGAACGCGCGGCCCCCGTTGCGCTCGACCAGGGGCCATATCCGACGGGCCACCCGGTTGGGGAAGTCCGGCGCGGCGACGGGACCGACCTGGTCCGCGAGCCACAGTCCGGCCTGGCGGGAATAGTCGAACGGGCTCGGCAGGATCGCCTGCTCGGCCTGCGGCATGCCGACCGCGCGCGCGAAGTGCTCGAGCGAGCCATCCACCGCGAGCGTGGCCGAGACGAAGATCCAGCTTCCGCCAAGCGACGCCCGGTGCTCGGCGAAGCGGTCCGCCACGGACAGCGGCGTCGACTTGAGGGCCGCATGGTTGGCCGTGGTCTGCGCCCAGGTGACCGCGGCCGCCGGCTCGGTGGACTCCACCTGCGCGAGCCAATCCGCGCAGCGCCCGCCCATGATCTCGGCGCGCAGGGCGCAGCGCGCGATGTCCGGCGAGCGTTCTTCCTGCGCCCGCAAGGTGCCCGCCGCCTGCCGGAGTGTCTCGATCACGCCGGCCACCGCCTCGCGGAGGTCGCCTTCCACGCCGCCGCCATCGCGAGCGAGCGCGACCAGTCGCTCCGCCCCGAGGCGCGCCGGCTGCTCCGGCAGCGCGAGCCGCAGCTGGCGTGCAGCCGTCTCGATCGAGGCCGAGAGCCCGCGCCAGTCGGCCGCGTCCGCCGCCTCGGCAAGCCCGGCACGCAGGCAGTCGCGCCCGAGCTCCACGAGCTGGCGGGTGGACACCGATTCGCCGAAGAACTCCGTCGCGACCTCCGGCAGCTGGTGCGCCTCGTCGAAGACGAAGACCTCCGCCCTGGGAAGGAAGTCCCCGATCGCATCCTCCTTCAGCGCGAGGTCCGCGCAGAAGAGGTGGTGGTTGACGATCAGCACGTCGGCGCGCTGGGCGCGCTGCCGCGCCTTCATCAGCGGGCAGTTGCGCAGCTCCGGGCATTCCTGCCCGAGGCAGTTGTCGCGGGTGGAGGTGGCCAGCGACCAGGCCGGGTCGTCCTCCGAGAGCGCGGTGCAGGCGGCGCGGTCGCCGCCTGGATCGGTGCGGGCAAAGCGATCGATCAGGCGCAGCTTGCCGGGCGTGCTCCGGTCCCGGAAGCGGCCGTCGTCAAGGCTGCGCCCCAGGTGCAGCGGGCACACGTAGTTGGCCCGGCCCTTGAGCACCGCCACCTCCGCGTCCACGCCGAGCGCGCGCCGGACCACGTCCACGTCCCGCTGGAAGAGCTGGTCCTGGAGCTGCCGGGTGCCGGTGGCGATCAGCACGCGGCGGCGCGCGAGCAGCGCCGGCACCAGATAGGCGAACGTCTTGCCGATGCCGGTGCCGGCTTCGGCGACCAGCGTGCCGTCACCGTCGATCGCGACCGCGATGCGGCGGGCGAGCTCCACCTGCGCTTCCCGAGGCTGGTATTCCGGTCTCGAGCTGGGGAGCGCCCCACCCGCGCCGAAGGCGGCGACCGTAGCCTCCTGCAACGGCGTCACGACGTCTCCACGGCGCCGAACCTCTGCGGACCCAATACCGGCCCTATGCGGGCACGTCCGGCGTGAGCTGCATCTGCAGCAGCACGATGGCGTCCTTGATCTGCAGCTTGCGCTTCTTCAGGCGGCGCACCGCGAGCTGGTCGCTGTCCGGGTTGCGAACGAGCTGCTCGATCACCTGGTCAAGCCCCCGATGCTCGAGCTGCAGCTCTGCGATGCGCAGCTTGAGGGCATCGATGTCCTGGTGGATGGGTGACACGGGAAAGCGGCCTCGCCGGCGTTTCAGATCCTCTCGTGATGATACGAGGGGGCGCGAAGAGGTTCAATCGGCCGATCGCCTCGACCGACGGGCTCGCTCGCCGCCAACGCGAGCCCTCCTGCCCGGCCCCGGCAGCCTCGGGTCCCGGGATGGCCGGGACACTGACGCCGAACCAGGGATCCGGAGGAGGCGGATCAACGATAGAAGTACTCCACCAGGAACATCGGGATGGCCGGCAGGTAGGTGCACATCATCAGCAGGATGAACAGCACGCCGATGAAGGGAAGGTTCACCACGGTGGTCTTCCACATGTCGGCCTTCGCGATCGAGCATGAGGCCGCGAGCACCGAGGCGACCGGGGGCGTCTGCTGGCCGATGCCGAGGTTCAACGTGATGACCAATCCGAAGTGCACAGGATCGATGCCGACGGCGTGCACCAGGGGCATCACGATCGGCACGACCAGGATGATCGCCGCGGCCGAGTGCAGGAAAAGGCCGGCGACCAGGAAGAACACGTTCAGCAACATCAGCACGTAGTACTTGTTGTCGGTGAGCGAGGTCATCCAGGCGGCGATCTGCTGCGGCATCTGCAGTTCGGTCAGGAGGTGCCCGAGCAGCGCCGAGCTGGCCACCAGCAGCATCACGACCGCGGTCTGGACGCCACCGTCCACAAGCGACTCGTACAGGTGCTTCCAGTCGAGCTCGCGGTAGATCACGCCGCCGATCACCAGTGCGGCCAGCACCGCCAGCGCCGCGCCCTCGGTGGCCGTGACCACGCCGCCGAAGATGCCACCCAGGATGATGAGCGGCAGCAGGAAGGCCCAGCCGGCTTCCTTCGCGGTCTTCTTCAGTCGCTTGAGGCTGAACACCTGGTCGACCGGGTAGTCGTAGCGCACCGCATACCAGTACGCCAGGGAGAACATCATCAGGCCGCCGAGCACGCCCGGCACGATGCCCGCGACGAAGATCTGCACCACCGAGGCTTCGGCCATGACGGCGTACAGGATCATAGGAATCGACGGTGGAATGATGATCGCCAGCGTCGCCGACGACGAGGTGATCGCAGCAGAGAACTCCTTCGGGTAGCCCTGCTTCTTCATCTCCGGTATCAGGATCGAGCCGAGGGCGGCGACGTCGGCCACGGCCGAGCCGGAGATCTCCGCGAAGAACAGAGAGGTGCCGATGTTGACCATCGCCAACCCGCCCTTGATGAAGCCGAAGATCGCCGCCGCGAAGGCGATCAGGCGGCGCGACAGGCCCGACGAGTTCATGATCGCGCCGGCCAGGATGAACAGCGGGATCGCCAGCAGCGGGAAGTTGGTGGCGCCGGTGAACATCGTGATCGACGCGGAGAGCAGCGCGTCCATCCCGTGGAACCAGGCCATCGTGAACATGGCAACGGCGCCGAGCGCCACCGCGATCGGCACGTTGAACAGGACCAGGGCCAGCAGCCCGAGGAGCATCAGGATGCCGGTCATCGCTTCAGTGCCTCCTCGAGCTCGCGTTCCTCTGCGTCCATGATGCCCTCTCCGCGCGCCTGCTCCAGCAGCTCGGGCAGGCTGAAGAGCTGCGCCAGGATGAACAGCACGGCCCCGATCGGGATGACCGACTGCGTCAACCGGGTCGGCACGCTTGGCAGGCTCACCATGGTGTCGCCCTCCAGGATGATCAGTGCCTGCGTGCCGTACCAGGCCAGCATCGCGAAGAAGAGGATGACGACCGCCTCGCCCACCCACACGGCTGGCACGCGCAGCCGGGGCCGCAGCGAGTTGATCAGCCCGGGAAAGCCGATATGGGCACGCTTGAGCGCTGCCAGGGCGGCTCCGTAGTAGGTGAGCCAGGCGAGCAGGATGGAGGCGCCTTCGTCATACCAGACCAGCGCCCAACCCATCTTCCGGTAGGAGACGCCCATCAGCACGATGACCGTGAGCGCGACGAGCAGGGTGATGACGATGATCGTCAGCACCCGCTCGAACAGTTTCCGCGAGGTCGTGAGCACGAGCGGCGCGGTCACATGCCCTTGCCGAGCTCGATGGCCTTCTCGACCAGCTTCGCCCCATCGGTGACCGACTTGCCGAACTCGTCGTACACGGGCTTGCTCTGGGCGATGAAGGCGTCCTTGTCCGCCTCGTTGATCTGCGTGCCGGCACCCTTGATGGTGTCCGCCAGCGCGCCGTCCAGGCGTGCGGCCGTCTCGTACACGAAGGGCTGGACGTCCTTCGCCGTCTGCGCCAGGATGTCCTGCACCTCCTTCGGCAACGACTCGAACTTGCGCTTGCCCGCCGTGAGGTACGCCGGGGTGTACACGTGGCCGGTCATGGACAGGTACTTCTGCACCTCCTGAAACTTGGACGATGCGATCTGCGTGAGCGGGTTCTCCTGTCCATCCATGACGCCCGTCTGCAGCGCGACGAAGACCTCCGAGAGCGCCATCGGGGACGGGTTCGCGCCGTAGGCCTGGAACATCTTCACCCGCCACACGCCTTGCGGCACGCGCAGCTTCATGCCGCGCAGGTCCTCGGGCTTGACGATCGGGCGGACGTTGTTGGTGATGTGGCGAAAGCCGTTCTCCCACACCGCGAGGATCTTGTAGCCGCGCTGCTCGACCATCGGCGAGAGCGTCGGCCACAGGATCTCGCGCTCGATCCGCTTCATGTGCTCCCGGTTCTTGACCAGGTACGGCATCTCGAACATGCCGAAGGCATCCACCGTGGAGGTCATCACCGTCGACGGCAGCGCCAGCTCCAGCGTGCCCAGTCGAAGCTTCTGCATCATCTCCGAGTCCGAGCCCTGCTGGCTGGATCCGAACACCACGACCCGCGCCCGGTTGCCCAGGCGCTCGTTGGCGAGCCGCGCGAACTCGTTGGCGGAGCGCTCGAAGAGTGAGCCCGGGCCGCCGACGTGCCCGAGCTTGATCTCGACCTGGGCCTGGGCGGTGGCCCCGAGTCCGGCCGAGACGGCGAAGACGCCTGCGACGAGCAGTTTCGTGACCTTGGACATGGGTGTGTCTCCATTGTGTGAGTTATCGGATCTTCACGGCGGACGACGGTCGCGGCGAACACCGCGTGTCGCCGGTGGTCCTGCTCGTGAAGACGAGCAAGTTTTGCATACAAATGAGGGGGTCAACAAGGAATCGCCGACCGCAAGCCTGTCGGGTCGCCTTTCCCGCCGCGAGCGGCGGCCTGACTGCAACAGGTTCCTAGGCAAGCCGTGCGGCAACACCCCGTCGAGGCGCCTCCAGGTACTCCGCGCTCTGCATTTCCACCAGGCGGCTCGCCGTCCGCTCGAACTCGTGTGCCATCGCGCCGGCCATGTAGAGCTCGTGCGGCTGCACCGCGGCCGAAAGGATCAGCTTCACGCGCTGGTCGTACAACACGTCCACCAGCCAGGTGAAGCGCCGCGCTTCCGAGGACATCCCCGCGCCCATCTGCGGCACTCCCGAGAGGATCACGGTGTGGAACTGGTTGGCGATCTCGAGATAGTCGTTCTGCGAGCGCGGGCCGCCGCAGAGCGTCGCGAAGTCGAACCAGACGACGCCGCCGGCGCGGCGTCGCGCGCGGATCTCGCGGTTCTCGATGCGAAGCGATGGGTCCTCGTCGCTTCCGCTCGCCAGCCGCTCGAAGGCCGCCGCGAGCGCCGCCTCGGCGTCCTCGCCGAGTGGCGTGATGTAGGTCGGCAGCGACTGCAGCGTGAGGCGCCGGTAGTCGACGCCCGCGTCGACGGAGAGCACGTCCAGCCGCGACTTCAGCAGCTCGATCGCGGGCAGGATGCTCTCCCGGTGCAACCCGCCCGGATAGAGCCCGTCCGGCGCATAGTTGCTGGTCATCACGAACGTCACGCCGTTGCCGAACAGCCCGATCAGCAGCCGCTCGAGGATCATCGCGTCGGCGATGTCGGAGATGTGGAACTCGTCGAAACAGACCAGCCGAAAGCGCCGGGCGACCCGCCGTGCCACCTCGTCCAGCGGATCCTTGACGCTGCGCAGGTCGCGCAGCTCCCGGTGCACGCCGCGCATGAACTCGTGGAAATGCAGCCGGCCCTTGCGCCGGATCCGCACGCCCTCGAAGAAGCAGTCCATCAGGAAGCTCTTGCCGCGCCCCACCCCGCCGTGCAGCCACACGCCGCGCGGCACGTCCGGCTGCAGCACGACCCGGCGGATCGGGTTGGTGCGGATCTCCTTGAACCGCTCCAGCTCGTCCGCCAGCCGCTGCAGCCGCGCGACCGCGGCCAGCTGGGCCGGATCGGACCGGTAGCCGCGGGCGGCCAGCGCCGAGTGATAACGCTCCGTGACGGTCAAGGCGCGGGCGCTACATGTTCAGCGCGCGCTTGTCGACCGCAAGCGCGGCTTCTCGCATGACCTCGGAGAGCGAAGGATGGGGATGGCAGATGCGCCCGATGTCCTCGGCGGCCGCCTTGAACTCCATGGCCGCGACCGCCTCGGCGATGAGGTCCGACGCATTGGCGCCGATCACGTGCACCCCGAGGATCTCGTCGGTCTTCTCGTCCGCGATCACCTTGACGAAGCCCTCGGGCGTGCCCATGCCGAGTGCCCGCCCATTGGCGGAGAACGGGAACTGGCCGGCGCGGAACGCCCGACCTTCCGCCTCGAGCTGGGTTTCGTTCTTGCCGACCCAGGCGATCTCGGGCGCGGTGTAGATCACCCAGGGGATGCAGTTGTAGTCGATGTGCGGCTTCTGCCCTGCGATCAGCTCCGCCACCATCACGCCCTCGTCCTCCGCCTTGTGGGCGAGCATCGGGCCGCGGACCACGTCGCCGATCGCCCAGACGTTGCCGAGGGTGGTGGCGCAATGCTCGTCCACCGGGATGAACCCGCGCTCGTCGGCCTCGAGGCCGATTGCGTCGAGGCCGAGCCCGTCGGTGTTGGGCACGCGCCCCACCGAGACGATGAGCCGGTCGGAATCGATGCTCTGCTCCGAGCCATCGGCATCCTGGTAGGCGACGGTGACCGCCGAGGCCTTGGCGCCCTCGCGCACATCCACTTTCCCGATCTTCACGCCAAGCTTGATCGCGAGGCCCTGCTTGGTGAAGAGCTTCAGCGCCTCCTTGGCGACGGCCGGATCGCAGGCGCCGAGGAAGTCCGGCAGGGCTTCGAGGATCGTCACCTCGGCGCCCAGGCGACGCCACACCGAACCGAGCTCGAGCCCGATGACGCCGGCCCCGATGACCGTGAGCTTCTTCGGCACCGAATCGAAGGTGAGCGCGCCTTCGTTGTCGCAGACGAGACGGTTGTCGACCGGGGCGAACGGCAGGTGTCGCGCCTTGGAGCCCGTGGCCACGATCACGTGGCGGGCGCTCACCGCCTCGCCGTCGCCGCCCTTGCCGTCGGTCCCGGAGGGAACCACCTGCAGCTCGATCCGTTCACCAGCCCGGCCGGTGAACCGGCCATGTCCCTTGAGCCAGGTGATCTTGTTCTTGCGGAACAGGAACTCCACGCCCTTGGTCATGCGGGTGACGATCGACTGCTTGCGGCCGATCATCTTGCCGAGGTCCAGCGAGACGCCGGACACGCCGATGCCGTGCTCGCCAAGATGGCGGGCGGCATTCTCGTACTCCTCGCTCGAGGCGAGCAGCGCCTTGGACGGAATGCAGCCGACGTTGAGGCAGGTGCCGCCCAGCGCCGGCTCGCCGGCCGGGGTCAGCCACTGCTCCACGCAGGCCACCGACATGCCGAGCTGGGCCGCCCGGATGGCGGCGATGTAGCCCCCGGGGCCGGCACCGATCACGACGACATCGAATTCCTTTGCCATGGCCGCCTCAGAGGTCCAGCAGCAGGCGCGACGGATCCTCCAGCGCCTCCTTGATCGCCACGAGGAAGAGGACCGCCTCGCGCCCGTCGATGATGCGGTGATCGTAGGAGACCGCGAAGAAGTTCATCGGCCGCACGACCACCTGGCCGTCCTCCACCACCGCCCGGTCCCTGGTCGCGTGGATACCCAGGATCGCGGACTGCGGCGGATTGATGATCGGCGTCGACAACATGGAGCCGAACACGCCGCCGTTCGAGATGGAGAAGGTTCCGCCGGAGAGCTCCTCGATCGCCAGCTTGCCTTCCTGCGCCCGCTTGCCGTAGTCGGCAATCGTCTTCTCGATCTGGTGGAAGCCGAGCTGGTCCGCGTTGCGGATCACCGGCACCACGAGGCCGCGCGGCGAGCTGACCGCCACGCCGATGTCGAAGTAGCCGTGATAGACGATGTCCGTGCCGTCGATCGACGCGTTGACCACGGGAAACTTCTTGAGCCCGTGCACCACGGCCTTCACGAAGAAGCTCATGAAGCCGAGCCTCACGCCGTGCTCCTTCTCGAAGCGCTCCTGGTACTTCTTGCGCAGCGCCATGACGGGCTGCATGTTGACTTCGTTGAAGGTGGTGAGGATCGCGTTGGTCGCCTGCGACTGCAACAGTCGCTCGGCCACGCGCTGGCGCAGCCGCGACATCGGCACGCGCTGCTCCGGACGACCCTCCAGCACCGTGGAGAGGTCGACCGGAGGCTTCACCTCGGGAAGCGAGCTCGTCGGCGCGCCTGTCGGTATGGCCACTGGTGCGCCGGCCTTCGCGCCAGGGGTCGCCGCCAGGGCGTCGCCCTTGGTGACTCGCCCGTCGCGCCCGGTGCCGGCCACCTGGGACGGTTCCATGCCCTTCTCGGCCAGGATCTTGGCCGCCGACGGCATGGCGATCACGCTCCCCGCGGGACCGGGCACGGCGGCCGGCTGTGGGGCGGGGGCTGACGGTGGCTGCGCGGCCGGTGCCGGAGCGGCGGCGGGCTGCGCCGCGGGCGCCGCGGCGCCCGCCTTCGCGTCGGTATCCAGCACCGCGATCACCTCGCCGGCGACCACCGTGGCGCCGTCCCCCTTGCGGATCTCGGTGATCACGCCAGCCGAGGGCGACGGCAGCTCCAGGACGACCTTGTCGGTCTCGATGTCGACCAGGTTCTCGTCGCGCGCGACCGCCTCGCCGGCCTTCTTGTGCCATTGGAGCAACGTGGCCTCCGCGACCGATTCGGACAGCTGCGGAACCTTCACCTCGATTGAAGCCATGCTTTAAGGACTCTCTCTGATTCGTGGAACTGGACCGGCGCGGCGGGGGCTACCCCGCCTTGCGCGCGCGCGGCCGGCTCACGCCGAGCGCGGCATCGACGAGCTCCTTCTGCTGCGCGTAGTGCTTGTCGTAGTAGCCGACGGCCGGGGACGCGGACGCCGGCCGGCCGGCGTAGGAGAGCTTCTGCGTGGGCTTGAGCGCCGCCTGGATGTGGTGCTGAACGAAGAACCACGCACCCTGGTTCTGCGGCTCGTCCTGGCACCAGACGATCTGGGTGGCGCCAGGGTAGCGCTTGAGCTCCGCATCGAACGCCTTGTGCGGGTAGGGATAGAGCTGCTCCAGCCGCACGAGCGCCAGGTCGTCGATCTCGCGGGTGCGGCGCTCCGTCATCAGGTCGTAGTAGACCCGGCCACTGCAGATCACCACGCGCTTGACCTTCTTCGGGTCCGCGACGGAGTCGCCGAGCACGGTCTCGAAGCGGCCGTCCGCGAGGTCCTCCAGCGTCGAGACCGCATCCTTGTTGCGCAGCAGCGATTTCGGGGTCATCAGGATGAGCGGCTTGCGGAAGGGCCGGATCATCTGGCGGCGCAGGGCGTGGAAGATCTGTGATGGCGTGGAGGGCTGCAGCACCTGCATGTTGTTCTCGGCGCAGAGCTGCAGGAAGCGCTCGAGCCGTGCCGAGGAGTGCTCCGGGCCCTGCCCTTCGTAGCCGTGCGGCAGCATCAGGGCGAGCCCGCAGGAGCGGCCCCACTTGGTCTCGCCCGAGGAGATGAACTGGTCGATCACCACCTGCGCACCGTTCACGAAGTCTCCGAACTGCGCCTCCCAGATCACGAGCGCATTCGGCTCGGCGGTGGCGTAGCCGTACTCGAAGGCGAGCACCGCCTCCTCCGAGAGCACGGAATCGATGACGATGAACTGGCCCTGGTTGTCCGCCACGTACTGCAGCGGGATGTAGCTGCCCTGGTCCCAGCGCTCCCGGTTCTGGTCGTGCAGGACCGCATGCCGATGGGAGAAGGTGCCGCGGCCGGAATCCTGCCCGGACAGCCGCACCGCGTAGCCGGAGGCGCAGAGCGAGGCGAAGGCGAGCGCCTCGCCCATGCCCCAGTCGAGCGGCAGGTCGCCGTTGGCCATGGCCCGGCGGTCCCCGATCACCTTCTGGACCAGCGGATGAAGCTTGAAGCCGTCCGGCACCGTGGTGAGCCGCTCGCCCAGGCGCTTGAGCTCCGCGATGGGCACCCCGGTGTCCGCCGCGTCGGTCCACTTGCGATTCAGGAAGGGTATCCAGTCGACCGCGAACTTGCTCTTGAAGTTGGTGATGACCGGATCATAGGTGTGCTTGCCCTCGTCCATCGCGTCGCGGAAGCTCGTGGCGAGCTGGTCCGCATAACCGGCGTCGGTCACGCCCTGCGCCGCCAGCTTCTCGGCGTAGAGCGCCCGCGTGCCGGGATGCGCCGCCACCTTCTTGTACATCAGCGGCTGGGTGACCGAGGGCGTGTCCTGCTCGTTGTGGCCCAGCTTGCGGAAGCAGACGATGTCGACCACCACGTCCTTGCGGAACTTCATCCGGTAGTCGATCGCGAGCTGGGTGACGAACACCACCGCCTCCGGGTCGTCCCCGTTCACGTGGAAGACCGGCGCTTCGATCGACTTCACCACGTCCGTGCAGTAGAGCGTGGAGCGCGCATCCCGCGCGTCCGAGGTGGTGAAGCCGATCTGGTTGTTGATGACGATGTGCACCGTCCCGCGGGTGCCGTAGCCCCGGGTCTCCGTCAGGTTCAACGTCTCCATCACGACGCCCTGGCCCGCGAAGGCGGCGTCCCCGTGCACCAGGACCGAGATCACCTGCGATCCGTCCTTGTCGCCGCGGCGGACCTGGCGGGCCTTGGTGGAGCCTTCCACCACCGGATTCACGATCTCCAGGTGCGAGGGATTGAAGGCGAGCGACAGGTGGACCGGGCCGCCCGGCGTGGATACGTCGCTGGAGAAGCCCTGGTGGTACTTGACGTCCCCGCTGGGCAGCTCGCCGGCATGCTGCCCCTCGAACTCCTTGAAGAGGTCCTTGGGCATCTTGCCCATCACGTTCACCAGGACGTTGAGCCGCCCACGGTGGGCCATGCCGATGACCATCTCCTGGATGCCGGCCGAGCCTGCGCCCTGCACCAGCGCGTCCATCGCGGCGATGAAGCTTTCGCTGCCTTCCAGCGAGAAGCGCTTCTGGCCGACGTACTTGGTGTGGAGATAGCGCTCCAGCCCCTCGGCGGCGGTGAGGCGCTCGAGGATGTGCTTCTTCGCTTCGGGCGAGAAATTGAACCGCCCGCGAGCGGACTCCAGCCGCTCCTGGATCCAGCGCTTGGCCGCCGGATCCGACATGTACATGAACTCGACCCCGATCGAGCCGCAGTAGGTGTCACGCAGCGCCTGCAGGATCTCGCGCAGCGGAGCGGTCTCGAAGCCGAAGAAGGTGTTCGCCGCCGAATAGAGGTTGGCGTGGTCGCCTTCGGAGAAGTCGTAGAAGGCCGGCTCGAGCTCCGGGATGGTGGGGCGCTCGCGGCGCTTGAGCGGATCGAGGTCGGCGTAGCGCGAACCCAGGAAGCGATAGGCGCCGATCAGCTGGGCGACGAAGACCTGCTTTCTGGCCGACTGGGCGTCCCCGCCCATGACCTGCGGGCGGAGCTGGCCGGCCTTGGCCCGCTCCGCGAAGGACTTGACGATCGGGCCGTGGGCGACGTCGCGCGTCTCGGAGCTGCCATCCGCGGCCGGGACGGCCTGCATGCCGTCGAAATACGCCCGCCAGGAGTCCGGCACCGATCCCGGGTTGTTCAGGTAGCTCTCGTAGAGCTCCTCAATATAGGGAGCGTTACCGCCAAACAGGTAGGAGTTGGCGCGGAATGCCTTCATCATGATGCGTCACCTTGTCGAACGAGTTTCTCGTCGAAGCTGCTCCGGCCACGGCGCGGCCGGAACGTATCGGCCAGCGGTTTGCGCCGGCCGATACGGCATCTGCGGGGACCTGGGAGGCTGCCCTCCTCGGAGGTGCCGTGGATACCGAATCTTCCAATGCATGGTAGCACCGCGGTCATTTCCCGAGGACGACGGCAATACGGGAATACGACAAGACGCCGCCGGACGGTCGTTGCGGCGGCCCTTCCGTCGGGCGGGCGAGCGATGGGGAGGGGCCTCCCGGCGGCTCGTGGATTGAGAAGCGCCTCGCGGCGCGTTGGGTCGCAGAGGCGCCTCCGGGCGCCTCGTGGGTCGGCCCCCGTCCCGTTGGGGACCGAGGCCGTCCTTCTTCGGCTCCTAGAGCGCCTACGCGGCCCGCGCCTTGCGCGCCGGCTGCGCGGGCATGTCGCGCCGAGCGTGCCCGGTATAGAGCTGGCGCGGCCGGCCGATCTTCTGGTCTTCCTCGCCGATCATCTCGTTCCACTGCGCGATCCAGCCGACCGTTCGGGCCAGCGCGAAGATGCAGGTGAACATGCTGGTGGGGATGCCCATCGCCTTCTGCACCACGCCCGAATAGAAGTCGACGTTCGGGTAGAGCTTGCGGGAAACGAAATAATCGTCCTCCAGCGCGATCTTCTCCAGCGCCATCGCCAGCTTGAAGATCGGATCGTCTTCCAGCCCCAGCTCGCCCAGCACCTCGCGGCAGGTCTCCTGCATCAGCTTGGCGCGCGGGTCGTAGTTCTTGTAGACGCGGTGGCCGAAGCCCATCAGCTTCACGCCGGAGTTCTTGTCCTTCACCTTGGCGATGAACTCGCCGATCTTCTCGATCCCGCCCTGGCGCTGGATCTCGTCCAGCATGACCAGGCAGGCCTCGTTCGCGCCGCCGTGCGCCGGCCCCCACAGCGTGGCGATCCCCGCGGCGATGCAGGCGAAGGGATTGGCGCCGGAGGAGCCTGCGAGCCGCACCGTGGACGTGGAGGCGTTCTGCTCGTGGTCCGCGTGCAGGATCAGGATCCGGTCGAGCGCGCGCACCAGCACGTCGTTCGGCTGGTAGTCCTCGCAGGGCGTGCCGAACATCATGTGCATGAGGTTCGCGGTGTAGGACAGGCTGTTCTTGGGATAGATGGACGGCTGCCCGACCGAGTACTTGTACGCCATCGCCACCATGGTGGGCATCTTGGCGATCAGGCGGATCGCGGAAATGTGGCGATGCTCGGGGTTGTTGATGTCGAGCGAGTCGTGATAGAAGGCCGACAGCGCGCCCACGCAGGCCACGAGGATCGCCATCGGATGCGCATCACGGCGGAAGCCGGCGAAGAACCGGTTCATCTGCTCGTGGATCATCGTGTGGTGCGTGACCCGGTAGTCGAAGTCCGCCTTCTGCTCGGGCGTCGGCAGCTCCCCGTGCAGCAGCAGGAAGCAGGTATCGAGGTAATCGCAGTGCACCGCGAGTTGCTCGATCGGGTAGCCCCGATACAGCAGCTCGCCCTTGTCACCGTCGATGTAGGTGATCTGCGACTCGCAGGCGGCCGTGGACATGAAGCCCGGATCGAACGTGAACTTGCCCGTCTGCGCGTAGAGCTTGCGGATGTCGATCACGTCCGGCCCGACTGTCCCCTTGTAGACGGGGAACTCCACCGCGGGAGTGTCGTCGGAGAAGGACAGCGTGGCTTTTGGGGCGTTGGTGCTCGTCATAGGCAGTTTCCTTTGGCAGACGGAACTATGCTATCGCATCTGCAGCATTGACGGCCGCCCGGTGCCCGTCGGGAAACCTGACCGGCCGGCCCGGGAACCGGCGCGGGCCGCGCCTGAATATCATCGGGGGCAGGCACCGGCCTGCCGACCTGGCGGCCGAGAACAGGAACCAAACGGAGCGAGGCAGCGCGAGATGGGACGCAGCGTCGATGAATCGAGGAGCGCTCGATGACGAGCGCGTTGCCCGACGGCGTTCCGGAGCATCCCGCCCAGGTGCTCGCAGGCGACGGGGAGGCCGCCCGGCTGATGCGTGCCACCGACTGGGCCGGCACTGCGGTGGGCCCGGTGCAGCAGTGGCCGGCCGCGCTGCGCACCATCGTGAGGATGATGCTGCAGTCGCGCCATCCGATGTTCCTGTGGTGGGGACCGGAGCTGATCCAGTTCTACAACGACGCGTACATTCCGAGCTTCGGCGTCGGCAAGCATCCGGCGGCCATGGGCCAGCGCGGCGTGGACTGCTGGCAGGAGATCTGGCCAATCATCTGGCCGCAGATCGACGACGTGATGACGCGCGGCAAGGCGAGCTGGCACGAGGACCATCTCGTCCCGATCTTTCGCAACGGTCGCATCGAGGAGGTCTACTGGACCTACGGCTACTCGCCGATCACCGGTGACGACGGCGTCGTCGCCGGCACGCTGGTGGTCTGCACCGAGACGACGAGCCGCGTCGTCGCGCTGCGTCGGCAGCATCTGCTGCGGACTTTCGCCACCGCCCTGAGCGGCGCTCAGCCGCTGCAGGACTTCGGCGCGATCGCCGCCGACTTCTTCCGGCACGAGCCCGTCGACGTGCCGGTTTTCCTGCGCTACCGGTGGTCCGCCGCCGAAAGCGTTCCGCAATGGGCGGATCCTGCGCCCCAGGACCGGGCGCGCCTGTCGGCGACGGACACCGCCGTGCGACAGGCGGTGGCGGCCTCGGCGCACGCACGCAAGGAGATCGCCGAGGGCCGCCCGGTGCTGCTCCGGAGGGTGGTCGAGATTCCCACGCGGCACGGCCCGGAGCCGGTCACCGACGTCTTCCTGGTACCGGCCGCGAAGCCGATAGGCGAAGGGCTGGGCGAGCTGATCGCCTGCGGCCTGAATCCGCGGGTACCGTTCAACGATGCCTACCACGAGCTGCTGGTCCAGGTCACCTCGCTGCTCTCCTTCTCGCGGACACGGTTCGAGGCCGCGCGCATGCACGCGGCATTCCAGGACGAACGCAACAACCTGCTCGAGCAGGCCCCGGTCGCCGCGGCGGTCATGGTCGGCCCGAATCTGACATATCAGCTCGCCAATCCGCTCTATCGCAGGATCGTCGGCCGCGACGACGTGGTCGGCAAGACCTTCGAGGAAGCCTTCCCGGAGCTGGTCGGCACCCCCTTCCCCGATCTCCTGCGCCGCGTCTACCGCAGCGGTGTCGGCTACTCGAGTCCGGAAACCGTCGTCCGGCTGGACCGCCAGGGCACCGGGGAGCTGGAGGACTGCCATTTCGAGTTCAACCTGGAGCCCGTGCGCAACCTCGCGGGCGAGGTATACGGGCTGATGGCTGTCGCGGTGGACGTGTCGGCCCAGGTGGCTGCCCGGCGGATGCTCGAGCGTTCCCATGCGGAGCGGCAGTCGCTGCTCGAGCGAGCCGAGGCCGCGGCGCGCGCCAAGGACGAGTTCCTGGCTATGCTCGGCCACGAGCTGCGCAACCCGTTGTCGCCGATCTTCTCGACGCTGGACGTGATGCGACTGCGCGCGGGCGGCAGCGAATCCCGCGAGCTCGCCACCATCCGCCGGCAGGTCGCGCACATGGCCCGCCTGGTGGACGACCTGCTCGATGTCGCACGCATCGTCTCGGGCAAGGTGGAGCTGAGGGACGAGGTGGTGCGGATCGGCGACGTGCTGGGCGATGCGGCCGACATGGTGCGGCCACTGCTGGAAGAAAGAGGGCATGCCTTCCGGCTGGTCCTGGACGACGAGAACCTGACCTGCCGGGGCGACCAGGTGCGCCTTGCCCAGTGCGTCTCCAACCTGCTCGGCAATGCGGCCCGCTACACGCCGGCCGGTGGCCACGTCGATCTGCGCGCGCATCGTGAGGGCGCCGAGGTCGTGATCGAGGTCGCCGACGACGGCCCGGGCATCGACGCGGACACGCTGCCGCATCTGTTCGAGATCTTCGTGCGCAGCAACCGGGGCCGGACGATGGGCGGACTGGGCATCGGCCTGGCGGTGGTCAGGAACCTGGTGGCGTTGCATGGCGGGTCGGTGGAATGCCGCAGGCCCCGCTCCGGAAAGGGCAGCGAGTTCCGCATCCGCTTGCCGCACGCGGGCTCGGTCGCAGGGACAGCCGCGGTGCCGTCCGCGCCGGCCGCGGATTCACCGGTTGCCGGGAAGCGGCTGCTGCTCGTGGACGACAACGAGGACGCCGCGCAATCGCTCGCCGAGCTGTTGCGGCTCTACGGTCATACGGTTCAGGTGGCCAATGACCCGATGTGCGCGCTTGCCATCGCAGCCGAGTCACGCTTCGAGGTGGCCGTGCTCGACATCGGCCTGCCGGTCATGGACGGCTACGAGCTGGCGGCCCGATTGCGCGACCAGACCGACGGTTCGCTCGTCTTCATCGCGCTGAGCGGCTACGGCCGCGCGGCAGACCACGAGCGCAGCGCCGCCGCCGGGTTCGTCGCGCACCTGGTCAAGCCGGTCGATATCGGGAAGCTCGAGCGGCTGCTCCACGAGGTGGGCTGAGGCACCTGGCGCGACCGCGCCCGATTCGCCCGGGTCAGGCCGCGCGCAGGCCCTCCAGCAGCGCCTTCACGGCCGGCGTGTCCAGCGCCCCTTCGAGCTCACGCCGGCGCAGGATCAGGTCGAGCAGCTCCGGATCGCTCAGGTCCAGCAGCCGGTCCAGAGCGTCGATCTCGACCTCGCTCATCGTCTCGATGCGCGCGTCGAGGAACCGGGACAGGAGGATGTCGTTCTCCAGCAAGCCGCGGCGCGCCCGCCAGCGCAGGCGCCGCACCCGTTCGGGGCTCGGCATCCGTCGCGGCGCCCCGGTCGGCCCTAGACCGTCCGCCGCACGATCAGGTCCTTGATCTTGCCGATCGCGCGGTTGGGGTTGAGATTCTTCGGGCACACGTCCACGCAGTTCATGATGGAGTGACAACGGAAGAGGCGGTACGGGTCCTCGAGGTTGTCGAGGCGCGCGCTGGTGGCCTGGTCCCGGCTGTCCGCGATGAAGCGGTAGGCCTGCAGCAGCCCGGCCGGCCCGACGAACTTGTCCGGATTCCACCAGAACGACGGGCATTGCGTGGAACAGCAGGCGCAGAGAATGCACTCGTAGAGCCCGTTCAGCTCGTCGCGCTCCTCCGGCGACTGCAGGCGCTCCTTCTCCGGCGGCGGCGAGTCGTTGATGAGGTAGGGACTGATCGACTCGTACTGCGCGAAGAACTGCGTCATGTCCACGATCAGGTCGCGGATGACGGGCAGCGCCGGCAGCGGCCGCAGCACCACCGGCTCCTTGAGCTCGCGCAGGTTGGTGATGCAGGCAAGTCCGTTCTTGCCGTTGATGTTCATCGCGTCCGAGCCGCACACGCCCTCGCGGCAGGAGCGGCGGAAGGAGAGCGAATCGTCCACGTCCGACTTGATGCGCATGAGCGCATCCAGCAGCATCTTGTCGGTCGGCTGGAGCTCCACCTCCAGCTCCTGCATGTAGGGCTTCTCGTCCTTGTCCGGATCGTAGCGGTAGATCGAGAACTTCATTCGTCGCGTCTGGGTCATTCGGTTTACCTCGTGTCGGGTCGGGCCTCGTCAGAAGGTCCTAGCCTTCGGCTGGAAGGACTCGACCGTCAACGGCTCGAGCTTGACGGGCTTGTAGGCGAGCCGGTCGCCGTCGGAATACCACAGCGTGTGCTTCATCCAGTTGGCGTCGTCGCGCTCCGGATAGTCACGGTGCGCGTGCGCGCCCCTGCTTTCCTTGCGGGCCTCGGCCGAGGCGACGGTGGCGCGCGCCACCTCCACCAGGTTGTCCAGCTCCAGTGCCTCGACCCGGGCCATGTTGAACACCTTGGATTTGTCCTTGAGGTGGACATTGCGGGAACGCTCGGCAAGGGATGCGATCTTCTCCACGCCTTCGGTGAGCAGCTCCGAGGTGCGGAAGACCCCGCAGTGCGATTGCATCTCCCGGCGGATGGCGTTGGCCACGTCCTGGGTGCGCTCGCCGCCGCTCGAGCCGTCGAGCCGGGCAAGGCGCGCGAGCGTCGCGTCGCCCGCCTCCGCCGGCAGCGGCTTGTGCGGCGCGCGGGAGAAACCCGACGCGATGATGTGCTCGCCCGCCGAGCGTCCGAAGACCACCAGGTCCAGCAGCGAGTTGGTGCCCAGCCGGTTCGCGCCGTGAACGGACACGCAGGCGCACTCGCCGATCGCGTAGAGGCCGTTCACCGGGACGTCGTGGCCGTCGCCGCGCGGCACCACCACCTGGCCGTAGTAATTGGTGGGGACCCCGCCCATCTGGTAGTGGATGGTGGGAACCACCGGGATCGGGTCGCGGATCGGGTCGACGTTGGCGAACTTGATCGCAATCTCCCGGATGGAGGGAAGCTTGCTGATGATCTTGTCGGCGCCGAGGTGGTCGAGCTTCAACAGGACGTAGTCGCCGTCGGGGCCGCAGCCGCGGCCCTCCTTGATCTCCTGGTCCATCGAGCGCGAGACGAAGTCCCGTGGCGCCAGGTCCTTCAGCGTCGGCGCGTAGCGCTCCATGAAGCGCTCGCCGTCCTTGTTGAGCAGGATGCCGCCCTCACCGCGCACGCCTTCGGTGATCAGGACGCCGGCGTTGGCGACGCCGGTCGGGTGGAACTGCCAGAACTCCATGTCCTCCAGCGGCAGCCCGGCGCGCGCGGCGAGCCCCAGGCCGTCGCCGGTGTTGATGTAGGCGTTGGTGGAGGCCGCGAAGATGCGCCCGGCCCCGCCGGTCGCAAGCACGGTCACCTTGGACTCCAGCACCATCACCTCGCCGGTCTCCATCTCCAGCGCGACCACCCCCACCACGTCGCCGTCCGAGTCGCGAACCAGGTCCAGGGCCATCCACTCGACGAAGAAGCGGGTGTGCGACCGGACGTTGCGCTGGTAGAGGGTGTGCAGCAGCGCGTGGCCGGTACGGTCGGCGGCCGCGCAGGCACGCTGCACCGGCTTCTCGCCCAGGTTGGCGGTGTGGCCGCCGAACGGTCGCTGGTAGATGGTGCCGTCGGCGTTGCGATCGAACGGCATGCCGAAGTGCTCCAGCTCGTAGACCACCTCCGGGGCGCGTCGGCACATGAACTCGATCGCATCCTGGTCGCCCAGGTAGTCCGAGCCCTTCACGGTGTCGAACATGTGCCAGTACCAGTTGTCCTCGCTCATGTTGCCGAGCGAGGCGCCGATGCCGCCCTGGGCGGCTACCGTGTGCGAGCGCGTCGGGAACACCTTCGACAGGACGGCCACGTTGTATCCGGCCTCGGCCAGTTGCAGCGAGCAACGCATTCCGGAGCCGCCGGCGCCCACGATCACCGCGTCGAACTTGCGACGCGGTAGGTTGTTGGCCAGGTTGGTCAGCACATTTGCCATCTAGACTTTCCAGAGGATGATGAGCGCCCAGAATGCATAGCCGATCAGCAGCACGATCGTCCCGATCTGCAGGGTGAGCCGCAGCCAGGTGGGCTTGATGTAGTCCATGTAGACGTTCCGCATGCCCACCCAGGAGTGGTACGCGAGCGAGATCAGGGCGAGCAGCGTTGCCACCTTCATGAAGGGGCTCGCGAAAAGCTGGTACCAGCTCGCATAGCTCGGCTCGGGCATGGCGAACAGCCGCACCAGCAGGTACAGCGTATAGAGGGTGAGGATGATGGCGGTGATGCGTTGGGCCACCCAGTCTCGCGCTCCATAGTGGGCGCCGGTGACGATTCTGTTCGTGGTCATGCAGGAGCCTTTGCGAAGGGGCCGGCAGGCGTGCCGGAGACGGTCAGATCAGGCCGAAGAGCAGCAGCGCGCACACCAGCGTGACGACGACGCTCAGCCACAGGACGATCCGCGCGGTCAGCGTGTTCTCCTCGCGCTCGTCCATCAGGTGCAGGTCGAGCCCGAAATGGCGGATGCCGGCCAGCACGTGGTGCACGAATGCCCAGATCAGGACCAGCAGCACCAGCTTGCCGGGCCAGGAGGTCACGACGCCGCGGTACCGCTCGAAGCTGATCTCCGAGGTGATGCTGTTGTGGAAAAGGTAGAGTACGAAGGGGATGCCGATCACGAACATCAGCACCCCGCTCACGCGGTGCAGCAAGGAGACCACCGCGCCGGGCGGATAGCGGTAGTTGGCGAGGTCGCCGACGCCGAGGTTGCGGAACTCCGGACGCCCGGAGCTTGTCGATCTGCCGGCCTCAGCCATGCCACCTGCCTCCCATGCTGCCGGCCAAGCCGCCGGCTTCCACGCCGGCTCCTGTCGCGCCCTGTCCGGCGGCGCTCAAGGATGATCGGCTTTCGTTCGTTTGCATCAGTCGTCGCGAAACCGCGCGCGCAGATGCGCGGCGTTCCCTCCAGCCAATATTGTTACGCATTTTGGAGTGACCAACAACGCAGTGCAGCATGACACCCGGTGCCGCGACGGCCGATCGGGCGTCTCGCAAAGGGTCACAGGGCGTTCGCGTAGTGATGCCGATCGGTGCGGCAGAGCCCGCGACGCAGCTCGACCGCGCGGCCGTTGAAGGTCGAGGTGACCCGTTCCACCAGCAGCAGCGGCGATCCCGGCTCGACGCCGAGGAGCTCCGCCTGCATCTCGGTCGCGGCCACGGCGCGCAACTTCTCGTCCGCATGGATCATCTTCGTGCCGAGCTCCGTCTCCAGGACAGCGTAGAGCTGGCCGGAATGGCCCTCGAGCCGCTCGCTCGTGAGCTGCCTGAACTCCTCGCCGGCGAGCCAGATGTCGTCGAGGACCACGGGTTCGTCGCCGAAGACGAGCAGCCGCCGGATGAAGAGAACCGACTCGCCGGGGCGCAGGCCGAGCGGCCGAGCCACGTCCGCAGGCGCCCGGACCCGGCGGCAATCGATGATCCGGCTGGCCGGCTGGACCGCCGGGCCTTCGTCCGGCCGCAGGCGCAGGAAGCGGAACTGCGCATGCGATTCCCGGTGCGAGCTCACGAAGGTGCCCCGGCCCTGGCGCCGCACCAGGAGCCCTTGCGCGGCGAGCGCCTCGATCGCCTTGCGAACGGTGCCCTGGCTCACGCCGTAACGGCGCGCCAGTTCGTGCTCGCCGGGGATCGCCAGCCCCGGTTGCCATTCCCCGGTTGCGATTCCCTCCAGGATGGCAGCGCCGATCTGGCGATACAGCGGTTGGAAGCGCGGGGCTGCCGCCACGGGCGTGCCGCCGAGCGCCTGGGCGTCCTCCCGGCCGGCAGCCGGCGCCCGCGAGTCTGGACCGGGTTGCGTTCTCACTGACACTCCAGCTCAGATGTCTTATATAAGATAGCTTAGCAGTTTGACGAAGATCGTGCCAGCGCCGTACCATTCGGGGGCGCCGGCGCGACGCGGCCAGGGCATGCGTCGGCCTCCAAGGCGCCCCGTGCCGGCCCCCGCGCCCTCCGGATCGCATCGGGATTTCCTCAATTCGCTTGTCACTCAATCCGCTTGCCAAGCAGCACCCGCCAGGAACCACATCCATGAAAGCTCCCAAACGCGTAGCGGTCACCGGCGCAGCCGGTCAGATCGGCTATTCCCTCCTGTTTCGCATCGCCAGCGGCGACATGCTGGGGAAGGATCAGCCGGTCATCCTCCAGTTGCTGGACATCACCCCGGCCTTGCCGGCGGTCAAGGGCGTCGTCATGGAACTGGACGATTGCGCCTTCCCGCTGCTCGCGGGGGTGACGGTGACCGACGATCCCGCCGTCGCGTT
Organism: Pseudomonadota bacterium; assembly: GCA_023388075.1. Lineage (GTDB taxonomy): Bacteria > Pseudomonadota > Gammaproteobacteria > Burkholderiales > Burkholderiaceae_E > Lautropia. Next base: position 57,766 of record JAEWGX010000034.1, read on the forward strand.
CAAGGATGCCGACTACGCGCTTCTCGTCGGTGCACGGCCGCGCAGCAAGGGCATGGAGCGCAAGGACCTGCTCGAAGCCAACGGCGCGATCTTCACGGTGCAGGGCAAGGCGTTGAACGACCACGCCAAGCGCGACTGCAAGATCCTGGTGGTCGGCAACCCGGCCAACACGAACGCCTACATCGCGATGAAGTCCGCGCCGGACCTGCCGCGGCGCAACTTCACCGCGATGCTCCGGCTCGACCACAACCGCGCCCTCTCGCAGCTCGCGGCCAAGGCCGGCAAGCCGGTGGATTCGATCGAGAAGCTGGTCGTCTGGGGCAACCACTCGCCCACCATGTATCCGGATTTCCGCTTCGCCACCGCCGGCGGCGAGCCGCTCAAGCAGCTGATCCCGGACGACGCCTGGAATCGCGACGTGTTCATCCCGACGGTGGGCAAGCGCGGCGCGGCCATCATCGAGGCGCGCGGGCTGTCCTCGGCCGCTTCCGCGGCCAATGCCGCGATCGACCACATGCGCGACTGGGCGCTCGGCACCAACGGCCGCTGGGTGACCATGGGCATTCCGTCGGACGGTGACTACGGCATTCCGCAGGATGTCATCTACGGCTTCCCGGTCACCTGCTCGGGTGGGCAGTACGAGCTGGTGAAGGGGCTCGAGATCGACGACTTCAGCCGCGAGCGCATGAAGGCGACGCTGGACGAGCTGCTCGCGGAGCGCGACGGCGTCAAGCACCTGGTCGGCTGAAGCCCGGGCAGCGGGCCGGCGGCGGCGCCACGGCGCCGTCCCCGGCAGTCGCGGCATCGCAATCAACAAGGAGTTCGAATGAGTGCGGGAGAACGGTTCAGGCAGGCGCTGCGCGACGAGTCGCCCCTGCAGATCCCGGGTACGATCAATGCGAACCATGCGTTGCTCGCGAAGCAGGCGGGCTACCGCGCGATCTATCTCTCGGGCGGCGGCGTGGCCGCGGGCTCGCTGGGGATGCCGGACCTGGGCATCAGCAACCTCGACGATGTCCTGGTGGACGTGCGGCGTATCACGGATGTCTGCGACGTGCCGCTGCTGGTGGATGTCGACACCGGCTTCGGCTCTTCCGCCTTCAACGTGGCACGCACCACCCGCAGCCTGATCAAGGCCGGTGCCGCGGCCATGCACATCGAGGACCAGGTGGGAGCCAAGCGTTGTGGTCACCGGCCGAACAAGGAGATCGTCTCCCGGGACGAGATGGTCGATCGGATCAAGGCCGCGGTCGACGCCAGGACGGATCCGGGCTTCGTCATCATGGCCCGAACCGACGCCCTGGCCGTTGAAGGACTCGATTCAGCCGTTGATCGCGCGGTGGCCTGCGTCGAAGCAGGCGCCGATATGATATTTCCCGAAGCGATCACCGATCTGGCGATGTACCGAAAGGTCGCGGAAGCGGTCAGGGTCCCGATCCTGGCCAACATCACCGAGTTCGGACAGACCCCCCTGTTCACGGTGGATCAGCTTCGAAGTGTCGGGGTCGCGATGGTTCTCTACCCGCTGTCCGCGTTCCGTGCCATGAACAAGGCCGCCCAGACCGTCTACGAATCGCTGCGCAAGAACGGCACCCAGTCTGACGTCGTCCCGATGATGCAGACCCGTGCCGAGCTTTACGACGCGATCGGGTACTGGGAATACGAACGCAAGCTCGACGCGCTCTTTTCGCAACAGAAGTAGCGCGCCGAATCACAGCCCGAGGAGAATCACGAATGCCGACACCCCGTCGCAGCGCCACCCCGAAGACCTTGCCTCAGTCCGCCTCCAAGGCGGCGCCGGGAACCGCCGGTGCCGCTGCCGGCTTCAAGCCGAAGAAGTCCGTCGCCCTGTCCGGCGTGGCCGCCGGCAACACGGCCCTGTGCACCGTCGGGAAGACCGGGAACGACCTGCACTACCGCGGCTACGACATCCTGGACATCGCCGAGCGTACCGAGTTCGAGGAGGTGGCCTACCTGCTGGTGCATGGCAAGCTCCCGAACCGTGCCGAGCTGGCCGGCTACCGCAACAAGCTGCGCGCGATGCGGGGCCTGCCCGCGGCGGTCCGCACCGCCCTCGAGGCCCTGCCCGCCGCCGCGCACCCCATGGACGTGATGCGCACCGGCGTCTCCGCCCTGGGCTGCCAGTTGCCGGAGGCGCCCGACCACAACGCGGCAGGCGCTCGCGACATCGCCGACCGGCTGATGGCGAGCCTCGGCTCGATGCTGCTCTACTGGTATCACTACAGCCACAACGGCAACCGCATCGTGGTGGAGTCCGAGGAGGAGTCGATCGCCGGCCACTTCCTGCACCTGCTCCACGGCCGTCGGCCCTCGGCCGAATGGACGCGGGCGATGAACACCTCGCTCAACCTCTACGCCGAGCACGAGTTCAACGCATCCACCTTCACCGCGCGCGTCATCGCCGGCACCGGCTCGGACATGTACTCGGCGATCACCGGCGCGATCGGCGCGCTGCGCGGGCCGAAGCACGGCGGTGCCAACGAGGTGGCGTTCGACATCCAGCAGCGCTATGAGGACCCCGACGAGGCCGAGGCGGACATCCGCCGCCGCGTGGAGAGCAAGGAAGTCATCATCGGCTTCGGGCACCCCGTGTACACCGTGAGCGACCCGCGCAACCGCGTGATCAAGGACGTCGCCAAGCGGCTGTCGCGTGCGGCCGACGACATGCAGATGTACGCGATAGCCGAGCGCATCGAGAAGGTGATGTGGGACATCAAGAAGATGTTCCCCAACCTCGACTGGTTCTCCGCGGTGAGCTACCACGCCATGGGCGTGCCGACCGCCATGTTCACGCCGCTCTTCGTGATCGCGCGCACCTCCGGCTGGGCGGCGCACGTGCTGGAGCAGCGTGTGGACAACAAGATCATCCGCCCGAGCGCCAACTACGTCGGGCCGGAAGACCGCAAGTTCGTTCCCCTCAAGGACCGCAAATGAGCCCGAAGGATGCTCCTGCGGTGCCTGGGTTGCCGTTTGTGTCCCAGTCCATCCCGGTCGCCGGCATCGGCAAGCCGGTCACCCAAGGAGTATCCGCCATGTTCCCCAGCTTCACCGGTTTGCGTCTGCCCGCCCGGTTTCCGGGTGCTACGCTTTTCGCCAGCCTCGCCGTGTTTGCCATGGCGGGGGTTGTCGAGCCGCAGGCCCTCGCGGCCGAGCCGGCGGCCAAGCCCAAGCAGTCGTCGGCCAAGGCCGCGAGCGCCAAGCCCGTGAAGCCCAAGGCAGACGCCAAGGCCACCACCGTCAAGACGGCGGCGGCGCGCTCGTCGTCCCGTACCCGGAAGGCGCAGGACCTCGTTCCCGCCCCCGCGCCCGACGTCGAGGTCGCGGCCGCCGACGAGCAGCAGCTTCGCGCGGCCCGCTCGATCCACATGGGCGAAAGCGACTGCGAGTTCGACCAGAAGATCTCGATCAAGCCGAGCGCGCGCCACCCCGGCTACGTCGACCTGAGCTTCGATCGCAAGACCTACGTCATGAAGCCCATGATCACCTCGACCGGCGCCCTGCGCCTCGAGGACGTGCAGAAGGAGGCGCTGCTGATCCAGATCGCCAACAAGACCATGGTGATGAACCAGAAGACCGGCCAGCGGCTGGTCGACAACTGCGTGCATGCCGCCCAGCGCACCGTGGTCGTGGATTCGGGGCCGTCGCTGCTGAAGTGAGATGGCCGGCAGGCCTGCGGGGGTGTGCGCAGGCCGATGAGCGAGAAGTCCGCACCCGAAGAACGATGATCGCGGCGGGACCGGATACGGTCGACGCCGCGACGCATTTGTAACGACTACACGAAAGACGGGAGAATCCAGAGAATGTCCAGCCACGTTTCCAATGTCCGCCCGAAGCCGGACCAGGTGCTGGTCGACATCGTCGACTACGTCCTCAAGTACAAGGTCAAGAGCTCGCTTGCCTACGAGACGGCACGCAACTGCCTGATCGACACCCTCGGCTGCGGCCTGGAGGCACTGGACTACCCCGCCTGCACCAAGCTGCTCGGCCCGATCGTCCACGGCACGGTGGTGCCCCATGGCGCCAAGGTCCCCGGCACTCAGTTCCAGCTCGACCCGGTCCAGGCGGCATTCAACATCGGAACGATGATCCGCTGGCTGGACTTCAACGACACCTGGCTCGCGGCCGAATGGGGACACCCCTCGGACAACCTCGGGGGCATCCTGGCCACCGCGGACTGGCTGAGCCGCAATGCGGTAGCCGCCGGGCGAAAGCCGCTCTCCATGCGCGACGTGCTGACCGCGATGATCAAGGCGCACGAGATCCAGGGCTGCATCGCGTTGGAGAACTCGTTCAACCGGGTGGGGCTGGACCACGTCGTGCTGGTCAAGGTCGCCTCCACCGCGGTGGTCGCCGGAATGCTCGGGCTCGATCGTGACGAGATCGTCAACGCGGTTTCGCTCGCGTGGGTGGACGGCCAGGCGTTGCGCACCTACCGCCATGCGCCCAACACCGGCTCGCGCAAGTCGTGGGCCGCGGGCGACGCCACCGCCCGCGCGGTGCGCCTCGCGCTCATCGCGAAGACCGGCGAGATGGGCTATCCCTCGGTGCTGACCGCGAAGACCTGGGGCTTCTACGACGTACTCTTCAAGGGCAAGCCGTTCGAGTTCCAGCGGCCCTACGGCAGCTACGTGATGGAGAACGTGCTCTTCAAGATCTCCTTTCCGGCGGAGTTCCATTCGCAGACGGCGGTGGAAGGGGCGATGCAGATCCACGAGCAGATGAGGAAGCTCGGCAAGACCAGCGAGGACATCCGGCGCATCGCCATCCGCACCCACGAGGCGTGTATCCGGATCATCGACAAGAAGGGGCCGCTGTCCAATCCGGCGGACCGGGATCACTGCATCCAGTACATGGTGGCGGTGCCGATCATCTTCGGCCGGCTCACCGCCCAGGACTACGAGGACGAGGTGGCCGCGGATCCGCGCATCGATCGCCTGCGCGACAAGATCGTCTGCGTCGAGGACAAGCGCTTCACGGCGGACTACCACGACCCGAAGAAGCGCTCGATCGCGAACGCTCTTACGGTGGAGTTCAACGACGGCAGGAAGCTCGACGAAGTGGTGGTCGAGTATCCCATCGGTCACAAGCGCCGGCGCAAGGAAGGCATCCCGCTGCTCGAGGCCAAGTTCCGCACGAACCTCGCGCGGCGCTTCCCGGCGAAGCAGCAGGACGCCATCCTCGAAGTCTCGCTGGACCAGCAGGCCCTGGAAGCCATGCCGGTCCACGAGTACGTGGACCTCTACGTCATCTGAGTCGCCGACGATCCGTGTCCAGGCGCCCTGCCCTCCCCGACCTGCGGCGACCGCCGCGAGCAGCGGCCGCGGCGACGGTCGCCGTCGCCGCCTGGGCGGCACTGGCGGCGGTCACCCTCCCCGGGGGCGGGGGCGAGGCCAAGGCACGGTCGGCGACGGCGCGGCCGCCGATGTTGCTCCTCGCCCAGCGCGAGCGCAGCCAGGACCTGGAGAGCACGGTCATCACGCCGGAGACCAGCCGCCCGCCGGGCTTCGCGTTGGACTTTCCGCGCCGCAAGCCGGGCCTCTGGGAGATCCGCAACGCGGCGAGCGAGAACCTGGGGATGCCGCCGACGCGGTTCTGCGTGGGCGAGGAAACCGATACGGCCAGGCATCACCTCGACCGCGTGGCCGGCGACAAGGGCTCCTGCACCATCGGCCCGTTCAAGCGGGTCGGCATCACCTGGGTGGCGGAATCGGTCTGCAAGGAGAGCCGCAGCGTCGTGGTGAGCCAGTCGGTGGCCTCGGGCGATTTCCAGACGCAGTATCGAATCGATACACTGGTCTACTATTCGCCGCCGCTCGCGAACAACAAGCGTGAAGACAAGGAAGCCGTCGTCGGCCGCTACCTGGGAGCCTGCGCGCCCGGGCAGCGGCCCGGAGACCTGGTGGTGCCGGGCATGGGCGTGCTCAACATGAGCGACGGCAGCCTGCAGCCGGAGCCTGCGCCACCCTCGCGCACCCAGGACGGCGTCTCCGCCCAGGACAACAGAAGGGCTCGCCCCCGATGAGCCCATCAAGAGAAAAATCCATACCGGAACAGAGAAGGAAAATGGCACACAACGCGTTCAGCACCATGAAGAAGCTCGAGCTGGGCTCGGGCAAGTCGGCGTCTTACTACTCGCTCCCGGAGCTCGCCCGCAAGTTCCCCAATGTCTCGCGCCTGCCGGTCTCGATCCGGATCGTGCTGGAGTCGGTCCTGCGCAACTGCGACGGCAAGAAGGTGACCGAGGAGCACGTGAGCCAGCTCGCCAACTGGCAGCCGAACGCGAAGCGGGTGGACGAGATTCCGTTCATCGTGGCGCGGGTGGTGCTGCAGGACTTCACCGGAGTTCCGTTGCTCGCGGACCTGGCCGCGATGCGCTCGGTGGCGAAGCGCCTGGACAAGGATCCCAAGCGGATCGAGCCGCTCGTGCCGGTCGACCTGGTGGTGGACCACTCCGTGATGGTCGACCACTACGGCACCGCGAAGGCGCTGGACCTCAACATGAAGCTGGAGTTCGACCGCAACAAGGAGCGCTACCAGTTCATGAAGTGGGGCATGCAGGCGTTCGACACCTTCAAGGTGGTGCCGCCCGGCATCGGGATCGTGCACCAGGTCAACCTGGAGTACCTGGCGCGTGGCGTGCACCAGCGCAAGGACGGCGACGGCCTCACTCTCTACCCGGACACGCTGGTCGGCACGGACAGCCACACCACGATGATCAACGGCATCGGCGTGGTCGGCTGGGGGGTCGGCGGCATCGAGGCAGAGGCCGGCATGCTGGGCCAGCCGGTCTACTTCCTCACCCCGGACGTCGTCGGGGTGCACCTCAAGGGCAAGCTGCGCGAAGGCGTGACCGCGACGGACCTGGTCCTGCGGATCACCGAGCTTCTGCGCGCGGCCAAGGTGGTCGGCAAGTTCGTGGAGTTCTTCGGCGAAGGCACCGAGTCGCTCGGCGTCCCTGACCGGGCGACCATCGGCAACATGGCGCCGGAGTACGGCGCCACCATGGGATTCTTCCCGGTGGACCAGCGCACGATCGAGTACTTCCGCCGCACCGGCAGGACCGTGGAGGAGATCGACGCGTTCGAGCGCTACTTCAAGGCGCAGGGACTCTTCGGCATTCCCCGTGCAGGCAGCGTCGCCTACTCGGAAGAGATCGAGCTGGATCTCGGCACGGTCGCCCCGTCGCTTGCCGGCCCCAAGCGCCCGCAGGATCGCATCGACCTCGGCGAGATGAAGCGGACCTTCTCCGCGCTCTTCAGCGCCCCGGTGCAGCAGAACGGCTTCAACAAGGATCCGGCGGAGCTCGCCGCCACCTACCCGGCAGGCGACGTCTCGCTGCGCAACGGCGACGTCCTCATCGCCGCCATCACCTCCTGCACCAACACCTCCAATCCCAGCGTGCTGCTCGCGGCCGGGCTGCTCGCCCGCAAAGCCGTGGAGCTCGGGATGAAGGTGAAGCCGCACATCAAGACCTCGCTTGCCCCCGGATCGCGGGTGGTCACGGACTACCTGACCAAGACCGGCCTGCTGCCGTACCTCGAGAAGCTCGGCTTCGCCGTCGCCGCCTACGGCTGCACCACCTGCATCGGCAACGCCGGGGATCTCCGGCCGGAGTTCAACGAGGCGATCGTCGCCAACGACCTGGTCTGCGCGGCGGTTCTCTCCGGCAACCGCAACTTCGAAGCGCGGATCCATCCGAACATCCGGGCCAACTTCCTCGCCTCGCCGCCCCTGGTGGTGGCCTACGCGCTGGCCGGCACGGTCCAGGTGGACCTGATGACCGAGCCGGTCGGCAAGGGCAAGGGCGGGCGCGACGTCTACCTGGGCGACATCTGGCCGACGACCGACGAGGTGAACGAGCTCCTCGGCCACGCGATGGATCCGGACACGTTCAAGCGCCTCTACTCGGATCCGACCAGGGATCACAAGCTGTGGAACCAGGTGCCGTCGTCCCAGGGACAGGTCTACAACTGGCCCACCTCCACCTACATCGCCGAGCCGCCCTTCTTCCAGGATTTCGGCATGACGCCGGCGCCGGTGCCGCCGGTCCGCAACGCCCGCATCCTCGGGCTCTTCGGCGATTCCATCACGACGGACCACATCTCGCCTGCCGGCTCGATCAAGGACACCTCGCCGGCAGGCCGGTATCTCATCGAGCACGGCGTGATGAAGCCCGACTTCAACAGCTACGGCGCTCGCCGCGGCAACCACGAGGTGATGATGCGCGGCACGTTCGCCAACGTGCGCATCAAGAACCTGATGCTGCCGGCCAAGCCGGACGGCTCGCGGGAGGAAGGCGGCCTCACCCTGTACCAGCCGGGCGGCGAGAAGCTGCCGATCTACGACGCGGCCATGAGGTACATCGCCGCAGGCGTGCCGACCGTCATCATGGCGGGCGAGGAGTACGGTACCGGCAGCTCGCGTGACTGGGCGGCCAAGGGCACCCAGCTGCTCGGCGTGAAGGCGGTGGTCGCGCGCAGCTTCGAGCGGATCCACCGCTCGAACCTGGTCGGCATGGGCGTGCTGCCGCTGCAGTTCCAGGGCGCGGAGTCGTGGGAGTCCCTCGGCGTGCGCGGCGACGAGACGATCGACATCGAGTTCCCGGCGCAGCTCGCGCCGCAGCAGGAGATCACGATGACGATCCGTCGCGGCGACGGCACCACCAGGCCGGTCAAGCTGCTGTCGCGCATCGACACGCCGATCGAGGTCGACTACTTCCGCCACGGCGGCATCCTGCCGTTCGTCCTGCGGGAGCTGATGGCCGCCTGATGGCAACCACGCCGATCTCCGCCGTGGCGCGGGCCGCGCTCATCGCCGGCCTCGCCCTGCTGTTCTGCCTCCTGGCACAGCTCGTGTCGGCCGGACTCGGCAACGCCCTCCTGATCTGGCCGGCGTCCGGCGTCGCCTTTGCCTTCGGGTGGCGCTACGGTCGCGGCTGGGCGGCGGCCGCGAGCCTCGGCGTCTTCGCCTGGGCGATGTTCACCAGCCGCGACCTGCTCTTCTCGCTGACCGTCTCGCTCGCCAGCGTGATCGGCCCGATCGTGGCGATCCATTTCCTGAGAAGGATGGCGGACTGGAAGCCGCCCGAGTATCGGCTGGATGCGGTCGTGCGCTTCCTGGCCGTCGCACTGCTCGGATCCTCGGTGGTCAGCGCGGCCATCGTCACCGCCGTGTTCGCCGGCGGGCCGCTGTCGCCGCCGGTCGCGCTGCAGCCCGGCGCTGCCGCCGGTCCGGGTGGCTTCCTGTCGCTCGGCGGGCTCGATACCGCCAGCCTTCATCCGGCGCACGTGTTCCTGAGTGCCTGGCTCATCGACGGTCTCGGCATGATGCTGGTCGCGCCGGCGCTCCTTGCCTGGATCGACGACGCGGTGCCCGAGTCCGACAGCGGCCAGCAGTCGGTGGACATCTTCGATCTCTCCAGCGTGCTGATGACGCTGCTCGTGGCCGCGACCAGCCTTACCCTGGCGAGCTGGGAGCAGGAGCAGTTCAGCTACGTGGTGCTGTTCGCCTTCTTCCCCATCCTCGCCTGGTCGGCGGTACGCATGAGCGAGCGGGCCAACGCCCTCACCATGCTGATCAGCGCCCTCCCGCTGCTCGCCGCCTGGGCCTACCAGGTGAACGACTCGGGCGTGCCGGCCTACGGCCGCGCCATCCACGTCTCCGTCATCGCCGTCTGCGCCGTGCTGGTCGGCCTGGTGCTGCAGTCGATCGCCGCGGATCGGCGCCTCGCCATCCAGCGGGTGGCCCGGCAATCGCGCCAGGACATGAGCACCGGCCTGCTGAACGACAGGGGCCTGCTCGCCGAGCTCGGGGACCGGCTGGTCGCGCCCAGCCGCGGCAACTACGGGCTGATCGGGCTGAACGTCACCAACTTCGATGCGATCAACGACCTCTGCGGGACGATCGATGCCATCCAGCTCGAGCAGTCCACGGCGCAGCTGCTGCAGCGCGTGCCCCAGCTCCAGTTCGCGGCGCGCCTGTCCGCCGGCCGCTACGCCCTCGTGATCGCCGCGGACACGGTCGCGCAGGTGCGGGCGGTCGCGCGGGAGATCTATTCGCAACTGAACGGCCAGGTGTTCCAGACCGAGCTGGGCAGCCTGCGGCTGCAGTGCTGCGTGGGCGGTCTGCTGCTGGAGCGGCACACGCTCATCAGCAGCGAGGATTGCCTTTTCTCGCTCGGCGATGCCATCTCCATCGCGGCGAGCGTGCGGGATCCGCAGCTCTTCGTCGAGCCGCTCTCGCAGATGATGATCGACGCCCGGCGGGCGCACCAGAGCAAGATCGAGCACATCCGGGAGGCGATCCGGGACAACCGCATCGAGCTCTACGCCCAGCCGGTGGTGGACCCCGACGCGCCCGCGCAGATGCGCTCCTACGAGCTGCTCACCCGCCTGCGCGATCGTGACGGCGCGCTGATCCAGCCGCCGGAGTTCCTCACGCTCGCCGCGCAGGCGCAGATGTCGATCCCGCTGGATCGCGCGGTCATCCACCGGGCGTTCGAATGGCTGGCCGCCAACCCGGAAGCGCTCCTGGCCACCTGGAAATGCTCGATCAACCTCGCCGGCGCGACCATGTGCGACGGCGCCATCGCCGACTACATCCGGGACCAGCGCAACCGATACGGGATCCCGGCGCAGAAGGTGGTCTTCGAGATCACCGAGAGCGAGGCCATCCGCAATCCGGCCGCGGCCTCCCGCCTGGTGGACGACCTGAAGGAACAGGGCTTCGGCATCGCCCTGGACGACTTCGGCACGGGCCTTGCCACGTTCGAATACCTGAAGCGCTTCCCTCTGGACTATCTGAAGATCGACGGATCCTTCATTCGCAATCTCATGACCAATCCGATCGACGAGGAAATCGTGCTCTCCACCGTGCGGGTCGCGGCGCGACTGAAGCTGCGCACGGTGGCCGAGCACGTGCACAGCGCCGCGGTCTACGAGCGCCTTACCGAGATGGGCGTGACCTTCCTGCAGGGCGACTTCTTCGGCAAGCCGATCCCCCTGCGCGACTTCTTCGCGCTCGACCTGAAGGATCACGCCGGCACCGAGGCGTCCTCCAGCCGGTCGCTCGCCGAATGACGGCGCTGGCCGAGCCCACCGGCAAAGGGGTGGCCGGGCGCATCGCGCTGCTGCTTCTCGCGGCGACACTGGCCGGCTGCAACAGCGACAAGCTGTCGGGCAACTGCGGCCACCAGATGGACGACTTCCGTGACCAGTACGGCGAGCCCCAGGAGGTGGAACGCTTCGAGTCCGGCAGCTTCCACCGGCACACCTGGTGGTACTGGCGGCTGGGCCTGGCCAGGACGTTCACCTGGGATGGCGCGATCGGCTCCTGCGAGATGACCGACCAGACCTTCGCACCGAGCGAGGAGCGTCCGGCGACACTGCCGCCGCCCGGTTGAATCGGCTGCGCGCGCCGCATCCGCGCCGGTCTCCCCCGGCTCCATGGCGATTAGTTTAGGACTAAACTATCCGCTATAATCGCTGCATCACGAGGGAGCACCCATGAAGATCGTCTGTATCGGCGGCGGCCCGGCCGGCCTCTACTTCGCCTTGCTGATGAAGCGCGCGAATCCGGACCACGACATCACCGTCGTCGAGCGCAACCGCCCCTACGACACCTTCGGCTGGGGCGTCGTCTTCTCGGACCAGACGCTGGGCAACCTGCAGTCGGCCGATCCGGTCACCGCCGGCAGGATCCTGGACGCCTTCAACCACTGGGACGACATCGAGGTGAACATCCGCGGGCACAGGATCGTGTCCAGCGGCCATGGCTTCTGCGGCATCGGGCGCAAGCACCTGCTCAACATCCTGCAGGAACGCTGCGAGGAGCTCGGTGTCAAGCTCGTCTTCGAGACCGACGTCACCGACGTCGAGGACTACGCGGACGCCGACCTGGTCATCGCGAGCGACGGCCTCAACAGCCGCATCCGGACGCGCTTCGAGGCAACCTACCGGCCCGACATCGACACGCGTGACTGCCGCTTCGTCTGGCTGGGCACCCACAAGCTGTTCGAGGCGTTCACCTTCGCCTTCGAGCAGACCGAGCACGGCTGGATGCAGGCGCATGCCTATCGCTTCGACCGCGAGACCTCCACGTTCATCGTCGAGATGCCCGATCGCGTCTGGCGCGCCGCGGGCTTCGAAAGCATGAGCAAGGAAGAGGCGATCGCCTACTGCGAGAAGGTCTTCAGCCGCTACCTCGACGGCCATTCCCTGATATCGAACGCGACACACCTGCGCGGCTCCGCGCAGTGGATCCAGTTCCCGCGCGTGGTGTGCGAGAGCTGGGTTAACTATGGCGGCAGGAACCGCGACACGCCGATCGTCCTGATGGGCGATGCGGCGCACACCGCGCACTTCTCCATCGGCTCCGGCACCAAGCTCGCCTTCGAGGACGCGATCGAGCTCACGCGCTGCATCGCCCGGCAGCCGGACGACCTGCGCGCGGCCCTCACGGAGTACGAGGCGGTGCGCAGCGTCGAGGTGCTGCGTATCCAGAACGCGGCCCGCAACTCCACCGAGTGGTTCGAGAACGTGGATCGCTACGTCCACCTGCCGCCGGAGCAGTTCGCCTATTCCCTGCTCACCCGCAGCCAGCGCATCAGCCACGAGAACCTGAGGCTGCGCGACCGCCACTACCTCGAGTCGTACGAGGACTGGCTCGCCGAGCGCGCCGGCGCCCGCCGCGAACCGCACCAGCGGCCGATTCCGCCGATGTTCACCCCGTTCAAGGTGCGCGACGTGACGCTGAAGAACCGGGTTGTCGTCTCGCCGATGGCCCAGTACTCCTGCCAGGAGGGCCGGCCGGCCGACTACCACCTGGTCCACCTCGGTGCGCGCGCCATGGGCGGCGCCGGCATGGTGGTCGCCGAGATGACCTGCGTTTCGCCCGATGCCCGCATCACTCCGGGATGTCCGGGCCTGTGGAGCGAGGAGCAGCGCGACGGCTGGAAGCGGATCGTCGACTTCGTCCATGCCAACAGCAGCGCGCGCATCGCGATGCAGCTCGGTCATGCCGGCGCCAAGGGCTCGACCCGGCTCGCCTGGGAAGGCATCGACCAGCCACTGCCCTCCCCCGGCGGTCCGGCGGCCGCGCCCAACTGGCCGCTCATCTCGGCCTCGCCGCAGCAGTACCTGAAGGACGTCGGCCAGTGGTCGCGCGCGATGACCCGGGAGGACATGGTCCGCGTGCGGGATGACTTCGTGCGCAGCGCGCGCCTCGCGGCGGAGGCCGGGTTCGACTGGCTGGAGCTGCACTGCGCCCACGGCTACCTGCTTTCCAGCTTCATCTCGCCGCTCACCAACCGGCGCAAGGACGAGTACGGCGGCTCGCTCGAGAACCGGCTGCGCTATCCGCTCGAGGTGTTCCGGGCGGTCCGGGCCGTCTGGCCGGAGCACCTGCCGATGTCGGTCCGCATCTCGGCGCATGACTGGGTCGAAGGCGGCATCACGCCGGACGACGCGGTGGCGATCGCCCGGATCTTCAAGGCGGCCGGGGCGGACCTCATCGACTGCTCCTCCGGCCAGGTGAGCAAGGACGAGAAGCCGGTCTACGGCCGCATGTTCCAGACGCCGTTTGCCGACCGCATCCGCAACGAGGCCGGGATTCCGACCATCGCGGTGGGTGCCATCTCCGAGGCCGACCATGTCAACAGCATCATCGCGGCCGGGCGGGCGGATCTCTGCGCGGTGGCTCGCCCGCACCTGGCCAATCCCGCCTGGAGCCTGATGGAGGCGGCCAAGATCGGCTATCTCGACGTCGAATGGCCGCGCCAATACACCTCGGCGAAGGTGCAGCTGGAGCGCAACCTCGAGCGCGAGAAGCTGATGGCGGCGCAGTCGGCCGGACTCACGCCGCTCGAGCAGGCGAACCGCGCGGTGGGGGTGTAGCGTGTCACCGGGCGACGCCGGGACGGCGCTGCGGGGCCGCCACGCGCTCGTGACCGGTGCCGGCCGCGGCATCGGCGCGGAGATCGCGCGGGCGCTCGCTGCCGAAGGCGCCGAGCTGACGCTGCTCGGGCGCAACCGCGCGACGCTGGATGCAGTTGCGACTGGCCTTGGCGACGGCGTCAGGGCGCACGGCGTCGTTGCCGACGTGAGCGACCCGGCACAGGTGGCGAGCGCCTTCGCCGCCGCCCGCGAGCGCTTCGGCCCGGTGGCGATCCTGGTCAACAACGCCGGGCAGGCGGAAAGCGCCCCGCTCGCGAAGACCTCGCCGGAGCTGTGGCAGCGGATGATCGCGGTCAACCTGACCGGCACCTTCCTCTGCGCCCAGGCGGCAGTGCCGGACATGCTGTCCCTGGGCTGGGGACGCATCGTCAACATCGCGAGCACTGCGGGCCAGCGCGGCTACGCCTATGTGACCGCGTACTCTGCGGCCAAGCACGGCGTGGTCGGCTTCACCCGCTCGTTGGCCCTCGAGCTCGCCCGCAAGGGGGTCACGGTGAATGCCGTCTGCCCCGGCTACACCGAGACCGACATC
>JAEWGX010000037.1 GCA_023388075.1 Pseudomonadota bacterium
GTCAGCGCGGCATGTTGCGTCGGCCGGACTGCGCTCCGGGCACCGCCGGCGACTGCCGGCCGCCCGGCGCGGCGCGCGCGGCACCGGGCGAGCGTCGCGGAGCGGCTGGCGTCGCACCTTGTCCGCGGGCCGCACCGGGCGCGGTCACCATCGGGAACATGCGCTCGGCCGGCGGCGTCAGCAGGTCGTCGATCGCGATCACGTCGGCTGCCTGCAGCGTGCCCGCGGTGGATTTCAACCGCAGCGTGTTGAGCAGCACGTCGTAGCGCGCCCGCGCGAGATCGCGCAGGGCGGAGAAGAGCTGCTGCTGCGCGTTCAGCACGTCCACGTTGATGCGCACGCCCACCTGGTAGCCGAGCAGATTGGAATCCAGCGCGAGGCGGCTGGACTCGGCCGCCGCCTCCAGTGCACGAGCCTGCTCGGCGCTGCTCTTCAGGCCGAGGAAGGCCTGGCGCGCGCCCTGTTCGGAGAGCCGGCGCGCGTTCTCCAGCTCCGATTCCGAGCGCTGGAAGGCGGCCACGGTCTCGCGCTCGCGGGCATCGAGCGCGCCACCGCTGTAGAGCGGCACCGAGAGCTGGATGCCGGCGCTCAGCTGGGTGGTCCGCTCCACCGGCGTGCTCAGGCTGTTCGCGGTCTTGCCGCTCAGGAGCGCTGCCTGCGAGACGAGGTCCACCACCGGCCGCTTGTCGTAGCGGGCACGATCGATGTCCAGGCGCGCGATCGCCTGGGCGAGCTCGGCCTGCTGGACCGCGTAGTTGGCCTCCCGCGCGAGCCGGGTCCAGGCCTCGATGTCGCCCGGGTCCGGCGCCGGCAGCGGAACCTCGAGCTTCAGCGTCTCCAGTCCCTCGCTCGGCACGCCGGTGAGGTTGGTCAACGCGGCCTGCCTCAGGGTGAGGTCGTTGCGAGCGGCGGCCAGTTGCGCGTCGTTCAGGTCGAGCCGGGCCTGCGCCTCCTGCTGGTCGGTGATGGTGGCAGTGCCCACCTCGAAGTTGCGCTTGGCCGCCTCGAACTGCTCGGAGATGGCGCGCCGTTGCGCCTCGGCCACCTCCACCGCATCGCGCGCGGCCAGCACCTCGAAGTACGCGACCGCGACCCGGGTCACCAGGTCCTGCGCGGCCAGCCCGAGCTGGGCCTCGGCAAGCCGCACGCCGATCTCCGCCTGGTCGACGAGGGCGCCCCTGCCCGGGCGATAGAGCGGGAAGGCGAAGTTGAGCGCGCCCTGCACGTTGTCGAAGCTGCGCTGGGGCGTGATGTCGGTGTCGTAGCGGCCGACGTTCGCGCCGACCTGGGCGCCAAGGCTTGGCTTCAGGCCGGCCCGGGCCTGCGGCAGCCGCTCCCGGACGGCCTCGAGCTGCAGCCGCGCGCTGTTGAGCTGCGCATCGTAGCGCTGCGCGGCTTCGTACGCCTCGCGCAGGTCCAGCGCCAGCGCGGGGGCCGACGCGAGAAGGGCAGCGCAGGCGACGGCGAGCAGCGCGCGGCGCGTCCCGCGGCCTTCGACCGCATGCGAGTTGGCACGAGACCGGGACGGGGCGGGGCGGTCGAGAGTCATCAGGAAGAGGTCAGTAGGTCGGAACGCCGGAGTCCACCTGCTCGGACCATGCATGGATGCCGCCGGTGAGGTTGACGACATCGCGAAAGCCGTGCTGCTCCAGGAAGAGGGCGACCTGCAGGCTGCGCGCGCCGTGGTGGCACATGCAGACGGTGGTGCGTTGCGGATCGAGGCGGTCGAGCGCGGCGGGAATCGACCGCATCGGGATGGCGACCGCGTCGGGCAGGCTCGCCACCGCGAGCTCCCACGGCTCCCTCACGTCCAGGACCACCGGCGGTTCGTCGGCATCCGTGAGCAGGCGGGCGAGCTCGGTAGCGGTGATCGCCTTCATCGGCGGGCTAGAAGCGGAACCGCCTGCCGTCGGGGAAGCCGTGCAGACGCGCGGCCACGGTCTCGAACAGGTCGATGGTGGACCAGTCTCCTGCCATCCGCGTGTGGATGCGCGCGCGCATCGAAGGCGCGTCGCCGACGATCGCGGCGAGCCGGCCGCCTTCGTTCAGGCGCTCCAGCCAATCCGGCGGGACCTCCGCGACCGAGCCGGACAGGATGATCACGTCGAAGCGCTCGTCCGTTGCGAGCCTGGAACCGTCGCCTTCGTGAAGCCTCACGTCGAGGATGCCGGCGCGGCGCAGGTTGGCCGCGGCGAACGCGTGCAGCGTCGGGTCGATCTCCCAGGACTGCACCTTGCGCGTGCGGTGCGCGAGCAGCGCGGTGCCGAAGCCCGAGCCGGTGCCGATCTCCAGCGCCGATTCATGCCGCTTCACGGCAAGCGCCTGCAGGATGCGGGCCTCCATCTTGGGCGTGAACATGACCTGGCCCTTGCCGATGCCTCCCGGGGCCAGGGGAATCTCGACGTCCGCGAAAGCGAGTCCGCGATAGGCCGGCGGAACGAAGTCCTCCCGCTTGACCAGCGCGAGCGAATCCAGGATGTCCTGGTCGAGCACGTCCCAGGGCCGGACCTGCTGCTCGATCATGTTGAATCTGGCCTTCTCGATGTCCATGTTTTCCGTATTCAAGCCTGCCCTGTGCGTTCCCTGCCCGGCGGCGCCGCGCGAAGAGAACGCAGCACCATGTCCAGATGATGCGCGATGAAGGTGTCCGGGTCCATCGTCGCGACGCCGCCGCAACATGGCTCGATCGAGTTCGCCCAGATCGACTTCAGGACGAGCGGCGCCATGACGCTGTGGGCGACCGCATCCACGTCGAGCCTGCGGAACTCGCCGCGCGACATCCCCCGCTTCAGGATGAACGTGATCAGCTCCTGGTTGCCGCTGACCACTTCCTCATTATAGAAGCGGGCCATCTCGGGAAAGTTGCCGGATTCGCCGACGACCAGCTTGGTGATTCCCGCGAGCCGCGTGCCTCCGTACCGGGTCCACCAGATCTGGAGGAACTCCCCGAGCAGCGTCTCGCTGTCCTGCGAGGATGATTCGATCACCTCCCGCGTCTGGGCGATCAGCGGCGCGATCGAGGTCCGCACCACCGCCTTGAAGAGCTCTTCCTTGTTGGCGTAGTAGAGGTAGAGGGTGCCCTTGGAGACGCCCGCGCGCGCGGCCACATCCTCCAGGCGCGCGGCGGCATAGCCGCGCTCCACGAAGATCTCCAGTGCCGCCTCGAGGAGCTCGCTCGGCCGGCTCTCCTTGCGGCGTTCCCAGCGCGGGCCTCGCGGCCGGCGCTCCGGGGCCTTCTCGGGCGCGGCTTGGCGGTTGGGGGAGGGATGGGCGGTGGACCGGGTCACTGCAGTCCTCGGACAACTTACTGACTGATCAGTCAGTAATATACCGCGCCCCGGCTCAGGGCGTCAACGAACCGGGCGGCGGCCCCGTCTCCGTCCGCGCGCGGCTGCGGGCGCCTTGCCAGGCCGCGATGCGCCGGAAGAGCCAACCGGTCGGCTGCTGCACGCCGGAACGCACGTACTCGAAGGCGCCTGGCTCGGACAGGAAGCGCAACTGGCGCAGCCGGGCCCGCTCGCGACCGATGAAGAGGATGCGGTCACCCGGTCGGAGCTCGGTCTGCGGATCGGGCACCAGCAGAGTGCGGCCCTTGCGCACGAGGTAGAGCGCGGCCGCGACCAGCTTGCGCTCGCGATCGCCGGGATCCATCAGCAGGTGACGCAGCCGCGGCGGCTCGCCGTCATGGCGAAAGAAGGCTCCGAAGAGCCCGGGCTGCAGCGGGTCGCAGTGGAACTCCCAGTTGCGCGGGGCGGCGTTGCCGACGGTCGACATGATGAGCTCGATGATGGCGCTCGCCTGCGTGCTGCCGCCGCCGCGGATGAGGGCGATGAACTCGCCGAGCAGCGGCGTCTTCAGGATCTGCAGCGACTCGCGCACCACCAGCTCCGACTGGACGAAGCGCAGGTTCGCATGGGCCGCGTCGATCAGCACGCCGTCGGCGACGTCGTTCTGGCGCACGATCACGAAGATATCGGGTCTGAGCCGGCGCGCGAGCGTGGTGACGCCGAGGTTCACCGTGTCGTTGTCGGTGCCCGCCACCACCACGCTCGCGCGCGTGACGCCGGCCGCGCGCAGCGCGGACTCGGAATTGTCGGCCGCGAGCACCCGTGCCTCGCGCGCGACATCTGCGCCCGGATCGATCGCGCGCCACTCGACCCCGGCCTCGTCGAGCACGCCGGTGATCGCCTGTCCGAACCGGCCGTATCCCACCAGCACCCAGGGCCCCTTGGGTAGGTTGAATCGGCTGGGGCACGGCGAGCCCGGTGCGCCGGTCAGCCAGTCCTCCAGCCTCAGCACCTCGGGTGCCGCGATGTCGATCGCGATGTTGGTGGCCAGCACCTTGAACGGATTGATGACGTGCACGCCGCCGAAGGCGTTCAGGTTGCCGTGCTCCACCTCCGCCTTCACCCGCGCGATCACCAGCAGGGCGGGCCGCAGGATGCGGGCGGCGATCGCGATCGTCTGGTTGGTGCTGTCCAGTCCGGTCAGCGCGATGACACCCTTGCACTCCGGCTTGCGGATGCCGGCCTCGCCCAGCACGTCGGGATTGCGCGCGTCGGCGACGAAGGCGACCGGCGGCATGGCGAGGTCCATGGTGGAGACGCGGGAGACGCGGTCGGCCCGCAAGTCGAGCAGCACCACGCGATAGCCCATGCGGTCCAGCGCCCGCGCGAGCGCGGTGCCGCTCTGGCCGCAGCCGCAGATGATGAAGAAAGGGTCGGCCAGCGCGCCGGCGCGCCAGCGAAAGAGGCTGCGCGCCACGGCGCTGCGGAAGGCCGGATCCGTGGTCATCGCGAAGACCGTGCCGAGCGCGTAGGTCCAGCCGATCACCGCGAGGTAGATGCACACCGTGAGCCAGGCGCGCTGCGCGTCGCTGAAGGGGTAGGGGATCTCGCCGAAGCCGATGGTGGTGGCGGTGTAGCTGATCACGTAGAACGCGTGGAAGAAGTCCATGCGCCACGGATTGCCCATCGGGTCGATGCCGGGGATGAGCGCGAGCCCGAGCACCGACACCGAATACACGACGATCAGCGTGATGATCGGCGCCCGCAGGCGCCGAAGCACCATGTAGGCGATGTCGTTCACCGCCCCTGGCGGAGGGTTTCGCCGATCAGCAGGGTGACCGAGACCAGATTGGCGAGCAGGGCGCCGCCCGAGAGCGACACGATCACCGCGACGGTCCCCGCATCGACCGACTGTCCGGTGATGTGCTCCACCCATACCCAGACGAGCGAGGCCGCGACCAGCTGCAGGCTCGCGACCAGGCTGGTGGCCAGGTGGGTGGCGCCGAGCTGCGTGCGGTCACCGAACTTGATCACCAGCGTGATCAGGTTCACGACGATCGCGGCGAAGAGCTCGGACGGGTGGTGCATGTGCGCCACGTCCATGTCCCCGAGGAAGAAACCGAAGTTCAGCGTGCAGGCGAGGATGGTGAAGAAACCGAAGATGACTTTCTCGAGATTCACGCGTCCCTCCCCATGGCTCGTCGGCCGGAGCATGCTGCCGTGCCAGCCGGCTCGATCAGCGATGGTATAGCGTGGATCGCGGGCCCATGGCCTCCCGGGACCTTCCGGCGTCCGTTCGTCGCGATTTCGCCAGTGGCCCGGCGTGAAGGCGGATACTGATGGTTACCGCCGTAATATAAGCCGTTACCATGGTCGCGACCCCGGCGAGCAACCCGATTCAAGCTGCGAGCCCGGCGCCGCCGGTGGGCTTGCTCGCCTGGCCGCCGTCACGACGGCGCCCGAGGCTCCGGGGCCCGGCCGGCCCGATCGGTGTCCGGAGGGTGTCGCAGGCACTCGCCCGGCGGGCCGATCGCGCCGCGGCGCAATGGGCGGCGAGCCACGCGCGCGTTGCCGCCAACCGCATCTTCGCCCTGGAGCATTCCGGACTGCCGCTGCTGCAGCTGGCGGCGATCGCGCGCCGCGAGCTCGCGAGCGGCGCCAACCCGGCGCAGGCGACCTTGGACAGCCTCGCTCTCGCGGCGATGGCCGCCCAGCGTACGCTCGGGATGCGCCCGCACCTGCCGCAGCTTGCCGCGGCGTTGCTGCTGCTGCAGGACCGCGCGGTGGAGATGCCGCCCGGCGAAGGCAAGACGCTTGCGCTCGCGCTGGCCGCCGTCGTGCGCGCGCTTGCCGGCATGCCGGTCCAGGTGGTGGTGCGCGATGCCGCCCGCGCGCGGGACGACGTGCGGACCTTGCGGGCGTTCTACCAGGCGCTCGGTATCGGCCTGGCCGCGCTGCGCGGCGAGGCAAGCGACGCCGCCGATGCGCCCTGCGAGACGCCTGACGTCTGCTACGGGTCGGCGCGCGACCTGATTCTGGCGGCAGCCGGGTCGCTGCAACGGGCGCCGAGTGCTCCTGAAGCGGCCTGCGCGCTCGTCGACGACCTGGATGCGATCCTGGTGGACGGCGCAACGGATCCGGTCGCCCTGCCTCGGGGCATCGCCGGCCTGCCGGCAGAGGGAGCGCAAGCGACAGTCCGGCGCGACGCGCCGGCAGGAGACGAGGCCGCCGTCGCGCCCACCGCGCAGGCCTGGTTCGGCCGCTATCGCAACCTGGGCGGCGTGTCCGCCACGCTGGTGGAGGCCCGGCGCGAGCTCGAGGCGGTCTACGGCCTCGGCGTCACGCCGATCCTCTCCATCTACCCGTCGTTCCGCCACGATCGCCCGCTGCAGGTCGTGGCGGGGCGCAACGCCTGGCAGAAGGCCGTGGTGGCGAGGGTGGTCGAGCTCGTGCGCCGGCGCCGTGCCGTCGTCGTGGGCGTGGCCTACGCCGAAGGCGGCGCCACGCTGGTCCATGCGCTGCGCGGGGCCGGGCTCACCGTGGAGGTGGCCGGCGCAGCGGCCGGGCCCGCGGGCAGCGCTGCCGAAGGCGCGGCCGCCGGACGCGCCGGTATGGTCACCGTCTGCGAGGATCCCGCGAGCTGCGCCGACATCGTGCCGGACCCGGTGGCGCGGGCGGCCGGCGGGCTCGCCGTCCTGGTCACCATGATCGGGCAGACGAGCCGCGCCGATCGCCGCTGGCGACACCTTGCCGGTCGCCGCGGCCAGCCGGGCTCCACCGAGGCGATCGTCGCGTTGCCCCCCGTGCTCGGTGGAGAGCATGCCTGGCTGCCGGCGGGTTTGATGCGATCATTGACCCTGGCGCGTCGCAGCTTGATCGAGTGGCGCGCGAGCGCCGATCGCTGCCGCTGCGCGCGTGGTCGGTCGATCGCACCCGCGGCGCAGGTGCCGGCGGCATGGCCGCAGGCAGCACGGCTGCAACACGAAGGGCACTAGATCGTGGATGAATCGAACAGTCGCGCCGGCGACGCCGGGCGGCCAGATGGCGCGCGTGCGCCGAAGGCGCTCACGATTGCCGGCGTCGATCCGTCCGGCGGCGCCGGCGTGCTGGCCGACGTCAAGGCCTTCTCGGCACTGGGCGCCTACGGCTGCGCGGTGATCTGCGCGCTCACCGCCCAGAACACCCGCGCCGTCACCGGGATCCACGCCCCCCCGCCGGATTTCATCCGCCTGCAGCTCGATACTCTCTTCGCCGACGTCGCGATCGACGCGGCCAAGGTCGGGATGCTGGGCACCGCCGAGGTGGCGCGCGCGGTCGCGGACGGGCTCTCGGCGCCCATCGCCTCCGGCGAGCTGCACCATCGCGTGCTCGATCCCGTGATGGTGGCCAAGAGCGGCGACAGCCTGCTCGAGCAATCCGCGGTGCGGATGCTGGTGGAGGCGGTGGTTCCGCTTGCCACGGTCATCACGCCCAACCTGCCGGAGGCCGGCGTGCTGCTGGGAGGGCGAGCGCCCGACAACGTGGCCGAGATGCGCCGCGCGGCCGAGCGGTTGCGCCGCCTGATGGCCGACGACGGCGAGCGCTGGGTGCTGGTCAAGGGTGGCCACCTCCCGGGCGACGCGGTGGACGTGCTGCACGACGGCGACCGGATGCTGGAGCTGCCTTCGCCGCGCATCCAGACCCGCAACAGCCACGGCACCGGCTGCACGTTGTCGGCGGCGATCGCCGCACTGCTGCCGCAGTCGCCCGACGTCGCGACCGCGGTGCGCCGGGCCAAGCGATACCTCGATGGAGCGCTGGGCGCCGCGGATTCCCTCGCGATCGGCCGCACCGCCGAAGGCCATGGCCCCGTGCACCACTTTTATCACTGGTGGGCGCGCTAGACTGGCGTAGCATCGCGCCGCATGGAATTTCTCTACGGGCTGCCGCTTCTCCTCAAGGCGTTCATCCTCGGCATCGTCGAAGGGCTCACCGAGTTCCTCCCGATCTCGAGCACCGGCCACCTGATACTCGCCGGCGCGCTGCTCGGCTGGACCGACCAGAAGGCGAAGCTCTTCGACGTCGCGATCCAGACCGGCGCGATGTTCGCGATCATCTGGTACTACCGCCGGCGGATCGGCGCGACGGTCACCGGGATCGGGCGCGATCCGGTGGCCCGGCGCTTCGCCTGCAACGTGGCGGTCGCCTTCCTGCCGGCGGCCATCCTCGGCATCCTCTTCGCCGGCAGCATCAAGACCCATCTCTTCAAGCCGGTGCCGGTGGCGATCGCCTTCATCGTGGGCGGGCTGATCATCTTCTGGGTGGAGCATCGCCAGCGCATGCAGCGCACCCGTCCCCGCGTGTTCGACCTCGACGACCTGCGCGTGGGCGACGCGATCAGGCTGGGGCTCGCCCAGGCGTTCTCGCTCATTCCCGGCACCAGCCGATCCGGCGCGACCATCATCGGCGGCATGCTCTTCGGGCTTTCGCGCAAGACCGCGACCGAGTTCTCGTTCTTCCTCGCGATCCCGACCCTGATCGGCGCCGGCGTCTACGACCTCTTCAAGTACCGCGACATCCTGAGCCCGGCTGACATTCCGCTGTTCGCGGTCGGGCTGGGCACCGCCTTCTTCAGCGCGCTCGCCTGCGTGCACTGGCTCATCCGCTTCGTCGCGAGCAACAGCTTCGTCGTCTTCGCCTGGTACCGCATCGCGTTCGGCATCGTGGTGCTGCTCACCGCGGCGACCGGCGCGGTCAACTGGTCGCTGTAGCGGCTCTGCGCGGCGTGCCGCGGATCCGCTACGTGGCGCGGGCGCCCGGTTCCGCGAAGAACTGCATCGCGGCGAGCCGCGCGTAGGTGCCACCGAGCGCCATCAGCTCGCCGTGCGAGCCGGATTCGACGATCCGGCCGCCATCGAGCACGAGAATGCGGTCGGCCGATTGCACCGTCGCGAGCCGGTGCGCGATCACGAGCGTCGTGCGGTTCGCGCGCGCGGCATCCAGCGCCTGCTGCACGGTCCGTTCGGAGTGCGCGTCCAGGGCACTGGTCGCTTCGTCGAGCAGCAGGACGGGGCGGTCCGCCAGGATGGCTCGCGCGATCGCGAGGCGCTGCCGCTGCCCGCCGGAGAGACGCACGCCGCGCTCGCCAAGGAAGGTGCGATAGCCGTCGGGCAGGGCGCGGATGAACTCGTCCGCATGGGCAAGGCGGGCCGCCCGCAGCACAGCGTCGTCGTCGGCTTCCGGCCGGGCGTACCGGATGTTGTCCGCCGCCGAGCCGGAGAAGATGACCGGCTCCTGCGGCACCAGGGCGATCAGCGCCCTCACGTCGGCGGGGGCCATCGCGCCCGCCGGGCGGCCATCGATCAGGATGCGTCCGCTGTCCACTTCGTAGAAGCGCAGGAGCAACTGGAAGATGGTGGACTTGCCGGCACCGGAGGCGCCGACCAGCGCCACCGTGCTGCCTGCGGCCACCTCGAAGTCGAGGCGATCGAGCGCCCGGGTCTCGCGGCGCGACGGATAGGAGAAGACGACCGCCTCGAAGGCGATGGCGGGCGGCTTGGCGCCGACCCCCGCAGCCGCGAGCGGCGCGGACGCGGCCGGGCCCGCCGAGGCGGCCGCATCGGCGACCCGCCCCACGAGCAGCTCGATCAGCCCCACGGCCGCGCCCGCCCCCCGCAGCAGGTCACCCCACACCTCCGCGAGCACCGCGGCCGACGAAGCGACGATCGCGATCAGCAGGCCGATCTGGCCGAGCGTGCCGGCCGACAGGCGCCCGTCCATCACTGCCTGCACGCCGACATAGAGGCCATAGAGGTTGGCGCCGAAGACTGCGGCGATCGCGAGCGCGGTGAGCAGGGCGCGCGTGCGGTTGCGTCGGATGGCGGTGCGAAAGGCCGCTTCGCTCGCCTGTGCGAAGCGGTCGCTTTCGCGCCCTTCCTGGCCGAAGCTCTGCACCACTGGAATCGCGTTGAGCACCTCCGCGGCGATGGCGCTCGCATCGGCCAGGCGATCCTGGCTCGATCGCGACAGCTTGCGCACCCGTCGCCCGATCAGCACGAGCGGCATCACGAAGAGCAGCAGGATCGCGATCACCGTCAGTACCAGCGTGGGCCGGATGAAGGCGAGGACCAGGATGCCGCCCAGCATCATGATCGTGCTGCGCAGACCGACGGAAAGGCTCGAGCCGACCACCGTCTGCACCAGTGTCGTGTCCGCGGTCAGTCGCGAGAGCACCTCGCCGGTTTGGAGCGTCTCGAAGAACACCGGCCGCTGCCGCAGCACGTTCGCGTAGACGGCCTGCCTCAGGTCGGTGGTGACGCGTTCGCCCAGCCAGCTCACCATGTAGAAGCGGGCGGAAGTGAAGGCCGCCATCAGCAGCGCGAGCCCGAGCAGTATCAGGAAGTGGTTGCGGATGACCGCGAGGCGCGTATCGTCGCCCGCGGCGAGCCCGCCGTCGATGAGCAGCCGCAGGCCGTAGGGGACGACCAGGGTGGTGGCGGCCGCGCCCAGCAGGAACAGCAGCGCGAGCAGGACGCGAAGGCGGTAGCGCGCGAGAAACGGGAGGAGGTGCACCAGGCCGCGCGGGGATCCCGCGCGGCGTTCCAGCGGCTTCAGAGCGGCGGGCGCGCCCGCGACGAGCGGTTGTCGAACTGCGGGACGAGCGCGGAAGCGCTCGACTCGTCGATGGCGACCCGCTTGTGCCAGGCGATGGTCCGCAGCAGGCCTTCGGTGAGGCTCGTCTGCGCGCGCCAGCCGGTCACTCGGAAGGTCTTGTCGGCGTCGGCGCAGCGTTCCTGCTCGTTGGGCCGGTCGAGCTCGTCCGAGAAGACGGGATCCAGCGGCGCCCCGAGGTGCGAGCGAATCAGCTCGACCACCCTGCGGATGCTGGTGAGCCGGCCGGAGCCGACGTCGAAGCTCGGCTCGTCGATGCGGCGCAGCGTCGCCGCCTGCAGCAGCGCCTGCGCGACGTCACCGACGTAGACCCAGTCGCAGCGACGTCGGCCGCTGCTCAGGACTGGCGCCTGTCCGCGCAGGAAGGCGCTGATCACCGACGGCACCAGGCGATGCTCGTTGGGATCGTCCGGGCCGTAGACCATGCCGATGCGGGCATTGACCACGTTGGCGCCGTACAGTCGCTGCAGTCCACCGGCGAGCACTTCCAGCATCGCCTTGCTGATGCCGTAGGGCGACCCGACCTCGGTGACGTCGCGCCAGGGGCTGGACGTCTCCAGCGTGCCCGAGACCACGACCCGGGTGTCCGGAACGGCGTCCATCGAGCCGAGGATGAGCTTCATGCTGGCGGTGAGGTTCACGTCCAGCGACCGTGCGATGGACTCGGGTGAGCGGTCGCTGTTCGCGTACCCCGCGAGATGGATGATGTGGGTCGGCTTCAACCGGCGCAGCGCGGCGGCACAGGCCTTCGTGTCCGTGAAATCGACCACGTGCGACCTTGCCGGGGTGAACGGCGCGGTCGGGCTGCCGGGCCGGCGCAGCATCACCACCTGCGCGCCGCGCTCGTGCAGCAGGCTGACCAGATGGCGGCCGATGAAGCCCGAGGCGCCCGATACCGCGAACCGGTGGTCGCGCAGATCCGCGAGGGTGGAGACCTGCTCGATCGATGAAGTTGCTTGCATGCCGAGAATCCGTCCTGGTGTTTCGTGCTTCTTCTTCTTTCCTTCTTCTCCCGCCTTCGTCGCCCGTAGCCGCACTCCTGCTGCAGCGCCTGCATCGAGCCGGTCCCACGACGTTTCAGGCGGCGTGGAGGCCCTGCGTTGCCGCTTTGCCGAGGCAGCTACGAAAATCCGTTGCAACGAAGACAACGGATTATCACGACAAAGTCCATGGCAACAAGACGCGCCCTGTGGTCTCGAAGGGCTTTTTAATCACTGTGAGAACGTGGCGGACATGCGTCGCCGCGCACCACGATATACCCAGCGCGGGCACGTGTCGCGCTCGTGTTGTGTAATGTGTATCCGAATGTGAATGCCGTCTAACGCGGGCCGTCGACGCGATAACGGACGAGATCGGCGATGGGATGTCCCAACGCCACGCCTCGGCGCTCGAACTTCGTCTCCGGACGCGTGGGCGCCCCATCCGCGCCGTATGCCGCATCGATGGCGCCGCCAGCGGGTCGGGCGCTGGAGAGTCCGGCCGTGGCCTCGAGCACCTCATTCATCTGTTCGGCGTACTCCGGCCAGTCCGTCGCGAAGTGCAGATAGCCGCCGGCAAGCAGCTTGGCGACCAGGTTTGTAACGAACTGTGGCTGAAGCAGACGGCGCTTGTGATGGCGTGCCTTGGGCCAGGGATCCGGGAAAAAAACATGAATTCCGGTAAGAGAGCCGTCAGGAATTTGATGTCGCACCACGGCCTGGGCGTCGAATTCAATTACACGGATGTTGCGCAAACCCTGCGATTCGATGCGCTTGAGCAATGCGCCGACCCCAGGCGTGTGCACTTCGACGCCGAGATAGTCGATGTGAGGGTAGGCCGCGGCGATTTCGGCGGTGGTCTCTCCCATGCCGAAGCCGATCTCCAGGACGCGCGGCGCCGCACGTCCGAACACGTGGGTGAAGTCCAGTGGCTGCGCCGTGAAGGGGATGCCGTAGATCGGCATCAGGCGTTCATAGGCGTCGCGCTGGGCCGTCGAGAAGTGCGATCGCCGCAGCACGTAGCTGCGGATGCCGCGCGCCCGCTCGGGGTCAGGCTGGGCCGGGACGGGATCCGCTGTCTCTGACACTCGGCAGCATGCCCTCGAGGGGTGACGACGGTGCGGCCGCGTAGTGCTTGCGCGGCATGCGACCGGCGCGCCACGCGAGCCGGCCGGCCTCCACGCCCAGCTTCATCGCGCGTGCCATCGCGATCGGGTCCTGGGCAGCAGCGATGGCGGTGTTCATGAGCACGCCGGCGCAGCCGAGCTCCATCGCGATCGCCGCATCCGAGGCCGTCCCGACGCCGGCGTCGACGATCACCGGCACTCGTGCCTGCGCAAGGATGAGCTGCAGGTTCCACGGGTTCAGGATGCCCATGCCGGAGCCGATCAGCGAGGCGAGCGGCATCACCGCCACGCAGCCGATGTCCTCCAGCATGCGTGCCTGGATCGGATCGTCGCTGCAGTAGACCATGACCTCGAAGCCCTCGGCGACGAGCGTGCGGGCCGCGGCAAGCGTCTCGGGCATGTTCGGGAACAGCGTCGACTTGTCCCCGAGCACCTCCAGCTTCACCAGGTTGTGGCCGTCCAGCAGCTCACGCGCAAGGCGCAGCGTGCGCACCGCATCTTCGGCCGTATAGCAGCCGGCGGTGTTGGGCAGGATGGTGAAGCGGTCCGGCGGCACGTTCTCGAGAAGGCTGGGCTCGCCGCTGGTCTGCCCGATGTTGGTCCGGCGGATCGCCACGGTGACGATCTCGGCGCCGCTCGCGTCGATCGCCTCGCGCGTCTGCGCGAAGTCCCGGTATTTGCCGGTGCCGATCAGCAGCCGCGAGGTGAAGTGGCGCTGGCCGATTCGTAGCGTGTCCGCCGGTGATGTCGTCATCAGTGATGCCAGAGTGTGCGCCGTGACGGCGCGATGTCGGAACGGTCGGGATTCAGCCGCCCCCGACCGCGACCACGATCTCGATCCGGTCGCCCGACGTGAGTGGCGTGGTGGCGTGACGGGACCGGGGGACGATCTCGGCGTTTCGCTCGACGGCGATGCGCTTGCCGGTGAAGCCGAGCGAGTCGACCAGTTCCTGGATCGTCATCTCCCGGCCGATCGGATGCGACTTGCCGTTGAGGATGATCTCCATTCCCCGATTCTAACGGCTAGCGCGGGCCGGTCCCAACGGCGGGCCGTGCACCCGGCTGCGACGACGCCGTAGCGTCGGGCGTGCGATGGTCCGCGCCTACAGCGCGGTTCCCGGCGTGGGCGCCCGAGCCACCGGCCCGCGGGCGGCTGCCGGCGAGAGGAAGCGCTTCTCCAGGGCCGTGCGGCTTTCGTTCACCAGGTCCTTCGGCAGCTCCTCGACGATCGCCTTGGCCACGTCGGGGTCCAGCGACTGGCGAAGCAGCCCCAGGAAGCGTGGTGCCGCGGCCACCCGCAGGCGATCGAAGCGGTTCGCGCGACGCGCCTGGCAGAGCCAGTCGCCGAGGCGGTTGGCGAAGAGCACGGCCTCGCCGTGGCTGCCGTCGAGCCCCGCGGAGGCGGTCACGCTGCTCATCTGGCGTGCCGCATGTCCGGACCGGCGCCCGCGCGCGTCGCGTCGCAGCTTCTCCTCTTTCGCGTGGGCCGACGCATGGGTGAGTGTCTCGACCTCCTGCAGGTGCTCGTCGGCGTGGGTCCATTGGTAGATCCGTGCGACGCCTTCGTCGGCGACGACCAGCCAGTTGGTCTGCATCGAGTGCTCCTCCCCAGTTGCAAGCGATGTGGCGCGGCGGCAACCGCCATGCCCAAGCCGTCCGGCCATCTTCGCATGGGGTCCGATCGCGGTCCAGCGGAACCGCGCCGGCACGACGCCGCGAAGCGGACTGGACCCGTGGGGAGAATCGAGTGGAGCGGGCGACGAGTCTCGAACTCGCGACCTCAGGCTTGGGAAGCCGGCGCTCTACCAACTGAGCTACACCCGCGCCGGTCGATTGTAGCGCCAACCCCGGCGCGGACCGCAACGGCGGGCCGCGTAGAATGGCCGGCAGGGTCTCACGAAGGTGCCGGGCGGACCGGCTGCCGGACCCGGACCGACACACGCATGCGCCTAGCCTACCTGTCCCACCCCAGCTCGCTCGAGCACGAGATGGGGGACGGTCATCCGGAATGCCCGGACCGCGTCCGGGTCATCGCCGACCGGCTTCTCGCAAGCGGCCTGCTCGACCTGATGATCCAGGGCGACGCGCCAGCCGCGAGCCGCGAGCAGCTGCTGCGCGCCCATGCCGCGATGCACGTGAATCGCATCGAGGCGAGCGCTCCGTTGCGGGGCCACGTGCGCCTCGATCCGGACACGGTGATGAATCCGGCGACGCTGAATGCCGCGCGCCATGCCGCAGGCGCCGTCGTGCGCGCCGTGGACATGGTGCTCGACCGCGAATGCGAGCGGGCCTTCTGCAATGTGCGGCCGCCGGGCCATCACGCGACCCGGGAGGCAGCCATGGGCTTCTGCTTCTTCAACAACGTGGCGGTGGGCGCCCGCCATGCGCTGTCCCGCCCGGGGATCGAACGCGTGGCGGTGTGCGATTTCGACGTGCACCATGGCAACGGCAGCGAGGACATCGTCGCCGGCGACGAGCGGGTGCTCATGCTGTCCACCTTCCAGACCGCTCTCTATCCGTTCTGCGGCGAGCGGCCGCTGGCCGACAACATCGTCAACGTGCCGCTCCTGCCCTACAGCCGCGGCGATGCGGTGCGCGCCGCGGTGACGGAACACTGGTTGCCCGCGTTCGAGCGCTTCAAGCCGCAGCTCGTCATGATCTCCGCGGGCTTCGATGCGCACCGGGACGACGAGCTCGGCCAGCTCGGCTGGACCGAGGAAGATTACGCCTGGATCACGCGGCGCCTGGTCGAGCAGGCGAACCGCCACGCCCAGGGACGCATCGTCTCGGTGCTGGAGGGCGGCTACGACCTGCGCGCGCTGATGCGCAGCGTCGAGCGCCACGTGCGCGAGTTGCTGGAGATCGCAGCGGAGGATATCTGATGAAGGTGGCGGTGATCGGGCTGGGTGCGATGGGGGCCGCGGCGGCAGGGAACCTGCTGCGCAAGGGGCACGAAGTGCGGGGCGTCGACGTGCGACGCGAGGCGCTCGAGGCGCTGCGCGCGGCTGGAGGAACTGCCCACGAATCGATTGGCGCCGCGGTGCGGGGCGCGGATGCGATCGTCACGTTCGTGGTCAACGCGCAGCAGGTGGATGCGGTCGTGCTGGGCGAAGGCGGTGTCGCGCAGGCGATGGAACCCGATGCCGTCGTCGTGCAGTGCGCGACCGTCGCCCCGGCGTATGTCGCCAAGCTCGCCGAAACCATGCAGGCGCGGGACCGGCTGCTCGTCGACGCGCCGGTGTCGGGCGGAGTCGCCGGGGCCTCCGGCGGCACGCTCACCATCATGGCGAGCGGGCCGCGAACGGCGATGACGCGCGCCCGGCCGCTGCTGGACCAGATGGGCGCCCATGTGCACGACTTCGGCGACGAGGCTGGCGCCGGCTCCATGGTCAAGACGATCAACCAGCTGTTCTGCGGGGTGCACCTGGCGGTGCTCGGCGAAGCGATCGCGCTGGGGCGGCGAGCGGGTCTCGATCCGGGGCGGCTCCTCGAGGTCTACGGCAACAGCGCCGCGGCGAGCTGGATGATGAAGGAACGCGGACCGCGCGCGCTGGCGGAGGCGCCACCGGCCAACAGCGCGATCGACATCTTCGTGAAGGACCTCGGGCTCGTCCTGGACGCCGGTCGCGAGCTGAAGTTTCCCTTGCCGATGGCGGCCGCCGCGCACCAGCTCTTCCTCTCGGGAAGCGCGCAGGGCAAGGGCGGGCTCGACGACTCCCATCTCTGGGAGGCTTGGCCCGGCGCCGGCAAGTAGGGCGGGCCGAACCGCCCCCGCCGCCCGGCTCACCTCGGGTCGGGCCTCGCGCCGGTGTGTCCGGCGACCCACGCCTCGATGCGATCCAGCACGGCCGTGAGCCCACGGTTCAACGCCGCCACCGCGCCCGCGGCGTCTTCGCTCGAGAGCGACTCGGTCGCGCCGAAGACGGTGCGGTCCAGCATCCGGCGCTCGTTCCAGTCGAGGAGATCCGCCTCGACGACGATCGCGGCGCTGTGCGGCACGGTGGCGGTATCGTGTCGGAGCTCGAGCAGCCGCAACCCGAGGAGCCAGTCGCCGCGTACCCCGCTCGTGTCCATGGCGGCGTCGGCGAGGGCGAGCCGACCGGCTGCCGCGGAACCCGCGAGCCGACGCTGCGCCAGCAGGGCGATCCGCCGGCTCGGCCGCTCCGTCCACGAGGCGTACTGGTAGTACGAGTGGCCCGCGTCGCCGCGCGAGTAGACGATGCCGGAGCTTTCGTAGAGCGCGCTGGACGGGTGCACCGCGACCAGCAGCACCCGGCCCGGCCGGTCGCGCCGCGTCTGCGGCGCCGCCGGAGGCTGCGCGGCGAGATCGCGCAGCTCGTAGTACGAGCGGCTGGTCGCCGGCAGCAGCGTGCAGCCGCCGGCGGCCAGCCCACCGAGCAGGCCGCCCGCCAGCAGGGTGCGACGAAGCGCCGGGCGGCGGGCGAGTCGCCGGCTCATCGGCGCGCCTCGCCGGGGCCGAGCTGGGATTCGTCGGGCCCCAGCAGCGTTGCCCGCGGATCCTGGTAGCGCTCCAGCGTGCGGCTCAGGCTCTCGATGCCGATGCGCAGGTCCCGGGTGGTGGCGCGCAGCTCCAGCAGCCCGAGGTCGGCGCCGTCGGCGATCCTGCTCGCGACGCGCCCGGTCTGGCGCTCGAGGCCGGTGACCGCGTTCGCGATGCTCGCGACCGTCTTGCGCGAATCGGCCACCAGCCTGCGCACCTCGGCGATGGTCGCGCTGGTCTCGCCGGCGAGCGGCACCAGGCTGCGCTCGAGACTGGCGCTGCTTCGCTCGACTGCGACCGCGATGCGCTGGGATGCCTCCTGCAGGTTCTCCGCCGTGCCGGCCAGCGCAAGGGTGGCCGCATCGAGCGCGCCGAGACGCAGCGCCAGCCCGTCGGAGAGCTCGCGGATCGAGGCCACGGCCTCCGAGAGCGCGGCCCGGTTCTCCTCGGTGAGCAGATCGCGCAGGTTGGCCAGCGCCGCCTCGCCGGTCACCGCGATGCGGTTGAACGAATCGCTGATCTGGTCGAACTCCGAGGTGCCTTCGGCGATCACCGGGTACTTCTCGCCCGCCGGTGTCGTGCTGAGGGCCTCGCCGGGCGGGCTGGGCGTGATGAGGTCGATGCGGGCGACTCCGGTCACCAGGTTGCGCCCGACGTTCGCCGTCGTATCCACCGCGACCGGCGTGCCTGAGTCCACGCGGATGTCCACCTTGACCCGGTTCACGTCGTCCGGCGAGAAGCTGTAGGACTCCACCTGGCCGATCTTCAGGCCACGCGCGCTCACTTCGCCGCCGATCTGCAGGCCGCGCAACGACTGGCGCTCGAAGTAGATGGTGTAGTAGCGAACCGCCCCGCCCACCTGCCCGGTCAGCCAGATGCCGGCCCACGTCGCGCAGGCGATCAGCACGAGCAGCAGCACCCCGATGATGGTGTAGCGGCCTTCGGGTTCCATGTCAGTTCCGGTTCTGCCCGGCGTGGCCGATCGCCGCGGTGGCTGGGGAAGCGGGCGGGCTGTCGGGACGCGCGGCGAAATAGGATTGTATCCACGGGTCCGGATGCGCCCGCACTAGCGCGAGCGAGCCATCCACCACCACCTTCCCGCCGCCGATCACCACCACCCGGTCGACTACGCCAAGCAGCGTGTCGAGATCGTGGGTGATCAGCAGCACGGTAAGGCCGAGATCGCGGTTGAGCGAGGCGAGCAGCCGGTCGAAGCCGCGCGCGGTGACCGGATCGAGGCCCGAGGTAGGTTCGTCGAGGAACAGCACCTCCGGCTCGAGCGCGAGCGCCCGGGCGAGCGCCGCGCGCTTGCGCATGCCGCCGGAAAGCTCGCTCGGCATCCGGCTCGCGGTTTCCGGCGGCAGCCCCGCCAGCGCGAGCCTTAGGCCCACGACCTCGTCGATCAACGCGCTGCCGAGCCGCGTGTGCTCGCGCAGCGGGACCGCGACATTGCCGCGGACGTCCATCGAGGAGAAGAGCGCCCCGTCCTGGAACAGCATGCCGACGCGGCGACGCAGGCCGCGCAGGACCGAGTCGCCGGCCCGGGCGACATCGGTGCCGAGCAGCTCCACGGTGCCGGACGTGGGCGCCTGCAACCCCACCATCTCGCGCATCAGGACGGACTTGCCGCTGCCGCTGCCGCCGATCACGGCGATCAGCTCGCCGCGACGCACGCTGAAGCCGACACCGTCGTGGACGGTGTGGCGGCCAAAGCGCGTGACGATGTCGCGCACGCGAATCACGGTATCGTCGCCTGGCTTCGCGTGATCCGTCGACATGCGGCCGACGCTCAGATCCCGAGCGCCTGCAGCGCCACCGCGAAGAACGCATCCAGCACGATCACGGCGACGATCGCGTGGACCACGGTAGCGGTGGTCGCGGCGCCGATCGCGCGGGTGTCGCGCGCCACCGCCATGCCCTTGTGGCAGCCGATCAGCGCGATGGCGAATGCGAAGACCGGGGCCTTCACCAGCCCGACCACGAAGTGGGTCACGCCCAGCTCGGAACGCACGCGGTCGACGAAGGTTGCCGGCGTGAGGTCCAGCATCCAGTGGCACACCGCCGCCGCCCCGGCGAGCCCGGCGACGTCGCCCAGGAAGACGAGGAGCGGAAGCGTCGCCACCAGCGCGAGCACCCGGGGAACCACGAGCACCTGCTCGGCCGAGAGACCCGTCATGCGGATCGCATCGATCTCCTGCGCGAGCTTCATCGTGCCGAGCTGCGCGGTGAAGGCCGCGCCGGAGCGGCCCGCGACGATGGTCGCCACCAGCAGCGGCGAGAACTCCCGCACCATGCCGATCGCCACGCCGTCGATCACGAAGACGTTGGCGCCGTACTTCGTCGCCTGCAGCCCGAGCAGGTAGGCCACCACGACGCCGATCAGGCAGGTGATCAGCACGATCACCGGAATCGCCTCGATGCCGCTGGAGCGGCACTGGATCAGCGTCTCGCGCCAGCGCAGCCCGGCCGGCCCGAGTGCGCGGACGAGCTCGATCGCGAGCTGGCCCAGGAAGGCAAGCATGTCGCGGACCGCGAGCTCGAAGCGATAACCGGCGCGACCGAGCCGCCAGATCCAGGAGTGCCCCGCCGGGGGCGGCGGCAGGCCGGGCCGCGATTCCACCAGCGCGAGCAGCCGCCGATGGCGCGGGTCGAAGCCGGTAAGGTCCGGTTCCGCCCGGGTGGCGGTCAACGCGCGAAGCAGGCGGTTCGCGCCCGCGGTATCGAGCGCATCGAGACGCGCGCCGTCGACCCGCAGCGTGGTGACCGCGGGCGGCTCGAAGGACGGCGCGCCGCCGATGGCTCGACCGCCGAGCGCGCGCCCGAGGTCGCGGTCGATGGCCTCCAGGTTGGCCAGCACCCAGTGCCCCTGCAGGCGAAGGGTCGGCGCGATGGTGGCTGCCGCAGCCGATTCGCCGGCGGGCGCGGGATCTAACGTACAGTAGCGCAACGGATACCGGGATCGAGGGCGACCTGCAAGGGTAACACCCGGTCGCCGGCGTGGCCGCGAGACGGGCCGGACGGGGCGGCATTGCAACGGAGAGTCGGGATGCAGGAACCGCGGCGAATCGGCGTCGGGATCATCGGGCTGGGGATGGCGGCGCAACCGCATGTCGAGGCGCTCCGCGAACTGGCAGGGCGGGTCAGGGTCGTCGCCGGTTACAGCCCCAGCGAGCAACGGCGCAGTGCCTTCCAGGAGCGCTTCGGCGTCCCCACTGTGTCGACCGAGAAGGCGCTCCTCGACGATCCCGGCGTCGAGATGGTGCTGGTGCTCACGCCGCCGCGCACGCACGCGGAGGTCGCGCTGCGGGCCTGCGCCGCGGGCAAGCACGTCCTGCTGGAAAAGCCGGTGGATGTGGACCTGCCGCGGGCCGCGGCGCTGGTGGAGGGCTTCGAGCGTGCCGGCCGAACGCTCGGCGTGGTCCTGCAGCACCGCTTTCGCGAAAGCCCGCTGCGGCTCGCGGCCCTGCTGCGCGAGGAGGGGCTCGGCCGCCTGGTCAGCATCGCGACATCGGTCCGGTGGTGGCGTTCGGCGCAGTACTTCGCCGAACCGGGTCGCGGCATGCTGGCGCGCGACGGCGGAGGCGTGCTGCTGACGCAGGCCATCCATACCCTCGACCTGCTCCTGCATCTCGCCGGACCGGTGGACACGGTGGTGGCGCGCTGCGGATCGAGCGGCATGCGCCGCATCGATACCGAGGACGTCGCCTGCGCGGTCGTCACCTGGGCGAACGGCGCGCGCGGCGTGATCGATGCCACCACTACCGCCTGGCCGGGCTATCCCGAGCGCATCGAGATCGCAGGCACCGAGGGCACCGCCGTGCTCGAGGGCGACCGGTTGGGGGTCAGGCGGCACGGACGGCCGGACATCGACCTGGCCGGCAGCAGCGGCGGGGGCGGCGGCGCGGATCCGATGGCTTTCTCGTGCGCGGCGCACCGGCGCCTGATCGCCGAGTTCCTGGACGCGGTAGAGGCCCGCCGCGAGCCCACCAACAGCGGCCGCAGCGCACTGCCCGTGCATGCGTTGATCGACGCGATGCTCGCCTCGAATGGGGTCACGGTGCGACCGCGCGCGACGGGTTGACGCGATGGCGCCGACCGTCTCCGCGGCTCGGCATCGGAGGGCGCCGTCGACGGAGGTGCCGGTCGGCGGCGAAGGCGGGGCCGGGGGCGAGAGGCCTGGGTGTCTCGCGCCAGCGACACTGGCGCCCCCCCTCCGGTATCATCCTGCGTGTCCCAGGATCGGACCGTACCGATGCAGCAAGGCGCCCCGAGCCAAAGCCATGGCGCGTCCCGCCATGGACATGCGCCAAACGTGAGTCCAGCGAGGAGCCAGACAACCGGTCGTCCGGATGCCATCCGGTGGCTTCGGCTCGCCATCGTGTTCGCCGCGCTCGTGCCCCTTGCCTGGTTCCTGGTGACCGCTTGGACGTCCTATCGCGCCGCGTACGACGAGACGCAGCGGCGCAGTGCACAGCTCGCGCAAATCGCCCACGAGCATGCGTCCCGTGTCTTCGAGGCGAACGACGTGATCGCGCGCTACGTCCTGAGCTTCCTCGGCGACGACGACGATGCGCAGGTGAGGGCGCAGGAACTGTTGCTGCACAAGCGGCTGCGCACCTTCGCGACCGGCCTCACGCAGGTTGCCACCATCCAGGTGTGGAACGCGGAAGGCCGGATGCTGGTCGGCAGCCATGTCTTTCCGGCCGACGACCAGCTCGACGTGAGCGACCGGGAGTACTTTCGCGAGCAACGCACCAGCGCCACCGATCGCTACGTCTCCGGCACGCTCACCGGCCGCCGCAGCGGCGCGCCCTTCATCGACGTCTCGGTCCGGCGCGAGCTGAGCGACGGCACCTTCGCCGGCCTGGTATCCACGACGATCCGGCCCGCGTACTTCAGGAATTTCTACGAGTCCCTGGGGATAGCCGAACGAGGGCTATCGGTGGCGATGCTGCGGCACGACGGCCAGTTGCTCGCGCGCTGGCCGGCGGCGCCCGCAGACGCGCTCAGCGTCCCGGCCACCGCGCCGATGCGCCAGGAGATGACGAAGGATCTGAGCAGCGGCACGATGGACACCGAGTCGCTCATCGACGGCAAGCGACGCCTGCTCGCCTATCGCAAGCTGGACAGCTACCCGGTCTTCGTGGTTGCGGGCATCGAGCACCGCCAGTTGCTGGCCGACTGGCTGAGGGGCACCGCCGGGCTCGCCGCCTTCACGCTGGCGGCCTCGCTCGCCCTGGGTTTCGTGTCGTGGGTCGCGATGCGGCGTACCCGGCGCGAGCTGCTCACCTCGGAGCGCTTGAAGCGCGAATCGGAGCAGCGCCTGCAGGCGGAGACGGCGCTGCGGCAGGCGCAGAAGCTGGAGGCGCTCGGGCAGCTGACCGGCGGCGTCGCCCACGATTTCAACAATCTCCTGATGGTGGTCAACAACAACCTGCACCTGCTGTCGCGTCTGGTGCCGCAGACCGCCGCGAGCCCGCAGATCGCCGCGATCGACCGGGCGGTGGCAAGTGGCACCCGGCTCACCCGCCAGCTGCTCGCCTTCTCGCGGCGCCAGGCCGTCACGCCGGAGGTGATCGCCATCAACGACGCGGTGCCGGCGATGATGGATCTGCTGCGCACGTCGCTCGGCTCATCCATTCGGGTGCGCTTCGTCGCGGAAGCGGATCCGTCGTGGGTCAAGGTCGACGCGGCGGAGTTCGAGCTCGCGCTGCTCAACCTCACCATCAATGCGCGCGAGGCGATGAAAGGCGGTGGCGAGCTCACCATCCGGACTCGCAACGTGCGCATCGGCGCGCCATCGGCGGATCTCGCCGCGGGCCCCTACGTGGTCCTGTCCGTCTCGGATACAGGCGAGGGTGTGCCGCCCGACGTGCTCGCGCGGGTGTTCGAGCCGTTCTTCACCACGCGCCGCCCGGGCCAGGGCACCGGTCTCGGCCTCAGCCAGGTCTACGGCTTCTGCGTCCAGGCCGGCGGCGTCGCGCGGATGGAGAGCGAGGCGGGGCAGGGCACCCGCGTGTCCCTCTACCTGCCGCAGGCGGTCGCCGCCGTCGACGTGCCCGCCACCGCGTCCGAGCCCGCGGTCGGGCGCCTGCGCGGGCGCCTGCTGCTGGTCGAGGACAACCTCGAGGTGGCGGCCGCCACCAAGCCGCTGCTCGAGGCGCTCGGCTGCAGCGTGAGCCATGTGGCGAGCGCGGATGCGGCGCTCGATGTCCTCGGCGGCCACGCGGAGCGGTTCGACGTGGTGCTGAGCGACATCATGATGCCCGGCTCGCTCAACGGGCTCGATCTCGCGCTGATGCTGCGTCACCAGCATCCGGGCCTGCCGGTCCTGCTGATGACCGGCTACGCCGCGCAGACCGGCCAGGCGATGGCCTCGGGCTTCCAGGTCCTGGCCAAGCCGGTTTCCGCGGCGGCGCTCGCGGCGGCGATCGGCGGGGCGATGCAGGCGCGCAGCGGGATGGCGCCCGCGGCGTCCTGAGCCCCCAGGCAGCCCCGACGGAGCGGAGTGGCCGCCGCCCCGCGGCCGCTCGGTCGTCGCGCCGGTCAGTTCTTCTTCATCAGCCCGCTCTTGCGCACCAGCTCGATGTTGTCCCGCTGGGCCTTGGTGTAGCCGCGCAGTAGCTCGGCCGCCTTCTGCTTGTCCATGGCCTCCTCGAAGGCGAGGTACATGCCGGCATGCAGCAGCGCATGGGCGCTCAGGGCGAACTGAATCGGCGTGACGCCATGGCGCGCGAGCAGCGCCTTGACCTCGGGGACCGATTCCATCTTGCGCGCCAAGCCCTCGACCGTCTCGTCGTCGGCATCGTCCTCGTCGTCGGCATCGGCCTCGTCGTCAGCCTCCTCCTGGTCGTCTTCCTCGGCCAGGGCGAGCCTCTTGCTTTCCGCGTCGATCGCCTCGACCTTACGAAGTAGTTCGGGGGTGAGCCGGAACTCTGCTGCCTCGGGCGCCGCCCAGGCGGGAAGCTGGACGAGCGCGATCGCCGCACCGAGGATGGACACGCGCAGCAGTTGCAACAATCGGGCGGGGAACATGCGAGCTCGGCTCCAGGTTTTCGGGGATCCGAGTGTACTGCGCCCGGCCGGCCACTTTGCGTGAGGAAATTCGCCGAAGACCCTAGGGCCCTTGCCGGATTGGCCGCCAAGGGTTGACGAAACCCCGGCGTGTGCTATGGTGGGATCATGGCTTGCATTACCGCATCGATTCGTCCTCGCGCCGCCGTGCGGGCGAGGATTCGCGTTCCAGCCGCGCCAGGCGCGGCAGCGGATGCGCGCGCGTGCATTGCCGCCTTCCCGCCCTGCACCCACCAGTCCCTTCGAGGACCCACGGCCTTCCAGGCCGTGCCCGGTAGACCTTAGTCTCGCGGCCCCGCAGCCCCCGGACCCGGTCTACCGGGGCGGGGCGCCCGGCGCCGACTTCTCGACCTGAACGATTGCCCTCGCAGGCCCGCCGTGGCTTGCGCCATGTCGCCTGCCTCGCCGGCGACGCCTGTATTCGAGAGACACGACAGATGAACACGAACGACATCATTCTTTCCGCCGAGGACGCCGAGGTGATCAGCAACCTCGTCGGCGCCGGCGGCTTGCCCAGCCTCTCCGGCACTGCCGGCGAGGCCCTGGCCGACTCCATCGAGGCCGCCCGCGTGGTGCCGGCTGACGAGCTGCCGCCGACCGTCGTCGCGCTCAACAGCCGTGTGCGCTACCGTGAGCCCAGCGGCACCATCCGCGAGATCGTGCTGGTGCTGCCGGAGGCGGCGGACGTGAGTACCGGCCGGGTATCCGTGCTGTCCCCGGTGGGCCGGGCGTTGCTTGGCCGCTCGGTCGGCACCGATTGCCACGTGGCGCTGCCCGGTGGCGGCACGCTGGTCATCCGGATCGACGAGGTGGTCGCGAGCGAAACGGTGTGATCAGCGTCGCAGCGGCGCTCGCGGGTCGTCCATCGTTCCGACGGTGGCCCGCAGCCAGAGTCGCCGCTCGGCTGGCGGCAGCGCCAGCATCGCCTCGATGACCGCCTCGAACATGCCGCAGCCGCGCTCGTTGGCGATCCGCACGTTGTGCTCGAAGCGGGGCGTCGAGGGCAGCAGGGCCTCCCCGGGAATCTTGCGCAGGTTGCGTGGATTCGCCTGCTCGACAGTCTCCTGCCAGAGGTCGTACTCCTCCTGAGCGATGGTGCCGCCGCGCAGTTGCGGGGCGGTCACCGCGCTGCGCGCGGCAACCGCGAGCGCATTGCACAGGCCCGGGTCCTCGTCGCCGACCGCCTTGGCCGCGGCGAGCGCGTTCGCGACGATCCGCTCGAGGAGCGCATCCGGCACCATGGGGCGCAGCCGCGCCACTTCGGCGTGCATCGCCTCCAGGATCTTCGTCTCGTCCTCCGGCGTGAGCGTACCGGTTGCGGGCAGCTCGCGCCGCGCAAGGGTCACGATCCTCAGGTAGCGACCGGGAAACCGTGCCTGGAGTGCCGCGAGCACCGGATCCTTGCCGAACCGTTCGCCGAACGGATGGGCCGGGTCGAAGGGCGCGAGCGGCCACGGCACCTGCCCGATATCGAGCAGGAACTCGTCGGCCTGGTCCACCCGCAGCTTCACGGCAAGGGTATCGCTCGCGACCAGTCCCTCGACGAACTTGGCCAGCTCCTCGGAGTCACGTACGCGAAAGACGCCGTCCTCCACCCGCGCCTCCAGCACCAGGGGAGGCGCCGCGCGGCTGCGCCGACCGATGAAGCGGGCAACCACCCCGCACCCCAGCGTGAGCGACGGCGTGCAGGTGATGTCGTCCGTGTCCGGAACGCTTCCGTCCTCGGCCAGCATGCGGAAGGCAAGGTCGCCTTCCAGCTCCCTGGAGGTGCTGCGTGACTGCAGGACGACCGCCAGCGAGACTGCCTGGCCCGCCAGCTCGAGCTTCACCGTATTGCTGGAGCGAAGCGCGGTCTCCACCGTCTGCGAGCCGGCCGGAACCGGCAGGATGGCGGCAAGAAGGGCGATGACGGTCGGAAGATGGGAACGCAGCATTGCGCCGGGCGACGGAGGTTGCGGGCAGTGTAGGTGCTGGTTCCGGCACTGACAAGGCGAGCGTCCTGGTGCGTGGCGAAAGCGGCCCCAGAGAAGCGCTCCTCGGGTATGCGCGTTGCGGCCCCTGCGGCTCATCCAACCAGACGACGGAGTACTCATGACGCGAGCAGACGAGCACCTCAACGACTGGCTGCGCGACGCGCATGCCATGGAGCAGCAAGCCGAGAAGATGCTGGAATCGACCGCCTCCCGCCTCGAGAGCTATCCCGAGTTGCGTGAACGCATTGAGCAGCACCTCGAGGAGACGCGGGAGCAGGCGCGGCTTCTGAAGTCCTGTATCGACCGCCGCGGCGCCGGCACTTCGACGATGAAGGATATGGCCGCCAAGGTGACCGGCATGGGCCAGGGTCTCAGCGGTCTCTTCGTGAGCGACGAGGTGGTGAAGGCGACCCTCGCCAGTTACACCTTCGAGCACATGGAGATCGCCTCCTACCGATCGCTGATCGCAGCGGCCGAGGCGGCGGGCGACAGCGAAACCGCCGGCGTCCTCCGCAGGATCCTTCCGCAGGAAGAAGCGATGGCGGAGTGGCTGGGCAAGCGCATCGGTGGAGTGACCCGGCACTTCCTGCATCTGGAGGAAGCGCCCGGCGCCACCGCGAAGCGCTGAATGCGGCGGCGCCGGACCGGGGCTCAGCCCTTGCGGGGCCGCTTCGTTCCCGGCGCCCCCGTGTCGCCCATCCCGAGCTCCGCGCCCGTCATGGGATCGGTGGCGGGATCCGACATCGTCCGCTTCTTGAGCGCCTCGACGACGGTCTTTTCCTTGGCGGCGAGCTTGACGGTCGATCCGCCGTCGCCGCCGTCGACCGCGGACTGCTTCTCCCGGTCGGAGACCACCTCGAAATTTTCCTCGCTGTTCCACGGGCCGCGTACTTCCATGCCGCCCTGCGACATGTCGAAGTAGGTCTTGGAGAAGCGCGGATCGGGCGGCAGCTTGCCGGGCGGAAAGTTCGGCTGGATCGCGTACAGCGCCTTCTCGAACGAGATCTGGTGCGCCACCTCGCGGGTCATGAGAAACCCGAGCGCCTCCTTCACGCCGGGATCGTCGGTGAGATTGATCAGTCGCTCGTAGACGATCTTGGCGCGCGCTTCCGCCGCGATGTTGGAGCGCAGGTCGGCCGACGGATCGCCGATCGTGTCGATGTAGGCACCGGTCCAGGGTACGCCGGCGGAGTTCACGAGCGGCGGTCCGCCACCGTAGAGCACCTGCGTCACGTGCGAGTCATTGCCGGCACCCGTGATCGACCGGTACATCTCCGCCTCGGACTCGGCCGCCTCGGCAAGGCGCCCCTTGGCGCCCTTGTTCAGCATCGCCACGATCGTGCCGATCACTTCCAGGTGGCTCAGCTCTTCCGTGGCGATGTCGTAGAGCATGTCCTTGCGTCCCGGGTCGTCCTCGCCCAGCGCCTGCGTGAAGTAGCGGATCGCCGCGGCAAGCTCGCCTTGCGGCCCGCCGAACTGTTCCAGCATCAGGTTGGCAAGGCCGGGATTGGTCTCGCTGACACGAACGGTGTACTGGAGTCGCTTGTTGTGCGCGAACATCGGGTTCTCCTCATGAGGGGGTGCCATCGCGATGGCGAACGACGCGGGCCGCCCTTTTGGCAATGGGCGTGCCCACCGCCAGTCGCGCCT
This sequence comes from Pseudomonadota bacterium, assembly GCA_023388075.1. Lineage (GTDB taxonomy): Bacteria > Pseudomonadota > Gammaproteobacteria > Burkholderiales > Burkholderiaceae_E > Lautropia. The sequence goes on from JAEWGX010000037.1 coordinate 28,240, forward strand.
CGGGCCCGAAGGGGTACGATCCATGCTGAGTCCGTCGTCAACGAAGAGGAGCGACATGGATACTCATCCGCGCAGTGCAAAGGATGCCGAGGACACCCGCGGGCAGATCGCCTCGGGCGATCTCCCCACGCTGGTACGCACCATAGACCCGATCCTGCTGCGCCTGATCGAAGGCGTCCAGAAGGGCACGGTCGGCACGGTCGAGCTCGTCGACATCGCGGTGCGTATCCGGACGATCCTGCACGACGCGGTGCGCGCCGCGAGCGACGGCGATCCGGTCCGTCACTCCGCCGCGCAGGTGTCGGCCGGCGGAGCGCGAGATGGCGGAGAGGCGCGCGCGGTGCAGTGAGCGGGAGGCGCCGTGAAAGTGCTGCTCACGGGGCAGCACGGCTTCATCGGCAGCCGCCTGCGCAGTGAGCTGCAGCGCCGCGGCCACGACGTCCCGCGGTTCCGCATGGACTTCCGCCACGCGGTCGACGCGGCGCAATGGGCCCCGCAGGTGGCCGGAATGGACGTGGTGATCAACGCGGTCGGCGTATTCCGCGAGAAGGAGCGTGGTGGCTTCGACCGGGTGCATGCATTGGCGCCCTGCGCCCTGTTCCGCGCCGCGGCGGCGGCAGGCGTTCCGCTCGTGGTGCAGCTCTCGGCGCTCGGCGCCGATGAAGGCGCAAGCACCGCGTTTCATCGCAGCAAGCGCGACGGTGACGAGTGCCTTCGCCGGCTGAAGCGCGCCGCATGGGTGGTGCAGCCTTCGCTTGTCTACGGGCCAGGCGGCGCGAGCTCCCGGCTCATGAACCTGCTGGCCAGCCTGCCGCTCGTGCCGTTGCCGGACGGTGGCGGGCAGCCCATCCAGCCGATCCACGTCGACGATCTGGTCGCCGCGATGGTTGCGCTGGTGGAGGGACTCCCGCCAGAAGGTACCCGGACCATGGCGCTGGTGGGTCCCGATGCGATCAGCCTGCGCCAGTACCTCGGGTCGCTGCGCGCATCGTTGGGCCTGCCGCCGCCGCGGTTCCTCGCCGTTTCACGCCGGCTTGCCGACCCGCTCGCGCTCGTGGCCGCGAGGTTCACGGACTGGCCGATCGATCCGTCGGCGCTCGAGATGCTTGCCCGAGGCAATGTGGCCGACGTCGGGCCGGTCAGCGCGGCGCTCGGCCGCGCACCGCGCGGCGTGCATGCGTTCGTACCGCCGGAACTGGCGGAGCCACTTCGTGCGCAAGCGGTGCTGGACTGGCAGCTGCCGCTGCTCCGGCTTGCGCTCGCAGCGATGTGGATATGGACCGCAGTCGTGTCGCTCGGGGTGTACCCGGTTTCCGAGAGCCTGCGGATGCTGGTTGCGGTCGGCGTGCCCGCCGTGCTCGCGCCGGGGGCGCTCTACGGCGCGGCGGTGCTGGACCTCGTCCTCGGCATCGCGACGATCACGCTGCGTCGTCGACGGTGGCTCTGGGTCGCCCAGGCGCTTCTGATCCTCGGGTACACGGCGGTCATCGCCGTGAGGTTGCCCGAGCACCTCATTCACCCGTTCGGTCCGATCGTGAAGAACCTCCCCATCCTGGCGCTGCTCGGGCTGCTCCTCGCGCTGGAGCCGCCGGCGCGGCGCGCTTCTTCCGCCGCGCCGGCGAAGGAGGCGGCCCCGTGAGCTGGTTGCTCATGAAGTGGCTTCACGTCCTGTCGTCGACCATCCTGTTCGGAACCGGCATAGGCACCGCCTTCTATATCTTCTTCTGCGCGCAGACGCGCGATGCCAAGGTGGTGGCCGCCGTGATGCGCTACGCGGTGATCGCCGACTGGCTCTTCACCGCGACCACGGTGGTGCTGCAGCCACTCACCGGTTTCTACCTGGTCCACCTCGCCGGCATCCCCTTGGCGACGCCGTGGATCGCGTGGTCCGCCGCGCTGTACACGATCGCCGTCCTCTGCTGGCTGCCGGTGGTGTGGCTGCAGATCCGGATGCGCGATCTAGCCGCGCGCGCCGCTGCGGCCGGTGCGGCGCTGCCAGCGGAATTCTGGAAGCTGCGCCGGGTCTGGTTCGGCCTCGGCGTGCCGGCGCTGCTTGCCTTTCTCGCGATCTTCTACCTGATGGTCGTCAAGCCGTCATGAAGACCTGGCGGCGCGCGATGGTGGACGGCGCCGCGGTGGGCGCGGTGGCGAGCGTGCTGTCGACCGCGGTGCTGGCGGCCGCCTCGCGACGGGAGACCGGCAGCTGGTCCGCCTGCCTGAATGCCACCAGCCACTGGGCCTGGGGTGACGAGGCAGCCAGGCACCTCGAGCCGAGCCTGCGCTACACCGCATTGGGCTACCTGATCCATCATGGCGCCTCGTGCTTCTGGGCAACGCTCTACGAGCGTGGGCTCGGCGCACGGGTCTCCCGCATGCCGCCTTCGGCCCGCATCGCATCGGCCATGGGCGCCGCGGCGGTCGCCTGCCTGGTGGACTATCGCGTATGCCCGCGTCGCCTGTCACCGGGCTTCGAGATGCACCTGTCGAAACCGGCGATTGCCGCGGGCTATCTCGCCTTCGGCCTCGGGATCGCGCTCGGCGCGATGGCGAGGCCGAGAGACGATCGCGATTGCCGTGACGACCAGGGTCGATCGCGACGGCTCTAACGAACCGGGCAGCGCGCCATCTCCCGACGGTGCATCGTCAGGCCGTGCGGATTCGACGTGCCATGCGCCGCCTGCATGTGCGCCTCCAGCATGGCGAGCTTCTGCTCCTCCGACTCCCCGGCCATCCGGCGCTGCAGCGCGCAGAGCTCGGGCATCTCCGAGGCGGCCGGCCCGCCCTGGCTGTTGAGCCCCGGGTCGGCCGAGCTGACGCCGCGCATCCGGGACGACGAGGAGCCGCAGCCGGCGACGGTGGCCGCAACCAGCGACACCAGCAGAAATTTGGCGAGCCTGTTCATGGATCTCTCCCGAGAGTGGACATGGTGCCGCGACGGCCGGACCGATGCGCTGCGGCGACACGGCGGATGCCGCTGGCATGGAGGGCAAGTATCACGCCCCTGCAGGCTGGGCAGGCGTTCAAATGGCGGCAGCATCGCGCAGCGCCGCGATACCGCCCGGGTCGATCCCGATCTCGGCGAGCACGGCCTCGGTGTGCTCGCCGAGGGCAGGGATCCGGTCCATTCGAGTCTCGCCGGCATGGGCGCGCCCCGGAGGAAGGAGCGCCGGGATCGGGCCCGCCGGCGTCTCGACCTGCGACCAGCGGTCGCGTGCCTGCAGCTGCGGATGCGACCACACCTCGTCCATGCCGTTCATCCGGGCGTTGGCGATGCCGGCGGCTTCCAGCCGATCCATCACCTCGTCGGCGCCGAGCCTGGCGAATGCTTCGATGATGATGGCGCGCAGCGACTCGCGCGCCTCGTGGCGGCGTGCATTGGAGGAGAATCGCGGGTCCGAGGCGAGGCCAGGCTCGCCGATCACCCGCTCGCAGAAGACCACCCATTCCCGCTCGTTCTGCAAGCCCAGCATCACGTCCCTTCCGTCGCCCGCAGGGAAGGGCCCGTAGGGAAAGATCGTGGCATGGGCTGCGCCGGCTCGCTGCGGTTGGGGTGCGCCCGCATAGGCGTAGTAGAGCGGAAAGCCCATCCATTCCACCATGCTCTCGAGCATCGAGACGTCGATGCGCCGGCCTCGCCCCGTCCGGCCGCGCTCGATCAGCGCGGCCAGCACGCTGGAATAGGCGTACATGCCCGCCGCGATGTCGGCGATGGAGCAGCCAGCCTTTGCCGGGGCCTCCGGCGTGCCGGTCACCGAGAGGAAGCCGGCTTCGCTCTGGATCAGCAGGTCGTACGCCTTCTTGTCGCGATAGGGGCCCGGCGCGCGCGGGTCGTCGCCGTAGCCGGAGATGTCGCATACGACCAGGCGTGGATGGCGCGGGTGCAGGGTATCGAACGAAAGACCCAGCCGCGCCGCGGCGCCGGGTGCGAGGTTCTGCACCAGCACGTCGGCGCGCGCCAGCAGCTTCTCCAGCACCGGCGCCGCGAGCGGATGCTTCACGTCCAGCGTCACGCTTTCCTTGGAGCGGTTCACCCACACGAAGTGCGAGGAAAGGCCGGCAACCCTCTGGTCGTAGGCGCGGGCAAAGTCGCCGATGCCCGGCCGCTCCACCTTGATGACCCGCGCGCCCAGGTCGGCGAGCTGGCGGGTGCAGAAGGGTGCGGCAATCGCGTGCTCGAGCGCGACGACGGTGATGCCGTCGAGTGGAAGGGGCGAAGGGGAAGCCATGCGCCGCAGGGTAGCAGAAGCGCTGCGACGGTCGTCAACGCGGGCTTGGCCGGCCTCGGTCCCGCCGGCGGGACCCGGGGGCTCGGACCGGGCCCGTGGATCAGGGATACGGATCGGGGCTCTTGGATCAGGGGAGTGGATCAGGCGCTTGGATCAGAAGAGCGGCTGCTGCGGCGGCTCGGGCGCCGCATAGTCGAGCCGGCCGTCGACGATGCGCGCCGCCGGCGTGTAGGGATGCGGCGCGGTGCGCCCGGGTGAGACCAGGTGGATGACTTCCCAGCCGTCGGCCTTGAAATCGTCGGCGATGAGGCCGCGATGACACTGCCACCACGGCGCCTCGGCACACATGACGGCCGTCCTGCGTTGCGCGGCCAGCCGGGCGAGCCGTTCACGGGCTTGCCGCCACGGCGCGGTCTCCATGTAATCGGCATAGCCTCGAAAGCTCTCGTTGCGCCAGGCGGTGTTGTGCGTCTCGGGCCGAGGCTTGCGCCGGCCGCCAAGGTCCGGCATCGGAACATACTCGACCCCGAGCAGGGGCAAGGCCTTGGCCATCGCTTCGCCGGAGAACTGCGGGTTGCGCCGCGAGCCCGGGAAGCGACGCACGTCGGCCAGCACCTCGATGCCGGCCTCGGCGAGCATGTCGGCGAAGACGGCCCAGTCGCGACTGGAGTGGCCGATGGTCCAGAGGGTTCGTCCGGAGGGTTCCTCCGCCGTGTCGGATCGGCCCTCCTTGGTGCTGCCTGTCATGCCACCAGGGTACGCCACGATCGCCGACGCAGGATCGCCAGCCCGGATCGGTGGCAGGGGCACCTCGTCCACGTGTGGTGTATGGGCCGCCTCGGACGCTCCGCGGACGGCGGATGTAGTACCGTGCAGAGCGATTCTCCCGACAAGTGCGATGATCGCCATTCTCGTCGCGGCCCAGGTGGTGTTGCCGCTCCTGATGCTGCTGTGGCTGGCTTTGCAGCCGGCAGCGAGCCGCCTCGGCTTCGCCTTGCAGGTCGCAGGGATCGGCGCCTTGCTGCTCTCGATGGCATGGGCCGCCCCCTGGACGGTGGTCCCGTGGTGGCTCCCGCGCGTGCACGGCACGCTCTGGGCTGGTGCGACCCTGTGGCACGTGCTGCATGGGCGTGCCGTCCGGGTGACATTGCTTCCCGCGCGCAGCGCTGGATGGACCGCCGCGGCGCTCTCGGCGGCGATGCTGGTCATCGGCGCCTGGCTCGGCGGCGCGGCGTTCATGGGCCGAGGGCTGCCCGAGGCGCCGGTCCTCGACGTCGTCAATCCCCTGGGTCCGGGCCGCTATCTGGTGGGCAACGGGGGCGGCAACGAGCTCGTGAATCCGCATCTGCGCACGCTCGACCCCGCCGTCGAGCGCTACCGGCCCTGGCGCGGCCAGTCCTATGCGATCGACTTCGTGGGGCTCAACCGGTGGGGCTCCCGGGCTGCGGGCTTGAGCCCCTCGCATCCCTCCGCGTATGCGATCTTCGGCGCGGCGGTGCACGCGCCCTGCGCGGGACAGGTGATGGCCGTCGAGAGCGACCTACCGGATCTCGAGATCCCGAACCAGGACGTGATCAATCGGCTGGGGAACCACCTCATCCTCCAGTGCGGCGACGCCGTGGTCGTGCTTGCGCACCTGAAGCGCGGCAGCATCGCCGCAACGGCCGGCCGCGCCGTGGTTGTCGGCGATCTGCTGGGAGAGGTCGGCAACTCCGGCGCCAGCACCGAGCCGCACCTTCATATCCATGCGCAGCGGCAAGCCGCGGGCGGCGAGCCGCCGATCTCCGGCGAGCCGATCGCGCTTCGGATCGACGGGCGCTTCCTGGTGCGCAACGACCGCATCAACGTGCGCGAGCGCCGGGATGCTCCGGGGCGGCGAGCTCGGGGTGGTTCCGGGCCCGCGTTGATCATTCCATCTTCAGGCCGAGGCGCTTGACCACCGGTTCCCAGCGCGCGATATCCGCGAGCATCGCCTCTTCCGCTTCGGCGCTGGTGCTGCCCACCGCCTTGAGGTCGATGGTCTGCAGCTTCGCCTGGATCTCGGGATGCTTCATGATGTCGGCGACATGCCTTTCGATTTCGGCGATGACGGGCTGCGATACGCCGCGACGCGCCTGGAGCACCAGCTTGAAGGTGATGTCGGCATCCGGCCGGTTCAGCGCCTTGGGAAGCGTCGGCACGTCGGGAGCCAGCGCCGACGGCTGCGCCGAGGAGATCGCGAGAGGAGTCAGCTTGCCAGCCTTGGCATGCGGGATGACCGTGGGCGTGGCCAGGAAACCGCAGTCGACCTCGCCGGACAGGACCGCGATCGTCGCCGGCGCGGGGCCCTTGTAGGGGATGTGCTGCATTCTGACGGCGCTCGTCTGGAGGAACATCTCCGCCGCCAGGTGCCCGGGCACGGCAGGTCCGCCGGAGGCGTAGGTCATCGGCTTCTCGCCGGCCATCTTGACCAGGTCCGACACTGTCTTCAACCCGAGGTTCGGGTTGCACACCAGCAGCTGAGTGAACGTCGCCACCACGGAGACATTGAGCAGGTCCTTCCGGGCGTCGAAGGCCAGGTTGCGATAGACCAGCGGATTGGTGGTGACGACCGTGTCGGGGCTCAGCACCAACGTATGTCCGTCGGGCTCCGACTGCGCGACGACTTGCGCCGCCAGATTGTTGCCGGCGCCGGGGCGATTCTCCACCACGACGGAATGCCCCGTGCGTTGCTGCAGCTGGGCGGCGAACAGCCGGCTGGTGAAGTCGGACGGCCCGCCTGGCGGCGAGCCCACCATGATCCGAACGGTCTTGCTGGGCCAGGGCGGTGTCTGTGCCTGCGCCGTCGATGTCACGAGAACGGTGGAGGTGGCGAGCGCGGCCAGGACGATGCGGCGAACGGGCATGATTGTCTCCATGACCTCTTCGTAGTGAAGGCTCGCGGCGAGTATAGAGGACGAGGCGCGGCTGCAGGGCAGTCCGAGCGGACACCCGTGAAGATGGGCCGGCGCAACGAAAAAGGGTTAGCCCGTTGCCGAGCTAACCCTTGAAACCTACTGGTAGGCCGTGCTGGATTCGAACCAGCGACCAACGGATTAAAAGTCCGCTGCTCTACCAGCTGAGCTAACGACCCACGTGCTCGCGGCGCACCTATCGGTACGCCGCAGCGAAGTCGACGATGGTATCAACCAGCCAGAATCGGGTCAAACCGGAATACCCGGAAAACGCTGCTACCGCAGCGCGGACAGCCGATCCTTGGCCGCGCCCGAGGCGGGGGTGCCCGGGAACTTCTCGCCGATCGCCCTGAAGGTGGCGCGCGCGGCATTGCGGTCGCCGGAGTCCGCTTGCGCATTGCCCAGGATCAGCATGGCGTCGGGCACGCGGGGACTGTCCGGGTGACGCGAGGTGAGCTGGTTCAAGGTGGCGATGGCGCCCTTGAAGTCGCCGCTTGCGTATTGCGCGCCGCCCTGCCAGTAGAGCGCGAGCGGCCGGTACGGGCTCTCGGGGTAGTCGCGCTGGAAGGACTGGAAGGCCGCGGTCGCGCCCTTGAAGTCGCTGCCGCGGAAGAGCTCGAGCGCCGCGTCGTAGGCGCGCTTCTCGGCCTGCTCGACGGTCACGGTCCTGTCGTCGATGGTGACCTCCACCGGCTCGAACTGCTTGAGGCGCGAGTCGAGCGCGGTGCTCAGCTCTTTCTGCTGGCGCCGCGTCTGGTTGAGCTCGTTGGCCTGCACCTCGAGCTGGCCGCGCAGGCGCGCCACTTCCTGGCGCAGCGCCTCCATCTGGTTCTGCTGGTCGAGGTTCACGCGTTGGCCCTGCTCCAGCCGCGAGAGTCGCTGCTCGATCGCCGCCTGCTGGCGCCCGAACTCGTTCAATTGCCGCAAGGTCTCGCGCTGGAAGGTCTCCAGCCGGTTACGCACGTCGAGCACCGCCTGGCGCGCCTCGTTGTCGCTGAAAAGCGCCCAGGCCGGCTGCGCGACGCCGAGCGTCAGCGCCAGCATCACTCCCGAGGCGATGGCGGTCAATCCCCGCCGGCGTGGCTGCTCGGCGGAAAGGAGGCGAGGGCGGCCGGCGGTGGGCAACGGCAGCGACGCCCCCGGCGTGAGTTGCATGGACATGGCGAACCTCCGTGGGCGAGTCTGGCCGACGAGCCGGCGACGCGTCGCCGGCTGGACGTCAGCGGTAGCTGATGTCGGCGCGGCGGTTCTCCGCGAAGGACGCCTCGTCGGTGCCGACGGCGCGCGGCTTCTCCTCGCCGAAGCTGATCGATTCCATCTGGCTGTCGTCCACGCCCAGGGTGGCAAGCGCACGGCGCACGGCATCCGCGCGCTTCTGCCCGAGCGCGAGATTGTATTCACGGCTGCCGCGCTCGTCGGTGTTGCCCTCGATCACCACGTGCTTGTCGCGGTTGGCGGAAAGGTAGCGCGCATGGGCCTCGACCACCGACTGGTATTCGGGCTGGACGACGAAGCTGTCGTACTGGAAATAGACGCTGCGCTTGGCGAGCGGGCTCGCCGGATCGTTCAGCGGATCGGTCTCCTGCACGACGACCGGCGCGACACCGCTCACGCTGCCGCTGTCCGCGCCGGTGCCGGCGTCCGGCGCCGAGCCCGGCGATGCGCTGGACGGTCCGCGTTGCTCGATTGTGGCCGGTTCCTTGAGGTCCACGGAGGTGCACGCGCTGGCAGCGAGCGCGAGGCCGATGGCCAGGGCCAGCGCGTTCAAGGGGCGGGTAGGGGAGATCATCGATTGGCTCCTTTCATGTGCCATTGCGTTCGGTGTCACTTCGGATACGGGCCCCACGCCGGCTCGCGGATGTCGCCGCTGTTGCTGGTGAGGCGCTGCTTGATGCGGCCGTCGGTGGTGACCGCCATCAGGTATTCGCTGTTGCCGGCTTCGGTGGAGTACATGACCCAGCGGCCGTTGGGCGCGAAGCTGGGTGACTCCTCGCGGCCGGTATCGGTGAGCAGCGTCTCCTTGCCGGCCTCCAGGTCCTTGATGGCGACGAAGAATCCGCCGTCACGGCGGGTGATGTAGGCGAGCTGCTTGCCGTCCGGACTGACGCGCGGCGAGACGTTGTAGGTCGACCCGAAGGTGACCCGCGCAACGTTGCCGTCGCCCACGTTCATGCGGTAGATCTGCGGCGAGCCGCCGCGGTCCGAGGTGAAGTAGACGGTGTTGCCGTCGGGTGCGAACCACGGCTCGGTGTCGATGCCGCTCGATTGCGTGAGCCGCTTCGATTCGCCGCCGGAGGCGCTGATGAGGTAGATCTGTGAGCCGCCGTCGCGGGTCAGCGTGACCGCGAGCTGGTTGCCGTCGGGGGACCAGGCCGGCGCGCTGTTGCTGCCGCGGAATTCCGCGACCGCCTTGCGCTGGCCGGTGGCGAGGCTGTGCACGTAGACCACGGGCTTCCGCGACTCGAACGAGACATAGGCGAGGCGGCTGCCGTCGGGCGACCAACGCGGCGAGATGATCGGCTCGCCGGAGTTGAGCGCCGTCTGCACGTTCTGGCCGTCCCAGTCCGCGACGTTGAGCTTGAACCGGTTGCCTTCCTTGGTGACGAACGCGATGCGGGTGGAGAAGATCCCCTTGATCCCCGTGAGCTTCTCGTAGACCGAGTCCGCGATGCGATGACCCGCGAGCCGCGCATCGCCGGTGCTCGCGATCAGCGCTTCCTCGGCCAGCACGCTCTGCCGCACGGTGTCGACCAGCTTGTAGCGCACGTCCAGCCGCCCGTTGCCGGTGCGGTTGACCGAGCCGACCAGGCCGGAGTCCGCCCCCTGGTTGCGCAAGGCGCCCAGGTCCAGGGTGGAGGTCTCGGTGAGCGGCTCGGCGATGTCGATGATGCGGAACATGCCGCTGCGCGCGAGGTCCGAGCGGATCACCGAATCCACCGGCGGTTGCGGATTGCCCTGGCCGCCGAAATTGGCGATCGCGATGGGTAACTGGTTCGCGCCGATGCCGGTCACGTCGATGCGCATCTGCGCTTGAGCGGCGCCTGCCGAGGCGCTGACCAGGGCCAAAAAGCCGAGGCGGAACAATAACTTGCTCATGAGTTGATTATAATCACATTAGGTATCGGTTCAGCCACGTCGATCGCTCCAGGCTTTCTCAATCTCTGGGCCCGTGGCGGACCAGGAGCGACGACGGGCAGGGCGCATTGGTCGGGCAGGGGAACGGGTCCGTGCGCAGGATCGCGCGCTCGGCGGCGGAATCCCAGGCCGCCACCCCGCTAGAGCGTACCAGTTGCACGCCCACGATCTTGCCGTTCGGCTGCAGCTTGACCTCGAAATCCGCCCGCGGGTTGCCGGAGATCGCCTGCCCGTAGATGGTGTTGGCCCGAACGGCCGCCGCGACCCTGGCCTGGTAGCCGCCGTCGAGCTGGCCCGCCGGGGCACCGCGCTGGGCGGTGGCGCCGGCCTGTCCGGCCTGGCTCAACAGCCCGCTGATCGCGGCCGCGCGGCGCTCGGCAGCAGCCTTCTCTTCGGCGGCCCGCTTCTCGGCCTCCGCCTTCTCCGCGGCGAGCTTTCTCTCGGCTTCCTTCTTCTGCCGCTCCTCCTCGGCCTTGCGGGCGGCCGCGAGCTTGCGCTCTTCCTCCAGCCGCCGGGCTTCGGCAAGGCGCCGCTCTTCCGCGGCCTTGCGTTCCTCCTCGCGCTTCCTGGCCTCGGCGAGCTTGCGCTGCTCCTCGCGTTGGCGTTCCTCCTCGGCGCGGCGGGCTTCGGCCAGGCGTCGTTCCTCGGCGCGGCGGGCTTCCTCGGCCTTGCGCGCGGCCTCGGCACGGCGTTCCTCCTCGGCCTTGCGCTCGGCCGCTAGCTTGCGCTCCTCCTCGGCGCGCTGGCGTTCTTCCCGCTCGGCGGCGAGCCGCGCCTCCTCGGCCTTGCGCTCGGCCTCCGCCCGCTGCTTCTCCTCTTCCTCGCGCTTCTTCTCCTCCTCCTGGCGTCGCTGCTCCTGGATCTGGATGGCGGGGTCGGGCGCCGGAGGTGGCGGCGGCGGAGGCGGCGCAGGCGGGGGAGGCGGCGGCTGCGGAGCCGGCGGGGGCGGCGGCGGGGCGGGTGCCGGCGGCGGAGGCGCGGGCTCCGGCTCGGGCGGCGGCGTGGGCGTGGGCTCCGGTTCCGGCGGCGTCACCTCGGCCACCTCCACGGGAACCCAGAGCTCGGCCTGCGCGATCGGCGTCGTCTTCTGCCAGCGAACGCCGACGAAGAGCAGGGCGAAGAGCCCGACGTGCACGACGAGGGCGAGCACGAACGGCAACGGACCCCGTCCGGGGCGGCGCTGCCGTCTTTCCTTGCGTGCCGTCTTCTGCGTCGCCATTCAACAATGTCGTGGCATGGGCGATGTCGCCGGGTGGTGGCCGCGAAGCGGGACGCCCGGCGTCGGGCCCCGGGTCAACCGGGGCGTGGCTTCACCATCAGGCCGACCCGGCGAACGCCTTGCTGCTGCAGCAGGTCCATGACGTTGAGGATGGCGTCGTACTGGGCTTCGCGGTCCCCGCTGATAACAACGGGCAAGGCGTTGTTTCCGCCGACCATCTCGTTGATCGTGGCGAGAAGCTGCTCGCTGGTGGCTTGCCGCTCCAGCCGCTGGGGCAGGTTGTGGGTGCGCACCGTCATGGCGCCGGTCTTTTCCACCACCACCTCCACATAGGCCTCCGGCCGCGAGGAGGAGGCGCCCACGGTGGGCAGCTCGATGGTGGCGGTGGGCACGAAGGGCGCGGTGACCATGAAGATCACCAGCAGCACCAGCATCACGTCGATGTAGGGCACGACGTTGATCTCGTTCACCAGGCGCGCCTTGCGCCTGCCGTGGATCCGCCTGCCGCCGCTGGGTATTGCTGCCATCGTCGGTCGCCTCCCTAGCGCGCATGGCGGTGAAGGATGTTCGAGAATTCGTCCGTGAAGGTCTCGAACCGGTTGGCCAGGCGATCGATGTCGTAGGCGTAGCGGTTGTAGGCGACGACCGCGGGGATGGCGGCGAACAGACCGATCGCGGTGGCGACCAGCGCCTCGGCGATTCCGGGCGCCACGGCGGCAAGCGTCGCCTGCTGCACGTTGGCCAGGCCGCGGAAGGCGTTCATGATGCCCCACACGGTGCCGAACAGGCCGATGTAGGGGCTCACCGAGCCGGCGGAGGCGAGAAATGCCAGCGACGACTCGAGCGCGTCCATCTCGCGCTGGAAAGCGGCCCGCATGGCGCGCGTGGAGGGATCGAGCACCGCGGCGCCGTCGCCGCCCGCGCCGGCTCCCTTCTGGCGGGCGCGCCGGAACTCCTTCATTCCCGCCTCGAAGATTCGCGCGAGCGGGCCCGGGTCACCCTTGGCGTTGGCGACGCTCTGGTAGAGCGAGTTGAGCTCGGCACCGCGCCAGAACTCGTTCTCGAACGCGTTGGTCGCGGATTGCGCGGCACGGATCTGGAACCACTTGCGGAAGATGATCGTCCAGGAAACCAGCGACACCAGCACCAGGAGCAGCATGACGATCTGCACCAGCAGGCTGGCGTTGGCCACGAGGGACAGGATCGAGAGGTCGTGTGAGTTCATTGTTGTCGTGCCGTTCCGTCTGGCGTGGTTCCGTCCGCGCCGGAATGGGCGGGAATCTGTTCGGATAGGCGGGCGAGCAGGGCACCAGGCAGGGAGGCCGGGCGGCCGCTCGCCTGGTGGATGCACGCCACCCGCACCGAGCCGGTGGCGAGAACGACCTCGCCGCCGCCGCTGGACTCGTCGGCGAGCAGCGCCCGCTGCGCGAACCGCAGCGACGCGCGGCCCACGTCCGCGGCGGGATCGGCAAGGCCGACCTCCACCGAGAGCAGGTCGTCCAACCGCGCCGGGCGCAGGTACCGGACGGCGCAATCACGCACCACCAGGCCCAGTCCCTCGGTGCTCGCAAGCTCGCGGTGGTTCAGGCCCATCGCGCGCAGCCAGTCGGTGCGTGCCCGTTCGAAGAAGCGCAGGTAGTTCGCGTAGTAGACGATGCCGCCAGCGTCGGTGTCCTCGTAGTAGACCCGCACACGGATCGAGTGGAGGGTTATCACGCGCGGGATTTTACCTGCGGGGGCTTGGCGCGGGCCCGCGGAGCGACGCGATACATCCGATTACAGACAGTCCGCGGCGCGGCGATGCCGCGCACAGGCCGAAACCCTCACGAGCCGCCGCCCTCCAGCGACCACAGGTCGCCACCCTGCGCGCCCGTGGGCGCATGCAGGCCGAAGTGCGCATAGGAGCTCGCCGTCGCGACCCGGCCGCGCGGCGTGCGCTGCAGGAGCCCCTGCTGGATGAGGTAGGGCTCGATCACGTCCTCGATCGTGTCGCGCTCCTCGCCGATCGCCGCGGCCAGGTTGTCGAGGCCCACCGGCCCGCCCGAGAACTTGTCCATCACCGTCCGGAGCAGCTTGCGGTCCATCACGTCGAGCCCGGCCGGGTCCACGTCCAGCATCGAGAGGGCCGCGTCGGCGGTGGCGCCGTCGATGCGGCCTTCGCCGCGCACTTCGGCGTAGTCGCGGACCCGGCGCAGCAGCCGGTTGGCGATCCGGGGCGTGCCGCGCGCACGCCGCGCGATCTCCCGCGCCCCGCCGGCATCGATCGCGGCCTCGAGCAGCTGCGCCGAGCGCTCGACGATGCGCGTCAGGTCCGCCACCTCGTAGAACTCGAGCCGCTGCACGATGCCGAAGCGGTCGCGCAGCGGATTCGTCAGCATGCCGGCCCGGGTGGTCGCGCCCACGAGCGTGAACGGGGCCAGGTCGAGCTTGATCGACCGGGCAGCCGGCCCTTCGCCGATCATGATGTCGATCTGGAAGTCCTCGAGCGCCGGATACAGGATCTCCTCCACCACCGCCGAGAGGCGGTGGATCTCGTCGATGAAGAGGACGTCGTTCTTCTCGAGATTGGTGAGGAGGGCGGCGAGATCGCCGGGGCGCTCCAGCACCGGGCCCGAGGTCTGGCGCAGCGACACGCCCATCTCGGCCGCGATGATGTGCGCGAGCGTGGTCTTGCCGAGCCCCGGCGGCCCGAACAGCAGGACATGGTCCAGCGCTTCGCCGCGGGCACGGGCCGCCTCGATGAAGATGTCGAGCTGCTCGCGCACCTTGGGCTGGCCGACATAGTCCGCCAGCCGCCGCGGCCGCAGCGCGCGCTCCACGACCTCCTCGCTCGGCGTGGACGGCGTGGCGGAGATCAGGCGGTCGTGCTCGATTGCCATCGATGTCGCCCGTTCAGACCTTGGCGAGGAGCTTGAGCGCCTGCCGGATGCCTTCGCTCACCCCGCAGTCGGCCGGCAGCCGCCCCACCGCCGCACCCGCCTCCTTCTCCGAATAGCCGAGGGCGAGCAGGGCACGCAGCACGTCGGTGCCGGCCGGCGTGGCGTCGCGCCCGCCCTGGCCGGCGCCCGCGAGCTCGGGCGCGAGGCGGCCCTTGAGCTCGAGCAGCAGCCGTTCCGCCGTCTTCTTGCCGATGCCCGGCACGCGCGTGAGACGGCCGGTCTCCTGCAACGCGACGGTCTCGATCAGCTCGTCGGCCGTCATGCCGGAGAGCACCGCCAGCGCGGTGCGCGGGCCGATGCCGGAGATGCGCACCAGCTCGCGGAACACCGCCCGTTCGCGGTGGGTGAGGAAACCGTAGAGCAGGTGCGCATCCTCGCGCACGACGAGGTGGGTCCAGAGCGACACCTTGTCGCCGGCGGGCGGCAGGTCGTAGAAAGTGCTCATCGGGACGTTCAGCTCGTAGCCGACGCCGGCGGCATCCACGACGATCTCCGGGGGATTCTTCTCGAGCAGGATGCCGGCGAGGCGACCAATCATTCGGGCACGGCCACGGGAAGGCTGGAAAGGCCCAAGTATGCCCCAAGCGTCGGCGGAGTCCGCGCCGCCACCGGCATCCCGGCTCCGCCCGGCGGCCCCTGGGCGATCAACCGATGATGCGGCCGCGCCGGACCCGCTTGCCCAGGGTGGCGATCATGGCGCCGGCGTGCACGTGGCAGACCGCGCAGGCGAGCGCGTCGGCAGC
>JAEWGX010000072.1 GCA_023388075.1 Pseudomonadota bacterium
CCGCGGCGCCGACCAGGCGGGCGTACTCGTCGTCGACCGTCTGTGCACCGCCGCCGGAGCCGGTGGCGATCGCCCAGATGCCGATGAAGAGCGCGAACAGCAGCGCCGACAGCGCCAGCGCGCGCAGACGGGGAGTTCCCATGTCAGTGGCGCCCGGCCGCCCGAAGCCACTGACAGGCCCCCTCGGGGGGCAGCGAGCGAAGCGAGCGTGGGGGTCGTTTCATCCTCAGCTCCTCCGAATCGCGAAGCTGCTCACGTACTCCTCGGGCCTGGCCGGATCGAACGGCTTGCCCATGACCTCGAAGCCCTTGGACGCCGTCTCCGGCGGCGTCAGGCCCGCCTCCTTCATCAGCCGCGCGGCATCGGTGGCCAGGAACACCTCGCTCGCCACCTTCCGGTAGTCGACGTCGCCCTTGATCTGGCCCCAGCGTTTCATCTGCGTGAGGATCCAGACCGCGAACGACTGCCACGGGAAGGGATCGAAGTCGATCCGATTGGGATCGCGCTTCACGTTGCCGAGGCCATCGGCATAGGTGCCGGTCAGCACCTGCTCGACCACCGTGACCGGCTGGTTGAGGTAGCTCGCCGGTGCGATCGCCGCCGCGATTTCCTTGCGATTGCCGGCTTCGTGCGCATAGGCGGTGGCGTCGACGATCGCCTTGAGCAGGGCGGTGTAGGTGTTCGGCATCTGCTCGACGAACTCGCGGCTCGCGGCGAAGGCGCAGCAGGGATGGCCGTTCCACAGCTCCTTGGTCAGCAGGTGGATGAAGCCGACCCCGTCGTAGACCGCGCGCTGGTTGAACGGATCCGGCCCGAGGAAGCCGTCGAGGTTCTCCGCGCGCAGATTGGCCACCATCTCCGGCGGCGGCACCGAGCGGATCTGGATGTCCTTGTCGGGATCGAGCCCCGCCTCCGCCACGTAGTAGCGCAGCAGGTAGGCATGCATCGAGTAGTCGAAGGGAACGCCGAAGCGGAAGCCCTTCCACTGCTTCGGATCGCGCTTGTCCTTGTGCCGCATCGACAAGGTGATCGCCTGGCCGTTGATGTTCTCCACCGCCGGCATGGTGTAGGGCACGGCCGCGGAGCCCACGCCGAGCGAGATGGCGAGCGGCATCGGGGACAGCATGTGGGCCGCGTCGTACTCCTTGTTCAGCGTCTTGTCGCGGATCAGTGCCCAGCCGGCCGTCTTCACCACTTCCACGTCGAGGCCGTGCCTGGCGTAGAAGCCCATCGGGTGGGCCATGATGATGGGCGTGGCGCAGGTGATCGGGATGAAGCCGACCTTGAGCGTCGTCTTCTCCGGCTTGCCCCCTCCTTGAGCGAATGCCTCCTTGGCGGCGCCGAGCGGGAAGAGGGCCGCCACCGCCGAGGCGGCCGTGCCTGCGCCCACGGCACGAAGAAAGCGGCGGCGCGCGCCGTCCTCGGGAAACAGCCCCCGAATCACCGCCTGCTCGACCACGCGCTGGTAGCGTTCGTCCGGCGCGAGAGGGGGATCGCTCCCGTCGGCGGCGATCAGGGCGTCATGCGCCTGCTGCGATGAGTGGCGGCCGCAAGCGCAGCGCAGCCGGATCGATGAATCGAAGGGATCGGAGAGGATCGACATGCCGTGCCTGTCTCGTCATGGGAGGTGCGTCAGGCAAAGCAGCATCCATGCCACCGAGGAATGCAACGTTCCCCGGGGTTGCCCGGCACGACGGCGGCGCACGCGCGCACAGGAGTGGCCCGGTGGCGCACCAGCGCGGTGGCTGGCGCCCCATCGCGTGGCGCCGCCGCGATGCGCGACGGGCGCTGGCGATCAGTCGCGTTCTAGAAGATGAGGTCGAGGATGCCGGTCACGACCAGAAGGCCGATCAGGAAGATGATGACGACGATCCACAGCAGGATCTTGAGCATGGCGAGGTTCCGGTTGTTGTCTCGGCGCTTGGCAAGGCTCGTTCCCGATGCGGACGGGTTTGCCGACCTCGCCATCGACCTCGACCGTTCCGCACCGCTACCGGCCGCGCACGAGGGCCGCGCGCCCCGCCACGGCTCGCACGCGCCGCGGCGATGCGATCCAGATGGACAGGATCGACACCGCGACCGCGGCGATCGCGACCCAGAACGCGCCATCGTAGCTGCCGGTGCGATCGTGGATCAGCCCGGCCACCCACGGACCCACCGCACCGCCGCCGATGGCCGCCACCATCAGCGTGCCGAAGATGCTGCCGTAGCTCGGCCCCTCGAAGATCTCCGCGGGGATCGCGCCGAACACGGAGGTGACGCCGTAGCCGAGCGCGCCTTGCACCAGGACCATGAAGACGAGCAGGCTCATGGACGGATTGCCGGAAAGCGCGAGCAGCGCCGCGTAGGTCAGCAGGAAACCGAGGTTGCCGATGGTCCAGACCAGCTCGCGCCCCAATCGATCGGACAGCTGACCGAGCGCGATCTGTCCGGGCACCCCCGCGAGGCTCACCCAGCCAAGCGCCCACGCCGCCTCCGTCGCCGTGAAGCCGGTCTCCACCAGGTACTGGGTCTGGTGGACCTGCACCAGGTACCAGGCGAACAGGGCGCAGAAGTAGCCGATCGCGATCCACCAGAAACGTCCGGTGCGCATCGCGCGCGCCAGCGTCCATTCCACCGCGGCCCAGTCCGCGTCGACGATGTAGGCCCGCCGCGCGGCCGCGGCCGCTTCCGCGTTGTTGGTATCGCCGTCGGGATGCAGGCCGATGTCCTCCGGGCGGCGCCGCAGCAGCAGCGCGAGCGGTGCGAGCAGCACGAGGGCGAGGATGCCGAGCGACAGGCACGCGGTGCGCCAGTCGGCCCGCTCGATCACCCACTGCATCGCCGGGAGCAGGACGATGGAGCCGACGCCCACGCCGGCGAACGCGATGCTCATCGCGAGCCCCCGGCGCCGGGCGAACCAGGCCGGCAGGAAAAGACCCTGGCACGAGTACCCCAGACACACGCTGCCAGCGCCCACCAGGACGCCGAGCGTCGCGTAGAAGTGCCACGGCTCGCTGGCGAGACCGGCGAGCAGCATGCCTCCCGACGTCGCGGCGACGCCGATCAGCGTGACGCCGCGCGGACCGCGTGTATCGATCATGCGACCCAGGACCGGGCTGAGAAAGGCCGAGAGCAGGAAGCCGAACGAGAAGACGCCGGCGGTCACGCCGCGATCCCAGCCGAACTCGTCGAGGATTGGCGGATAGAGCAGCGAGAAGGAGGTGCGGGCGTTCACGCCGATGCCCATGGTGACGAACACGACCGCGACGATGATCCAGCCGTAGTAGAAAGGCAGGCGGGCGGCAACTCTCGATAGCATGCAGGGTCCCCTGCGGCTCGCACGGCGGCCGCTGCGTTGGGTCGATCGGGCTTGCCCGGAGTTTAACGAGGCGGCGCCGCGCCAGGACGCGACATGCCGCGGGACGGCGCCCGAAGGCGCGCGCATCCTGTGCGTCGGCGCGGTAACCGGCACGCCGACGGGCGCGACGCAATAGCATTGCCGGGAGACATCCGGGGCAAGGCATGCACAGGAGCAGACTCGGCAACATCGTGATCGACTGCCACACCGACGACCTCCTTGCCGAGGCTCGGTTCTGGAGCGCGGCCCTGGGTTGCCCGCTTCCAGCCGACATCGACGTGGACAGCGGCTACGTCCAGCTCGTGACGCCACCCGGAGACGTCCAGGTCATCGTCCAGCGAGTCGATCACGAGCCACGGGCCCATCTCGACATCGAGACCGACGACGTCGACGCGGAAATCGCCCGGCTGGAGAGCTTCGGCGCGCGGGTGGTGGCGCGCAGGCTGGCGTGGGTTGTCATGCAGGCACCGAGCGGGCATCGGTTCTGTGTCGGCAGCCCCTATCGGGGCGGTTTCGACCGGAACGCGAACAGCTGGGAGTGAACCGACGCCCGCGTGATGCCGCACTGCGGAAGCTCGAGTAGCGATGACGGCGCGGCTTACATTCCGTGGCGATGCCCCTACGGAGCAAATGTGCGTTGTGCACATCCCCGGGGGTGCGCTGCCTATACTGAGTGCATGGCAACCGATGGGTCCGTCCTGCCCGGCGATGCGCTGCTCGCATCGTTCCAGGCAGTGCTGCGTCCGCTGGCCCGTCTGGCGGTCGCCTCCGGGCTGCCGTATGCGCGCATCGACGAGGTGCTTCGCCAGGTGCTGGTCGATGCGGCAAGCGCTGCCCATGCCAACTTGCCGCCACAGCGACGGGTCAGTCGCATCAGCACGACCACGGGCCTGAATCGCCGCGAGGTCACTCGCCTCACGCGCAATCCCGATGCGGCCCACGGCTCCCCGCCGCCATCGCATGCCACCCGGTTGTTCCTGCGCTGGCTCTCCGACAAGCGCTTTCGCGCGGCGCGCGGCAAGGTACGGCCGCTTCCGCGCCAAGGCGCCGAACCGAGCTTCGAGAGCCTCGCGCGCGAGGTCACCCGCGACGTGCATCCGCGCAGCCTGCTCGACGAGCTGCTGCGCCTCGGCCTGGCGCGTCACGACGAAGCGACCGACCAGGTCGAGCTGGTCGTGGATGCCTTCGTCCCGCGCGGGGACCATGCCCGCATGCTGGCGTTCCTCGGCGCCAACGTCGGCGACCACCTCGAAGCCGCCGTGGCCAACGTGCTCGGCGACGGCCGCCAGCACTTCGAGCAGGCGATCTTCGCCGACGAGCTGTCGAGCGAGTCGATCCAGGCTGTCCGCGAGCTCATCACGCGGCAGTGGCTGGTGCTGCGCAACGCCGCCGTGCCCGCGCTGGAGGAGTTGATCGGGAAGGATCGGGAAGCGGGTCGCCCGCAAGACCAGCGCATCCGGATCGGGCTCTACACCTGGACGGAAGCAATGGCGGAGAGCGCAGCGCCCGCCGAGCCTGGGCGCGCCGAGCCTGGACCTGCCGCTCAAGGAGCGCCTGGCGAGGCCGCCACGCGGCGTCCGGCAGGCACCAAGGCGCCAGGCCGTTTGCGTCGAAAGGAGAAGCAGTGATGTTCGCCCCGCTGCGACGCATGTTGCTCGCGCTCACGGTTGCCGGACAGACGCTGCTGGTCGCGTGCGGCGGCGGCACCGATGTCGCGGGCGTCGATTCGGGTGGCACCGGCTCCTACGCCGTCGGCTCGATCACCGGCTTCGGTTCCATCGTCGTCAACGACATCCGGTTCGATGACGCGAAGGCCGTGGTACGCGACGACGACGGCAATCCGCGGACCACCTCGGACCTGCGCCTCGGCATGGTGGTCGAGGTCGAAGGATCGGCACTGGGGACGGCGCCGGTGGACTCGCCCTACGCCCGCGAAGGCGATGCCAGCCTGATCCGCTTCGGCGCCGAGGTGATCGGCCCGCTTCAGGCGGTGGACGCGACGGCCTCCCGCATCGTCGTGCTTGGCCAAGTGGTCGACATCGCCTCCGACACTTTCTTCGGCGAGGACCTGGCGGGCGGCCTGGCCGTGCTGTCGGCTCTGCCCGCGGGCAGCGTGCTGGAGATCCACGGATTCCGGGTCTCGGGCGCGGATGGACACTACGCCGCCACTCGGATCGACCGGCTCGTCGGTGCCACCGAATACCGCCTGCAGGGCATCGTGCACGATCTGGACTCCGCGCAGCGTCGCTTCGCGATCGGCGCGGCCTGGATCGACTATCTGTCGATAGGCGCGGAGGACGCCCAGGCCGCGGGCGTGAGCGAAGGCGGCCTGGCCAATGTGAGGCTCGGGACCGTGCCGCGGCAGGACGGCACCTGGGTGATGCTGCAGGAGGCGGCACCACCGCCTCCGCCACCTGCCACGCCAACACCCGAGGCCGAGCTCGATGCCGAGATCGATGGCATCGTGGCGCGCGATGTCGAGGGCACGACATTCACGGTCGACGGCATGCGGGTCGACGCGTCGACGGCCACGGTGCAAGGAGACACCCGACTGGAGCCCGGGGCGAGGGTGCGCGTGTCGGGGCGGCTCGTCGGCGGGGTGCTCGTCGCGCGCACGATCGAGGTCCACGATCGGCGCACGCCGCGCGACGAGCCACGGCCGCAGGCCGTCTTCCTCTCGGGCACCGTGGGCGCGCTCGACGTCGCCCGCCGCGTGCTGAGGCTGCGCGACGTGCTGGTCGACTTCTCCTCGGCCACCTTCTCCGGTGGTTCGCTCGCCGACCTGCGCAACGGAACGACAATCGACGTCGAAGGCGTCAAGTCCGACGACGGCGCGACGGTCCAGGCAACCCGGCTGCGCTTCGGCGAGCAGCGCACGCGTCCCGGTCCGAGCCGCCCCGAGAACCCGGGCAATCCTGGGCCCGGGGGACCCGGCAACCCGGGCAATCCGAACCCGCGGCGACCCGACAATCCGGGCAACCCGAACCCGGGGCGACCCGACAACCCCGGCAACCCCAATCCGGTACGACCCGACAACCCGGGCAACCCGAACCCGGGGCGACCCGACAACCCGGGCAACCCGAACCCGGGGCGACCCGACAACCCGGGCAACCCGAATCCGGGACGACCCGACAACCCGGGCAACCCGAATCCGGGACGACCCGACAACCCGGGCAATCCGAACCCGGGCGGACCCGGACCCCGCGGGGCTGACGATGCCGGCGCCTGACACCAGCACATCGCATAGTGCCCGCTTCGGCGGGGCGCCGCTGCGCGACGGCGCCGGGGCAGCGATGCGAAGCCCAGCCGCCCTCACCGTCGTCATCACCGCCTCGGGCTTCCGCGACAGCCCGGGGCCGCGGGCGGCGGCAGCCGCGATTGCCGAGGGCGTGCTGTCGGCCAGCCCGGCGACGCGGGTGGTGCCGGTGCCGGTGATGGAAGGCGGCTCCTTCGCCGAAGAGATCACGCGGCTGTGGGCCGGCGTCATCGAGAACGTCGCCGTGACGGACGAGCAAGGCTCGCCGATGATGGCGCGCCTCGGGCTCGTCGGTGCGACCGCGGATCGGACTGCGATCATCGGAGTCGACGAAGCATGGGACCTGCGCCGGGCATCGCCGGGACGACGCGATCCGTCGCGCGCCTGCAGTCGCGGTGTCGGGCAGCTCATTCGCGCGGCGCTCGATCGAGGCGCGCATCGAATCGTGATCGGTTGCGGCGAGAGCGGCCCCAACGACGGCGGCATCGGCATGGCTGCCGAGCTTGGCATCCGCTTCCTCGACGCGGACCGCATGGAGATCGTCGAGGCCGGAGGGCTCCAGCGCCTGGCGGGCATCGACATGTCGCGGCGCGACCCGCGTCTGGACGGCGTCTCGCTCGAGGTCGTGGTCAATCCCTGCAACGACCTGATCGGTGACCGGGGAACGGCCCGGCTCTTCGGCGCGCGGACGGGCGCCGCGGCCGGACAGGTGCGGCGGTTGGAGATCGGCCTTGCCCGCTACGCGCAGGTGGTTCGCGACCTCCTCGGCATCGACCTGACGCGCCTGCCAGGTGCCGGTGCCGGCGGCGGCTTGGCGGCTGGCCTTGCGACGTTCGTCGGCGGCCGGCTGACGCCGCGGCTCGAGTTCCTGCTCAATCGGCTCCGCCTGGAGCGACAGCTCGAGATGGCCGACATCGCGATCTCGGCGGCCGACGGCCACGCCGAGGGCGACACCGTGCTCGAGGTCCCGGCGTGGCTGGTGCGGCGGGCGCGAACCCTTGGCCTGCCGGTCATCACGCTGGCGCCTCCGGATACGCCGCCTTCCGCTCGCGGCGATCCCCCGTGGCATGCGCAGCCACCTGGACCCCGCGGCAATGGCGCGACCGAGGACGCCTGGCCTCGAACCCGCGAATGGCTGCGGCAAGCCGGCGGCCGCGCGATCCGGGGGGCGATCGAGCGCATCACGCCGCCTGCGTCGCTTCGGCCGTCGGAGCCTGGCGCCAACTGAGGCTGCCGCCGCGCGGCGTCGGGTGGCACGAGCGCCGCTTCCGCGAGAGCTCAGGCGCCGCTCCCGCGAGAAACCCGAGACCGTGAAGCCGAGGGCAGTGGAGCGCGCCGCGAGGCCGACGCCCGCGTCCCGCGAGCGACACCTGGACCGGGCCGCTCCGCGGCCTGCCCGGTCAGATCCGGGAGCGGCCGGCTGGCATACTTTGCCGCCTCTTCGAACGGCACACCGAGCCCGCGCAGCACAGTCGTCGCAACCGCCGACCCGTGCCCTGCCGGCGCCTGGCCGGACGCCACCGAGCGCATGGCGTGGGCGACTGTGCCGAGGATCATGTCCATCGCCGCCTGCTCGCTCGCGATCCGGAACGTCTTCTGGCGCACACCCAGGCGCAGGTCCGCCAGCGGAAAGTCCCTGATGCGCATGCCGACTTCCGGCGCGGCTGCCATCACGTCGAGCAGCAGCATCGCCCAACTCGGGCTTCGCTCGGCCAGCCACACGTAGCGACGGTTGCCGATCGCCATCCTTCCGCCGCCTCGTCGACCTGCTGGTGGGAAATGGCGATCGCGTGGCAGAGGGTCTGCGCGAGCCACCTGCGCGAAGCGGCCTGAAGGGCGATTCCGGCGATCGGACGGCTATGCCAGCAGTGCCTGCCGGATCGCCTCCCAGCACTCGCGGTCGGCGGCATAGAGGATGCCGCCGTCTCGCCGCGACGGATCATAGGGCGCGCCGTCGTGGTGCGCCACGTAGCCGCCGGCTTCGCGGTGCAGGAGCACGCAGGGCACGTGGTCCCACGGCGTGAGCTTGTGGTACAGCACGAAATCGAACCGTCCGCTTGCCACGGCACGGCACTCCTGGCCGGCGCACCGATAGGCCGAGGTCCCGGCGCAGCGGGTGAGCCGCTGCGCGAACGCCGCCCGCCCTTCGTCGTGCATGTGCGCCCACAGGCCGCAACCCTCCATGGCTTCGACCGGCTTCGGCGCCGCCACCCGCAGGCGCTCGCGCGTGCCGTCGCCATGCCGCAGCCAGGCGCCGTGGCCTTCCCGCGCCATGGCCCAGTCGCGCACCACCGGATCGCAGACGATGCCCGCCACCGGCCTGCCCTTCGCCAGGAAGCCCACCATCACGGCGAACACCGCGAGACCCGCGGCGAAGTTGCGGGTGCCGTCGACCGGATCGATGGTGATCGCGAAATCCGCTGCATCGAGCGCATCGAGGAGCGACGGATCGGCCGACACCGCCTCCTCGCCGATCACCAGCGCGTCCGGGAAACGCAACCGCAGCTCCCGGGTGAGCACGCGCTCCGCGGCCTCGTCGGCGACCGTGACCAGGTCCGTCGCCGACGTCTTGCTCCGGATATCCTCGGGTCCGAGCCGGCGGAACCGGGGCAGGATCTCGGCGTCGGCTACTTGCAGCAGGAGGTCGGCGGTCTGGTCGAGTTGAGGCTGGGTCGGGATCATGCGGCCCATTTTCTCATTTGCTCCAGAGTTGCGTATCCTTGGCCCGGGTATCCATGACAGGTCCATCACTGGAGACAAGCCGTGAATCAAACGAATCCCGTCGACCGCGAACGAAACGGGCGGTCCCGAGCAGGCCAGGCCGGGGGCGGCCGGCGGGCGCTCCTGCGCCTGGCCGCAGCGGTTCCACTCGCGCAGCTCGCCACGTCGCCCGCGCACGCGCAGGGCTTCCCGGCACGGCCACTACGGCTGATCGTGCCGTTTCCCGCGGGCGGCGGGACCGATGTGATGAGCCGACTCGCCGCCGAGGTGCTCTCTCCGCGGCTCGGACAGCAGGTCGTGGTGATGAACAAGGCCGGCGCGGCCGGCGGAATCGCCTCGGAATTCGTCGCCAACGAGCCCGCGGACGGCTACACCATCCTGGTCGCGGGCCAGGGGCAGCTCTTCATCAACAAGGCGCTCGGACGCAAGCTTGCCTACGATCCCGACAACGGGTTCGCCTTCGTCGGCATGCTCGGCGCGTTCCCGAACCTGCTGGTCACCAACCCGGCGGTGATCCCCGCGAAATCGCTCGCCGAGTTCCTGGAGGACGCCAAGGCGAAGCCGGGCGAGATGACGTACGGCTCGAATGGCGTGGGCTCGTTGTCGCACCTCACCACCGAGGTGCTCGCCGCCGCCGCGGGCGTCAAGTTCCTGCACGTGCCCTACCAGGGTGCGGCGCCGCAGCTCGCCGACCTGCTCTCGGGCCGGATTGGCTTCTCCATCGTCGGTCCCCAGGGGATCCTGCCGCATGTCAAGGAAGGCAAGCTGCGCGTGCTCGCCGTCACCACCGACAAGCGCTACGCGGCGCTGCCTTCGGCGCCTACCCTGGTGGAGTCGGGCTTTCCGGAGCTGGACATCCCGGTGTGGTTCGGCGCGTTCGTGCGCGCGGACACGCCCGCCGACGAGCTCGCAAAGCTGCGCGCCTCCCTCGCCGCGGCGACGGCATCGCCCGAGTACAAGGCCGGCCTGGAGAAGCAGGCGGCCCAGCCGATGGAGGTCCCGGTGCAGTCGTCGGCGTCGCGCTTCGCCGCGGAGAGGCGCATGTGGATCGATGCGGTGGAGCGCACCGGTGCCAAGGGGTAGGCTTTCCGCCCGCCAGATCGAGGACTACGCGGAGCGCGGCTACGTCAGTCCGCTGACGGCCTTCTCGCGCGAGGAGGCCGCCGGCTACCGCGCCCGGCTCGAGGCGATGGAGCGCAGCGAGGGCGGCATCACGCACGACCGGGCGCGCAAGATGCACCTGTACCTGCGCTGGGTGGACGAGATCGTTCACCATCCGCGCATCCTGGATGCGGTGCAGGACCTGATCGGCCCCGACATCCTGCTCTATCACCTGACGCTCTGGCTCAAGGAGCCGCACAGCGACGCCCGCATCAGTTGGCATCAGGACTCCACCTACTTCGGGCTGGAACCGCCCCTGCATGTCACCGCCTGGGTCGCCCTGAGCGCCAGCGACGCCCGCAGCGGCTGCGTGCAGGTGGTGCCGGGCAGCCATCGACTGGGCCAGCTGCGCCACGGCATCGAGCGCACACCGGACAACATGTTCCGCACCGGGCAACGCATCCACGTCCCGGATGACACGGCGGTGGACTCGCTCGTCCTTCAACCCGGCGAGTTCTCGCTGCATCACACCTTCCTGCATCATGCGTCGATGCCCAACCGCTCGGACGATCGCCGCATCGGCCTGGGGATCAGCTACATCCCGACGCAGTGCCGATGCAGCGCGCGACAGCGCCTGTCGGCGATGCTGGTGCGCGGCGCGGACCGCTACGGCCACTTCGATCCCGAGCCCCGCCCACGCGAGGACATGGACCCGCACGGCATTGCGGCACACGCCGAGGCGATGGCGCGCTGGCATGCGGCCCGCGAGCAGCTCATCGCCGAGGCGCACGCGGCGTGAGCCCGCCCGGCGCCGGGCGACTGGCAGGCAAGGTGGCCGTCGTGACCGGCGCGGCCGGTGACATCGGCGCGGCAATCGCCGGCCGCTTCCTGGCCGAAGGCGCGCGTGTCGCGCTGCTCGACCGCCGGTCCGACGGGCCCGCGACCATGGCCGCTCGTCTCGACGCGGACCGCGTGCTGGCATGCGTCTGCGACATCGCCGAGGCGTCCGAGGTCGAGGCCGCGGTTTCCCGGGTGCACCAGACAATGGGCCGGATCGACATCCTGGTGAACAACGCGGCAACCGCGACGCCTTCGGCGCCCGTCACCGAGCTCGACGAGCCGGACTGGCGCCGGATGCTGGACGTGGACGTGACCGGCGCCTGGCTGCTCGCGCGCGCCTGCATCCCGCACATGACCCGCTGCGGCGGCGGCGTGGTGCTCAACATCGCCTCGCAGCTCGGGCATGTGGCCGCGCCCGGACGCGCTGCCTACGGCGTGGGAAAGGCAGCGCTGATCGCGCTTGCCCGCGCGATCGCGGTCGACCACGCCGGCCAAGGCATCCGCGCCGCAAGCCTCTCGCCCGGCGCGATCATGACGAGCCGCCTGGTGTCGCGCGATGGCAGCTCCCAGGCCGTCACGGACCGGCTCGCGCCGCGATATCCCCTCGGACGCATCGGCACGGCGGCCGAGGTGGCGTCGGCGGCGCTCTTCCTCGTGAGCGACGAGGCCGGGTTCGTGACGGGTAGCGACTTCCTCGTGGACGGCGGCTACACCGCCGTCTAGGCGGTCGGTCGCGCGTTGCGCCGGAGTCCCTGATCGCGAGGAGAATCCATGCCGATCCAGACGAAGCTTCCGCCGGAAGCCCCGCCTTCACCGCCGTGGCACCGCTGGCTGCGCCATGTCGACGATCTTGCCGCCGCGATCGGGCTGCGCGCCGGCCAGCCGATCCCGCCCGCGGTCGACGAGCATGCGCGCCTCATCCTGCTCGATACGCTCGGGTGCGCCTTCGCGGGTCGAACGGCCAGCGAGGTCGCGGCGCTCGAGCACGAGGCGGCCCGTCGCGAGCCCGGCCCGTTTCGCTTCCCCGGCGGCCCCGACCTGGGCTTGCGACCCGCCGTCCAGCTCCTCGCCATCGGCCCCACCTGGCACGAGGCGTGCGAAGGTCACGCGCATGCCCACGGCCGCCCCGGCATCGCCACCATTGCGGCGCTGCTGCCGCTCGCGCTCGTGCGCGGCGCTTCGCTGGGCGAGCTGATGGATGCGCTCGCCCTGGGCTACGAAGTGGGAGCACGAGCGGGCGGCTGGCTGCGGATCAGGCCCGGCCTGCATGTCGACGGCAACTGGCCGGCGCTCGGTGTCGCCGCAGGCGTGGCCCGGCTGATCGGGCTCGACGCGCCGGCCACCATGCGAGCGGTGAACATCGCCACCTGCCAACTGCCGGCGAGCCTCTACCTGCCGATTCGCACCGGTCGCAGCGTGCGCAACACCTACCTCGCGCACAGTGCTTCGCTGGGACTGGATGCGGCGCTGGCGGCGCAGGCCGGCTTCGACGCGCCGCCCGATGCCCTCGCCTGCTACGCCGAGGAGCACTGCCAGGCAACCATCGAGCCGCTGCCACCACCGGACGCCCACCTGATCCTCGATGCCTATCTCAAGCCGTTCGCCGCCGTGCGGCATGTCCATTACGGGGCGATCGCGGCGCAACGCATCCGCGCCCGGCTCGGGGGCGACACGGCAGGTATCCGCGGCATCGTGCTGGAGGTGTACGAGGAGGCCACGATCTACTGCGACAACCCCCGCCCGGCGACGCTGCTCGCCGCGCAGTTCAGCCTCACCTTCGGAGTCGCCGCCATGCTGCGTACCGGCGCGGTCGACGCCACCACCTACGAGCCCGCCGTCTTCGACGATCACGAGCTTCGTCGCCTGGAGTCGCTGGTGGAGGTGCGCGTCGACCCGGAATTGACCGGGCTGCGGCAGCGTGGCGCCCGGCTCACCGTCGCGACCGACGCCGCGAGATTGACCGAGCGCGTCGCCCACGACGACCCGGCGCTCCTGCCCACGCCGGCACAGGCCCGCGACAAGTTCGTTCGCAACCTGGCGGGCAGCCTGGATGACGAGCGGGCGCGCGCGTTCTTCGACGCCATGCGCGCGGCGCCACGCCATGAAGGGTTGGACGACCTCTGGCGGCGCCTCAGCGCCGCATGACCTCGCCCATGTCGTTCCACACGTCCTGGCACTCGATCAGCCCGTCCGCGATCTCGAATCGGTCGATGAAGCGGATGCCTTCGAACCGGGTGCCGTCGTTCCATTCCCCGTACAGGGTGCCGGAGCAGTAGACGATGGCGCCCCGGCCGGTCCACGCTTCGTCGGTGCGGTCGATGGCTTTCGCCACGCTGCGATAGCGGCCGGCGGAGCGTTCGACCAGCTCCTCGAGCCGGGTCATCTCGCGCCCTCCGGGAAAGCACATGGTGAAGCCTGGCGCGAGGAAGCCGCGAGCCCGCTCGAGGTCCCGCGCTTCCATCGCGCGCAGGAACGCCACGGCGATGTCGCCCGCCACCGGCCGATGAGCGGCCCCGGCGGCGAGCACCTCGCCGGCGCGCTGGTAGGTGCTCGCGTGGGAGACGTAGACCGTCGTCCCTTCGGCTGGGGCGGCAATCACGGACCGCGTAGCCGTCGCGAGGCGGGACACGAGGCGGGCCTCCACCTCGGGTGGATAACCTGGCAGCAGCGTGGCGGAGACAATGGGCATGGCAACTCCCTGGATCTGGACGAGCAACTCCGGACAAGCGGTCCCGGAACGACCGGACCCGGAACGACCGGGCGCGAAGCAAAGGGGGCGGCATCGGATCGATGGCCGGCTACCCGGCCCCGAGGGTAGCCCACATCCGATCCTGCCTACAATCCGAGGTCTTTGCAGAAAAAGGGCCGACGCGTGGCAGACCTGTCCGACTTTCCCGTGACCCGGAAATGGCCGCCCAGGCACCCGGATCGCCTGCAGCTCTATTCGCTGCCGACGCCCAACGGGGTGAAGGTCTCGATCATGCTCGAGGAGACCGGCCTGCCGTACGAGCCGCATCGGGTGAGCTTCGAGCGGGGCGAGCAGCGCTCGCCCGAGTTTCTCGCGCTCAATCCCAACGGCAAGATCCCGGCGATACTGGATCCGCAGGGACCGGGCGGCAAGCCGCTCGCGCTCTTCGAGTCCGGCGCGATCCTGGTCTACCTCGCCGGCAAGACCGGACGCTTCCTTCCGGCGGACGAGGCCGCGCGCTTCCGGACGCTGCAGTGGCTGATGTTCCAGATGGGCGGAATCGGCCCGATGTTCGGACAGGTGGGGTTCTTCCACAAGTTCGGCGGCAAGGACTTCGAGGACAAGCGGCCGCGAGACCGGTACGTCGCCGAGGCGCGACGGCTGCTTGGCGTGCTGGAAGCACGGCTGCGCGACCATGAATGGCTGGCCAGCGATGAGTACACGATCGCCGACATCGCCACCTTTCCATGGGTGCGCAACCTGGTCGGCTTCTACCAGGCCGGTCCGCTGGTGGGCATCGACGACTTCCCTTCGGTCCAGCGGGCGCTGGAAGTGTTCACCGCTCGTCCCGCGGTGGCACGGGGATTGACGATTCCAGCGCCGTAGTCGGACGGGAGGCAGAGGGGACCACCGCCGGCGAGACCGGGAGCCGCCATGGAACTGCATCTCTGGATCGTCTATCTCGCAGCCGCGGTGGGGCTGTCGCTCACGCCCGGGCCGAACGGCCTGCTCGTGCTCACGCACGGCATGCGCTTCGGCTGGCGCAGCACCTTTCCTACCGCGCTCGGCGGCGTGACCGGCTTCATGGCGCTGGTCGCGGCATCCCTCGCGGGGCTCGGCGCGCTCCTGGCCACGTCCGAGCGCGCATTCGAGGTCGCGAAGTGGTTCGGCGCCGCCTACCTCGTCTATCTCGGCATCAGGACCTGGCGGGCACCGCCTCCCCTGGTGCGCCAGGTCTCCGGCGATCCCCCGACACCCCCCCGCGAGGCGGAGCGCCGCTCCTGGCTCGGCCGGTTCACCGAAGGCCTCGTCGTGGCGGTATCCAACCCCAAGGCGCTCATCTTCTTTGCCGCCTTCCTGCCGCAGTTCATGCAGCCGGGCACCCCACTGTGGCTGCAGTTCCTGATCCTTGGCGGCACGTTCGCGGTGGTGGAGCTCGCCTACGAGCTCGCAGTGGCCAGTGCCGCCCAGCGGGTCGCGCCCTGGCTGGGCCGCCATGGACGCTGGTTCAATCGCGTGACCGGCGCCACCTTCGTCGCGATCGGCAGCATGCTGGCATTGGCCCGGCGCTGAGCCTGTCGGCGTCGGGAGCTATACCGACATCCTCCCCGGGCGGCCGACCGTGGAGGAGCATCGGCATCCGGGAGCGATCTGACAACCGAGCCCCGCACGGCGGCACCCGCCTGCCGGGGCGCCGCCGCTGGCTGCGGCCTTTCTCAGTGACAGTCCGGGACGTCCTGCTCCAGGTACACCTCGAACGCGATGTTGCGCACCGCGTTCCTGACAAGCCCGGCAGCGAAGCGCTCCGCCTTCCACTCGTCGACGATCGCCTGCACCCGGCTCGTGGCCTCGTGGTCGCGCTGCGGCACCAGGATCGCCAGCGTGCTGCGCGGTCGCGGCGGCAGCCGTCGGGAGAACTTCTTCCACTCGGGAAACCGGATCAGCTCCTCGAGCATCACGCTGTCGTGCACCATCGCGTCGCAGTCTCCGACGCGCAGGGCAACCAGGGCATCCGTGGGCGAAGGATGGACGACCTCGACCGCGCCGTAACGTCCGGCGATATCCCCCACGTGGTCGCCGCCCTGCGCGACACAGACCTTTCGATCTCGTAGTTGCTCCCAGCGGCGGATAGTGCTGTCGGTGCGCATGATCGCCATCGGGGCGGCCCGGTAGTCGAGCGGGATCGCCGCGTACGTCGCCGGCACGACGCCCAGATCGGCCACGGTGGTGATTCGCAGGTCCGCCGAACCCGCCGCCTGGTCGCCGGCATCAGACGTGGCGCCGTCGCTGTCCGGCAGGGGGCCGGTCACGGCAAGCGGCCTGCCGAGCCGCTTGGCCAGGTCGCCGGCCAGCGCCGAATCGATCGTGGCCGGAGAGCGGAACTTGGCGCCTGCCTGGTATTCCGGCACGACGAAGTCGAGCGATACCACGAGCGGATCGCCGGTCGGCCCGGTGTCATCGGCGCCGCCCCCGGCCGCGTCCGCCCCCGCCGCGAAGGCGAGCCCAGCCGCGCCGGACAGCAGGAGCGCCGTCGCGAGTCGCGCAAGCCGGCTGCCGACCGCTCGAGCCGGGGCCATCGCTTCGATCCGTGTCTTCAGCCGGGTATCCATCACCCCGTCCACCTCATTCGTGTCAGACGTACTGGTAGCGCAGGACCCGCTGCCGCAGGCTCTCCAGCAGCACCTGGTCGATCAGCGGCGCGAGTATCGCGATCGCGAGGATGCTGGTCATCACCCCCACCATGTCGGCGGTCTCGCCGGCATAGGACAGGGAGCGGCCCAGCCCCTTGCCGAAGCCGATCAGCATCTCGGCGGAGATCAGCGCGCGCCAGGCATTGCCGAAGGCAAGCTGCGCGCCGGTGATCAGCTCCGGCATCACCGCCGGAAGGTAGACGCGCCGCAGCAGGTCACCACGCGAGGCGCCCATCACCCGCGCGGCGGAGACGTGGACCTTCTCCACGCTCTCGGTCGCGTTCATCACCGACAGCGCGGCCGGGAAGAACGCCGCGATCGCGACCACGACGATGATCGGCAGGTTGCCGAAGCCCATCAGGATCAGGAAGATCGGCACCCAGGCAATCGACGGGATCGACTGAAGGATGATGATCGCGAACTTCAGCACCTCGCGAAAGAAGAAGAGCACCGCCCCCACCAGCCCGAAGACCACGCCGAACAGCAGCGCCGCGCCGTAGCCGGTGCCGAGCCGCATGAGGCTGCCCCCCAGCGCCGCGCGGAAGTCGGCCGACTGGATCTCCTCCCAGAGCCGCACGAACACGGTGTGCACGTCGGGCATGAGGAAGTCCGGCAGCGACCAGGCGGCCACCTGCCAGAGCAGCAGGATGAAGACGATCGACAGGGCCATCGCCGTCTTCTTCTGAGCGCCTCCAAGGCGGGATTGAGTGCTCATCGAAGCGCGGACCCTACAGGTTGCGTTCCTTCTGCCAGCTCAGGTCGAGAATCGACTTGACGTCGAACGGCGAGCCGTCGCGCGTCTTGAGCGAGCCCTGGCTCTGCATGATGGCCGCGATCTCCTGCATGCGGGCGAGGTCCTTCTCGGTGAGCGCGGCGTTGAAGTCCTGGGTCTTGATTGCCTCGGTGATCACCGTCTCGCGCGCCACCGCCTCGCCGTCCATGCGCTTCAGCGAAGGCTCGGCGATGAACTGGCTGGCGATGTGCTTCGCGGCTTCCTGCGGTCGCTGCTCCAGCATGTCGATCGCGTCCTTCTGCGCGTCCAGCGTCTTCCAGAGATCGTCCTTGCGCTTCTTGATGACGTCGCCCGAGGTGATCACCACCATGCAGGGAAACGGCCACACTTCGCCGATCTCGTAGATCTGCTTCACGGGGGCGATCGCCTTGGCGATGCTCGCCTGCGGCTCGAAGAGGAAGGCGCCATCCACCCGCTTGGCCACCAGTGACTGCACCGCAACCTGGGGGCTCACGCCCATCACGTTGACCTGCGACGGCTGCAGGCCGGCCTGCTGGAAGACCACGCCACGCAGCACGGTGTCCGCCGTGCTGCCCTCCTTCTGCGAGGCGATGGTGCGGCCCTTCAGGTCCGCGATCTTCTCGATGCCGGTGTCCTCGCGCACGATCATCGCGTGATAGCCGTTCTGCGCGCCGCCCACCACCTTGAGATCGGCGCCGCGGGACGCCCAGGCGATCGCGTTGGTGAAGCCGAGCACGCCCGAATCGAGCTGGCCCCCGACGATCGCCTTGATCAGGTCGGTGCCGGACTGGAACTCCACGAGCTCCACGTCGACGCCCCGCTTCTTGTAGAGCCCCGCCTCGTTGGCGAGGATCGCCTGCGCGTCATCCATGACGCGCAGGTAGCCCACCTTGAACTTGTCCTGCGCCACGGCCGGTGCCGTGAGCGCGAGCGCCGTCAGCGCGGCGGCCAGGGTTGCAACTGCTCTCATGCTCTTGCTCCTTCGAATTGCACGACGTTGTCGGTCTGCTCGGCATCGATGCCGAGCAGCCGCAGGATCTCGCTTCGCATGCCGGCGAAGCCTGACAGGTCATGGGTCTTCTCCTGGTGCCCCAGGCTGAACTCCTTCAGCACCGTAGCCGGGCGCGGACTGAACACCAGGATGTGGTCCGCCAGAAACAGCGCCTCGTCCACGTCGTGCGTGACGAGCAGCACCGTGGGCGCCTGCTCGCGGATCAGGTCCCGCAGCGCATCCTGCAACGTGAGCCGGGTGAGCGCATCGAGCGCGCCGAACGGCTCGTCGAGCAGCAGCGCCTTGGGCTCCGAGATGAACGCACGCGCGAGCGCCGCGCGCTGCCGCATGCCTCCGGATACCTGGTGCGGGTAGTAGTCCTCGAAGCCTTCGAGCGACACCTTGGCCAGCCAGAGGATCGCCCGTTCGCGGGCGGCGCGCTTGTCCACCTTCTGGAGCTCGAGCGCCAACGCGACGTTCTGGGCGAGTGTCAGCCAGGGAAAGAGCGCGTTCTCCTGGAACATCAGCGTCCGTTCCGGATGCGGCCCCTCGACCGCGCGGCCGTCGGCCAGGATCGTGCCGCCGCTGGGCGCCTCCAGCCCGGCGGCGAGGTGAAGGAGGGTGGACTTGCCGCAGCCGGACGGACCCACCAGGGCGACCAGCTCGCCGCGGGCGAATTCGTGGGTGAAGTCGTCGATGACCCGCAGGTCACCGAATCTCTTGGCGACGGACTTGAACGTGAGCTTCATGGGGTGGGACGGCCGGTCCCGACCGGGGAAGCAATGCGATCCTTTCGCGCCTGCGCTCGCAGGCCCGCCACGGCATTGGGACTGTGTCAGGAGCTAGTGTGGGGCCGCGGATACCGTGGCACAACGACGAGTTTGGTCTTTGCTAGTAACTCCAGGTTATTACGACGCGACCTTCATCAGCGCCGGCTGGGGCACGGTATATAGTGGCGCTTCCACGCCACAAGTGCTTCGCTGAGGACCGGACATGACCTCGACTGCCCCGCTCCGCTCCCTTCCCGGGCGGCTCGCCGCGACTGCGGTTCTCGCCGTTGCCTTTGGCGCCCCAGCCCAGGCCCAGGAGGTGGTCTACCAGGACCTGAGGCCGGTGCGGCTCTTCATCGGCGGGGGGCTGACCGCGGGCGGCGATCGCCTGGCGACGGCGCAGTACTACCACGGCAGCGACTATTCCCTGCGGGCCGGCGGGCTGGTGCAGTTCCACGGCGGCATCGAGTTCCAGGTGGCGCCGCTCGCGTCGGTCGCCCTTTCGGTGGGGTATCACATCGACGCGATCGACGATTTCTGGGGCTCCACCCGCTTCACCCGGGTTCCCGTGGAGCTACTGGGCCACTTCCGCGTGCATCCGAACTGGCGTCTCGGGGGCGGCATCCGTTGGGCGATCGACCCCAAGCTCACGAGCAAGGGGTACGCACCGGTCGCGGACGAGGACTTCGACAGTTCGGTCGGACCGGTGATCGAGGCCGAGTATCTCTTCAACCCCAGCCTCGGGCTGAAGGTGCGCGGCGTCTTCGAGCAGTACCGGTCGAAAGCGGGGCTGCCGAGCGTCAACGGCAACCACATCGGGGTCGTGCTGAACTTCTACTTCTAGGCGGTCGGTCAAACCTGCCGCAACCGGAGGGCGCGGCCCTGGGCCCGCGCCTTGCCAGTCTAGAGGGACGACTCAAGACTCGATGTTGCAACGCACCAAGAGCCTTGCTAGTATCTCGACTGTCTCCTCCACCTCCTCCTTTGGTGGATTAGCCCGCGCCCCAACCGGCGCGGGCTTTTTTCTTGTGGACGCACGATAGCGCAGGCCGGCCAGCCGGGGCCAGCCCTCGTGGACGTCCGGCGGTCAGCGTGTCGGAGAACTTGCCTGCATCGCCTTGGTGAGCGTGCCCAGCAGGTCCGTCGGGAACGGGAAGACGATCGTGGAACTGTGCTGGGAGCCGATCTGTGAAAGGGTCCCCAGATAGCGCAGCTGCATCGCCTCCGGCTGTTCGGACAGGATCTGGGCGGCCTCCAGCAGCTTCTGCGCCGCCTGCTGCTCGCCTTCGGCGCTGATGACCTTGGCGCGCCGCTCGCGCTCCGCCTCCGCCTGGCGGGCGATGACCCGGATCATGCTCTCGTCGATGTCGATATGCTTGATCTCGACGTTGGCCACCTTGATGCCCCAAGCATCGGTCTGCCGGTCCAGGATCTCCTGGATATCGTGGTTCAGCTTGTCTCGCTCAGACAACATCTCGTCGAGGTCATGCTTGCCGAGCACCGACCGAAGCGTGGTCTGGGCCAGTTGGCTGGTGGCCAACGCGTAGTTCTCCACCTGGATCACCGACCGCTCCGGCTCGACCACCCGGAAATAGACCACCGCGTTGACCTTCACCGAGACGTTGTCCCGCGAGATGACGTCCTGCGAGGGCACGTCGAGCACGAAGGTCCGCTGGTCCACCCGGACCATCTGCTGGACATAGGGAATCATGAGAATCAGGCCCGGGCCCTTCACGCCGGTGAAGCGCCCCAGCGTGAACATCACCGCGCGCTCGTACTCGCGCAGGATGCGGACCGAAAGCGCCAGGATGACGGCGACGATGAATAGCAGGGGAGCCAGGAAGTAGAGGGTGCTCATGCGCTTGGATCTCCATCTGGGCGGTCGGAGCCGTCGGGTTCGACGGCCAGGGTGAGGCCGTCCAGGCCGACGACGCGGACCTGCTGGCCAGGCTGCAGCGGTTGCTTGGCGACGGCGTTCCAGCGTTCGCCGAGCAGGAAGACGTGGCCGCGGCGGCCGCTCCAATCGGAGACCTCGGCAGGCTGACCGATCATCGCCTCGCGCCCGGCCGTCACCGCGTGGCGCCGGGAGGTGAGCGCCATGCGCGCCACCAGGATGCCGAGCCCCAGGCCGGCCACGGCGAGCGCTCCGATGACGGGCCAGTAGATCACGAAGCCAGGCACCTCCTCCGTGTCGATCAGGATGGCCGCCCCGATGACGAACGCGGCGACGCCCCCGATGCCGAGCGCACCGAACGACGGCACGAAGGCCTCGGCCACCAGCAGCGTCATGCCGAGCAGCAGCAGGGCGGCACCGGCGTAGTTGAGCGGCAACGCCGCCAGGGCATAAAGCCCAAGCAGCAGGCAGATGGCGCCGATTGTGCCAGGGTAGAGCGACCCCGGGCTCATGAACTCGAAGAGCAGGCCGTAGATCCCGATCATCATCAGGATCAACGCGACGTTGGGGTTGGTGATGATGCCGAGCACCTTCGTGCGCCAGTCCGGATCGTAGGCCTCCTGGCGCAGGTCACGGGTGTCCAGCGACAGCTCGCGGCCTTCGACCTGCACCACGCGGCCATGCGCCTGACGGAAGAGCTCCGCCTCGTCGCCCGCGACGATGTCGATCACGTTCTCGCGCAGCGCCGCGGTGGCCGAGAGGCTCTCGGCGTCGCGCACGGCCCGCTCCGCCCAGTCGGCGTTGCGCCCGCGCATCTCGGCGAGCGAGCGGATGTACGCGACGGCGTCGTTCACCATCTTCGACTCCATCGCGCTTGCGGGCGCGCGCCGCTCCCGGCCCGCATCGCCACGACCGTCGCCCTCACCCTTGTCCGCCGCGCGATCACCCGACGGCTCGCCGCCGCTGTCGCGCTCCCGATCCTGGCTGCCCTGCCCGTCGCGCCCTCGATCGTCGCGCGCGCCGTCCGGGTTGCGACCCGGCTGCGGCAATCCGCCGATGCTCACCGGCGTCGCCGCGCCGAGGTTCGTGCCCGGTGCCATGGCCGCGACGTGACTTGCGTACAGGATGTAGGTCCCGGCGCTCGCGGCCCGGGCACCGCTTGGGGCGACGTACCCCATCACCGGGACGGGGGAGGAGAGGATGTCGCGGACGATGTCGCGCATGGACTTGTCCAGGCCCCCCGGCGTATCCATGCGCAGCAGGACCGCATGCGCGCCGCGCGAGCGCGCCTCGTCGAGGCCGCGCTTCACGTAGTCCGCCGTCGCCGGGCCGATGACACCGTCGACGGTGAGCACCACCGCGGCACGCTCGCCACGCTCCTGCGCGACCGGGCCTGCCACCAGCATCGCCAGCAGCAGCATCGGCATGAGCAGCGCGACACCGGGGCGAAGCAGGCTGCGCCACCCCGTCGGAGCATTCGCCCGAGGCCGCGGTTCCCTTCGGATCATGGACGTGGTCACCCTCCAGCGAGTCAGCCCGCGCCGCGCGCGAGGGCCGGACCAGCCATGGTAGCGCCGGGTTCCGCCCCAGGGCGGGATTACCCTGCGGTGTCCCCGCGACGCGCCATGGCGGCGATGGCGTACGTGGGATCATTCCGTTTGCCTGTCCGGCTGTCCCTACTCTCACTTCGTGGAGCACCCATGGCCGCGAACGAAGCAACTGCCGCTACCGGGGACGAGACCATCCCCATGCCCGACGCCGCCACCGTCGCGGCTTACGAGTCCACCGACTACTTCGCGCATGCCGCGGAGCGCGTCCTGCTGAGGGTCGGAGACCCGCCGGAGAAGCATGGCGACTTCCTGGAAGCGCACCGTGCCGCGTCGGCGACCATCCTTACCGCCTGGAACCCGCTGGGCCAGGAGCGGCACGAGGCGGAAAATCGCCGCGCGCAGGAGGCCCTGCTGAGCGCCATCAGGGCGCGCGACCTGCGTTGGCTGAACGCGAGCGGCGAAGATCCCACCGGAAGCTGGGAACCCGAGCCCGGCTTCTGTGTCTTCGATGTCCCGGACGCGATCCTCGACGAGTGGCTGGTCATCTTCCGGCAGAACGCCGCCGTCCGGGTCGCGCGGGGCGAGCCGTGCCGGCTCGTCTGGCACCCGGACATCCGGGCGCGACCCGGCGCCCCCGCCTGATGTCCGGGCCTGCTCCGTCGCCACGGGCGGCCGGGCCAACGGGCAGGCATGGACGATGCTGCCCCGTGGCGCTGCCATCACCACGCGGGGACGCACCATGCTGCGCACGTTCAGGCGGATCCAGTCCGCCAGGATCAATGCCGTCGACGACCAGGTCGGCCGCGTCGAGGACGTCTACTTCGACGACGAGGCGTGGACGATCCGCTATCTGGTGGTCGACACCGGCAACTGGCTGCCCGGCCGCAAGGTGCTCATCTCGCCGTATTCCATCAAGACGCCGATCACCGCAGGCGACCTGATCGACGTCAAGCTTACCCGCCAGCAGCTGCAGGACAGCCCGCCGGTCGACACGCATCAACCCGTCTCGCGCCGCCATGAGCGCGAGTACCTCTCCCACTTCGGCTACCCGAGCTACTGGGGCATGGGCGGAGTGTGGGGTCCGCTGGACTACCCGCTCTTCCCCTATGTGGGCGAGTTGCAGGAGGAGGTTCGTCGCGCCGAGGCAACCGGCGCGCGCGATGCCGAGCGCGCCGACGAGGGCGGGCACGCCGACGACGCGGACAGCCACCTGCGCAGCGCGGCCCATGTGACCGGCTACGACATCCAGGCGAGCGACGGCAGCATCGGCCATGTCCAGGACTTCGTCTTCGACGACGAGTCCTGGGCCATTCGGTACATGGTGATCGATACGGTCAACTGGTGGCCGGGCGGGCGCAAGGTGCTGGTGTCGACACGCTGGATCGATCGCATCGACTGGGCCGAGCGCGCCGTCCACACCTCGCTGACCCGAGAGGGCGTCAAGCGCAGTCCGGAGTACGACGAGAACGCGCTGCTCGACCGGCAGTACGAGAAGATGCTGCACGAGGCGCACCAGCGCGCCGGCTACTGGGAATGAGCGGCCGGGGATGAGCAGCGCGACGGTCTCGGACCACATCCTGGAACGCCTGCGCGAATGGGGCGTGCGCCAAGTCTTCGGCTACCCCGGCGACGGCATCAACGGACTGCTCGGCGCCTTCGACCGTGCCGGCGACACCATGGATTTCGTGCAGGCCCGCCACGAGGAGCTCGCGGCTTTCATGGCCTGTGCGCATGCGAAGTTCACCGGCGAGCCCGGAGTCTGCCTCGCCACGTCGGGGCCAGGCGCCATTCACCTCCTCAACGGCCTCTACGATGCGCGGATGGACCACCAGCCGGTCGTGGCGCTGGTGGGTCAACAGGCGCGCGCCGCGATGGGGAGCGAGTTCCAGCAGGAGGTGGACCTGCATTCGTTGTTCAAGGACGTGGCCGCGGAGTTCGTCCAGACGATCTCGGTGCCGGCGCAGGTACGTCACGTCGTTGACCGCGCAGTCCGCATCGCATTGGAGCAGCGCACGGTCACCTGCATCATCGTGCCGAACGACGTGCAGGAGCTGGAGGCACTCGAGTCGCCGCCGCGCGAGCACGGAATGATGCACTCCGGCATCGGCCGTACCGTCCGTGCTGCACGGCCTGCCGAGGAAGACCTGGCCAGGGTGGCGGACATCCTCAATGCCGGCAGCCGCGTGGCCATCCTCGCCGGCGCCGGGGCGCTGCATGCGACCGACGAGTTGATCGAGGTCGCCGAGGTCCTGGGAGCAGGCATCGCCAAGGCGCTGCTCGGCAAGGCGGCAGTACCCGACGACCTGCCGTTCGTCACCGGATCGATCGGCATGCTGGGAACGCAGCCGAGCTGGGAGATGATGAGCCGCTGCGACACGCTGCTGATGGTGGGATCGAGCTTTCCCTACACGGAGTACCTGCCCAAGGAGGGCCAGGCGCGCGGCGTGCAGATCGATGTGGACGGCCGCCGTCTCGGGCTGCGCTATCCGATGGAGGCCAACGTCGTCGGCGACAGCAAGGCGACCCTGCGGGCGCTGTTGCCGCTTCTCGCGCGAAAGACCGAGCGGACCTGGCGCGAGGAGATCGAGGCCGGTGTCGAGCGGTGGTGGCGCGTGCTGGAAGCCCGTGCGATGAACCAGGCTGATCCGGTCAACCCGCAGCGCGTCTTCTGGGAGTTGTCTTCGCGCCTGCCTGACCGATGCATCCTCGCATGCGACTCGGGCTCGGCCGCCGCCTGGTATGCCCGGGACCTCAAGCTGCGTCGCGGCATGATGGGCTCGCTCTCCGGCGGACTCGCCACGATGGGCTCGGCGGTGCCCTACGCGATGGCCGCCAAGCATGCCTTCCCGGATCGCTGTGCGATCGCGCTGGTCGGCGACGGCGCGTTGCAGATGATCGGCATCAACGCGCTCATCAGCCTTGCCGCCCAGTGGCGGACTTGGAAGGACCCGCGTCTGGTCGTCATGGTGCTCGACAACCGCGACCTCAACATGGTGACCTGGGAGCAGCGCGCGCTCGGCGGGGATCGCAAGTTCGAGGACTCGCAGGTCCTGCCTCCCTTCCCGTACGCCGACTACGCCCGCATGCTCGGGCTCGGCAGCATCCGCGTGGACGATCCGGAGCAGGTCGGGCCCGCCTGGGAACAGGCCCTGGCCGCCGACCGTCCCACGCTCCTGCAGATGGTGACGGACCCGGACGTCCCGCCGCTGCCGCCCAAGTCGAGCGCCAAGCAGGCCCGCAATTACCTTGCCGCGCTCGCCAAGCGGGATCCGGACGCTCGCGCCACGGTCATCGCCACGGCAAAGGAATGGTGGGACGGCATGTTCCCGCCCAAGGCCGGACCGAAGTAGCGCGACTCGACGCCGGTGGCCGCCTCTACCCTCGCAGCTTGCTAGACTTCGCCCGGGGGGCCGCGATCCTGCGGCCAGGTCTCAAGGCAAGGCATGACGTACTGCATCGGCATCCGGCTCGACGCCGGCATGGTGTTCCTCTCGGACTCGCGCACCAACGCGGGGCTCGACCGGATCAGCACCTTCCGCAAGATGATGATCTACGAGCGGCCAGGCGACCGGTTCATGGTGCTGCTGACCGCGGGCAACCTGTCGGTGGCGCAGTCGGTGCGGGAGATCCTGCAGACCGAGGCGATCGATGCGGGCACCGCGGAGCCGCTCACCATCTGGAACGCGGGCAGCATGTACGACGCCGCGCGGGTGCTCGGCAGCGCGGTGCGCCGCGTGCAGCAGCAGGACGGACCGTCGCTGGCGGCGGCCGGCGTGGAGTTCAACGCGACCATGATCTTCGGCGGCCAGATCGGCAAGGAGGCGACGCGGCTCTTCCTGGTCTATTCGGCCGGCAACTTCATCGAGGCCACCCGCGAGACCTGCTTTTTCCAGGCCGGCGAAAGCAAGTACGGCAAGCCCATCCTCGACCGCATGCTGTCGCCGTCGACCTCGCTCGCGGAGGCCGCCAAGTGCGCCCTGGTGTCGATGGACTCGACCATGAAGTCGAACCTCACTGTCGGCCTGCCGCTGGACCTGCTCGTCTACGAGAGCAACCGGCTGAGCTCCGACAAGCACGTGTGCATCGACGAGCACAACCCTTACTTCGCGTCGATCCGCACCGGCTGGGGCGAGCGGCTCAAGCAGGGGTTCCAGTCGATAGACGATCCACAGTGGAACGGCGGCCAGGCAGCCCATCCGCTGCGCAGCCCGTCGCGCTACGAGCCGCTGCGCAAGATCGGCCACCCGGGGGAGAAGGTGGTTTGAGCGGTCCGTCCGGGGACGGCGCAGCCAGGCCAGGCGTGCATTCGCGGTTGCGCAGCGCCACGCGGTCGTCGCACCAGCGCCTGGAGGCGGCGCTCGGCCTGGCAGCGCCCCTCGTCGAGGAAGCGAAGGTGGTTCGCCTGCTGGAGCGCCTGCATGGATTCCATGCGGCCTGGGAGCCCGCGCTCGAAGGCATGGTGCCCGACGCCATCCGTGTGCCGCGCCTCAAGGCGCCGCTCCTCGCCGACGACCTCGGGCGGCTCGGGGTGCCGGCGGCGCGGCTTCGCAGCCTGCCGCTTTGTGACGCGGCATCGAAGCTTTGCGGCAGCGAAGCGGAGGCCGCCGGTGCGCTCTACGTCATCGAAGGCTCGACGCTGGGCGGCCGGGTGATCACGCGAGGGCTGCAGGACGCGCCGTGGCTCTACGGACGAGCCCTGCGCTACTGGGACGCATACGGCGCCGACACCGGCCGGCGCTGGCAGGAGACCCTGGCCTACCTGGAGGCGCTGCCGGCCCTCGCGGGCGAACGGGTCGTCGCTTCGGCCGTCGCGACCTTCGAACTCCTGCAGGCGTGGCTCGCCGGGCCATGGCGCTCCCTGGACAGGACCTCGCCATGAAGCCCGCCGAGCCCGCGACCACCACCGACATCGACCTGGACGCCTGTGCCCGCGAGCCTATCCATATCCCCGGCGCGATCCAGCCGCACGGGTGCCTGATCGCCTTCGACCCCGGGTCGCTCACGGTGCGCCAGGCGAGCGCCAACGCCGGCGCCTTCCTCGGCGTCGACCTCGCCACCCTGCTCTCGAGCCCGCTGGACAGGGTGCTGCCGGCCAACGCGCTGCGCGCGGTCGGTGACACGCTTTCCGATGCCGCAGTGCCGGTCACCATGCGCTTCGAGATGCACGGTCGCCGGCTGGAAGGCACGGTGCACCAGCACGACGGCCTGGCGATCCTGGAGGTGGAAGACGCGGAGGTCCAGGAAACGGCGG
Source organism: Pseudomonadota bacterium (assembly GCA_023388075.1). Taxonomy (GTDB): domain Bacteria; phylum Pseudomonadota; class Gammaproteobacteria; order Burkholderiales; family Burkholderiaceae_E; genus Lautropia. The sequence goes on from JAEWGX010000072.1 coordinate 27,848, forward strand.
CTACGTCGTCGCTGCTGGATCGCGGCCTGCGTCGACTGTCCCATCTCGACGACCTCCGGTCGCTGCTCGCGGCGGCGGTGGAAGTGGTGCGGGAGCTGAGCGGCTTCGACCGGGTGGTCGCCTATCGCTTCGACGACGACGACCACGGCGAGGTGCTCGCCGAAGCGCGCAGCGATGAGGTCGACCGCTATCTCGGCCTGCATTTTCCCGAGTCGGACATTCCGCGCCAGGCGCGTGAGCTCTATCGGCGCAACTGGATCCGGGTCATCCCCGACGGCCGCTACCAGCCGGTTCCGCTGGTCGCGGGGCACACCGGAAGCGGCGCGCCCGCAGGCGACAAGCCGCTCGATCTATCCCATGCGCTGCTGAGAAGCGTTTCTCCCGTGCACCTCGAGTATCTCGCCAACATGGGCCTGCAGGCCTCGATGAGCGTCTCGCTGGTGGTGGATGGACGGCTCTGGGGGCTGCTCAGCTGCGGCCACCGCACGCCGCTCGCCATTCCTTCGCGGATGCGCGGTGCCTGCGAGACCATCGGCCGGTTCGTCTCGTTGCAGATCGGCGCGCTGCAGACGCTCGAGCTGGAGCGCCGGAAGGCCGCGCGCGCCGGCGCGATGCGAGCGCTCGTCGGCGCCCTGGCGCAAGCCACGGAGCACGGCCTCCTCGGATGGCGGGCCGAGGAGGCCGCGCTGCTCGCGGTGACCGACGCCGCCGGCGCTGCCGTCGTGGTGGGCGACTCGGTGACCCTCGTCGGCGCCGCACCGGAGGCAGCGACGGCGCTCGAGCTGTCGCGGTGGGTCGCCGAGCGGGCCGGCGCCTCCGGTATCTGGTCGACACGGGAGCTCTCGAACGTCGATGCGCGCTGGATCGGCTGCGCCACCGTGGCAAGCGGCGTCCTCGCCATCGTGCTGCCCCCGCCGCTGCACAGCTGCGTGCTCTGGTTTCGTCCCGAGCTGGTCCACACCGTGCATTGGGGCGGCAATCCCGACGATCCGATCGTGGCGAAGGACGGCGCCTCCCCAGCCGCAGCCGCGCCCCGGCCGGTCCTCGGCCTGCACCCGCGACGCTCCTTCGAGCTGTGGAAGCAGGAGGTGCGCGGCCGCTCGCTACCCTGGGGCCGCGTCGATCTCCACTGTGCGGCGGAGCTGCGCCGATCGGCGATCGAGTCGGACCTGTCCAGGCAGGTGCGACGTGCCGAGGCGGCGGTGCAGGCCCGCGACGAGCTCGTCGCCGTGGTCGCGCACGACCTGCGCACGCCGATGTCGGTCGTGGTGATGCAGGCGGCAATCATCCAGCGCCTGCTGCTCGGCATGGAGGCGCCGGCGGACACCGCGCAGCGGCTGCGGGCGAGCGCGCAGGTGGTGCAGCGCGCCGGCGAGCGGATGGCTTCGCTGCTGAACGACCTGCTGGACCTTGCCCGCATCGAGGCGGGCCGCTTCGACGTGACGCCGGTGCGCAAGAACGTGGCCCAGGTGCTCGAGGAAGCCTTCGAGCTGCTCCATCCGGTCTGCGAGTCCAACCGCCAAGCGCTCGTCATCGATCCGGCGCCGGACCTCGCGATCCGGGCGGACCCGGAGCGCCTTTTCCAGGTGCTGTCCAATCTCATCGGCAATGCCTCGAAGTTCGCACCCGAGCATTCGGACATCCACGTCCGGGCTGTCGCCACGGGCGATGGCTTCTGCGAGTTTTCGGTGGCTGACCGGGGGGGCGGCATCCCGCCCGAGAAGCAGCCGCAGATCTTCGAGCGCTACTGGAAGGAGCGGACCGGCCGCGGCGGCGCTGGCCTCGGCCTCTACATCGCCCGCGGCATCGTCGAGGCGCACGGCGGCACCATCCGCGTCGAGAGCACGGTCGGCGAAGGGACCACCATGCGGTTCACCGTCCCGCTCGCCTGAGCACACACGGCGTCAGTCGAGGAACAGCGCCGGATCCACCATCGCCCGATTGAGGCTGACCGACCAGTGCAGGTGCGGCCCGGTGACGCGCCCTGTCGCGCCCACCGTGCCGATTCGCTCGCCGGCGGTCACCGCCTGGCCGTTGCGCACCGCGATCGAGTCCAGGTGGCAGTACATGGTCAGGAGGCCGCCACCGTGGTCGATCCAGACCGTGTTCCCGTTGAAGAAGTAGTCGCCGGTGTCTATGACCCGCCCGGGCGCCGGCGCGACCACGGCGGTGCCGGTCGGCGCGGCGATGTCCATGCCGCTGTGCGGATTGCGTGGCTTGCCGTTGAAGAACCGGCGCAACCCGAACGAGCTCGACCGCGGGCCGGGCACCGGCTGCAGCATGCGGAAGCTGGCCGGGACGGCGTTGCTGCGGGTGGCGGACACCGTCGCGAGATGCTTGCGCTCGCGCTGGTAGCGTGCAAGATCCTCCGGCGAGAGATCGACCTTGCCGGGCGCGACCTTCAGCCGCTGCTCGGCATACTTGTGCTCGTCGATGCGAAACGGCACCCGCGTCGTCGCGCCACCGGCGCGGGTCACCTCGACCTGCGCGGTGCCGGGCTTGGTCGAAAGCGGGATGCCGACGATCGCGGTCCAGGCGGCCGGCGAGCCGACCACCAGCGCCGGGACATCGTCGAAGCGCACCGTCGGCGCCTTCGGCGCGCTGCCGAGGTCGATCCGGGCGATGCCGCCCGGTACCGGCCGCGCCTGCGGAAGCGTCGCGGCGGCGGGTCCCGGAGACGGGTTGCTGTCCGCGGGTGCCGCGGACAGCGGCGCTGCCAGCAAGGCGAGCGCGGCGGCACCGGCGCCGACGAGCCGGTGCAGCCACCGTGCGGATCGGCGACGGCACCGGCCGACGCCCGCAACGAAGCCGCTCCTCTTCCCCATCAATTCCTCCGTCAACGCTCGCGGCCCCGCGGGCCGCATCGGGTACGACTCGTGCGACAGGCCTTGCCGGCATGTGCTCCAATGCCGGCACGCGCCGGACCTTCGGTGCTTCGAGCATCACCCGACTTCGAGGAACGCCATGGCTACCGGAAGCCTGCTCGCACTGCTCGATGATATCGCCAGCGTCCTCGACGACGTCTCGGTGCTGACCAAGGTTGCCGCCAGGAAGACCGCCGGTGTGCTGGGGGACGACCTCGCGCTCAACGCCCAGCAGGTGTCCGGCATCACGCCCAGCAAGGAGCTGCCGGTGGTGTGGGCGGTGGCCAAGGGCTCGTCGGTCAACAAGCTCATCCTGGTGCCGGCGGCCCTGGCGATCAGCGCGGTGGCGCCCTGGCTGGTGACGCCGCTGCTGATGCTCGGCGGCCTGTACCTGTGCTACGAGGGCGTGGAAAAGATCGCGCACCGGCTGTTCCATTCTTCACCGTCCGATGGCCATGCCGAGGCCGAGACGCCCGGTGCACCGGCGGCCGAGGCGGTCGTGGCGGCTGCTCCTGCAGTGGACGCGGCGGCGCGCACGTCCGAGCACACTGCCGCCTCGGCGCGGCTGGATGCGACCGACCGGGAGAAGATCCGCGGGGCGATCCGCACCGACTTCATCCTCTCGGCGGAGATCGTCGCGATCACGCTCGGCACGGTGGCGGCCCAGCCGCTGTTCACCCAGCTCGCGGTGCTGACGGCGATTGCCTTCGCGATGACGGTGGGGGTCTACGGTCTGGTGGCCGGCATCGTGAAGCTGGACGACGTCGGCCTGCACTTCAGCGAACGCAAGGGCGACGGCACCTGGCCCGCGACCGTGCGCAAGGCCGGCTTCGGCATCCTGGCCGCGGCGCCCTGGCTCATGAAGACGCTGTCGGTGGTCGGCACGGCGGCCATGTTCCTGGTAGGCGGGGGCATCCTGACCCACGGCATCGCCTCGGCACACCACTGGATCGAGGATGCCAGCGCGGACGTGGCAGGGCTTCCCGGCGTGGGCGTGCTGCTGGGCCCGGTCACGCCGATGCTGCTGAACGCCGTGGCGGGAATCATCGCGGGCGCGATCGCGCTCGCCGTGGTCACACTCGCCGGCAAGGTCGTGGGCGCCTGGCGCGGCCGGGGACGCGACGCCACGGCCTGACGGGATCGGCGGCGCGCCTCGGTCCGGCGCCGGGCGGCTCAGCGTCCGCGGATCAGGTCCAGCAGTCGCGACGTATCCACCGACCTCGCCTGCGCCTCGACCTGCGGGACGTAGCGCGCCTGCAGCTGCTTCGCCTCCTCGACGAGCTCCATGAAGGAGGCCTTCAGCGTGGCGGCGTCCATCGTCCGGCCGCCGGCATAGTAGCGCCTGGCGACCTGACCGATCGCCCAGGTGGTGGCGAAGGAGAACGCGGCGCCGGTCGCACCGCGCGCGAGCCCCCCCAGCAGCCTGCCCCCGAGGAGCCCGCCGATCAGGCGACGTCCGATGTCCTCGACATACTGGCCGGTGACGCCCGCCCCCATGGTGACCAGCAGGTCCTTCACCGCACCGCGGTCGAGCTGGTGGCCATGCGCCTTGCCGATGCCGTAGACGAGCTTCATCTGCAGAGGAATGATCGCCATCGAAGCGAGACCCTGCGGCAGGAGCTCGAGCGCGCCGTTCAGGATCGAGGCGTCCAGGATCATCTTGTCGAGCGCCTCTTCGTCGGGCGCGGCGGCGGGCGCGACCCCGCCCGGTGACGACGGGACGATCGCCCTGGTGCTGCTGTCGCCGGTGCCGATGAAGATCTTGCCGCTCGCGACCTCGGCAGCCGCCTTTTCCTCCGGATCCACCGCCTCGTCGGCGTCGTCCGGCTCGAACGGCATCCCGGCGAGCGCGTCCGCGCCGGCCCGCAGCGCCTGCAGCGACTCGCCGGAGAGTCCCAGCGCGGGAGCGAGACGGGCAAGGAACGCCTCCTCGGCCGCGTTGCGTTGCCCGTCCGCCTGGATCACGCCGAGCGCGCATTCGTAGGCGAGCTGCTTCAGCTCCCGGGTCGAGAGCTGACCGGCGGCGGACTCCAGGGTCGTCTTCCCGAGCAGCACGTCCCGATGCAGCGCGACCATGGGCAGCGGTCCCTCCAGCACCGCGACGACGCTGTCGATCTCCTCGCGCTCGTCCGCGCTCTTGTCTCCGTCGGCATAGGCGGCGAGCAATGCGATCGCCGCGATGGCCTGGCGTTCCTGGTCGGTCATGATCAATCCGTGAATCGAGGTGCGTGAAGCGAATGCAGCGGGCATCGTTGCTCACCTTGCGCCATCATGTCCGCGCATCCCCCACGACATCGTGGGCATTGCACCGGGGCCGGCCACTCCGGACGCCGAACGCCACCCCTGGGAGTGACCGGAGACGGATAGGCGCCTTGGCCACCTACTCCGCCGCCGGCGGTTGCGGCTCGTGCCGGCGAGTGCCGAACGGATACGCGCTCCCGGCCTTGCCCGGCCGCGCCGGGATGCGCAGCGAGAGCACCATCGCGGCCGCGAGCACGGCGACGGTGACGCCGAGCGACCAGGCGATCGGTATCTTGTACACGTCGATCAGCAGCATCTTCGCGCCGATGAACACCAGCACGACGGCGAGCCCATAGGAGAGCAGGTGGAAGCGTTCGTGCATGCCGGCCAGGAGGAAGTACATCGCCCGCAGGCCAAGAATGGCGAAGACGTTCGAGGTGAGGACGATGAACGGGTCACGGGTGATCGCGAAGATCGCGGGAATGGAATCGACCGCGAAGACCACGTCGACGATGCCGATCAGCAGGATCACCACCAGGAGCGGCGTCGCCATGCGCACGCCGTCCACCCGGGTGAAGAACCGCTCGCCTTCGTAGTGCGGCGAGATCTTGATGCGCCGCCGGACCCAGAGCAACGCCGGGTTGGCATCGAGGTCCGGCTCCTCTCCAGCCGCGCGCCACATCTTGACGCCGGTGTAGACGAGGAAGGCGCCGAAGAGATACATGACCCAGTGGAACTGGGCGATCAGCCAGGCGCCGATGAGGATCATCACCGCGCGCAGGATCAGGGCGCCGATGATGCCGATCATCAGCACCCGGCGCTGGAACTGCGCCGGCACCGCGAAGTACGTGAAGAGCAGCAGGAACACGAAGATGTTGTCCACCGCCAGCGCCTTCTCCACGACATAGCCGGTGACGAACTCGAGAGCCTTCGCGTCGGCCAGGGTCCGCATGGCGGGGTCTGCCGACGTACCGCCCAGGTACCACCAGAGCCAGCCGACGAACGCGAAGGAGACGGCGACCCACACCAGGGACCAGGTGGCGGCTTCGCGCAGCGAGACCGACCGGGCGCCGCGACGCTCCAGCACGAGGAAATCGACCACGAGCGCGGCGATGACGAATACGGAGAACAGCGACCACAGCAGTGGCGTACCGATGGAGAGCATGCGAAGACCTTCCTACCGGCGTGGCAGGCGCCGGCTGACGGGTTGTCGAGGTTCTCGCAAGTCTTGCCGTCCCGGTCATGCATCGACGCGGGGTTGCGGCACCGGATGACGGTCGCTTGCCAGGACGACCGTCAACGTATTGACGATGCCGCGGCGCGGATCGGACCGCGCCGGCTACTCCCTTGCGGAGGCAGGCGGATTCCAACAGGCACGGCGGCACCCGTCAAGGAATATCCGCTGCGGTGCAGGGTCAATCCACGGGGATCAGCACCGGATCGTCCTCGGGATCCTTTCCGTGATACGCCACGCGGATCGCCTCGTCCTCCGCATCGTCCCAGGCCCGCGCGGCGTGGCGGTCGAAGCGCCGCTCCCGGTTGGAACGGGACATGACGGCCTTGTAGGCCTCTTCCGGCGAGACGTTTCGGCTTGCCATCAGTGCGAGAGCCGCTTCGCAGCCCGCCGCGATATCCTCCGCGCTCGCCTGTGTATCCGCGATTCCGAGCTTCATCGAGACCCTCCGTGCCGCGGGCGCCTGTCCCGCGAAAAAGCCGCTGGCCGATCAGTGGCGCTCACCGATCTGCTGGCGCCACATCGCGTAGTAAAGACCCTTGCGCTCCACCAGCATGGCGTGGTCGCCACTCTCGACGATCCGGCCCTTCTCCAGGACGTGGATCGTGTCCGCATGCATGATAGTGGACAACCGATGCGCGATCAGGATGGTGATCTGGCGGCGCAGCGCCGAGACCCCGCGGATCGTCTCGGTGATCTGCTCCTCGGTGATCGAATCCAGTGCGGAGGTGGCCTCGTCGAAGATCAGCAGGCGCGGCTCGCGCACCAGTGCCCGGGCGATCGAGAGGCGCTGCTTCTCGCCTCCGGAAAGCTTCATGCCCATCTCGCCGATGGTCGCCGAGAGCCCCAGCGGCGTGGCGTGAAGCAGGTTGGCGCAGGATGCCCGGGTCATGGCCTCCACGATCTCGTCGTCGGTGACGTCGGGCTTCACGAACTGCATGTTCTCGCGGATGGTGCCGGCAAAGAGATGGGTCTCCTGCGTCACGAACCCGATCTGGCGACGCACCTCGTTGTAGCGCAGGTCCAGCGTGGAGATGTCGTTGTAGACCACTTCACCGGACTGTGGCCGATACAGGCCAACGAGCAGCTTCACCAGTGTGGACTTGCCGGAGCCCGACGGGCCGACGAAGGCCACGGTGTCGCCAAGCTCGGCCGAGAAGGTCACCCCATCGAGCGCGTTCTGGCGCGCGCCCTTGTGGCGAAACACCACGTCGACGAAGCTCAGCCGCTCGACCGGTCCGACGGGGACCGGCGACTGAGGCCGTCGCTCGATCGGCTTGCGCAGCAGCGCATCGAAGCTCTGCAGCGAGCCGTCGGCTTCCCGATAGGCGAGGATGATGTTGCCCAGCTCCTGCAGTGGCGTGAAGATCGCCATCGAGATGAACTGCATGGCGATCAGCTCGCCGGTGCTCAGCACATCGTGGAAGATGAGCCACAGCAACGTGAACAGGATGGAGTGGCGCAACAGGCTGAGCGCCACGCCCTGCAGGAAGGAGAGCACCCGCATCCGCTTCACCTTGGCCATCTCGAGGCCGAAGACGTGCTCCGTCTGCGCCTGCAGCCTGCGGATCTCCGGGAACGTGAGGCCAAGGCTCTTGATCAGCTCGATGTTGCGCAGCGACTCGGTCACGAAGCCGGCGTTGCGGGCGGTCTCGCGGACGATCGAGCGCTGCTGCGCCTTGATCTCGCGGCTGAGCAGCCCGGTCAGGCCACCGAGCAGCAGCACGCCCACGAAGAACACCGGGACCAGCGCCCAGTGCTTGGTCACCGAGTACCAGGCGAGGAAGCAGACACCGACCACCGAGGCAAACAGGATGTTGATGAACGCATTGATGAAGCGCTCGGTGTCGGACCGCACCTTGAGCAACGTCGACAGGGTCTCGCCGCTGCGCAGGTCCTCGTACTCCTGGTAGGTGAGCCGCAGCGTCTGGCGCAGGCCATCGTTGAAGATGCGAGTCCCGAACTTCTGCACGATCAGCCGCGTGAGGTACTCCTGCACCGCCTTGGCGAGCCGCGAGGCGATCGCGACCGCCACCGCGAGCCCGAGCAACCCGAGCACTCCGGCCACCAGCTCGTCGGCGCTGCGCCCGTCGCGATTGGTCGCGTAGCGGTCGATGATCCAGCCGAAGATGATCGGGTCCACCAGCGCGAGGACCTGCGCGACCCCGGCGAGAACCAGCGAGAGCGCGATCAGGCCACGGTGTGGCGCGAGGTACCTCCAGAGTATTCGCATCGCAGTCCTCTCGTTGGGCCGCGCCCCGGCGCACGGCGCAGCCCGATGAGCCCGGCCGACGCCGGCCCGATGACCGCTTCCCGGCAGGCCTGATTCAGCGCCGGATGTCGAGCAGCTTGGCCAGGTCCTCGCCCTGCATCAGCCGGATGCGGTTCTCAGCCCCGAAGCGGGCAGCCTGCTCGGTCACCGCGCCGGTGACCACGTAGACGATCTCGTCGGCTTCCCGATGATCGCGCGCCGCGACCAGCTCGCGCAGCGGCTCGACGCCGGTACGGCCGGCCTTCCAGCGCTTGGCCTTGACCAGCGTCTTGCGGCCGTCGCGGCGCATCTCGAAGTCGGCGCCGGCCGCTTCGACGCGGGTCACCTCGTAGCCCTCGCGGCGAAAGCCCGCCTCCAGGCGGTCCGCGAAATCCTTCCAGCTCATCGCGCCCACTGCCGCGACGGTGCTGGCCACCCGTGCCGCGCTGGGTCGCTGCAGCTGCCGCCAGAGCGTGATTCCCGCGATCACCGCGAACGGCAACGCCGCCACCGCGCCGAAGATGAAGTACTGCCTCGGCAAGGCCAACCACGACACCATCACGATGCCCACGGTGACGGCGGCGCTGATCCACCACGACGAGCGCAGCAGGATCGCGAACAGGGAGTTCTCCGCCATCTCGAACTTCAAGCGTTCACCTCGCGCAAGGGTTGCGGCCGCGCTCGCTGCCGCCGGCGGCCGACGCGCATTGTGGCATGATCGACCGCATGACATCAGCCTCTCCACCCCCTGCTCCCTCCGCCGCGGCGGCGTCCGCGCGCGGCCCCGCACGCTTGCCTTCTTCATCGGCCGGCGCGGGGCCGGTGGCCATGCCGCCGCTGGAATCGGCGCTGCTTGCACCGCCGGTGCGCGCCGGCTTCGTACGCGGGGTGAACGGCCTCGACATGCATGTGCTCGAGGCCGGCGGAACGACACGGTCCGAGGGCACCCTCCCGGGAGACCGGCGCTGCGTGTTGCTGCTGCACGGGTTCCCCGAGCTCGCCTACAGTTGGCGCAAGGTCATGCCGGCACTGGCGGATGCCGGTTACCACGTCGTCGCCCCGGACCAGCGCGGCTACGGTCGCACCACCGGCTGGGACCCGCGCTACGACGGCGACGTCGGCTCCTATCGCCTGATCAACCTGGTCCGGGATGCGATCGGCCTGGTCGCCGCGCTGGGCTACCGATCGGTCGATGCGGTGGTGGGCCACGACTTCGGCTCCTTCGTCGCCGCCTGGTGCGCATTGCTGCGCCCGGACGTCTTCCGCGCCGCCGTGATGATGAGCGCGCCGTTCGCCGGGCCCCCTGCGCTGCCTTTCGACACCGCGCGTGCCCAGCCCGCGGACCACCCGGCGGACATCCACGCGGCACTCGCCGCGCTGCCCCGCCCACGCAAGCACTACCAGTGGTATTACGCCGGCCCCGACGCGGCAGCGGACATGGAACGCCCGCCGCAGGGCGTGCATGACTTCCTGCGGGCGTACTACCACCACAAGAGCGGCGACTGGCCCGGCAACCGGCCGTTCGAGCTGTCGGATTGGCGCGCCGACTTGCTGCAGAAGCTGCCCACCTACTATGTGATGGACCTGTCCGACGACATGCCCCGGACCGTTGCCCGGGAGATGCCGTCGCCGCAGGCGATCGCGGCGAACCAATGGCTTCCCGACCGGGAACTGCGCGTCTACAGCGGTGAGTTTGCGCGGACCGGCTTCCAGGGCGCGTTGCAGTGGTATCGCAACCTGACCGACGAGCGGATGCGCTCGGAGCTGCAGGTGTGGTCCGGGCGGACGATCGACGTGCCGTCCTGCTTCATCGCGGGCGAGCGCGACTGGGGCATTCACCAGCGACCGGGCGATCTCGACCGCATGCAGGGCAAGGCGTGCACGCGGATGAGCGGCGTCCACCTGGTGGCAGGGGCCGGGCACTGGGTCCAGCAGGAGCGGCCGGACGAGGTCAATCGGCTGCTGCTCGAGTTCCTGGCCGGGCAGCGACCAGCAGCCGCGCAGCGATCACCAGCTCGCGACAGCCGGTAGCAGGATCGGCCTCGCGGGCGAACCGGCGGCGGCGCCCCGCGGCGCCCCCCGCCCCCGCCGCCGGTTCGCCCGCGAGGCCGATCCTGCTACCGGCTGTCGCGAGCTGGTGATCGCTGCGCGGCTGCTGGTCGCTGCCCGGCCAGGAACTCGAGCAGCAGCCGATTGACCTCGTCCGGCC